>JAFAZW010000088.1 GCA_019239415.1 Alphaproteobacteria bacterium
CGGCCGATCAGCTTCAGACCCTCACCACGCTGCCAGCGATCCCAGATCTCCGCACTCTCGGCAGGGCCTATCTTCCGTACCCGTCTTCCCATCGCTCACCTCACCTCATCCAAGGTAAAGTGTTGCGACGATCAACTGAATCCGCGAGCCATAGCAGACATTGAAGGCCAGCGTGTACCAACGCCTGGTTTCCCCCCTGGCCGCTCTGAAGGAGCCGGTCGGCGATCCGCGAGACGGCGCCGTTCAAGCCGTACGCCGCTTATTCTCAAACCGTTCGGTCACCGCTTGAAGCAATGATCCCGATGCCACGCCAGGTACCGCGGGTGGGGGCGGTGCGCAGCGTCCGCGGGAGGCGACGCCTTGCGCGATTTGTTCACGATCGCCCAGACGCTCTCGACGTCGTTGACCTGCCGCGACACCAGCACCTCCAGTTCGTCCGACAGGCTGATCAAGCCTCGATCGAACATCCAGTGCGCCGTGCCGGAAAGTGCGATCCCGTTCGTGATGATGTCCGGCCCGCTCGCTTCCACCGGCTTGATATGCGCCGCCTGCACCTCGGCGCGGCCGCCGCCGTTGATGAACTTGAGGCCGGTGATCGCGCAGCGGCAGTCGTAGGCTTCGAGGACGATGCGCCGGAACACCCGGTCCCGCACGATCCGCGAGCTGTAATAGCCGACGCGCTCGCGCTCGCCATCCGCCAGGAAGGGCGCTTGCTCCTCGCGCACGGTGCTGGCGGGCGGCGCGGGCGCTTCTCCAATGCGCGGCAGGAGATCATCCTCGTCGGGAATTCCGCGGGCGATGATGCGGTTGAAGTCGGCAACCGAGAGCGGCCGCACCGCCGCCTGTGCCCGTCCGGAGATGCGGCCCTGCTCGTTGAGCACGCCGCGCTCGATTGGTCCGTCGGCATCAGAGAAGGCGACAGGGCGTTCGAACGGGAGGTAGCTGCCGGGCTCGATCAGCGCGAGGTACATCCCGGTGGCCGTGGGGTCGGGAACGATCCGCTCCACCTTCGCCGTGGCGAAATAGCCCTTGCCGGTCGGGCCGCGCCGCGGCTCGTAGTAGATGATCCAGTCGCCGACGAACCGCGACGCGCGGCTCAGATAGATGGAGGGGAATTGATAACGCTCCTCCGGGTGGTCGTCGTAGCGGGAATCCTCCCGATGCAGAAACACTCCGCGCGTCACTCTTGCCCCCCTGCTTCGTCGTCGAGACTAGCATGAATGGGAGCGACGCCAATCGCTTGTTCCTCCGTTTTTCGGCAGCTCGAAAGGAGCCTCCACGGCCGGGTCCTTCTCACCGTCCCTGGAAGTTGAAGGCCGGGTCAAGTTTGCTCCGACAGTGCCTCGGTGCCCGGAAGATCGGCCGCCATTCCGATGCGGCCATACCCGGCTCCGGAGGGTGAACGGCCCGGCTCCCGCCGATCAAGAACAGGGTCCCCCCAGAGCAAAGGGCGGATTCCGGGAGGCGCTTTCCGGGCAAGCGGCCGGCAACGAGCCGGCATGCGCCCGGTCACGATCTGGCACGCGCCCGGCAGCGCCCGGCATGCACCCCATAGTGACTCGACGGCGGACGGGCGTTCGAGTCCGCGGATCCGCGCCTCCCCGGTGACCCGATAATGCTGGCTTCTCGCGCCCGTTTATGCTATGTTCCCATCATGGAACACCGTCCGGCCGGCTTCGGCACAGCGGGAGAGGGGCGCGACTCGGGACTTGACGCGGCCGCTCGGACCGCGGGAGCGATCGGGAGCAGCGATTGATGGGTGGGGGTTGGATCGGAAGGATTTTTATTTTTCACGAAAGTTCGAAACTTCGAAGCTTTCCCTCGCCCGGTTTCGGCCGGCCCCGGGCGGGGCGGGGACGGCTTCGCGACGGGCGCGAAGCGCCGGAATAGCGTGTTGCCATAGGGACTTGTGGGTGGGACGCGGGGCTGCGAGAGTAAGCGGAGAGTCGGGGAGGCAGTCAGTGGGGAGAGCTAAGATGCGTTCAGTCGTCCGGGCCGCGATCGGCGGCGTCAGCTTGCTCGGCGCGGCGGCGGCGGCGGGGGCCGTTCCGGCCGCGCCGGTAGCCGCGCCTGCCGCTTCGGCTCCGGCCGCCGCGCCCGCGCCGGCCCCGTCCCCCGCCAACCCCGACATCGTCGTCACCGGCCGCCGTGACCAGGCGCAGCAGGTGGCCGACTTCGTCGCGGCGCTGACGCCGGCCGAGGGCGGGGCGATCCCGCGGTTCGTCGATCAGGTCTGCCCCGCCGCGGCCGGCCTGCTGCCCGAGCAGAATGCGGCGGTGGCGGCGCGCCTGCGGCAGGTCGCGCGCGCGGTCGGGCTGAAGGCGGCGCCGGAAGGGTGCGCGCCCAATGCCTTCGTCGTCGTCACCCAGAACAAGCGCGCGTTCATGGAGCTGCTCGCCAAGCGGCGGCCGCAGGTGTTCGGCTTCGTCGAGCCGCGTGAGCTCCGGCGGCTCGCCTTCGGCCCGGAGCGGGCGGCGGCGTGGCAGATCGCCGGCGCGGTCGACCGGAAGGACAAGCCCCAGCGCTACAACGACATCTTCTCGGGCTCGCCGTCCGAGGCGTGGGAGGCGGTGAACCGGGCGCGGGGGAACCCGCGGGGCTATGACGCGGCGGTGCTGGTCGTCGAGCTCAAGGCGCTGGAGGGGCTGACCGCCACCCAGGTCGCCGATTATGCGGCGATGCGGCTGCTCGCCCGGCTCGACCCGAAGCGGCTGCCGGCCGGCTCGCCGCCGACCATCCTCGCCGCGCTCGAGGCGCGCGAGGGGGCCGAGGTGCCGGTGACGCTCACCCGGTGGGACGCCGGCTTCCTGAAGGGGCTGTACGGAAGCGGCTTCCAGCATTCGACGGGCCGCCAGCGCGCCGAGATCGGGCGGACGATGACCCAGGGACTGGCGGCGCCGCAGCCTTGAGAAAAGGGGACACGTACTTTTTCACGAAAAAGTACGTGTCCCCATTCAGGAGAAAATACGTCTCCCCATTCAGGAGCGGGCGAGGAGCCGGCGGAGCATCGCGGTGACGCGGGCGCGCTGCTCGGGGGTCATCGGCGCGAGGATGCCCTGGGCATGCGCGGGGAGGTGGCCGGCCGGGTCGCCGTTCGCGTCGAAGACATAATGGTCGAACACCATCCGCCACACCGCCTTCTGGTCGGCGGGGAGGCCCTTGAAGGCGTGGAGGGCGTGGAGCAGGGCGTCGTAGCCGCGCGGCGCGGTCGCCGGGTCGGCGGCGCGGGTCGCGTCGTTCCACCAGTAGTTGACGAGCAGGTTCAGGGGCGCGAGCGAGTCGACGGCGTGCCACCAGTGGAACGGGATGTAGAGGGCGTCGCCGGGCGCGAGCGTGGCGGTCTCGGCCTCGGCGGCGGCCGCGGCGTAGCGGGGGAAGCGGGCGAGGTCGGGCGCGGCGAGGTCGACGAGGCTGACGGGGGTGCCGGCCGGGGTGAGCTCGAAGGGGCCGGGATAGAGGTTGGGGAGCTGGTCCGGAGGGAAGAGGGTGAAGCGGCGGCGGCCGGCGACGACCACGCCGACATTCTCCATCAGGTCGTAATGGGCGGCGACGCGGACCCGGTTGCCGAGCCAGGCGCGCGGCGTCACGTCGGCGGCGACGAGCGGGAGCGGGTTGGCGCGCTCGAAGCCCGGGAGGAGCTCGGGGACCGGCTCTGACTGCACCGCCATCGCGATGGGGGCGGCGTGGTCGCGGTCGCGCAGCAGGCGGTCGAGGAAGGGGAAGAGGGGCGAGGTGCCGCGGGTGAAGTTCAGCGCCTTCATGTCGTCGGTGTAGAAGAAGCGGCCGGCGATCTCCGGCTGGCCGACGATCGCGCCGACGGGCCGGTCGTCGCGGCGGAACGACTTCAGGTAAGCGACGAACTCCTCGTCGGAGGCGCGGGCGGCGGCGACGGCGGGCCAGTCGGCGGCCTGGCCGCGCAGGACCACGGGCCGGCCGGCGGGCCGGATCTCGGCGTCGAAGGCGGCGCGGTCGACCGGGCCGCGCTCGGCGATCGGCCGCGGCGCCGGAAGCGCCGTCATGCGCCGGTCCGCGGGGGCGCCCGCAGGCTCTCGCCGGAGAAGCTGCCGCGGGCGCGGAGGAACTCCTCCTGGGCGGGCATCAGCCGGGCGGTGTTGGCGACGACGTCGCGGATGTGGGCGAGGCGCGTCAACGTCTCCTCGTCGGGGAGGAGGTCGGCCGCCGGGTGGTAGCCGCCGGCGACGATCCCCTGGCCGACCATCACCGAGAGCCAGCTCGTCTCGGTGAACAGCTCGTTATGCTCGCGGAAGACGCGGCCGTTGCGGCGGAACATGGCGAGCTTCTCGGCGAGGCCGTCGGGCGGCGGCAGGATGCGGCAATAGTCCCAGAACGGCGTGTCGTCGCGCTCCGTCGCCTTGTAGTGGAGGACGAGGAAGTCGCGGATATCGACATATTCGCGCTCGGTCAGCGCGTTGTAGCGCGCGATCTCGGCCTCGTCGAAACGGCGGGTGGGAAACAGGGTGAGCAGACGCGCGAGGCCCGACTGGACGAGGTGGATCGAGGTCGATTCGAGCGGCTCGAGGAAGCCGCCGGCGAGGCCCAAAGCGACGACGTTCTTGACCCAAGCCTGGCGGCGATGGCCGGCGCGGAAGCGCAGCGGGCGCGGATCGGCGAGAGCCGGCGCGTCGAGGTTGGCGAGGAGCGTGGCGGCGGCTTCGTCGTCGCTGAGATGCTCGGAGGAATAGACATAGCCGTTGCCGGTGCGGTGCTGGAGCGGGATCCGCCATTGCCAGCCGGCGGGGCGGGCGGTCGAACGGGTGAGGGGCTGGCGGTCGCCGGAGCTCTCGCAGGGGACGGCGAGGGCGCGATCGCAGGGCAGCCATTGGCACCAATCCACGAAGCCGGCGCCGAGCGTCTGCTCGATGAGGAGGCCGCGAAAGCCCGAGCAGTCGATGAAAAGGTCGCCCTCGACCCGGGCGCCGCTCTGCAGGGTGACGGCTTCGATGAAGCCGGTCTCGCCGTTCCGGACGACGTCGACGATGCGGCCTTCGGTCCGCACCACGCCCTTCGCCTCGGAGAGACCGCGCAGGTAGCGGGCGTAGAGGCTGGCGTCGAACTGGAAGGCATAGCCGATCCGCGACAGCGGCGAGTTGGGCTGGTCGGCGCGCGGGTGGTCGAACCTGGAGGCGAGCGCGGCGACGGCGCCGAGCGAATAGGCGTCGAGCGGCGCGCGGTCGCCGAGGGCGCGGCCCTTCAGCCAATGGTGGTGGAATTCGACCCCCAGCATGTCGATGCCGTAGAAGCCGAACGGATGGATGTAGCGGTGGCCGATCCGGGTCCAGTCGCGAAACTCGATGCCGAGCTTGTAGGTGGCGTTGGTGGCGCGGACGAAATCGGCCTCGTCGATGCCGAGCAGGTTGTTGAACAGGACGATCTGCGGGATCGTCGCCTCGCCGACGCCGACGGTGCCGATCTCGTCCGATTCGACCAGCTCGATGACGAGCCCGGGGAGGGTGCCGATCACGGTCGACAGAGCGGCCGCCGCCATCCAGCCGGCGGTGCCGCCGCCGACGACGACGATCTTCCTGATATTGTCCGTTCTCAGAACACGAACTCCGGCAGCGGCGGCTTGGGCGCCGGCCCCTGGGCGGCGCAGGTGCGGGCGATGAACTCGGCGTGGGTCGGCAGCCGCCCGGCGACGTCGAGGATGGCGGTGCGCATCTGCTCGAGCGCCTGCGCCACCCGCTCCTCGTCGAGCGCGTCGACGGCGGGCTCGTAATCGTCGGGCACGATCCCTTGCCCGAGCATCGCCGCCACCCAGCTCGTCGTCGCGAACACCTCATAGCCTTCGCGGAACAGCCGGCCCTTCGCCTTCCACAGCGCGACCCGCCGCGCGAGGCTGTCCGGGATCGTCATCGTCCGGCAGTACCTCCAGAAGTCGGAATCGTCCCGCCGCGTTGCGTTGTAGTGGAGGATGATGAAATCGCGGACATCCTCGAACATGTCGCGCATCTGCCGGTTGTATTCGTCGCGCTCGACCGGGTTGAAGCGGCGGTCGGGGAACAGGGCGATCAGCTTGGCGATGCCCGACTGGACGAAATGGATGCTGGTCGATTCCAGCGGCTCGATGAAGCCGGACGCAAGCCCCATCGAGACGACATTGGCGTTCCACGTCAGCTTGCGCCGGCCGGTGGTGAAGGCGAGCCTGCGCGGCTCGGCGAGCGGCTCGCCCTCGAGGTTCGCCTGCAGCGTCGCCAGCGCCTCGTCGTCGTCCATGAACTTGCTCGAATAGACGATGCCGTTGCCCATCCGGTGCTGGAGCGGGATCCGCCACTGCCAGCCCTTGGCGTGGGCCGTGGCGCGGGTGAAGGGATCGGGCTGGCCCTGATAGGTGGTGGGAAGGGCGATGGCGCGGTCGGCGGGAAGCCAGTGGGTCCAATCCTCGTAGCCGCTGTTCAGCGCGCCCTCGATGAGCAGGCCGCGAAAGCCCGAGCAGTCGATGAACAGCTCGCCCTCGATCGTCTGGCCGCTGGCGAGGGTCACGGATTGGACGAAGCCGTCCTCCGCCCGCTGATTGACGCCGGTGATCCGCCCCTCGACACGCTGCACCCCGCCCCGCTCGGCATAAGCGCGCAGGAAGCGGGCGTAGAGACCGGCGTCGAAATGGAAGGCGTAGAAGAGCTGGCTGAGCGGGAAGCCGGCCTCCGGCCCGGGCCGCGCGTAGCGGCCGTGGGCGGCGGCGACGGCGCTCATCGACCAGGCGGAGATGTCCTCCATCACCCGCCGCTTGCGCTCGCGCAGGTAGAGCTGGTGGAAGTGGACGCCCTCGAGGTCGTGGCCGTGGCTCCCGAACGGGTGGAAATAACGCTCGCCGACCGCGCCCCAGTTGACGAACTCGATGCCGAGCTTGAACGAGCCCTGGGTCGCCGCGACGAACTCGTTCTCGTTGATGCCGAGCATCCGGTTGAAGGTGATGAGCGGCGGGATCGTCGCCTCGCCGACGCCGACGGTGCCGATCTCCTCCGATTCGACGAGGGTCACCTTGGTGACGCCGTTGTTGAGGAAGCGGGCGAAGGCGGCCGCGGCCATCCAGCCGGCGGTGCCGCCGCCGACGATGACGACGTTCCGGATCGTGTGTTCGTTCATCGCGCGGCTTGCCTCGAAAGCGTTTGAAGAGTGGCGGCGTGGCTGGGGACGCCGGGCACCAGCCCCGCGATCCCGCTGCGCAGCGCCGCCATCGCCGCCGCGGAGTCGCGCGGCGGCACGACGTCGATCAGCGGGTCGGACGCGCGCGGCATTACCCCCTGGCCGAGCAGCACGGCAAGCCAGGCGTCGCGCCCGAACGTCTCCTCTTCATAGAAGGGGAGGCGGCCGCGGGCGCGGAACAGGGCGAGGGTGTGGGCGAGCGACGGCGGCGGCTCGGCGGCGGCGGCCTCTCGCCAGAAGGGGTCCGGCCGCTCCGACGCGAGGTAGTGAAGGGCGAGGAAGTCGCGCACCCGGTCGGCCTCGGTCGCCGCCTGGCGGTTATAGTCCCACAATTCGACCGGGTTGAAGTCGCGCGCCGGCATCATCGCGACCAGCCGGTCGATGCCGCTGTGGGCGAGGTGGAGGTTGGTCCATTCGAGCGGCTCGACCCGCACCGCGGCGTCGCCGATCGCGACGCAGTTCTTCAGCCACGGCTGCGCCACCCGACCCTGGCGGAGCGGGACTCCCTCCGCCGCGCCGGCATGGGCGGCGCTGAACAGGCGTCCCTCGGTGGCGAGGAGCGGCGAGGCCGAGCGCCATCGCCAGCCCGCCGGCTCCGCGGCCGCCGTGTCGAGAAGCGGCGGCTCGCCGGCATCGGCGGGGCCTTCGGCCATCGTGAAGCGGTCGCAGGGAAGCCAGCGACCCCAGTCTTCGAGGCGCAGCCCGAGCGCCGATCGGAGCAGCGCGCGCGGTCCGGTCGCGTCGACGAAAAGGTCGGCTTCGAGCGCCGTGCCGTCCGCCATCTCCACCGCTTCGATGCAGCCGCTTTCGCCGGCGAGGCGGACGCGGGCGATCGCCCCCTCCCGCTCCACCGAGCCGAGGTGGAGGGCGAAGGCGCGCATGAGGTGGTGGTAACGGGTCGGCGTTAGCGTCAGGCCGAAGGCGAAGCCGGCGAGCGGGGTGCCCGGTGGCCCGGCCGGATGCGTGAAGCGCCCGGCGCGGGCGAGCGCGGCGGCGGGGCTGTAGGCGTTGAAAGCCTCCGCTTCGCCGGCAAGCGCGGCGCGCACCCAATGCTGATGGAACGACGCGGTGCCGAACGGGCGGCCGTGCTCGCCATAGGCATGAACGTAGGCGGACCGGCCCATCGTCCATCCTTCGAACGCGGTGCCGAGGCGGAAGCCGCTGCCGGCGCGGACCACGGTGTCGGCCTCGGTGAGGCCAAGATCGTCGTGGAAGTTGATGATCGGCGGCAGGCAGGACTGGATCCGGTCGGCCAGCGCGTCCTCGGGCGGCGGCAGCGGCACGACCGTCACCGCCAGCGCCGGGATGCGCTTGCGCAGCGCCGCCGCGGCCGACCAGCCGACGATGCCGCCGCCGGCGACGAGGACGCGGCCGATGGGCGGCGCCGTCACGGTCACGCCGCCATCGGGCAGTAGCTGGCGATGCGGCCGAGATGGTCCGGCATCGCTTCGGCGGTCGCGCGCACCTCGGCGCGGAACGTCGCCATCGCCTTGAGCAGCGCGTCGGCCGGCGGCGCGTCGGCGCGCATGTCGTGGCCTTCGGGGATGACGCGCTGACCGAGGTAGACGGCGATCCAGCTCGCGTCGAGGAACACGCCCTCCCGATATTTCATTACCCGGCCGCGGCGACGGAACAGCTCCATCTTCTCCTTGAGCGTGTCCGGCACGTCCATCGTGCGGACATAGTTCCAGAAGTCGGAGTCGGTCCGCTCCGTGGCGTGGTAATGGAGGATCAGGAAGTCGCGGATGCGGTCATATTCGAGGTCGATCAGGCGGTTGAACTCGTCGCGCAGCAGCGGCGTGTCCGGCCCGTCGGGGAACAGCTCGAGCAGCAAGGTGATCGCGGCCTGGATCAGGTAGATGCTCGTCGATTCGAGCGGCTCGAGGAATCCGGAGGCGAGGCCGACGCCGACGACGTTGTGGACCCAGCTGCGCTCGCGCCGCCCCGCCTTGAACTTGAGCACGCGCGGCTCGGCGATCGGCTCGCCCTCGACGGCGGCGATCAGCGCCTCGGCGGCCTTGTCGTCCGACAGGAAGGCGCTCGGATAGACGTAGCCGTTGCCGGTGCGGTGCTGGAGCGGGATCCGCCAGCGCCAGCCCGATTCCATCGCGATGACGCCGGTATAGGGGGTCAGCGCCGTCGCGGTGCGGCACGGCATGGCGGTCGCGCGATCGTTGGGGAGCCAGCGCGACCAGTCCTGGAACGGCTCGCCCAGCGCGCGCCCGAGCAGCAGCGACACGAAGCCGGAGCCGTCGACGAACAGGTCGCCGCCGATCCGCTCGCCGCTGTCCAGCGTCAGCGCGGTGACGTCGCCGGTCCCGCCGTCGCGGTCGACGCCGACGATCCGGCCCTCGGTGCGGCGCACGCCCAGGCCCTCGGCGAGGCGGCGCAGATAGGGCGCGAACAAGGTGGCGTCGAACTGATAGGCATAACCGAAGGTCGAGGCGAGCTCGGCCGGATCGGCGGCGGGCAGGTCGAAGCGGCCGAGCCGGGCCATCATGCAGGCGAGCGAATAGTTTTCGAGGTCCGGCACGTCGTGGCCGGCCTGGCGGAGCCGGAGCCAGTAATGGTGGAAATCGGGCTCGCCCGCGCCGCGCCCGAATGTGCCGAACGGGTGGATGTAGCTGTCGCCGATCCGCGCCCAATTCTCGAAATCGATGCCGAGCTTGAAGGTGGCGCGGGTGGCGGCCATGAACTCCGCCTCGGGGATGCCGAGACGCTCGTTGAAGGCGCGGATGTGGGGCAGGGTGGCCTCGCCGACGCCGACGATACCGATGGCTTCCGATTCGACGAGATGCACGGCGCAGCGGGTCGGCAGCAGCTTGGCGAGCGCGGCCGCCGTCATCCACCCGGCGGTGCCGCCGCCGACGATGGTAACGTTCACTTTCCGCGCGGCGTCCGTCACCAGACCATGCCCCCGATGAGGCGGCGATGTTTAGGACCGGCCGCGGCGCCCGGTCAACGAAGCCTCCGCGCGCGCACGAAGGCGTCCGACGGCGCCAAGTGTTTGACGTTTTTGTTGCAAACGCGTCACAGGTTCGACCAATTTCGCCGAGTGCCGCGGCGGCTCCCGCCGGCGGCCTCTTGCTCCCGGATGAACGGCGCGGTATCGCACCGCGCAAAGAAGCCCGGTCGCGCGGCGTTTTGTTAGCGCTACCATAAGACCCGAGAAGGTCGGTAGGAGAGGGGAAGTCCATGGCTCTGTCAGCCCGCACGTCCGTTTGCGAGAGCGAGTTTACGAAGCGCGCGTCGCTGTTGCGCTCCGGTGCCTCGCTGCTGGCGGTCTGCGCCTTCGCCGCTTCCGCCCCGGCCTTCGCCCAGACGCCGACCTCGCCCGGGACCGCGGGCAATCCGGCCAGCACGTCGAACACGGCCGGCCAGACCCAGCAGTCGAACCAGAACAGCGCCCCCGAGGACCGCACCAGTCAGTCGACGACCCAGCCGGCGACTCCCGAGGACGAGGGCGCGATCGTCGTCACCGGCATCCGCCAGAGCCTGGCCAATTCGCAGAACATCAAGCGCAACGCCGATACGGTGGTCGACGCGATCACCGCCCAGGACATCGGCGCGCTGCCCGACCGCTCGGTGACCGAGGCGCTGCAGCGCGTGCCGGGCGTCTCGATCAACCGCTTCGCCGGCTCGAACGACCCCGATCACTTCTCGGTCGAGGGCTCGGGCGTGCAGATCCGCGGCCTCAACTTCGTCCGTTCCGAGTTCAACGGCCGCGACACCTTCTCCGCCGGCGTCGGCGGCCAGTCGATCAACTTCGCCGACGTGCCCTCGGAGCTGCTCGGCTCGGTCCAGGTCTACAAGAACACGACCGCCGACATGATCGAGGGCGGCCTCGCCGGCATCGTCAATCTGAACACCCGCCTGCCCTTCGACCGCAAGGGCCTGCATGTCGGCTTCGACATCGAGGCCAATTACACCGACATGCGCAAGAAGTGGACGCCGACGGGCTCGTTCCTGATCAGCGACACGTTCGACACCACGTTCGGCCAGGTCGGCCTGCTCGCCGACTTTTCCTATTCGCGGCTGATGAACCGTTCCGACGGCATCCAGGTCACCAACTTCCAGACCCGCAACGGCACCGTCGCCGCCGGCGCCAACGGCGGCGGCAACGTCTGCCGCAACGGCCTGCCCTCGAACAGCGACACGCAGCAATTTCCGGCGGGCTGCTCGACCACCGGCGCCGCCGGCGCGAACGGCTTTGCCGACCTGCTGCCGACGGCGTACGCGCCGCTCGGCGGCCAGTTCCGCACCCAGGATTACGACCACAAGCGCAAGGGCGTCGCCCTCGCCGGCCAGTGGCAGAGCCTCGACCGCCGCGCGACGCTGACGGCCCAGTTCCTGCGCACCGACTCGACCAATGCCTGGGGCGAGCACACGTTCGAGAGCGCGCCCGACCTGTCGGAGTACAACACCTATCCCAAGGGCTGCCGGCAGAACGGCAACGATCCCAACGGCCGGACCCGCGCCGAATGCCCGGTCGGCGGCTTCACCAACTATGTCTACGATTCGAACAACGTCTTCGAGAGCGGCTTCATCACCCAGCCGGGCAGCGGCTGGCGTAGCTTCACGAGCGGCCAGGCGACGTCGAACGTCCCGACCGGCGGCATGCAGCAGTCGCTGTCGCGGCGCCAGGTGCTCGACCATAACAAGGTCGACGACTTCGGCCTGAACTTCAAGTTCAACGCCACCGACCGGCTGTCGTTCAACTTCGACGCCGACTATGTCCGCGCCCGCCACGACAATCTCGACGTCAGCGTGTTCGGCTCGACCTTCGCCGACGAGGAGCTGGACCTGCGCGGCAACCTGCCGGTGGTGATCCCGCACAAGCCGCTCACCCTCGCCGCGACCTGGGCGACGCCGAACCCGCGCATCGCCGGCGAGACCGACGCCCAATATTTCGCCGACCCGAACGTCCAGTTCTGGCGCGCGGCGATGGACCATATCGAGCATTCGACCGGCCACGAATATGCGTTCCGCGGCGACGTCGCCTATGACGTCAACAACGACATTCCGTTCATCAAGCGCGTCAAGGCCGGCCTCCGCTTCGCCGACCGCAACGAGACGGTGCGCTACACCACCTACAATTGGGGCGCGATCAGCGAGGTCTGGTCCGGCTCCAACGACCCGGTCAGCGTCCAGCAGGGCGGATTGAGCAACGTCGCCTTCTTCAACTTCCCGAACTTCTTCCGGGGCGCGACGCCGGGTCCGGTCGGCGGCTATTATTATAACGGCGACCTGATCGGAAATTATGCGGGCGCGTCGAAATACTTCCAGTCGCTGAACGCGCTGTGGAGGTCCGGCAACAGCCAGGGGCAGGGCTGGGTCCCGCTGTCCCAGCGCGCCACGGCCATTCCGGGCACCGACTTCCTGCCGAGCGAGGTCCAGCCGACCCGGGAGCAGGATACCGAGGCCTATGCGATGCTGAACTTCGGGAAGGACGATCCGATCTTCGGCAACGTCCGCCTCGATGGCAATATCGGCCTGCGCTACGTCAGCAGCGACATCACCTCGGTGGGCGCCTTCCAGATCACCCGGCTGGGGCTGGGCGTGACCGACGTCTATGCGGTCCGTTGCGCCGCGCGGGTCCCGCCGCTCCCGGCGCCGCAGGTGCCCGTCATCCCCGGCGGGATCTGCACGATCGGCGCGGCCGCCTACGACCAGCTACGGACATTCGCGGACAACTCGACCCCTGTGCCGAGCATCGCCAAGAACAGCTATCACTATTTCCTGCCGAGCCTGAACCTGAAGTTCGGCATCACCCGCGACCTCATCTTGCGACTCGCCGGGTCGCGCGTCATCGCGCGCCCCGACCTGCAGAATATCCGCAACTTCCTCACGCTCGGCACCGACACCAGCAACGGCTTCCAGGTCCAGGCGACCGCCGGCAATCCGTACCTCAAGCCGGCGCTCGCCAATACCTTCGACGCCAGCCTCGAATGGTATTTCGCCCGGGTCGGCTCGCTGACCTTCAACGCCTTCTACAAGGACGTGAAGAACTTCTTCTATTCGAGCAGCACGCAGCGCGCGATCACCAGCAACGGCGTCACCGAGACCGTCTTCGTGCGCGGCCCTGCCAACTTCCCCGGACACGGCAAGATCAAGGGCTTCGAGCTCGCCTACCAGCAGACGTTCGACTTCCTGCCGAGCTTCCTGTCGGGCCTCGGCGTCAACGCCAATTATACGTACATCGAGAGCAAGGGCCTGCCGAACTCCTTCCTCTCGGGCGGCCTTCCGGCCAACACGTCGCCGATCGGCACGGGCTTCACCCTGCCGCTCGAGCAGCTGTCGAAGCACAACGTCAACGTCACCGTCTTCTACGAGAAGGGGCCGGTGTCGCTGCGCGCCGCCTACAATTGGCGCTCACGCTTCCTGCTGACCTCGGCCGACGTGATCTTTCCCTACGCGCCGATCTTCAACGAGGCGACCGGCACGCTCGACGCGTCGGCCTTCTTCACCGTGCGCAAGGGGATCAAGGTCGGCGTCCAGGGCGTGAACCTCCTGAACGAGGTCACCAAGACCTCGCAGATGTTCACCCTCTCCGGCCTCACCGGTCCGCGCTCCTATTTCGTCAACGACCGGCGCTTCTCGTTCATCCTTCGCGGCGACTTCTAGGGGCCGCCGCCCACGAGCCGTCCTCGGCCCCTTCCGCACCCGCGGAAGGGGCCTTTTTTTGCGCCTTCGCGAGGCCTAGCGTCGGCCCCGTGAAACCCGCCCCGCCGCCCGTCGAAGAGGCCGAAGCCGGCGATCCTGCCGCCTTTGCCGCCATCGTCGCGGCGGCGCGTCCGGTGGTGCTGCGCGGCGCCGTGAAGCACTGGCCGGCCGTGGGGGCGGCATCGCCGGGCGGGGCGGCAGCCGCCGCCTATCTCGCGCGCTTCGATCGCGGCGCGGCGGCGGAGGCGTTCGTCGCGCCGCCCGCGGCGGCGGGACGGTTCTTCTACGATGGCGCGCTTACCGGCTTCAATTTCGCGCGCCGGCCGGGGGCATTCGCGGCCATCGTCGCGGCCATCGCCGGGCTCGAAGGCCGCGCCGACGCGCCGTCCATCTACGTCGGCGCCGCGCCGGTGCCGGAGGTCGTGCCCGGTTTCGAGCGCGAGAACCCGCTGCCCCTGCTCGCCGGGCTCGGCGCGGTGCCGCGCATCTGGATCGGCACCGCCAGCATCGTCAGCACCCATTTCGACGAATCCGACAATCTCGCGTGCGTCGTCGCCGGCCGCCGCCGCTTCACCCTGTTTCCGCCGGAGCAGGTGGCGAACCTCTACGTCGGGCCCCTGGACTTCACGATGGCGGGCCAGCCGACCAGCATGGTGGACCTGCGCGCGCCAGATCTCGAACTCTATCCGCGCTTCGCGCGCGCGCTGGCCGCCGCCCGCATCGCCGAGTTGGAGCCGGGCGACGCGCTCTACGTGCCGGCCTTGTGGTGGCACAATGTCGAGGCGTCCTCGCCGTTCAACATCCTGGTCAACCATTGGTGGCGGGCGACGCCCGACGACGCCGGCTCGCCCTTCCTGGCGCTCGTCCATGCGATCCTGTCCGTCGCCGCGCTCCCGGAGGCGCAGCGGCGCGGCTGGCGCGCCAATTTCGACCAATTCGTCTTCCGCGACGGCGATGCCGATCCGGCTGCCCATCTGCCGGAGGCGCGGCGGGGCATCCTCGCCGCGCCGACGCCGGCGCTGCGCCGGCGCATCCGCCAGTTCATCCTCGCCATGCTGGGCAGACTCGCATGATCCCGACCCGCCGCGACCTCCTGTCGGCTGCCGCCGCGCTGGCGGTCACCGCGGCGGCGCCGGCGCCGCGTCGGGCGTTCGTCCGGCGCGCAGGCACGCAGTTCCGCCGCAGCGGCCATCGCTATCCGGTCGTCGGCGCGAACCTGTGGTATGCGGCGTGGCTCGGGGCGCCGGCGCCGCTCGGCGACCGCGGCCGGCTGCGCCGCGAGCTCGATCGGCTGGCGGCGCTCGGCGTCAACAACCTGCGCATCCTCGCCGGCGCCGAATTGTCCCCGCTGAAGAACTCGGTCACGCCCGCCTTCCGCTCGGCGAGGCCGCCGTACAACCAGGCGCTGCTCGAGGGCCTCGACTTCGCACTCGCCGAGCTCGGCCGGCGCGGCATGACGGCGGTGCTCTACCTCACCAATTTCTGGGAATGGTCGGGCGGGATGGTGACCTACCTCTCCTACGTCAACGGCGGCCGCTACGTGAACATGAACGACCCGGCCCACCCCTGGCCGGAATTCCCGGACTTCGCGAGCGGCTTCTACGGCAATCCGGCCGCGGTCGGCCTGTACCGCGACTATGTCCGCGCCGTCGTCGGGCGGACCAGCCGCGTCACCGGCCGCGCCTATCGCGACGAGCCGGCGATCATGGCCTGGCAGCTCGCCAACGAGCCGCGGCCGGGGGGAAGCGAGGCGGCCGGACGGCGGGCGATGCCGGCCTTCCAGGCCTGGATCCGGGATACGGCGCGGCTGATCAAGGCGCTCGATGGCAACCACCTCGTCTCGACGGGGGCGGAAGGTCTCAACTCCTGCCTCCAGGATGCCGCCTGCGTGCTCGCGGCGCACCGCAATCCGGAGATCGACTATCTGACCGCCCATGTCTGGCCGCTCAACTGGGGCTGGATCGACGCCAGGGACCTTGCCGGCACCTGGGCGGCGGGCGCCGACAGGTCGCGCGCCTACATCGCCGCCCACGCGGATTTCGCCCAGGCGCTCGGCAAGCCGCTGGTGATCGAGGAATTCGGCTATCCGCGCGACGGCGGCGCCTACGATCCGGGGACGCCGACGCACTGGAAGGACCGCTTCTACCGGCTCGTCTACGAGGCGGTCGAGGCTAGCGCGCGGGGCGGCGGGCCGATCGCCGGCGCCAATTTCTGGGCGTGGGGCGGGGAGGGGCGGGCGCCCCACCCGGACCACGCCTTCCGGCGCGGCGAGCGCGCCTGGCTGGGCGATCCGCCCCACGAGCCGCAGGGCTGGTACAGCGTCTTCGACCGCGACGAGACCACCAAGGCCGTCGTCCGCGACTATGCGAGTGCGATGCGCGGGAGCGCCGCTGCCGGTTGACGCCCGGTTAACCGTCTAACCTGAGCATTCGTCAACGCCTCGTCAGGCATGATGCGGTCGTGCGCCGCTCCCTGGCGCATGCGCAAGAACGGTGGTCCCATGTCGCTGCGCCGCACCCTCGCCTTCCTCGCGATCGCCCTTTCGGGCACTGCCGCCGCCGCGGCCGAGCCCGCGTGGCGCGTCACCGAAGCCGCCGGCAGCGTCGCTGTGCGCCAAGGGCCGCGACTCGTGCCGATACGCCGCGGCGCGACCCTCCACCCGGGATCCGTGGTGGAGACCGCCCCCGGCGCCCG
Organism: Alphaproteobacteria bacterium; assembly: GCA_019239415.1. Taxonomy (GTDB): domain Bacteria; phylum Pseudomonadota; class Alphaproteobacteria; order Sphingomonadales; family Sphingomonadaceae; genus Allosphingosinicella. Next base: position 16,522 of record JAFAZW010000088.1, read on the forward strand.
CGCCGTGCTCGTGCGCGGCCAGGACTACGTCATTGTCTCGCCGCACACCCGGCTGCGCCTGCCCGAAGGCCGCGACGCGCGCGGCATCGTCCAGGTGATCGAGGATTACGGCCGCGCCTCGTTCCGCATCGAGAAGAAGGCGGCGCCCCATTTCGGCGTCCGCACCCCCTACCTCGTCGCCCTCGTGAAGGGGACGGTGTTCACCGTCTCCGTCGACGACGCCGGGGCTTCGGTGGCGGTCGACGAGGGGCGGGTCGAGGTCACGACGCCCACCGGCAGCATGCGCGAAATGGTGCTCCCGGGCCGCATCGGCACCGTCGCGGCGCGGTCCCCGGACAAGCTCGAAGTGGCCAATTTCACCCCCGCCGCCGGCGATACGCCGGACGCGAAGGCGAGAGGCGCCGCGGCGAAGGGCGAGGGTGCCGACGCCGCCGACGGCCGCGCCGGCGCCTCCGAATCCGATTCGTCCAGCAGCGCCGCGGACCATCGGGAAAGTGGCCCCACCGACAAGGCGGACGACAAAGGCGCCCGCGAGAAGCCGGACGACAAGGGTTCGGGCGACAAGGGCGTGGACGATAAGGGTCCGGGCGAAAAGGGTGCGGGCGACAAGGGTGCGGCCGACAGGGGCGCGGGCGACAAGCATGCCGACGCCCGTCCGGACGATCCGAAGTCCGACAAGGCCGCTGGCGAGGCTGCGGGCAACGGCTCCAAACATCTCTCGCCACCGTCCCCGCGGGTCGATCCCACGACGGTGATCCTCACCGTCGCCGGGCAGGAAGTCGCCGTTCCCACCAAGCACGCCACGAAGGATTTGCAGAGCCAGGCCCTCGCGCTGGCCAGCAACTCCAGCCATGGCAAGGGAAAGCCGGATGTGGGCGGTCCTCCCACCGGTCCCGGTCCCTCGGGGAACACGAACGGACCGGCCGGCAACGGCAATGGAAACGGCTCCAGCAACGGCAACGGTCCCGGCTCCAGCAACGGGAACGGCCCAGGCTCCAGCAACGGGAACGGCCCGGGTTCCAACAACGGGAACGGTCCCGGCTCCAGCAACGGTAACGGCCCAGGCTCCAGCAACGGGAACGGCCCGGGTTCCAACAACGGGAATGGTCCCAGCGGATCCGGCAACGGCAATGGCGGCGGCAATTCCGGGGCGGGCGGCTCCGGCAACGGCAACGGCAATGGCAATGGCGGTGGCAATTCCGGCAACGGCGGCGCTTCGACCCCTGTGCCGATACCGGCGTCCGCACCGGTTCCTGCCCCTGCGCCAGTGCCCACCCCTGCGCCCGCGCCGGTGCCCGCGCCGGCCCCGGTGCCGACGCCCGCGCCAGCTCCGGTTCCTACGCCGGCGCCAGCTCCGGTTCCTTCGCCCGCGCCGGACCCGGTCCCGGCGCCCTTGCCGTCGCCCGCTCCGACACCTGTGCCCGCGCCGGACCCGGCTCCGGCTCCGGCTCCGGCTCCCGCTCCGGCCCCCGCGCCCGCTCCTGCTCCCGCGCCTGCGCCTGATCCGGCTCCCGCGCCCGCACCTGCCCCTGCTCCGGCTCCCGCCCCGGCGCCTGCGCCTGCGCCCGCGCCGAAGCCGGTGCCGAAAACCTGCGTCCTCGGCCTTATCTGCTTGTGATGCCTAACGGTTTTTCAACCTTGCTGCAGTAGGTCCGGTGCTCCGGACGAAACGGAGCGAGGTTGGTCGTGGGGCGATGGCGCCGGTTGCTGTTGATTGGGGTCTGGCCGCTTGCCGGCGGCCTGTCGCCTCAGGTGCCGATGCTCGCCTATGACCCGAGCGTTTTCGACGGCGTCCAGCCGCAGCCCCTGCCGCCCCCGCCCCCGCAACCGCAGCGGCGGCCGGAGAAGCCGAGCTTCCGTCTGACCGTCGACTTCGCCGTCATCGCCGACAGCAACACGACCAACGGCACGCGCCTCAAGGAAGTGCCGGTGCTGGTCGGCGATGCCCGCATACCCCTGCCGCTCGACCCCCGGCTGCGCCAGAAGGGCGGCTTCGGCCGCAGCGCCGCGGTGAGCGCCAGCGCGAGCGTCCCCATTGCGCCCGCCGCCCGCCTGATCGCGTCCGCCGACGCTTCTTATGTCGATTATCCCGGCAGCTTCAGCGACGATGCCTGGGCATCGGCCTCGGCGGGGATCGAGCTCGGCCGCGGCCGGGGCCGCACGTCGCTGGAGGCGATGCTGTTCGACCGCTGGTACGCCCACGAATCGGCGATGGCGGGGTGGGGCCTGCGCGCATCCCACCGGCAGGACTTGGGACACGGCCAGACGCTCAGATTGCTCGCCGACGGAAGGATCTACCGCTCCGGCTACGGCCGCGCATTCGACGGCAAGCAGGGCAGCGTCTACCTCAGCTACGATGCGGTGCTCGATCCGACGCTGACCGCCTCGGCGAGCCTCTACGCCCGCCGCGACGCGCTGCGCGACCGCGCCTATGCCAGCAACGAGGTCGGGGGCTTCGCCAGCCTGTCCCATTATCTCGGTCCTGACCTGACCGCCTCGCTCTCCGTCGGCGTCGGCCGCGCGTGGTTCGACGCGCCGATCCCGCTCCTCGCCGACGATCCCCGCGCCGACTGGCGCCCGTTCGGCAGCCTTTCCCTCACCACCCGCCGCCCGCTGCTGTGGGGCTTCTATCCCTCGCTCACTTATTCCTACGGGCGGACGATGAGCAACTTGCCGTTCTACGAATCCGACCGGCACCGCCTCCGTCTCGGTATCGCCCGGACCTTCCAGTGAGGCTGCGGCGGCGCCTCGGTCCGCTCCTCCGCGCGGTCGTCGGCGGCGAGCGCCGGCTCGCGGTCCTCGTCGGCGCGGCCGTCGGCCTTGCGCTCCTGCTCTCCGGCCTCGGAGCCTCGTTCGAGAAATTGGGGAGCGATCTGCGCTCCGGCTTCGTCGCGCGTCCCGCCTCGGGCGAGGTCGCGATCGTCGAGATCGACGCCCGGAGCATCGCCGCCTTCGGGCGGTGGCCGTGGCCGCGCAGCGTGCACGGATCCATCGTCGACCGGCTACGCCAGGCAGGGGCGAGGCTGATCGCCTTCGACGTCGATTTCTCCGGCCGCTCGGACCCGAAGGAAGACGCCGTCTTCGCCGCCGCCCTCGTCCGCGCCGGCGGCACCGTCATGCTCCCGACCTTTCGGCAGGAGGCGGCCTTCGACACCGGCGGCACGGTCGAATCGGCACCGATCCCGCCGCTTGCCGATAATGCTTTCCTCGTCTCCGCGAACGTCCAGCCGGACCGCGACGGCAAGCTGCGGCGCATGCCCTACGCCGTCGCGATCCTCGGCGCGCCGCGGCCGTCGCTCTCCGCGATGATCGCCGAGCATCCCGGCAAGGCTTCCGACAGCTTCGCGGTCGACGTCCATATCGATCCCCAGACGCTGCCGCGCTACTCGGCCATCGATGTCGTCGCCGGCCGGGTCCCTCCCTCCGCCTTCACAGGCAAGCGCGTCATCATCGGCGGCACCGCCGTGGAGCTGGGCGACCGTTATTCCGTTCCCGGCTTCGATCTGCTGCCCGGCGTCGTCGTCCAGGCGATGGCGGCGGAGACGCTGCTCGGCGGCCGCGCCTTCCCGGAGATCTCCGCGGGCTGGCCGCTGCTGCTCGCGCTTCTGCTGCTCGGGATCGCGCTGACCCCCCGGCGCCACGCCTTACACCCGCCTTGCATCGCCGCGGCGTGCATCGTGCTGCTGTTCCTGCCGTCGGCGAGCGAGCGTTTCGCGGCGACAACGGTGGCGGTCGTGCCCGCGCTCGGGGCGCTGCTGTGCGGCGCGATCGCCGCCGCCGCGCACGTCTTCGCGGGGCGCTATCGCGAGCGCGGCCTCACCGATCGCGAGACCGGACTGCCCAACCTCGCGGCGCTGGTCGGCGATGCCGAGGCCGAGGAGCGGCTGACGATCGGCGCGCTGCGCATCGGCCGCGTGGCGGAGCGAGTCTCGAGCGGGGGCGGCGCGAAAGTTCGCGCGCGCATCCTGCGCCTTGCCGACCAGCTGGGCTTCGCGACGGGGGCCGAGCGGGTCTATCGCAGCGGCCCCGATACCCTCGTCTGGCGGATGGCCGAACCGTCGCCCGGCGAGGATTCCCTGGCGGGCATCGCCCATCTTCTCCGCGCGGCGGCCGCTAGCGAGGAAGGGGGCGAGCTCCAGCTCCATTTCGGCATCGCCTCCGGCGCCGCGTGCGAGGCGGCGGCCGTCGTGGCCAGCGCCGCCCTTGCCGCCGAGCGGGCGGCGGCGACGGGTGTGACCTCCCGCGAGTTCACCGCCGCCGACGCCGACCTCATGCGCCGCGACGAGGCGCTCCTGTCCCGGTTCGAGGCGGCATTGGCCGAGCGGCGCATCCACGGCGTCTACCAGCTCAAGCGGGACCTGCGCAGCGGCCGCGCCAAGGGCGTCGAAGCGCTGGCGCGGTGGCAGGATCCGGAGCTCGGCGCGATCCGGCCCGACATCTTCGTGGCGCTGCTGGAACGATATGGCGGCATTCTGGAGCTGACCGTGGCAATGCTCGGCGATGCGCTCGAGGCGGTAAAGGTCTGGAACGCGATCAGCCCTGGGTTCACCGTCGCGGTCAACCTTTCCGCGCTGCTCCTTCACGATGCCGCGGCGATGCTGCGCCTCCGCCAGATATTCCTCGACAGCGCAGTTCCCGCCGAGTGTCTGGTGATCGAGGTGACCGAGACGGCGGCGATGAGCGATCCGGCGGGGGCGATCGCCGCGCTGGATGCTTGGCGGTCACTCGGCGTCGGAGTCTCGATCGACGATTACGGCACGGGTCACAGCTCGCTCGCCTATCTCCACAGCCTGCCGGCGAGCGAGCTGAAGATCGACGGCAGCTTCGTCAGGGACCTCGCCACCGATTCACGCAGCGCGATCATGGTCCGCTCGACCGTGTCGATGGCGCACGAGCTCGGGCTCGAAGTCGTTGCCGAAGGGGTGGAGGATGCGGCGACGCTCGATCTGTTGCGGGCGATCGGTTGCGACGTGGCGCAGGGCTGGGCGATCGGCCGTCCGGTGCCGGCGGAGGATATCGCCGCCTTCCTCGCCGCAGAGGCCAAGGCGTCGCGCCGCGCCGGCTGAGCCTCAGCCGCGGCCGGTGACCAGCGGGCCGGCCGGCGGTGGAGCGAAATCGAGTGGCGCGACCGCCGCTCCCGGCGATCCGGCGGTCACCGAACGGTAGAGCGAGGCGCCGACCGGGCTGTAGGTCACCGCCTCCGTGACGAGCAACGTCGCGAAGATCGTGCCGATCCCCCAGCGCCACGCCGGGTGGATGCGGCCGGTGCGGCGGCGGTCTGCGATCACGCCCGCGGCCGGGAAGACCAGGCAGGCCGCGAACGCCGCTTCCCACGCCCAGGGCTGCAGCAAAGGCATCGGCAGCAGCCGCCCGAAGGCCGGACCGAGGAGCAGCGACATGCCGCAATAATGGAGGCGGCGGTGCCACGCCGTCTCCCGCCGCCTCAGGATCGCCGCGACGGTGAGGCCGATGAAGCCGAACAGGGTGACCGGATCGAAGACGAGGAACTGGAGCGGCCGGAAGAAGAAGGGCACCTGTCCGCGCCGCACCATCGCCACCGTCACCCAGCAGCCGAGCACCAGCATCGGCACCAGCCACGCGGCGCCGATCCAGCCGAGCTTGCGGTGAAGCGCCATCCGGTCGGTGGCGACGAACACGTTCTGGAGCAGGTAGAGCGTCACCCAGCCCATGAAGGTGATGGCGTGGGCGTGGACCAAAGGCGGCGAGTGGAAGGTCGATCGCCCCATCGCCAGCTGCAGCGAGAAGCCGGCCGCGACGGTGAGCGCCATGAGCATCGCCGCGCGCAGGAAGAAGCGGTCGTCCTTCGTCGCTTCGATCGGCCCGCCGGCTGCGAGTGTCGCCATGTCTCATCCCCCCCGGGTTGTGGGGCGGAAGCTATCGCAGGTGGGGTGGGGGAGCAACGGGGTGCTTATTCCTCCCCGGGGAATGGGGAGGGAGACCATGCTCCAGCATGGTGGAGGGGGCCCCACCTCTCCGCCGCACCTGACGCCGGGCCCCCTCCACCACGCCGCTTCGCGTCGCGGTCCCCTCCCCCTTTCCGGGGAGGAGCGAGAAGACAGGGGACAGTCAGATAGACTGTCCCCCTCATTCCGAGCCTACATCTTGTAGGTCGCCCGCGCGTAGAAGAAGGTGCCGGGGACGTCGTAGGTGGTCGGGTCCATATTGTTGAGGCCGCAGCTGAAGCACGCCGGCGGCGAGACGTTGAACAGGTTGTTCGCCCCGATCGCGAAGCCGAAGCCGCCGAGGCTCTTGCCTTCCCAGCGCAGCTGGATGTCGGTGTAGAGCCGGTGGCGCATCTTGTTGCCGTTCGGCTCGACCACGCCGGAAATGTAGCGGCCGGTCAGCGAGGCGGCGAAATCGCCCAGCGACCAGTCGAGCACGGCGTTCGACTTGAACTTGGGGAAGGCCTGGTCGGGGCTGCCCTGCTCCGTCCCTTCGCGCTTGATCCGCGTCGTCCCGTTGGTGGCGGGGACGGTGACGGCGTAGTGGAACAGGAAGGTGCTGTTCCACAGCAGGCCGAAGCGGCCGGCGCCGGTCTCGGCGGTGCGGGCGTTGAAGGTGACGTCGACGCCGTCGGTCTCGATGCTGGCGATGTTCTGGAGGAGGCCGCGGATCTGGGCGATCGCGCCCGAGGCGGTGCGGGTGATCGCGGCGCAGCTCAGCGCGTCCGCCGAGCTGGTGCAGCGGCCGAGCAGGGTCTCGGCGTCGATCGCCTGGATCGCCCCCTTCACCTTGTAGTGGAAGTAATTGCCCTCGAGCGTGACGCGCGGCAGCCAGCGCGGGCTGTAGACGCCGCCGAAGCCGTAGCTTTCCGACGTCTCGGCCTTGAGCGCCGGGTTGCCGCCGGTGATGACCGGGAGCTGCGGGTTGGCCTGGACGTAGCTGCCGTTCGACGGGACGCCCTGCGCGATGCAGTTGGTGCGGACCGCCGCGGGGATCTGGCCGCCGATGGCGGAGCAGGGATCGACGATCTCCTGGTCGAAGCGCGAGGGCGTGCCGAACAGCTCGCCGATCGAGGGCGCGCGGAAGCCCTGCGCCCAGCTGCCGCGGAACAGGAGGTCCTGGACGGGCTTCCAGTCGGCGCCCGCCTTGAACGTCGTCTTGCCGCCCGAGGTCGAATAATCGGAATAGCGGGCGGCGAAGGACAGTTCGAGCTTGTCGAAGAAGGGCGTCTTGGCCAGCAGCGGCGCGCGCAGCTCGCCATAGACTTCGTTGACGTCGAAGCTGCCGCGGGTCGGCAGCGCGGGAATGTCGGAGCCGAGGCCGGCGGCGACGACGGGATCGGGGTCGAAGCGGCCGCTCTGGTCGCGATGCTCGGCGCCCAGTGCGATGCCGAACGGGCCGCCCGGTAGGTCGAACAGCGCGCCGGTGACGTTGCCGCTGACGTCCCAGACCCGCTGCTTGCTGCTGTCGCGCTGGGTGAAGGCGACATAATCGATCATCGGCTGCGTGATCGAGCCCTGGCCGCCGAAGATGTTGAACGGGACGCAGGGCGCCGTGCAGGCCGCGAGCGGGCCGAGGGCGCGGGCGAGGTTGGCGGCGTTGACGTTGCCGTGCACCGTCTGCTTGGCCGTGTTGCGGCCCCACAGGCCGTTCACGTCCCAGTTCCAGGTGCGGCCGCCGATGTCGAACGCGCCGGCCAGGGTGGCGCTCGCATAATAGGTGTCGACCCGCTGGTCGTAGCGGCGCGGGCCGTTCTCGACGAAGCGGCGGCCGATGAAGGCGTAGTTGGACGCATCGAGCGTGCCGAACGGGTTGAACGGGTTGGTGGCTGAGATGGTGATCGTGTCGAGCAGGTTGCCGTTGCCGGCGTCGGGCCCGACGAACAAGGGCAGCGGCGCCGCCTGGTTCTTCGAATTGCGGCGGTTGTAGAGCGCCTTCACCGACAGCGAGATGCCGCCGCCGAAATCCTGGCGGAGGTTGGCGAAGGCGCCGTAGCGCTCGAGCGGCGTCTGGATGAAGTTATAGGGCGCGAAGTTGAACCGGTCGGCCGTCGTGAAGGCCTTGAAGTCGCTGTTCGGCCCGGTCGGGTTCGCCGGGTCGTAGCGCGGCCGGCCGGTGAGGACGGGACCCTTGAGGGTCAAATTCTGGCCGAGCACGATGAAGCGGCCGAGCGGCGTTCCCGAGCTGCACGAGGAGTCGCAGGCGGTGGTGCCGGGGGTCGGGAAGAGCGAGATCGAGCGGTCGCCCGAGCTGATCGCCTCCTGGCGCACCCAGTTGCCGCCGACGACGATGTCGGTGCCGCCGAAATGCGCGCCCCAGCTGCCCTGGACATTGTAGCCGGCGCCGTCGCCCTGGCCGAAGATGCCGGCCTGGGCCGAGAGCCGGAAGCCCTGCTGGCGCTTGCGGGTGATGATGTTGACGACGCCGGCGATGGCGTCGGAGCCGTAGACCGCCGAGGCGCCGTCCTGCAGCACCTCGATCCGGTCGATCATGCTCTCGGGGATCGAGTTCAGGTCGGTCGAGCCGGGGACGCCGCTCGCCGACGCGCCGTTCACGTAGCGCAACCCGTCGACGAGGACGAGGACGCGCTTCGAGCCGAGATACCGCAGGTCGATCTCGGCCGCGCCGGCGCCGACGCCGCCGCCGTCCGGCGGGTTGCCGAAATTGCCGCTGTTGTTGAACCGGCTGTTCAAGGCGCCGCCGGAGCTCGGCAGGCGCTGGAGGATCTCGGCGGTCGAGCTGAGGCCGGTGCGGGCGATGTCTTCGGAATCGACGAAGGTGACGGGCTGGTCCTGGCTCAGCGGGTCGCGGCGGATGCGCGAGCCGGTGATGACGATCGTGTTGTCGCCGCCGTTCTGACTGCCCTGCGCGGCGGCGGTCGCGGCATTGGGGCTGGGCTGGTCGGGGACCGGCTGGCCCTGGGCCAGGGCCGGTGCGGCGGCGGCGAGCGCGAGCGCGGCGACTCCTGAGCGGAGCGCGAGCGGAGTGGTGCTGGTCATCATCCAAGTCCCCTGTCTGCCGGCCGCCGCGACCACGAGGCGCCAGGCGGCCAGTATAGCTGCTACGCGGCCGAAATGAACCCCGCGCGGCCGAAGGTGGTGGCGAGAGTGCGGAGGTGTTGCTAGGGCGCCGCACACGGAGGCGCCGGTGCGTGAGCTGCTCGAAGGGATCGACACCGGCTACGAAGGCCGGTTCGACTTTCCGTCCGCCGCCGAGCCGCCGGCCGTTACCTACCTGCTCGCCTCGGTTCCTCGCGCCGGGAGCACCTTGTTCAGCCATATCCTGTGGCGGACCGGCTGCCTCGGCGCGCCGCTCGAATATCTGAACTTCGACCCCGCCGGACCCTATTTCTTCGCGGCGAATTCGGCCGATGCGCAGCGCGAGCTGTGGCGGTCGGTCCTGAAGCGGCGGACGTCGCCGAACGGCGTGTTCGGCCTCAAGGCGTTCCCGACCCAGCTCCAGGCGCTCCAGGCCCGCCATCCGGCGCTGCTCGCCGAGGTGCTGGCGACGATGCTGCCCCGCGCCGGCCCCCGCCGGCTGGTCTACCTGCGCCGCCGCGACCGGCTCGCCCAGACCGTCTCCCTCGCCCGCGCGGCCATGTCGGGCGTGTGGCGCAAGGAGCAGGAGGGGCGGGAGGCGGCGCCGCTCGTCTATTCCGACGAGGCGCTCGCGGCCGCCGAGCGCGGCATCGCCGTCCAGGAGGATCTGTGGGAGCGGATGTTCGGCGACCTCGCCCTCGAGCCGCTGCGCCTGTGGCACGAGGACGTCCTCGCCGATCCGGCCGCGGCGGCCGGGCGGGTCGCGGCCTATCTCGGCGTCGCCATCGATCCCGCCGCCGCCGTCGCCATCCCCGAGATCCGCAAACAGACGAGGGGGGACGCCGATGCCTGGGCGGAGCGCTACGCGGCGCGCGTCGAACGCACCGCGCGCGAAAAGGGGACACGTACTTTTTGACCAAAAAGTACGTGTCCCCATGCAGCGCCATTGTCGCTCGCACCCGCTCCTGTTAGCGCTACCAGCAGGAGAGATGCCGATGGATCCGACTCGCCGCCAGGCCCTCGCGCTGGGCGCCGCCGCCGCCGCCTTCCCCGCCACGGCCGCCTCGCTGCCCGCCACCCCCAAGCCGTCGCTGAACGCCCTCGCGCGGCGCGGCGGGCGGCGCTTCGGCTCGGCGGTCGGCACCGGCTGGCCGGGCCGCGGCGGCGGCGCCTTCGCCGACCCGCGCTACCGCCGCATCGTCGAGGGCGAATGCGGGCTGATCGTGCCGGAAAACGAATTGAAGTGGAGCTGGGTGCAGCCGCGGCCGGGCGTGTTCGACTTCGCCGCCGCCGACCGCCTCCTCGGCTGGGCGAGCGCGCACGGCATGGCGATGCGCGGCCACAATCTCGTCTGGCACCATCCGCATTGGTGGCCCGCCTGGGTCACCAGCCACGATTTCGGGGCCCGTCCCGCCAGCGAGGCCGAGCGCCTGCTCACGACCCACATCGACACCGTCTGCCGCCGCTACGGCGCCCGCATCGCGAGCTGGGACGTGATCAACGAGGCGGTCGACGCCGGCACCGGCGAGATGCGCGAGACCGTCTTCTCCCGCGCCATGGGCGGCCGCCCCGACGACGTGCTCGACCTTGCCTTCCGCACCGCCCGCGCCGCCGTCCCGCACTGCCAGCTCGTCTACAACGACTACATGTCGTGGGAGCCGGGCAACGAGAAGCACCGCGCCGGCGTGCTGCGCCTGCTCGAGCGCCTCAGGAAGCGCGGCACGCCGGTCGACGCCCTCGGCGTCCAGTCGCACATCGGCAGCGGCAACAATCCCGGCGACCCGTCGATCTTCGGCCCGCACGACGAAGGTGCCTGGCGCCGCTTCCTCGATGAGGTGACGGGGATGGGCTACCAGCTCCTCATCACCGAGTTCGACGTCAACGACCGCGGCATCGTCGGCGACGCCGCGGCGCGCGACCGTGCCGTCGCCGATTACGCCAAGGCCTATCTCGACCTCATGCTGTCCTACAGGCAGCTCGGCGACATCCTCGCCTGGGGCATGACCGACGACCGCTCCTGGCTACAGGAGCGGCCGGGGCGCGCCGACGGCCGGCCCAAGCGCCCGTGCCCCTACGACGCCCAGGGCAGGCCGAAGCCGCTGCGCGCCGCCATCGCCGCCGCGCTCGCCCACGCGCCGAGCCGGCACCGGGCCTGAGGTGGGGGGCTGAGCTGGCCCGGCTGCTCCCCTTCCTCCTCCTGCTGCTCGCTGCCTGGCCGGCGGCGGCTCAGACGGTGTCGGAGCGCGCGGCCCCCGGCGCGGTGCGGCTGATCCGGCAGGGCAGGCCGCTCGCCACCCTCATCGATCCGGCGGACGACCCGGCCGTCCAGCACGCCGCCCGCGACCTTGCCGCCGACTTCGGCCGGGTGAGCGGCACCGAAGCGCGGCTGCTCAGCGCACCGGAGCCGGGAATGGCGGTGATCGCCGGCACGATCGGCAAGAGCGCGCCGATCGACCGCCTGGTCCGCGCGCGCAAGCTCGACCCCAGCGGCGTCGTGGGCCGCTGGGAAGCCTATGTCCTGCAGGTCGTCGAGCGCCCGTTTCCGGGCACAGCCCGCGCCCTCGTCATCGCCGGCGCGGATCGGCGCGGCACGGTCTTCGGCATTTACGACCTGTCGCAGCGGATCGGCGTCTCGCCCTGGTATTGGTGGGCCGACGTCGCGCCCCGCCGCCACGCCCATCTCTATGCTGCGCCCGGCCGCACCGTGGAGGCGCCGGCGGTCAAATATCGCGGCATCTTCCTGAACGACGAGGAGCCGGCGCTCGGCGGCTGGGCGAGGAGGAGCTTCGGCGGGCTCAACCACGAATTCTACGCCCGCGTCTTCGAGCTGATCCTGCGCCAGCGCGGCAACCTCCTGTGGCCGGCCATGTGGGGGAAGAGCTTCTTCGAGGACGATCCGGAGAATGCGCGGCTCGCCAACGCGATGGGCGTCATCGTCTCCACCTCGCACCACGAGCCGCTGATGCGCGCCCAGCAGGACTGGCACACCCATGACGGCGGCGCCTGGGACTACCGGACGAATGCCGAGCGCCTTCGCGCCTTCTGGCGGGAGGGGGTAACGCGCACCAACGGCATGGACCGGCTCGTCACCGTCGGCATGCGCGGCGACGGCGACGAGCCGATGACGCAGGGCACGGCGACCAGGCTCCTCGAGACGATCGTCGCCGACCAGCGCCGCATCGTCGCCGAGGCGACCGGCCGCCCCGCCGCCGAGACCCCGCAGGTCTGGGCGCTCTACAAGGAGGTGCAGGATTATTACGACGCCGGCATGCGGGTGCCCGACGACGTCACCCTGCTCTTCTCCGACGACAATTGGGGCAACATCCGCCGCCTGCCGGAGGCCGGACAAACCCGCGCCGGCGGCTACGGCGTCTATTATCATTTCGATTATGTCGGCGATCCCAGGAACTACAAATGGATCGACACGATCCAGCTGGGCCGCGTCGCCGAGCAGCTGCGCCTTGCTTACGATCATGGTGCCCGCCAGCTGTGGATCGCCAATGTCGGCGACCTGAAGCCGCTCGAGCTGCCGACCAGCTTCTTTCTCGATTACGCGTGGAATCCCGAGGCGTGGCCGCTGGAGCGCACGGTGGACTACCCGGTCGATTGGGCGGCGCGCCAGTTCGGCCCCGCGCCCGCCCGCGCCATCGGCGCGATCCTCACCCGCTACGGCAACCTCGCGGCGCGGCGGAAGCCGGAATTGCTCGCGTCCGACACCTACAGCCTCGCCGAATGGGATCGCGTCGCCGGCGAATGGGAGGCGCTGGAGCTCGACACTGAAACCCTGGGCCGCGCCCTCCCGGCCCGCGACCGCGACGCCTGGCTTGAGCTGGGGCTGCACAAGGTGATGGCGTTCGCCAACCTGCACGCTTTGTACCGCACGGTCGCCTACAACCGTGCGCATGCGGCCGAGGGGCTCGCCGACTCGGATGCGTTCGCCGATGAAGCGCGCCGCCGTTTCGCCCGCGATGCCGAGCTGCGCGGCCTCTACGAGAGCGCCGCCGGGGGCAAGTGGGCCGGCATGATGGCGCAGACCCATATCGGCTATACCGGCTGGCAGCAGCCCGACCGCGACGTCATGCCGGAGGTGCGGACGCTTGCCGGTCCCGGCAGACCGGTCCCGCCGCCGGAGCCGATCCGCTGGAACGCCGTGGGCGTCGCGGCCGCCCATTTCACGAAGGCCACGCCGGCCGGCGGCCTCGCCTGGCGCACCCTCCCGAACCTCGGCCGCACCGGCGCCGCCGTCGCCGCCTTCCCGATGACGGCCTCCCCGCCGGAGCCGGGGCAGGGGCCGCGCCTCGATTACGATGTATCCATCCCCAAAGCCGGCGACGTGACCCTGGACGTCGAGACGGCGCCGGATCTCGACGTCTCCGGCAGCGGCCGGCTGCGCTATGCGATCGCCCTCGACAACGAGGCGCCGCAGGTGGTGAACCTGCTCGCCGGCGAGACGGCGGCGACATGGGCGAAGGCGGTGGCCGAGAATGTGCGGCGCGGCGTCACCCGTCACCGGGTCGACGCGCCCGGCCGCCACGTCGTCCACATCTGGGCGGTCGACCCGCAGGTCGTCTTCGAGCGGCTCGTCGCCGCCTGGGGGCCGCTGCCGCCAAACTCGCTCGGGCCGCCGGAGGAAAGACGATGATGCGACGGGTTGTGGTCCTCCTGCTCGCCGCCGCGGTCCCCGTCGCCGCGGGCGCGCAGGACCTGAAGATCAACGACAAGGGCTATTTCGCGCGGCCCGGCCTCAACGTCATGGTCTTCTCGGATTATTATCCCGAAGGCCACCAGACCGGCGTCACCATCGTCCAGCACGGCACCCGCGTCGCCGCCAACGGCGATCTGCGCCTCGATCCGTCGCCCGGCCAGTGGTCGCCGCTGCCGGTGACGGTGGCGCGCACGGTCGATGCCAAGGCAGGGACGATCAGCCAGACCCTCGCTTACCCGAACCCCAAGACCGACGGCCACGGCTTCAATCCGGTCTTCTACCCGAAGCTCGACCTTAGCTACCGCGTCACCGTCACCGCGCTGCCGGGCAATGCCTTTCGGATCGTCGTCGATCTCGACAAGCCGCTGCCGCCGCAATTCGTCGGCCGCGTCGGCTTCAACCTCGAGCTGTTCCCCGGGCTGCTGTTCGGCAAGTCCTGGCTGCTGGACGGCGCCTCCGGCCTCTTCCCGCGCCAGCCGGTGGGGCCGATGGTGAAGAGCGCCGGCCTGGCCATCGCGACGCCGCGCAACGCCCAGCCGAATGGCCCCGTGCCGCCGCCCAACGGCGAGCCGCTGACCGCGCCGCTCGGCACCGGCCGCACCCTCATCGTCGCGCCGGAGGACCCGAAGCTCAGGATGACGATCGAGAGCCGCTCCGGCGCGCTGGAGCTGCTCGACGGCCGTTCGAACCACAATAACGGCTGGTTCATCGTCCGCGGACTCGTCCCCGCCGGCGCGAGCGCCCACGCCATCGAGTGGGTCGTCACGCCGAACGTCGTCGAGGGCTGGAAGGCGGAGCCGGTCATCCAGGTCTCGCAGCTGGGCTACGCGCCGGCGCAGCCGAAGAAGGCGGTGATCGAGCTCGATCCGGCCGACCGCGACGTGAAGCGCGTGCGGTTGATGAAGCTCACCGAAGCCGGGCCGCGCGAGGTGCTCGCCGGCGTGCCCGAGCGCTGGGGCAACTTCCTGCGCTCCACTTACTATACGTTCGACTTCTCGCGGATCGCCGAGCCCGGCATGTACGAACTCGCTTATGGGGACAGGCTGAGCGAGCCGTTCCGCATCGCCGCCGACGTCTACGCGAGGGGCGCCTGGCAGCCGACGCTCGAATATTTCCTGCCCGTCCAGATGTGCCACATGCGGGTGAACGAGAAATACCGCGTCTGGCACGGCCTCGACCATGTCGACGACGCCCGCATGGCGCCGGTGAACCTCAACCATTTCGACGGGTACGCGCAGGGGCCGTCGACGCTGACGAAGTTCAAGCCGGGCGCGCACGTCCCCGGCCTCGACGCCGGCGGCTGGCACGATGCGGGCGACTACGACCTGCGGGTCGAATCGCAGATCGGCACCGTCTGGCTGCTCGCCAAGATGGTCGAGGAATTCGGCCTCGACTACGATGCGACCACCATCGACCAGGTCCGCAAGGTCGTCGAGATCCACCAGCCGGACGGCAGGAACGACGCCCTCCAGCAGATCGAGCACGGCCTGCTCTCGATCCTCGGCGGCTACCGCGCCATGGGCCGGGTCTATCGCGGCATCCAGGACGTGTCGCTCAGGCAGTACGTCATGCTCGGCGAGGCCGCGAACGCGACCGACAATGTGCCGATGAAGCGGGTCGAGGGCCTCGGCGTCGACGCCAACGGCCATCCCATCGTCGCCGACGACCGCTGGGTGTTCACCGAAATCAACCCGAAGCGCGAGCTCTACGTCGCCGGCGGCCTCGCCGCCGCCGCGCGCGCCTTGAAGGCGAGCAACCCGAAGCTGGCGGCCGAGGCGCTGGCGGCAGCGCGCCACCTCTATGCCGGCGCGATCGACCGGACCGACGATGCCGGCATGCGGGTGTTCGCGACCGCCGAGCTGCTCCATGCCACGGGCGATGCGGCGCTGGCCCGCCGCCTCGTCGCGATGGAGCCTGCGATCCTCGCCCACGTCGGCGACACCGGGTGGGCGATCGCGCCGGTCCTGCAGATGATATCCGATTCAGGTTTCAAGTCTCGCCTCGCGGTCGCCGTCGCCGCCTACCAGGCGCAGCAGCGCGAGAACGCCCGCACCGATTCCCCCTATGGTGTGCCCTACAAGCCCGACATCTGGGGCGCCGGCTGGGACATCCAGGAACGCGGCGTCCGGCAATATTTCTTCCACAAGGGCTGGCCCGAGGCGACGCCGGTGGAGAGCTGGGTCAACGCGCTGAACTTCGTCCTCGGCGTCCATCCGGGCGCGAACAATGAGAGCTTCGCCTCCGGCGTCGGCGCCCACAGCGCGACCATCGCCTACGGCTTCAACCGTGCCGACTGGTCCTACGTCCCCGGCGGCGTCGTCTCCGGCACCGCCCTCATCCGCCCGGGCCGGGAGACCGCGTCCTCGTCGAAGTCTGGGCCGCATTTCACGATGCCCCTCCCGAGGGACGGCAGGGCTGGTACGCCCGCGCCGCACCCATGCCCGACGTGCCCGTCGGGGCGGCAATTGCCCGTATCGGAGCCGGCAAGCCGTTCCGGGTCGGGAGCGCCATTCGGTTCACGGCGTCGGAGCAAGGGCCGCTGAGCGTGCGGCTCAACGTTCCGGCGGGTCTCGAATCGCGCTTTCCGCAATTGTTCGGGGTATGGGCGCGAGACTCCCGGATTGCCTGGGAGGGCGCATCGTCGGATCGGCCGGGACCGCCGACCGCTGTTCCACCGGCAACCGGAAAGACCGCCGGTATCGCCAGCGCCGGTTCGGCGGGTGACAAGCATCGCCGTGTGGCGGGCAGCCGATGGTCGCTCGCCGGTGGCGGTGCGCTCTGCCTGATCGTCGCGCTCGGCTTCGGCATCGTCTGGCACAACGGCGCTCGCCGCCGCCGTGTCAGGCGCACGGCGCGCTTGGTGAATGTGTCGGCCACGCTGAAGCGGGAGCTCGCGTTGCCGTCGGAGGCGGGGGATTTCGTCGTCCAGGGGCCGCTGGTTTCGATCTGTGCGCGGCTGGAGCGGGGAGGGGAGGCGCCGCGGCATGGCTGACAAAAGCGGCATCACCATCGCTTCCCTCCTTCCCGCGGACCTCCATCTGGACGATCTCGTGAAGGAGCATGTCTGCGGCGAGCCCGGTCGCAAGCCGATGACGCTCGCCTGGGACCTGGTGGGCTCCGAGGTGCGCGGCGCCCTCCGGTCGGTGCTCGACTGCAACCTTCTCGAGCTGCTCGCCGAGGGCTGGGTGAAGTTCCGCGAGCTGCAGGATTATGCCGATCCCGCCAGGCACCCGCCCGACGAGCGCGCCGTGGTCCATGTCGGCAAGCATGATTTCGTGCGGGAGGTGCACCCGGTGGTGTCGGTGACGGTGGCGGGTCGCCAGTGCCCGGACCTCCGCTTCACGGTGCGGCTCACGGGAAGCTTCAGCGGCCTCGCTCTGGCCGTGCAGGGCGGCGCGATCACCGGCGGCACCGCCGGGGATGTCCACGTCTCCGCGCAGCTGCGCTACGGCGCGGCCGAGCTCCACAAGGCGAGGGAATCGCGCAAGGGGGCGCTGCCGGGCACGTTCCGCTTCGATCCGCCGATCCCCATACCGCGCCGCGGCTAGCCGATATCGGCGAGCGCCACGCACTTGGTCGCGCGCGCGGAGGGCCGTCACCCGCGCTCTCCGCGTCAACCCAATCTTCCGCTGGGCCTGCGCCGGCCACGAAGTTGAATTGGGCTTCAAGTTCCGCGCGTCGGCCTATCGAGAAGCGGCCGTCGGCACCTGGCTCTCGAGCGCGGTCGGTGATCCCCGGGCGAAGGTGTAACCCGGATCAGCCCTCAGATGACCGCGAACGAACCGGCAATGACACGGCGGGGGCGCGGCAACGACCCGGTACGCACCCGGCATCGACCCGACATGCGACCGGTCGCGACGCGACACCCGAGCCGAAGAAGGGGGTTCAAACGTTCCCTCGTCCGGCTGTCAGATCGGCCTGATTCTACTTGGATTCGCCCTATGTATCGGCTATGTTTCATAATGCGGCCACGGCTGCGGCTCTTTGACATCGTGAGGCAGGAGGAAGCGACTCGGGCGTCCGCAGCCTGATCGTCCGTGAGGCTCTGATCGGAAAAAGCGATCGAAAAGGCCCCCATTGATCGATCGGATTTTCTTAAACGCGAAAGTTCGAAACTTCCGCGCCTTCGGGGCCGCCGCGCCTAGCGGATCTGGCTCAGCTCCACCCCCTTGGTCTCGCTCGCGAGCAGGGCGGTGACGCCGCTGATCGCGCAGGCGAGGCCGACATAAGCGGATACCGCGAGGGTCGAGCGGGTCTGCTGGTAGAGCCAGATCGCGACGATCGGCGCGAGGGATCCGGCCAAGATCGACGTGAGCTGGTAGGCGATGGACACGCCCGAATAACGGTAGCGCGTGGGGAAGAGCTCGGTGATGAATGCCGCCTGCGGCCCGTACATCGCCCCGTGAAGGATGAGGGCGACGGTGATCGCCACCACGATCACGGCCATCTCACCACTTGCCAGCATCGGCAGGAATGCGAAGCTGAAAACGGCGAGGCCGAGGCCTCCGAAGGCATAGACGGGGCGGCGGCCGACGCGGTCGGAAAGGCGGCCGAGCAGAGGGATGATGACGAAGTGGATCGCGGCGCCGAGAAGCGTCGCGTTGAGCGCGGAGCTGCGACTGAGATGCTGCGTCTCCGTCAGGTAGACCACCGAATAGGCGGTGATGATGTAGTAGCTGATGTTTTCGCCGAGCCTCAGGCCCGCGCCTGTGGCCATGGCTCGCGGCTGCTCCCTCAGCACATCGAGGGCCGGAAGCTTTGGCGGCGCCTCGCCCGCCTCCGCCTCGAAGGCGGGGCTTTCCGCGACCGAGGTGCGTATCCACCAGCCGATCGCGACCAGGACGAGGGAAAGCAGGAACGGCACGCGCCAGCCCCAGTCGGCGAAGGCCGCGTCGCTCTGCACGGCCGCGATAAGCGCCAAGACGCCGACCGCGATCAGGTTGCCGGCAGGCACGCCCGCTTGCGGCCAGCTCGCCCAGAAGCCGCGCCGCCGCGCGTCCGCATGCTCGGCCGCCAGGAGCACGGCGCCGCCCCATTCGCCACCGACCGCAAAGCCCTGCACGAGCCTCAGCGCCACCAGAGCCAGGGGCGCCCAGATGCCGACCTGCTGGTAGGTGGGGAGGAACCCGATGAGCGTTGTGGAAAGGCCCATCAGCACGAGGCTCACCATCAGCAGGCGCTTGCGCCCGATTCTGTCGCCGAAATGGCCGAAAACGATGCCACCCACCGGCCGGGCCACGAAGCCGAGTGCGTAGGTCGTGAAGGCGAGGAGGGTTCCGATGGCCGGGTCGAACCTGGGGAAGAAGAGGCGGTTGAAGACCAAAGCCGCAGCGTAGTTGTAGAGGAAGAAATCGTACCATTCGATGGTGGTGCCGATCAGGCTCGCGAGCACCACCCGCTTGAGGTGGCCCCCGTCCCAGATGCCCGCGCCGCCCGTTGCCATCGGCCACTCCCACTGCTTGTCCCCGGGGGAGCTTAGCCGCAACGCCCGCCGCCGCGCCAGAACTTGAAGCGCTGGCGGAGCGGGCGTAGCCGGAACGGCATGCGCATCCTGCTCCGGCTCGCCCCGCTCCTGCTCCTCGCCGCCTCCGCCGCCGCCCAGCCCGACGCCGAGCTCGCCCGCCTGCGCGCGGAGGCGGCGCGGGTGACGATCGTGCGCGACGATTGGGGGATCGCCCACGTCCACGGCGGCAGCGACGCCGACGCCGTCTTCGGCATGATCTATGCTCAGGCCGAGGACGACTTCGATCGCGTCGAGGCCAACTACCTGACCGCGCTCGGCCGCACCGCCGAGGCGGAGGGCGAGGCGGCGTTGTGGGCCGACCTGCGCGCCCGGCTCTACATGCAGCCGGACTTCCTGCGCGAGCGCTACGCGGCGAGCCCCGCCTGGCTCAGGCGCCTGATGGACGCCTGGGCCGACGGCCTGAACTTCTACCTCGCCACCCACCCCGATGTGCGCCCGCGCGCGATCCGCCGCTTCGAGCCGTGGATGGCGCTCTCCTTCACCGAGGGCTCGATCGGCGGCGACATCGAGCGGATCGACCTGAAGCGATTGGAAGCCTTCTATGGCGGCGGCGGTCAGCGGCTCGCGGCCGCCTCGCCGGCCGCCGACCCCGAGCCGCGCGGCTCGAACGGCATCGCCGTCGCGCCGAAGAACACGCGCGGCGGCCATGCCCTCCTCCTCATCAACCCGCACACCAGCTTCTTCTTCCGCTCCGAGCAGCAGGTGACGAGCGACGAGGGCCTCGACGCCTATGGCGCGGCGACCTGGGGCCAGTTCTTCATCTACCAGGGCTTCAACCGCCACGCCGGCTGGATGCACACTTCGAGCGGCGTCGACAGCGTCGACGAGTTCGCGGAGACGATCGTCCGCCGGGGCGGCCGCCTGTTCTACAAATATGGCGCCGAAGAGCGGCCGGTGCTGGTCTCGACGGTGAGCGTCCCGTACCGCGCCGCCGACGGATCGATGAAAAGCCGCGGCTTCACCGTCTACCGCACCCATCACGGCCCGATCGTCCGCGCGGAGGGCGGCAAGTGGATCGCCTTCGCGATGATGCACAAGCCGGTCGAGGCGCTGGAGCAGTCGTTCCTCCGTACCCGCGCCCGCGACCTCGCCGAGTTCACCCGCGTCGCCGAGCGCAAGGCGAACAGCTCCAACAATACGCTGTTCGCCGACGACAAGGGCGAGATCGCCTATCTCCACCCGCAGTTCGTCCCGGTCCGCGACGACCGTTTCGACTATACGAAACCGGTCGACGGCAGCGATCCGCGCACCGACTGGCACGGCTTCCATGCGCTCGCGACGACGCCGCACGCCGTCAATCCGGCCGCCGGCTGGGTGCAGAACACCAACAACGCGCCGTGGAACGCCGGGGGCGTCGGCAGCATCCCGGCGGCGCGCTTCCCCCGTTACATGGATACGGCGGGGGAGAGCCCGCGCGGGCTCCACGCCCTGCGGGTGCTCGCAGGCCGGCGCGACTTCACCCTGGAGAGCCTGCGCGCCGCCGCCTACGATTCCTATCTCACCGCCTTCGCGCGGCTGGTTCCCGGGCTGTTGCGGGCGTGGGATGCGGCGCCGGACGCGCGGCTGGCGGCGCAGGTCGAGGCGCTGCGCCGCTGGGATTATCGCTGGGGCGTCGATTCGGTGCCGACGTCGCTGGCGGTCTTCTGGGGCGAGGAGATGGTGAAGCGCGTCTCGGGCGGCCAGTTCCTCGCCGGCATGACGACCTACGACCGCATCGACGCCGCGCCCGGCGCGGTGAAGCTCGCCGCCCTCGCCGCCGCGTCGGAGCGGCTGGCGCGCGAATTCGGTCGCTGGCAGGTGCCGTGGGGCGAGATCAACCGCTTCCAGCGGCTGACCGGCGACATCGTTCATCCTTTCTCGGACAGCGGGCCGAGCATCCCCGTCGGCTTCACCTCCGCCCGCTGGGGATCGCTCGCCTCGTTCGGCGCGGGGCCCAAGCCGGGCACCCGCCGCTGGTACGGCACGAGCGGCAACAGCTTCGTCGCCGTCGTCGAGTTCGGCCCGCGCGTCCGCGCCCGCGCCGTCACCGCCGGGGGCGAGAGCGGCCATCCCGGCTCGCCGCATTTCAACGACGAGGCCCAGCGCTACGCCACCGGCGACCTGCGCGAAATCTACTTCTGGTCCGACCAGCTCAACGGGCACATCGAGCGGACCTACCGGCCGGGGGAGTAAGCTCGTCCTCGGGACGGGGAGAGCTACGCCGCCATCTCGTCGGTCGCGCGGACGAGGCCGTCGAGGATGCCGGGCTCGCTGAAGCTGTGTCCGGCGTCGGGAACGATCCGCAGGTCCGCCTGCGGCCAGGCGCGGTGGAGGTCCCAGGCGGCGCGCGGCGGCGTGCAGATGTCGTAACGGCCCTGGACGACGATGCCGGGAATGTCGCCGAGGCGCGCGGCGTCGCGCAAAAGCTGACCCTCCGCGAGCCAGCCGCCATGGGCCATGTAGTGGTTCTCGATGCGGGCGATGGCGACGGCGTGGGCGTCCTCGGTCGATTCGGCGACCAGGGCTGGATTGGGAAGCAGCGTGACGACCTCCGCTTCCCAGCGGCTCCACGCCTTGGCCGCTTCGACGCGGACGGCCGGGTCCGGATCGTCGAGGCGGCGGCCGTAAGCCGCGACGAGGTCGTCGCGCTCGGCTCCGGGAATCGGCGCGACGAACGCGTCCCACTTGTCGGGGAAGACCTGCGAGGCGCCCCCCGGCCGGTACAGCCAGTCCACTTCGTAGGGCAGGAAGGTGAAGATGCCGCGCAGGATGAGTCCGGTCACGCGCTCCGGATGCGCCTGCGCATAAGCGAGAGCGAGTGTCGAGCCCCACGATCCACCGAAGACCAGCCAGCGCTCGACCCCGACCAGCGCGCGCAGGCGCTCGATGTCGTCGACGAGGTGCCAGGTGGTGTTGGCGGCGAGGCTCGCATGCGGCGTCGAGCGGCCGCAACCGCGCTGGTCGAACAGCAGCAGATTGTACCGCGCCGGGTCGAACAGCCGGCGGTGATCCGGGCTGCAGCCGGCGCCCGGCCCTCCATGGAGGAACACCGCCGGCTTGCCGTCGGGATTGCCGCACAGCTCCCAGCAGACCCTGTGGCCGTCGCCCACGTCCAGATGGCCGGAACGGTATGGCGCGATCGGCGGATAAAGGCCCCGGCGTTCGTTGATGTCGGTCACGGTACCCCCACGTCACCCCGGGCTTGGTCCGGGGCCCACCTTTTTGGGACGGTCGCGCTCAGAAGGAAAGGTGGATGCCGAACCTACAGCCTCGGCGATGTCCTAGAAGCTCATGTCGTCGTAGACGCGCGAGACGTCGCCGGCCCATTCGCCGCGATAGCGGTCGAGCAGCATCTCCGCCGGCGTCTTGCCGCGCGCGAGGATCTCGCGGAGCGGGTCGAGGAAGCCGCTTTCATTCTCTCCGATCGAGTTGAGCCGTGCCCGCGCCCTGAGGCCGGCATCGGCGAGGTCCAGGACCCGCCGGCCGAGATCGCGCAGGCTCTCGCCCGCCGGCGTCCGCGCCTGGAGGCCGAGCCGCGGCACGTCGTCGCGCAGCCGCTGGCGCTCCTCGAGCGACCAGTGCCGGACTTCGTCCCACGCCGCGTCGAGCGCCCCCTGGTCGTAGAGGAGGCCGACCCACAAGGCCGGCAGCGCGCAGATGCGGCTCCACGGGCCGCCGTCGGCGCCGCGCATCTCGAGGAAGCTCTTGAGCCGCACCTCGGGAAAGGCGGTCGAGAGATGGTCGACCCAGTCCGACAGGCGCGGCTTCTCGCCGGGGAGCGCCTCCAGGCGGCCCTCGAGGAAGTCGCGGAAGGAGAGGCCGGCGGCGTCGATGTAGCGGCCGTCGCGGTAGACGAAGTACATCGGCACATCGAGGGCATAGTCGCAATACCGCTCGTAGCCGAAGCCGTCCTCGAACACGAACGGCAGCATGCCGGTGCGGTGCGGATCGGTGTCCGACCAGATGTGGCTGCGGAAGGAGAGGAAGCCGTTCGGCCTGCCTTCCGTGAACGGCGAGTTGGCGAACAGGGCGGTGGCGAGCGGCTGCAGAGCGAGGCCGACGCGGAACTTGCGCGCCATGTCCGCCTCGGACGCGTAATCGAGGTTTACCTGGATCGTGCAGGTGCGCAGCATCATGTCGAGGCCGAGGCCGCCGACGCGCGGCATGTGGCGCAGCATGATCGCGTAACGGCCCTTGGGCATGCGCGGCAGCTCGTCGCGCGCCTTGTCCGGCCACATGCCGAGGCCGAGGAAGCCGACCCCGAGCCGATCGCCGACCGCCTTGACCTGGCGCAGGTGGCGCCCGGCCTCGGCGCAGGTCTGGTGGAGATGATCCAGGGGGGCGCCGGACAGCTCGAACTGGCCCGCCGGCTCGAGGCTGACATTGCCGTCGGGGCCGGCAAGGGCGATGACGTTGCCGCCCTCCTCGACCGGCGACCAGCCGAACTCGGTGAGGCCCATCAGCAGGTCGCGGATGCCGCCGGGCTCGTCGTAGGAGGGCGCGCGGCGGTCGTCCTTGCGGTAGACGAACTTCTCGTGCTCGGTGCCGATTCGCCATCGATCGGCCGGCTTCTCGCCCTTGGCGAAGACGCGCAGCAGGTCGTCCCTGCTCTCGATCGGCGGGTCGGCCCTGGCATTGTCGGTGCGGGTCGTCATGTGGCGCGCCCTAGCGGGGGTTGCCGGCAGCCGCCAGCCGGTTTCGCATCGCTACCGGTCTCCGTGCCGGTGCCAATCGCCCGCCGCCGCCATCCACACCGAGACCGCCGCGACCGCCGCCGTGTCGGCGCGCAGGATGCGGGGCCCAAGCGAAACCGGCCGGGCCCGCCTCACGGCGCGGATCGCGTCCCGTTCGTCCGGCGCGAACCCGCCTTCGGGCCCGATCAGGATCGCCGCCGGGCCCGGCGCGACGGCGCCGGCGAGCGGTTCGCCGCCCTGCTCGTCGGCGAAGAGGAGGGCGCGCTCGTCGGGCCAGTTCGCCAGCAGCCGCTCCAGCTTTGCCGGCCCGGCAAGGGTGGGGAGCGCGGTGCGCTCGCACTGCTCCGCCGCCTCGATCAAATGCGCCCGCAGGCGCTCGGTGTTGACCCGATCGACGATCGTCCGCGCGGTGATCACGGGCACGAGCCGGGCGACCCCGAGCTCGCTGGCTTTCTCGGCGATCCAGTCGATGCGGCCGCGCTTGATCGGGGCGAAGAGGAGCCAGAGGTCCGGCACCGTCTCCCGTTCGCGCAGCTTTTCCAACACGCGAAGCGACACGCGCTTCTTCCCCGCCTCGACGATCTCGGCGAGCCACTCGCCAGTGCGGTCGTCGAATAGCTTGGCCCTGCCGCCGGCGCCGAGCCGCAGCACCGCGCCCAGATAATGGGCGGCCGGCCCCTCGAGGGTCAGTCCCGCGCCGGCGCCGAGCGTCTGCTCGACGAAGAGACGCGGCAGGCTCGACGGCAGCGAGGCGGGGGTCTGAACCATGCAAGCGCGCTCGTGCAGGGGAAAACCGTTCGGGCTGAGCCTGGCGAAGCCCTGTCCTTGGTGCAAGCCGCAAGAGAAGGAAAGGCCTTCGACAAGCTCAGGCCGAACGGTAGTAATCCGGGAATGAGCGACGCAGAGCACGACATCGTCCCCGACAGCGAGCGCCGCGGCCTGATCGGCGCCCTGCCCACCCCGGCGCGGCCCTATGCGTCGCTGATGCGGCTCGACCGGCCGATCGGGGCGTGGCTGCTCTACTGGCCCGGCGCGTGGGCCGTGGCGCTGGCGGGGCTGGGCCCGCGCGGCCTCCCGCTCCTCTTCTGGCTCGGGCTCGGCGCCTGGGCGATGCGGAGCGCGGGGTGTGTATGGAACGACATCGTCGACCGGGATCTCGACCGGCGCGTGGAGCGCACCCGCCTGCGGCCGCTGGCGAGCGGACGCGTATCGCTGACGGGCGCCTGGGCGCTGCTCGCCGGCCTCTGCCTCCTCGGCCTCCTCGTCCTGGTGCAGCTGCCGCGGCTGGCCCAGGCCGTGGGGCTCGCCAGCCTCGCCCCCGTCGCGGCCTACCCGTTCATGAAGCGGATCACCTGGTGGCCGCAGGCGTGGCTGGGCCTCGTCTTCTCCTGGGCGGCCCTGGTCGGCTGGCCGGCGGTCCGCGGCGAACTCGGCCTGACGCCGCTGCTCCTCTACGCCGGCGCGATTGCCTGGGTCATCGGCTACGACACGATCTACGCGCTTCAGGATCGCGAGGACGACGCGTTGGTCGGCGTGCGCTCGTCGGCGCGGGCGCTCGGAGCCCACGCCGGCGTCGGTATTGCGCTCTTCTACGCCCTCGCGCTGGGCTGCTGGGCGGCGGCATTGTGGCGTGTGCGGCCCGACGGGCTCGCGCTCCTCGCGCTGGCGCCGATGGCGCTGCATCTGGCGACGCAGGCGGTGCGGCTGAAGCCCGACGATCCGGGCGATGCCCTCGCCCGCTTCCGGTCCAACCGGTTCGCGGGGCTGCTCATGTTCCTCGCCTGCCTCGTCGTCGGCACCACCGCCTGAGGCTTTGCAATCGCCGGCCGCGGCACCTAAGTCCGCCGCCATGCTGTCCGTTTCCCAGGCCGAGGCGCGCGCCGCCGACCTCGTCGAGCGTGCCGTCCGCGCCGGCGCCGATGCCGCCGACGTCCTCTATCACGGCGACGCCTCGACGAGCCTGCAGGTGCGTCTCGGCGCGCTCGAGGACGTGTCCCGCTCGGAGGGCGAGCAGATCGGCCTGCGCCTGTTCGTCGGCCGCCGCTCCGCCAGCGTCTCCTCGTCGGATCTCTCCGATGAGGCGCTTGCGGCCCTCGTCGAGCGGGCGGTCGCGATGGCGCGCGAAGCGCCGGAGGACCCCTATGCCGGCCTTGCGCCTGAGGACCGGCTGCTGCGGGGACCCGCGCCCGACGTCGACGGCGACGACGGCGCCGATCCCGCGCCTGCCGCGCTCAGGGCCCGGGCGCTGGCAATGGAGGATGCGGCGCGGTCGGTCGCCGGCGTCACCAACAGTGACGGGGCAGGCGCTTCGGCGGGACGCACCATCCTTGCCCTCGCCACCAGCCACGGCTTCTGCCGCGGCTACACGACCAGCGGCTATAGCGGCTATGCGAGCGTCATTGCGGGGACCGGCTCCGGCATGCAGCGCGATTATGCGCAGCACGCGGTCCGCCATCTCGCGGATCTCGACGCCGCCGAGGCGATCGGCCGCCGCGCGGGGGAGCGCGCCGTCGCCCGGCTCGATCCCGCGCGGCTCGCCAGCGGAACGATGCCGGTGGTGTTCGACCCGCGCGTCGGCAACGGGTTGCTCGGCCATTTCCTCGCGGCCATCGTCGGCTCCGCGGTCGCGCGGCGGACGACGTTCCTGCTCGACAAGGAGGGCGAGAGCGTCTTTCCGGCAGCCATCACCATCCGCGACGACCCGCACCGTCCGCGCGGGCTGCGCTCGAAGCCGTTCGACGGCGAGGGGCTGCCGACGGCGCCCCAGGACCTCGTCGCCGGCGGCCGCCTGACCGGCTGGCTGCTGGACAGCGCCTCGGCGCGCCAGCTCGGACGCGGCCCGACCGGCCATGCCGTTCGCGGCGTTTCCGGCCCGCCCGGCGCCGGTCCGACCAACGTCCATATGGGACCAGGCGACGTCACGCGCGAGGCTCTGATCGGCGCCATCGACCGCGGCGTCTACGTCATCGAGCTGATCGGCCAGGGCGTGAACGGCGTCACCGGCGACTATAGCCGCGGCGCCGCCGGTTTCCTCATCGAGAAAGGCGAGATCGCCCGGCCCGTGGAGGAGATCACCATCGCCGGCAACCTGCTCGACATGTATCGCAACCTCGCCGCCGCGGACGACCTCGAGTTCCGCCGCTCGATCAACGTGCCGACGCTGCGCATCGATGGGATGACCGTCGCCGGCGCCTGATCATTTCCGGCTTCGTCGCGGGCCGGGCCGGCTTCGCAGCGCCCGCTTTTGCGCATCGCCCAGGAAAGGCGTAGATTCGCTTTCCTGGAGGACCGACCATGAAAGCGCTGCTCTCTCTGCTCCTGCTCGCCGCCGCGCCGGCGACCGTCCCCGCGCCCGCGGCGCAGGCTCCGGCGCCCGCGGCGGCCGCCGACCAGGGGTTCGCCCTCGGCATCGGCGCCGACGAAGCGCAGCGGATGACCGTCCCGGTCAGCATCGGCGGCAAGGGGCCCTACCGCTTCATCATCGACACCGGCGCCGAGCGCACGGTGATCGCCCGCGAGCTCGCCCAGAGCCTCGGCCTCGGCGCCGCCGGCGAGGCGCGCGTCCACAGCATGACCGAGGTCAGCGACATCGCCACCGTCCTCATCCCCTCGCTGCAGGTGGGGCAAAGGCAGGTGGCGGCGATCCATGCGCCGGCGCTGCTGCGCCAGAATCTCGGTGCCGAAGGGATGCTCGGCGTCGACTCGCTCCAAAAGCAGCGCGTCTCGTTCGACTTCGCCCGCCACGCGATGACGGTGGTCAATGCGGCCAATCGCGAGGAGCAATGGGCGAGCGACGCGATCGTCGTCACCGGCAAGAGCCGCTTCGGGCATCTCGTCCTCGTCGATGCCTCGCTCGACGGCGAGAAGGTGTGGGTGATCGTCGACACCGGCGCCCAGGTGACCGTCGGCAACCGGGTGCTCCGCGCCCGGCTCGAGCGGCGCCACCGGCTCGGCCCGGTCCAGCCGATCGAGATGCTCAGCGTCACCGGCGGCCGGCTCGTGGCGGACCAGAGCTACGCCCGCGTCTTCCACCTCGGCGAC
Organism: Alphaproteobacteria bacterium; assembly: GCA_019239415.1. GTDB lineage: Bacteria > Pseudomonadota > Alphaproteobacteria > Sphingomonadales > Sphingomonadaceae > Allosphingosinicella. The sequence goes on from JAFAZW010000088.1 coordinate 44,467, forward strand.
GCCGAGATACGCGACCTGCCGATCGCCTTCGCCGACGCCCATCCGTTCAAGAAGCTCGGCCTGCTCGACCGGCCGGCGATCCTGCTCGGCATGGACGCATTGAAGCTCTTCGAGCGGGTCTCCGTCGACTTCGGCAACCGCCGCGTCCGCCTGCTGACGCCCGGCCGCTCCGAGACGGTCGCCCCGAGCTACGCCGCGGCGCTGGTGCAGCCTCAGCGCTCCTGAGCGACCCTCGGCACCCGCAAGCGCGGGATGTCGATCTTGGGGCAGCGATCCATCACCACCTTGAGCCCTGCGGCCTCCGCGCGCGCCGCGGCGTCGTGATTGACCACGCCGATCTGCATCCACACGGCCTTGGCGCCGGCGGCGATCGCCTCGTCCACCGCCTCGCCGGCGGCCTGGGGGCGGCGGAAGATGTCCACGAGGTCGATCGGCTCCCCGATCTGGGCGAGCTCGCGCCAGACATATTCGCCATGGACATGCTCGCCGGTGATCTGCGGGTTGACCGGGATGACGCGGTAGCCCCAGTCCTGCAGGAACTTCATCACGCCCCAGCTCGGCCGGTCGGGCCGGTCCGACGCGCCGATCATCGCGATCGTGCGGGTCGAGGCGAGGAGGTCGTACAGGTCTTCGTCGCGGGTGAGGGGCATGTTCTGTCTCCGGCCGAATAACTCAGCGGGCGTCGAGCCGCTCCATCAGTCGCGCCGCGAGGGTCGCGAAGAGGGCGGCCTCCTCGCCGTCGCCGGCGGCCGGGGGGTCGCCGGCGTCGGAGGCCGCGCGGATCGCGGCGGTCAGCGGGATGCGGCCGAGGAAGGGGATGTCCAGCACCTTCGCCGCCGCTTCGGCGCCGCCGGCGCCGAACGGGTCCGACATCTCGCCGCAATGCGGACAGGCGTAGCCGGCCATGTTCTCGACGAGGCCGAGGATCGGCACGTCCATCTTGCGGAACAGGTCGATGGCGCGGGTGGCGTCGATCAGCGCGAGATCCTGCGGCGTCGAGACGATCACCGCCCCCGCCGGCTTCCATTTCTGGATCAGCGAGAGCTGCACGTCGCCGGTGCCGGGCGGCAGGTCGACGACGAGGAGGTCGGCGTCGGCCCAGTCGCCCTCGACGAGCTGGCCCAGCGCACTCGCCGCCATCGGTCCGCGCCAGGCGAGCGCCGCGCCGGGCTCGACCAGCTGACCGATCGACAGCAGCTTGACCCCGTGCGCCTCGACCGGGACGATCTGCTTGTCGGCCATTTCCGGCCGCTCGGTGCTGCCCATGATCCGCGGTTGGGACGGGCCGTAAATATCCGCGTCAACAAGCCCGACGCGTCGGCCGGCACGGGTCAGGGCGACGGCGAGGTTGGCGGCGACCGTCGACTTGCCGACGCCGCCCTTGCCGCTGCCGACGGCGACGATGGCGCGCTCGACCTTCTCCGCGGTCATGGCGATGCGGACCTCGGACACGGCGATGGCGCGGACAACGGCATCGCGCACGTCCGCCTCCAGCGCCGCGCGCGCGTGGGCGGAGAGGCCGGTGACGTCGAGAACGAGGCTCGCGGCGCCGGCGTTCAGGCGCGCGCTGGCGACGCGTCCGCCGGCGGCGGGAACGCTGGCGAGCGCGGCGAGGAGCGGGGCGGTGTCGTCGGCCATGGCGGCGACATAGGAGACGCGGCGCGGCTTGCCACTGTTTTTCCCCAGGACCCGCACCTATAAAGGTCGGATGAGAGCCTTTTTCGGGTGGGGCGCGCGCCTTTCCGCCATGTGGAACGAGAATAAGGGCGGCCCCTGGGGTCCGTCCGGCGGCGACGGCGGCGGCGACGGGGAGGGCAAGGGACCGCGCAGCCCCTGGGGGCAGCCGCCGCGGCGGCGCCGGCCGGGCGGCGGCGGCGGCCCCGCCAACATCGCCTCGCTCGAGGATTTCCTGAAGAAGAGCCGCGATCGCTTCGGCGGTCGTCTGCCCCCGGCGGACGGCCGGCCCTACTGGCTCTACGGCCTCGGCGTCTTCCTCCTCCTCTGGCTGCTCTTCACCAGCTTCCACCAGGTCGGTGCCCAGGAGCAGGGCGTCGTCACCCTGTTCGGCTCCTACAGCCGCACCGTCGGCCCCGGCATCAACCTCACCTTGCCCGCCCCGATCGAGCGGATGGAGAAGGTCGACGTCGGCCAGGTCCGCAAGACGGACATCGGCACGTCGGGCCGTCCCGACGACAATCTCGTGCTGACCGAGGACCAGAACCTCATCGACCTCGCTTATTCGGTGCGCTGGAAGATCCGCGACCCGCAGCTCTACCTGTTCACCCTCGACAATCCGCAGAACACCATCTCGGAGGTCGCGCAGAGCGCGATGCGGGCGGTGGTGGCGAACGTCCGCTTCAACGACGCGATCGGCGCCGGCCGCGACGATGTCGCGAACCGCGTCGCGCTGGCGATGCAGCAGATCCTCGACCGCTACGGCGCCGGCATCCACATCGAGGGCATCACCATCAACCAGACCGACCCGCCGGCCGAGGTCAACGAGGCCTTCAAGCGGGTGACGGCGGCGCAGCAGGACTTCCAGTCCGACGTCAACAACGCCCGCGCCTATGCCCAGCAGGTCACCGCCCACGCCCAGGGCGACGCGGCGGCGTTCGACCAGATCTACGCACAGTACAAGCTCGCGCCGGACGTCACCCGCCGCCGCCTCTATTACGAGACGATGGAGAAGGTGCTCTCGAAGGTCGACAAGACGGTGGTGGAGGCGCCCGGCGTGACCCCCTATCTGCCGCTGCCCGAAGTCAACAAGCGCGCCCAGCAGGGCGAGGCCCAGGAGGCCGCCCCGCGATGAACCCGTCGCTCCGCAACCCGATCGCGATCGCCTTCGCGGCCATCGCCCTCCTGATCCTCGCCGGCGCGACCTTCGCCAACGTGCCGGAGACCAAGCAGGCGGTGATCGTCCGCTTCGGCCAGCCGCAGCGCACGATCAACGCCTACCAGCCGGGCGAGCAGTTCGGACGCACGGGCGCAGGCCTCATCGCGCGCTGGCCGTTCATCGAGCAGATCCACTGGATCGACAAGCGTATCCTCAGCCTCGGCATGGAGCGCCAGCAGGTGCTCTCAACCGACCAGTACCGGCTGCAGGTCGACGCCTTCGCCCGCTACCGCATCGTCGATCCGCTGCGCATGTACGTCTCCGCGCAGACCGAGGCGCGGCTCGGCGACCAGCTGAAGCCGATCCTGGGCTCCGCGATTCGCAACGAGCTGGGCAAGCGGCCGTTCGCCGCCCTGCTCAGCGCCGAGCGCGGCGAGATGATGGCGCATATCAAGTCGGCGCTGAACCGTGCCGCGCGCCAATATGGCGCCGAGATCGTCGACGTCAGGATCAAGCGCGCCGACCTGCCGAGCGGCATCCCGCTCAACTCCGCCTTCGAGCGGATGAAGAGCGCGCGCGAGCAGGAGGCGACGGCGATCCGCGCCCAGGGCTACAAGCAGGCGCAGATCATCCGCGCCGAGGCCGACGCCGAGGCCGCGAAGACCTTTGCCGAGGCGTTCAACAAGGACCCGGCCTTCTACGATTTCTACCGCGCGATGCAGTCCTACCGCCTGACCTTCACCGGGGAAGGCCTGCCCAAGAGCGAGGAACGCGGCCGCTCGACCATCGTCCTCTCGCCGGACAACGACTATCTGAGGGAGTTCCGCGGGAAGAAATAAGCGACGCCGGAGCGCCGGCGGGCCTATTCAAATCCGGTTCAGCCGCACCAGATAGCAAGCGAACAGCATGCGATTGGGAGCGCGGGGTCTGCCCGCCCCGCCTCCGCGAAGACCTGAGGAGACTGAGCACCGTGCGTTACGTTTATGGCCTCTCCGCCGCGCTCCTGCTGGGCGGCGCCGCCGCGACCCTCGCCGTGGGTCCGCTCGGCGCGCAGACCGCGCAGAACGATCCCTCGGCCATGGCCGCGAGCGCGCCACGCCCGGGCGCGCCGATGAGCTTCGCCGACCTCGCCGCCCGCCTCCAGCCGGCGGTGGTCAACATCTCGACGAAGCAGACGCTGCGGGTGAACCGCCAGCAGCAGCTGCCGCCGGGCCTCGAGGATTTCTTCCGCCAGTTCGGCGCGCCGGTCCCCGGCCAGGACGATGACGACAATGGCGGCAGTGGCGGCGGCGGCCAGTCGGTGCAGCGCGGCGGCTCGCTCGGCTCGGGCTTCCTGATCTCGGCGGACGGCTATGTCGTCACCAACAACCACGTCATCTCGCCGGCCCGCACCGGCGCGACGGTCGACCAGATCACCGTCACCCTCGCCGACCGGCGCGAGTTCACGGCCCGCGTCGTCGGCAAGGACCAGGCCGCCGATCTCGCCCTCCTCAAGATCAACGGGCAGGGGCTGCCCTTCGTCCGCTTCGGCGATTCCACGCGCACGCGGGTTGGCGACTGGGTGCTCGCGATCGGCAACCCGTTCGGCCTCGGCGGCACGGTGACGGCGGGCATCGTCTCCGCCCTCCACCGCAACCTCCAGTCGGGCGTCTACGACCGCTACATCCAGACCGACGCGTCCATCAACATGGGCAATTCGGGCGGCCCGATGTTCGACCTCAACGGCAACGTCATCGGCATCAACACCGCCCTCTACTCGCCGACCGGCGGCAATATCGGCATCGGCTTCGCCATTCCCGCGGAGCAGGCGCGGCCGGTGATCGAGGCGCTGCAGCGCGGCGGCAAGGTCTCGCGCGGCTATATCGGCGTCAGCCTCCAGAATCTCGACGAAGAAATTGCCGAATCGCTCGGTATACCCAAGAACCAGGGCGAGCTGATCCGCGCGGTCACGCCGAACGGTCCGGCCGCGCGCGCCGGCATCCAGCAGGGCGACGTCGTGATCGCGGTCAACAATCAGCCGGTCACGCCGGACCAGTCGCTCGCTTACCTGGTGTCGCAGCAGCCGGTCGGCGCGCGCGTGCCAGTCACGTTCGTGCGCGAAGGCCAGCGCCGGACGGTGACCGTCACCGTCGGCGAGCGGCCGAGCGAGGAGGAGCTCGCTCGCCAGGGGAGTGGCGGCGACGATCCGAACAGCGTCACCAATCCGACCGACCAGCAGCAGTCCACCAGCCAGCGCTCGGCGCGCGAGAGCCTAGGCCTCACCGTCCAGACGCTGACCCCGGAGATCGCCCGTTCGCTCCGCCTGAACGACCCGAACCTCAAGGGCGTCGTCGTCTCCGCCGTCAATCCCAGCAGCGATGCCGCATCGAAGGTGCAGGTCGGCGACGTGATCCTCTCGATCAACCAGCGCGCAACCGCCACTCCGGAACAGGCGGCGGCTGCCGTCGCGGCCGCCCGCGCCGCGGGACGGAAGTCCGTCCTGCTCCTGGTCCGGCACGGTAACAACGCACCGACCTATTACGGCGTCGAGCTAAGTACGAGCGCCCGCTGAGCGGGCAGACGCCGACTTCGGCTTGGCGATTACGTCGCACCGCCATCGGTCTTTGCTAAGACCGATGGCGGGCGCCAGACAGAATTTTTAAGCGATACAGACGCAGTCGAACCGAGGATCTCCGGTATTGCCAGCCTGGATGCACCCGCGCGGGCAGTAACCCATCACATATTTACCTTTGTCCGCGAACGCGTGGGTGACCGACGAAGGAAGGGGAGCCACGACTGCTGCCACGAGAGACAATGTAATCAATTTCATGATAATCCCCTTTTTTTGTCCACGGCACTTCTGCCACGCAAAATGTTATCGACCGTTTTGCAGCTCGTCAATCTTACCGGCATTAACACCAAAATGGCGAAGATTTCAGTCAGCACTACGTAATTTGTTGTTGCCCCCGCGCATGTCGGCGCAGAAGGCGCGGACGCGTAGCGTGGTCCCGCTCCTCACGGGCGCGGCGATATTCCAGCCTGTTTCGGGATAGAGGTGCGCGTCCCGGCCCACTGACCCGACGCTTGCCGCCCCTGTTCGGAAACGGATAGGGAGCGGGACAGCGGCGGCCAAGGGAGAGTGCGCGTGACCCAGGAATCCCTTTCCAGCCGCTCCGAGCTGACGGTGCGGGCCATCCTCCTCGGCGGCCTCATCACGCTCGTCTTCACCGCTGCCAACGTCTATCTCGGGCTCAAGGTCGGCCTGACCTTCGCCACCTCGATCCCCGCCGCGGTGATCTCGATGGCGGTGCTGCGCTGGTTTTCGGGCGCGTCCATCCTCGAGAACAACATCGTCCAGACCGTCGCGTCGGCCGCCGGGACGCTCGCCGCGATCTGCTTCGTGCTGCCCGGTCTGGTCATGATCGGCTGGTGGCACGATTTCCCTTATTGGACGACGGCGCTCGTCACCGGCCTCGGCGGCATCCTCGGCGTGCTGTTCTCGGTCCCGCTGCGCCGCGCCCTGGTGACCGACTCGCCCTTGCCCTATCCCGAAGGCGTCGCCGCGGCCGAGGTGCTCAAGGTCGGGCAGGAATCGGGCGAGGGGGCGGAGGCGAACAGCCGCGGCCTCGCCGCCATCGTCACCGGCTCGCTCGTCTCGGCCGGCTTCGCGCTGCTCGGCGCGCTGAAGCTTGCGACGATCGAGTCGAGCAGCTTCTTCCGTCTCGGTCGCGGCGTCAGCGGCTTCAACCCGGCCTTCCAGTTCGCGCTGCTCGGCGTCGGCCACCTCGTCGGCCTCTCGGTCGGCGTCGCGATGCTGGTCGGCATCGTCATCGCCTGGGGCGCGGCCGTACCCTGGCTCAGCAGCGGGCTGGCGGTCCCGGCAGGCGGCTATGAGGACCTCGCCATCGACGTCTGGAAGAACCAGGTCCGCTTCCTCGGGGCCGGCGTCATCGGCGTCGCCGCCGTCTGGACGCTCGTCATCGTCATCGGTCCCATCGTGAAGGGGTTGGCCGGCGCGCTCGCCGCCTCGCGGGCGCGCAAGGCCAGCGGCGGCGGCGCGCTCCCCGTCGAGGAACGCGACATCCCGATCGGCTGGGTCGGCTTCGGTATCCTCGCCGCGCTGGTGCCGATCGGCTTCCTGCTCGTCCGCGAGCTCGGCGGCGCGGCCGGCGGGAGCATGCCGCTGGTCCTCGCCGGCAGCGTCGTCTTCATCCTCCTCGCCGGTGCCTTCATCGCCGCCGTCTGCGGCTATATGGCGGGCCTGATCGGCGCCTCGAATAGCCCCGTCTCCGGCATCGGCATCCTCTCCGCTCTCGGCGCGTCCTTGCTCCTCGTCGCCGTCCTGGGGAGCGTCGCCGACCCGAAACCGCTCATCGCCTACGCGCTGATCGTCACCGCTGTCGTGTTCGGCGTCGCCACCATTTCGAACGACAACCTCCAGGACCTCAAGACGGGGCAGCTGGTCGGCGCGACGCCGTGGCGCCAGCAGGTCGCCCTGCTGTTCGGCGTGCTGTTCGGCGCCGCCGTGATCCCGCCCGTCCTCAACCTCCTCAACGCCGGCTACGGCTTCGCCGGGGTGGCGGGCGCCGGCAAGGAGGCGCTGGGCGCCCCGCAGGCGGCGTTGATCTCGACGCTGGCGCAGGGCGTGCTGACCGGGACGCAGCAATGGGGGATGATCGCCAACGGCGTGCTGCTCGGCATCGGCCTCATCGCCCTCGATGCGCTGTTTGGACGGATGAAGCTGCTCCGCCTGCCGCCGCTCGCCGTCGGCATCGCCATCTACCTGCCGATGTCGGCGACACTGCTGGTGGTCGTCGGCGCCGTCTGCGGCTGGGTCTACGACCGCGCCAGGAACGACGAGGCGCATCGCCGGATGGGGGTGCTCGTCGCCACCGGCTTCATCGTCGGCGAAAGCCTGTTCGGGGTGCTGGTGGCGGGGATCGTGGCGGGCTCCGGCAACCCCGAACCGCTCGCCCTCGTCGGCACGGCCTTCCACCCCTATGCCCTCTGGGGCGGCGCCCTGCTCTTCGCCCTGCTCGCCTGGGCATGTTATCGCCGCAGTGCGCGCCTGGCTTCCTGATCAGTTGGTCTCCTCGCCGCCCCCGCCCAGCTTCACCGGCTCGCGGGTGATCGTCACCAGGGTGGCGGCGTCGGTCATCGCGTAGAGCTTCTTGGCGAAGGCCCAAGGCAGCCGGATACAGCCGTGCGAGGCGGGGTAGCCGGGCAGCGGGCCGGCGTGGAGGGCGATGCCGTAGGTCGTGAGACGCTGCATGTAGGGCATCGGCGCGTTCGAATAGAGGTTCGAACGGTGGTGCACCTGCTTCTGGAGGATGCGGAAGGTCCCGACCGGCGTCGGATGGCCCCGCCGGCCGGTCGAGACCGGCGCCGTCTCCAACAAGGCGCCGTCGCGGAACACGAACGCTTTCTGCTGCGGCAGGCTCACGAGGATGCGCAGGGCGCCGCCGGGCGGTGAAGGCGGTGCCGGCGGCGTGGAGGCGGGACCCGCAGGAACCGGCGCGGGAGTCGGCGCCGGAGCGGGGATCACCGAGTAGGTCACCTCCCGCGCGTCGAGCGGGAGGTACGGGAGCGCCGGAGGAGGCTCCGGCGGCCGCGCCGTGCCGAGCGCCAGCGCACTGGGGGCGAGGAGCAGGAGGCCCTTCATCGCACCGGGGACCCTAGCGGACCTTCGCCTCGAGCCACCGGCTGATGTCCGGCACCCGCGTCTCGCGCACCTTGATCCGGTCGCGGATCGAGGCGATCGCCTGGTCCGCCGGGCGCCGCGACTGCGGCGTCAGGTAGCGCGTCGCATAGTCCTCGATCCGCCCGACCATCGCCGGGTCGGTCGAGCGGGCGCCGAGCTGCGGCACGAAGCGCGAGCGCGACGAGATGTCGACCAGCGCCTCGACTTCCTCGCGGTGGCGGATGGCGAAGTCGAAGGCGAGGTCGGGATGCTGCCCCGCGACGGCGGAGATGATGCCGGCGCTGTTGGTGGCGCCCGGCTCCGGCGTCAGCGCGAGGTCCAGCGCGCGGCGGGCGAGCGCCTCGTCGCGTGCCGAGCCGAGCTGGCGGTAGAGCTGGCTGCGGACGAGGGGGTTCTTCTCGGCCTTGGCCGCCTCGTGCAGCCGCTCCCAGGTCGCCGCGTCGGCATTCTGCGCGACGATGGTCGCGATGGCGGTGCGCAGGGGGCCGCCGGTGGCGAGCGGGTCGCGCGCCGCCGTCAGCCGGTTCGCCTCGGCGACGACGCCCCGCTCGTGCACGGCCCCGAGCGTCGCGACGAGGTTGGCGCGCAGCAAGGTGACCGTCGCCGGCTCGCCCGCCTTGGCGCGCCAGCCGATGCGGGCGAGAACCGGTGCGAGCTTCGCGGTCGCGTAGCGGGTGACGAGCGCCTGGTGGCGCGGATCGCCGTCGTAGAAGCCGTGGATCTGCGCGAGGATGGTGGCGACCGAGCCGATGAGGCGCGGATTGGCGTCGGCGGGGGCGGCGTCGACCATGTCGAGCGCGTCGGCCGCCGACTGGTAGCCGGCGAGGCCGAGGCCCCAGGTGTCGGCGAGCAGGCCCATCTGGTCGACGGTCGCCAGCCGCGGATAGTCGGCCTTGAGCCGTGCCAGCAGGGGCGGCGCGTAGAGCGTGCGGTAATAGCCGGTCTGGCCGCTGTTGACGACGAGCGCGCCGCAACCCGGCACCGTCACGGTGCCGGCGCCGCCGGTGACCAGCGTCCGGGCCTGCATGGGGCCGCCGGCGGTCGCCGCGATCACGGGGACTCGCCAGCGCAGCGGCGCCTTGTTCGGCCGGTCGCGGGTGAACTCCTCCTGCTTCAGCGTCGCGACGGTGCGGCCGCCGCCGGCGCAGCGCGCGTCCGTCACGCGGATCAGCGGCACGCCCGGCTGGAGAGTGAAGTCGTGGGCGATCGCGGTCACCGGCTTGCCGGGCGCCGCCCGCTCGATCGCCGCCCACAGGTCGTCGGACTGGGTGTTCGAATATTTGTGGACGCGGATATAGTCCTGCACGCCCCGCCGCCAGGCGTCGGCGCCGACATAATCCTCGAGCATCGTGATCACCGCCTCGCCCTTGTTGTAGGTGATCGAGTCGAAGGCCTGGCTGATCTGGTCGACCGTGGTGAGGCGCTGGACGATCGGATGGGTGGTCGCGACCGAATCCTGGCCGATCGCGCCCTCGCGTCCGCCGACGCGGCCGAGCTCGGGCTGCCATTCCGGGTGCAGCGCCTGGGTCGCCTTGGTCGCCATCCACGAGGCGAAGCCCTCGTTCAGCCAGAGGTCGTCCCACCACGCCATGGTGACGAGGTCGCCGAACCATTGGTGCGCCATTTCGTGGGCCGCGGTTTCGAAGATGTCCTGGCGCGACGCTTCGGTCGAGATGGCCGGATCGACGAGCAGGCGGTTCTCGAAGCTGAAGATCGCGCCCCAATTCTCCATCGCGCCGAAGAACTGGCTGCTGCCCGGGCCGGCGACGTTGTCCAGCTTGGGAAGCGGGAAGGGGGTGCCGAAATATTGGTTGTACCAGGGCAGGATGCGCGCCGAGCTGGTCAGCGCCCAGCGGCCCTGCTCGCCATTGCCGCGGCGGGCGACGACGCCGATCTGCGTGTTCGCCGCGCGCGTCGTGATCCGGTCGAACTCGCCGGTGCCGAAGAACACCAGGTAGGAGGACATGGCGGGCGTCTTCTGGAAGGTCACCGTCTTGAGGCCGCCGTTCCGGACCGTCCGTGCCGCCGGCATGTTCGCGACGACGTCGTCGCCGGCGGGGACGGTGACGGCGAGCGTGTAGGGCGTGCGGAAGCGCGGCTCGTCCCAGGACGGGAAGAAGCGCCGGGCATCGGGCGCCTCGAACTGGGTGAACAGCGCCCGCTTCTTGCCCTTCGGGCTGTCGTAATCCAGCGCGAAGAAGCCGGCGGCCTGCGTGTAGATCTTGCCGGTATAATCGAGGGTGAGGCGATAGCGGCCGGGGAGGATCGGATGGGCGAAGGCGATGGTCGCGGTCTGCGCCTCCGCATTGACGGAGATGTTGCGTGCGGCCGTTTCGTCGCCGGCCCGGCTGCCCAGCGTGACGCGCGTGAAGGCAAGGTCGGCGGCATTCAAGGTGATGGAAGGCGCGCGCTCGGTGACCTCGATGTCGATGGCGGCCGTGCCGGAGAAGCGCAGGTTCGCCGCATCGGGGTTCACATGGAGAAAATATTCGAGCGGCCGCACGCCGCGCGGCAGCTGCGTGGGGACGGCGCGTTGGGAGAGCGGCGGCAGCGGCGCCGCCGGGGCGGCGGACGAGGCGAGTGTTGCGAAGGCGAGGACGGCAAGGGACGCGGCGGTACGAAGGCGCATTCGAAGACTCCGGGTGGATCGCCGCTCGACCTGCCCCCGGTTCGTTAACCTTGTCAAATCAGTAACCGAAGAGCGGCGTCCCCTTGTGGGCCTCCATGACGTGCCGCCGCAGGTCCTGCGGGCTCCACAGATGCTCGACTCCCGCCTCGGCCTGCTTGATGAGGGCAACGATCGCCTCGTTGACCGGCGCCCGGCGCCGCAGCCGCGTCGCCAGCCGCACCACCTCGCCGTTCAGGAAGTCGATCTCGGTCGGCCGCCCGGCGCGCAGGTCGTCGTACATGGACGAGCGGGCCTTGGCGTCGATCTTCTGGATCTTGAGGAACTGGTCGAAGACGAAGTCGGGCGCCGCGATGACGTGGGGGAGGAGCCGCGGCGGCACGGGCCCGATCTTGGCGGGCTGGATCTTGGCCAAGGCGAGGAGGTCGAGCGCCTCGACGATCGAGGCGGCGAGCACCTTGCGATAGTCCCGCTCCTTGAGCTCCTCGAGCAAAGTGCGTCCGGACAGCGCATTGATGGCATTGTTGAGGTTGATGAGCAGCTTGCCCCAACCCACCCCGGCCATGTCGGCGGCGATGCGCAGGCGTCCGGCCCCGGCGCCGACCTGTTCGGCGAGATCGTGGGTGCGCGGCGCGTCGCCGGCGACGAGGTCGCCCGCCGTCCCCTTGTGCCAGCGGCCGTGGCCGAGATAGGCGACGTTGAAGGGCACCATGCCTTCGACCACCTCGAAGCTCTTGCCGAGCAGGCCGCGCAGCACCTCGCCGTTCGAGACGCCGTTCTGGAAGCTCACCACAAGGGCGCCCTTGCGGCCGTGCTTCGCGATCTCCCGGGCGGCCTCGGCGGTGGCGGTGGACTTGACGCACAGGGCGATGACGTCGGCTTTCGCCAGCGCCTTCGGAAAGATGGAGAAGTCGACCTGCTCGGGCGCGAGCCGAGTCCGCCAGCCGGTCGAATCGGTCAGCGTCATGCCATTTTCGGCGATGGCGTCGCGCACGCCCGGGCGGCCGACGAAGCGCACCTTCAGCCCGGCCGCGGCCCAGCAGCCGCCGATCCAGCAGCCGATCGAGCCGGCGCCGTGGATCGCGATGGTCGGTCCTTCCACGCCTCAGCCGCGCCCGCGATAGGCGGCGACGCCCTGGTCGGGGACCCACAGCCCGGCCGGCGGCTCACCGCTCTGCCAGAAGACGTCGATCGGCATGCCGCCGCGCGGATACCAATAACCGCCGATGCGCAGCCACAGCGGTGCCATCTCGGCGACCAGCCGCTCCGCGATGCCGACCGTCACGTCCTCGTGGAAGCCGCAATGGTTGCGGAACGCGCCGAGGAAGAGCTTCAGCGACTTCGATTCGACGATGGTCCCGTCCGGCGCATAGTCGAGGACCAGGTGGGCGAAATCCGGCTGCCCGGTCACCGGGCAGAGCGAGGTGAATTCGGGCGCGGTGAAGCGGACGAGATAGGGCCGGCCCGGCCGCGGATTCGGCACGTAGTCGAGCCGCGCCTCCTTCGGCGAGCCGGGCAGGGGCGCGCTGCGGCCGAGATGGGTGAGATCCATGCGCCGCCTCTTAGAGCGGGCGCCGGGACCACGGAAGCATCTTCGCGCCGCTCAGCCGCGGCCGGCGCGTCGCTTCGGCGGCAGCAGCCCGCGCGGACAGACGGCATGGGCGCAGCCGAGCGTATCGTGGGATCGATCCCGTCCCGGCGCCGGGGTACCGGCGGGGACGGCGCCGCCGGCGGTGCAGATCTGGCCGAAACCTTCGCTGCCCGCCGCAGCGGCCGGCGCGGCGGCGAGGCCGAGCAGCGCCGCGGTCGCGGGCAGCAGCGCCGCGCGCGAACCCCTCATGCCGCCTTTGCTTCCGGCTGACGGATGGCGATGAAGGAGGCGGTGAAGCCGGCGGGCGAATTGGGTCCGTGCGCCTTTACCCGGATGACGGTGCCGACCAGCGACGGCACCTGATCGACGCCGTTCGGCCAATGATAGCCCGGGGCGCAATGATAGTCGTAGCGCCAGCCGGCGGTCGGCGTCCCGTCTATGCCTTCGCCGACGATGGCATAGCTCTCTCCTCCGTGGCTTCGCGTCACGCGGCCCTCCAGGGTGAGCGCAAAGCCGGAGCCCATGTCGAGCCTGCCGTGGAACCGGTCGTGGCCCGCAGGCGAGAATTCGAACACGCCCTCGCCGAAGATCAGCGCCAGCGCCTTCTTCTCGTCGCCGTCCACCAGCACCGGATCGTTGAGATAGCTGCGATAGGTCCACTTGCCGCCCAGCATGACGAGCCTCCCCCTTGGCCCCGCCGTCAGGATGCGGCGCGAGTCGGGACGATAAACGTCAGTTGCACAACAATAAAGCCGTCGAGGAAAAAGCGTCGTCAAGCCTCGTCCGAGCGGTTTATCATCGTCACGGTTCTAGAGGGGGGAGACGGATCATGGCGGACGCAACGGGAGGACTGACGGTCGCGATCCCGGTCTATGACGATGTCGACATGCTCGACGTGACCGGACCGTGGGAGATGATGAGCTGGGCCGGCATCACCCCGGTGCTCCTCGCGGAGAAGGCCGGGCCGGTCCAATTCCGCGCGGGATTTACCTTCGACGTGCCGACCTGCTTCGCCGACGCCGCGCCGCGCTACGACGCCTTGTGGGTGCCCGGCGGCGACCCGAATGCGCTCGCCGCCATCATCGCGCAGCCCGACGGCCCGTATCTGAGCTTCCTGCGCGCGCAGGCGGAGGATGCCCGCTACGTCTGCTCGGTGTGCGAGGGTGCGCTGTTGCTCGCCGCCGCCGGCCTTCTCGACGGCTATCGCGCGACGACCCACTGGGCGTTCATACCATGCCTGCTGACGGGATATCCGAAGGTCACGGTCGCGCCGGGCTATCCGCGCTTCGTGCACGACGGCAACCGCCTCACCGGCGGCGGCATCTCTTCGGGGCTCGACGAAGCCCTGAAGCTCATCGAGCTGCTCACCGACCGCGCCACGGCGGAGAGCGCCCAGCAGACGACCCAATATTATCCGGACCCGCCGGTCAGCAGCGCGATTCCCCAGACGATCACCTGCCCCGTCCGCGGCATCGGGTGACCCCGTGCCGGCGGGCTTTGACAGCGGCGGGGGGACTCGCCTAGCTCGCTGGCGCCATCATTTCGCGGGGCCTTCGATGCCGATCTCCAGGACTGCCTTCGCCCTTGCCGCGGGCGCGCTCGCCTCTGCCCTTCCCGCCGCCGCCCAGCCGGCGCAGGCGCCCGCCGCCGCCGCGGCGAAGGACGCGCCGCCGGAGCGGCCGGTGCCGCCGCCGACCGTGTCGGTAACCCGCCATGTCGGCACGTTCGGCGGCCAGCGCGTCGCCTACACCGCCACGGCATCGGAAACCCATCTCAAGGCCGAGGACGGCACGCCCAAGGCGGCGATCTTTTCGGTCTCCTACGTCCGCGAGCCGAGAGACCCGTCGCGACCGGTCGTGTTCCTCTACAATGGCGGCCCCGGCTCGGGTTCGGTGTGGCTGCAGATGGGGGCGTTCGGTCCCAAGCGCGTCGCCATACCGTCCGACGCGCGCGACGACGGCGCGCCGCCTTATCCGCTGCTCGACAATCCCGACTGCCTGCTCGACGTCGCCGACATCGTCTTCGTCGACCCGGTCGGCACCGGCTTCAGCCACACGCTCGGCAAGACCGAGGGCAAGGATTATTGGGGCGTCACCGCCGACGCCAAATCGGTGTCTCAGTTCATCCGCCTCTGGCTCAACGACAACGGCCGCTGGAACTCGCCCAAATATATCGGCGGCGAGAGCTACGGCACCACCCGCTCGGCGGCGCTCGTGAACCAGCTGGAAGGCGCCTATAACGACGTGGCGCTGAACGGCATCATCCTCATCTCGACGATCCTGGACTTCAGCGCCGACACCTTCGCCCAGGGCAACGAAATGCCCTACATCATGTACCTGCCGACCATGGCGGCGACCGCATGGTACCATCACAAAGTCGCGAACCCGCCCGCGACGGTCGAGGACTTCGTCGCCCAGGCGCGCGACTTCGCCACCGGCGAATATGCCGCCGCGCTGCTCAAGGGCCAGCGGCTGCCGCCCGACGAACGCGCCCGCGTGCGGGCCAGGCTCGCCCGCTTCACCGGCCTCTCGGAGGCGTACCTCGATCGGGCGGACCTGCGCGTCAGCGACAACCGTTTCTACAAGGAGCTGCTGCGCGACCGGGGGCAGACGGTCGGCCGGCTCGATTCGCGCTACACCGGCAAGGATTACGACCAGGCGGGCGACCGCCCCGATAACGACCCGAGCTTCTACGGCATCGACGGCGGCTACACCGCCGCGATCAATGCCTATGTCCGCGACGACCTCGGCTTCCGCACCGACCGCTCCTACCAGACCATCGCCGGCCTTGGCTCCTGGGACTGGGACCTGTCCGAC
The DNA here is from genome assembly GCA_019239415.1 of Alphaproteobacteria bacterium. Lineage (GTDB taxonomy): Bacteria > Pseudomonadota > Alphaproteobacteria > Sphingomonadales > Sphingomonadaceae > Allosphingosinicella. The sequence continues at coordinate 60,013 of JAFAZW010000088.1, forward strand.
CAGGGCCGCGACACCACCTTCTACAAGAACGTCGCCCCCTACATCGGCAAGGCGATGCGCGAGAATGCCGGGCTCAGGATCTTCGTCGGCGCCGGCTATTACGATTTCGCGACACCCTTACTCGGCGCCGAATACTCGCTGAGCCGCACCGGCTTCCCCGCCGACCGCATCCAGTTCCATTATTACCATGCCGGACACATGATGTACGTCCACGACGAGGACCGCGCCAAGCTCGCGCGCGACGTGCGGGAGTTCATCCGCGCAAGGTAGGGGCGAAGGGGACACGTACTTTCAGCCCCCGACGTCATAGTTTCGGGCGTCGGCGGGGGAAAGTACGTGTCCCCGGCTCTTCGGCGGTTACGCCGCGGCCGCGGCCTTCGCGGCTTCGGCCTTCGCCTTGTGGACGTCGCTGCGGTGGGCGCGGGCGGCCATGGCGTCCCAGGCCGCGGCGGCGCGGAGGCAGCGCTCGCGGACGTTGTCCAGCGAGGCCGTGTCGGCGTCGGCGCGGGCTTCCGCGGCGCGCGTCGTGTAGAAATCGTGCTGGGCAGACATCGAAAACTCCTCAATGCCCCCCGGCAGGTTCAGGAATGGCTCGCCGCCCCGCTTCGGCAAGAAGCGGGGCGGGAGAGGGGTCAGGCCGCCTGGAGATTGACGGCGCTGGTCTTGCCGCGGCGGTCGGTCTCCAGCTCGTAGGAAATGCGCTGGTCGCGGTCGAGGGTGCGCATGCCGGCGCGCTCGACGGCGCTGATGTGCACGAAGGCGTCGGGGCCGCCGCTCTCGGGCGCGATGAAGCCATAGCCTTTGTCGGCGTTGAAGAATTTGACGGTGCCGGTGATCATGGTCTTGTTCCTTCTGATGGCCCGCCGGGAGTCGGCCAGCCGCGGCTGCGAGAGGCGAGAGAAGGAAAAAGGAGCCGCAAAGCGCCAAAGACCGTTCATTTGCGACTGGTAGCGCGAGAGATGTAGGCGCGGAGGAGGCGGAATGCAAACCGGCCGCCGAGAATGTGCGCCGCTGGACAGGTCCGGGCGCCGGCGGCAAGGAACGGCCATGGAGTCCCTCGTCTCCCCCGACTGGCTCGAGGCGCAGCTCGGCGCCGCGGACCTGCGCATCCTCGATGCGACCTGGTTCCTGCCGGCCGACGGCCGCGACGCGCGGGCGGAGTTCGAGGCGGCGCACCTGCCGGGCGCGGCCTTCGTCGACATCGACGACGTTTCGGATCCTGACAGCCCCTATCCGCACATGCTGCCGCCGGCGCATCGGCTGGCGAGCCGCATGCAGGCGGCGGGGGTGAAGGACGGCGCGCGGATCGTCGTCTACGACAATTCGCCGCTGCACAGCGGGGCGCGGCTGTGGTGGATGCTGCGCAGCTTCGGCGCCCGCCGCGTGGCGCTGCTCGACGGCGGCCTCGCCAAGTGGCGGGCGGAAGGTCGGCCCGTGGCGAGCGGGATCGCGGACATTGGGCGCGGTCATTTCACGCCGACCTTGCGCGCCGGGGCGGTGGCCTCGAAGCGGGAGGTGCTGGCGCTTGTCGGCTCGGACACGGAGATCGTCGATGCGCGCAGCGCCGCCCGGTTCGCGGGCACCGCGGCGGAGCCGCGGGCGGGGCTCGCCGCGGGGCATATCCCGGGTGCGAAGAACCTGCCGCAGGCGCAGCTGTTCAACCCCGACAACAGCTGGAAGCGCGGCGATGCCCTGCGCGCCGCGTTCGCGGCCGCGGGAGTCGACCTCGCCAGGCCGATCGTGACGACCTGCGGTTCGGGCGTGACGGCGGCGGTGCTGCTGTTCGCCGCGCACCTGCTCGGCAAGGACGACGTCCGGCTCTACGACGGCAGCTGGTCCGAATGGGGGGCGGATCCGGCGACCCCCAAAGCGACGGGTCCCGCATGAGCGGCAGGAAGCCCGACACGGAACTCGTCCATGGCGGCCGGCGCCGGGAGTGGCGGGGACGCCTCGTCAACCCGCCGGTCCACCGCGCCTCGACGATCCTGTTCGACAGCGTCGCCGAGCTGCGCGCGGCGGCACCGGAGTTCGGCACGCCTTATTACGGCCTGCACGGCACGCCGACGACCTGGGCGCTGGCCGAGGCGTTGACCGAACTGGAGCCGGGCGCGGCCGGAACGATGCTCTATTCGACCGGCCTCGCGGCGGTGACGGCGGCGCTGCTGACGGTGCTCGCGCCGGGCGAGGAACTGCTCGTCACCGACACCGTCTACGGCCCGACCCGTCGCTTCTGCGAGGGCTTCCTCAGGCGCTTCGGCGTCGCCACGCGTTATTACGATCCGATGGTCGGCGGCCGCATCCAGGACCTGATCGGCGACCGCACGCGCGCCATTCTGCTCGAAAGCCCCGGCTCCAATACGATGGAGGTGCAGGACGTCCCCGCCATCTGCGCCGCGGCGCGGGCGCGCGGCGTCGCGACCCTGCTCGACAATACCTGGGCGACGCCGCTCTTCTTTCCGGCGATCGAGAAGGGGGTCGATCTCTCGATCCTCGCCGCCACCAAATATGTCGGCGGCCACGCCGACGTGATGCTCGGCTCGGTCACCGCCAACGCCGCCTGGTATCCGAAGCTGGAACGCGTGAGCTGGGACCTCGGCCACGGCGTCAGTCCCGACGACGCCTGGCTCGGCGCGCGCGGGCTCAGGACCATGGCCGTGCGGCTGCGGCAGCACGAGGCGAGCGCTCTCAAGGTGGCGGACTGGCTGAAGGGTCGGCCGGAGGTGGCGCGGGTGCTGCATCCGGCGCTGCCCGACTGCCCCGGCCACGAACATTGGAAGCGCGACTTCAACGGCGCGTCGGGCCTTTTCTCCTTCGTTTTCCGCGGCGGCGACGATGCGGCGCGGTGCCGGTTCATCGACGGGCTCGAGCTGTTCGGGATCGGCTGGAGCTGGGGCGGCTATGAGAGCCTCGCCGTGCCGAACGATCCGCAGCCGCTGCGCAGCGTCACGCGTTGGGAGGCGGAAGGGCCGCTGGTCCGGCTCCATATCGGGCTCGAGGATGCCGACGACCTCATCGCGGACCTCGAGGCCGGGCTGCGGCGTTACGCCTCCGGAACATGAGGAGCATCTTCGACACGTTCGGCGTCACCTGGCCGAATTATTCGGATTGGGTCTCCGCCGGCGCGACGCTCGCCCTGCTCGTCCTGCTCTGGCTTCTCGCCGCGGCGGTCGGAGGCTGGGCAGGCCCCCGTCTCGCCGGCTTCTGGACCCGCCGCGGCGGCGCCGGCGGCGAGGGGCTCGCGGAGCGCACCGGACCTGTCGTGCGCTACCTCTTCTTCCTCGTCGCAGCGGGCATCGCCCTCAATGCCGACAAATGGCGGCCGCTGGCCCTGGTCGTCTTCGGAATCGCCATCGCGGTCGGCGCCGCCTTGCTCATCCTGACCCTGGCGCGCGGGCTCCAGTTGGCGCGGTGGATGGGCTGGGTGCTTGCCGCGGTGGCCTTCATCGGCCTGCTCGGCCGCTCGGTCGGCAGCCTCAGGCCGCTCACCCACCCGCTCGACCGGATCGGCTTCAGCGCGGGGCGCACGCACGTCTCCCTGCTGACGGCGCTGCAGGCGGCGATCGTCCTCCTCGCCCTCTACGCGGCGGTGAAGCTGTTCAACCGCGTCGTCGGCCAGTCGATCCGCCACATGGGCGGACTCGACGCGACGCAGCAGCTGCTCGCCCAGAAGCTGGCGGGCGTCGCGATCGTCGTCGTCGCCTTCTTCGTCGGCATCGACCTGATGGGGATCGACCTCACCGCGCTCACCGTCTTCTCCGGCGCGTTCGGGCTCGCCGTCGGCTTCGGGCTCCAGAAGACCTTCGGCAATCTGATCGCCGGCATCATCCTGCTGATGGACCGGTCGATCAAGCCGGGCGACGTCATCGTGGTCGGCGAGAGCTTCGGCCATGTGAACAAGATCGGCGTCCGCGCCGTCTCGATCGTCACGCGCGATGGCAAGGAGCATTTGATCCCGAACGAAAACCTGATGACCAAGGAGGTCGAGAACTGGTCCTACTCGAGCCGCGATGTCCGCATCCACATCCCGGTCGGGATCAGCTACGATTGCGATCTCGCCCTCGCGCAGAAGCTGATGGTCGAGGCGGCGAAGGGCGCGAAACGGGTGCTCAAATCGCCGGCGCCGAGCGTGTGGCTCCGCGCCTTCGGGGAGAGTACGGTCGACCACGAGATCCTCTGCTGGGTCGGCGATCCCGAAGCGGGGATCGGCAGCGTCCGGTCGGAGGTGCTGAACCGGGTGTGGGTGCTGTTCAAGGAGAACGATATCGTGCTGCCGAACCCGCAGCGCGACATCCACGTCAAGGACTGGCCGGCGCCGCCGGCGGCAAGCTCAGGCGCGGACGGTGCCGGCGAGGGCCGCTAGCGCCCCGCGCAGAGCGTCGCCGAGCACCGACGCCGCGGCGCCGGCCGGACGGCCGCCGTCGCTGAGCCTGAGCAGGGCCTCGACCCCTGCCGCGGCCCACCCGGCGGTCTCGGTCGCGAGGCGGTCGAAGCGGCGCTGCACGATGGGACAGGCGTGGGCGTAGGCGGCGCTGACACGCGCGGCCTCGTCCAGACCGTCGTGGCGCATCGGCGCCTGCTGGCGGCCGGCAATCTCGTCGACCAGCGCCAGCACCTGGCGCAGCTGCGCGACCTGCCCCCCCGCGTCGGCGAGGCCAGGCATGTAGGCGGGTGGCGACTGGTGCGTCATGGCGCCCGCTCATAGGCGCGGCGCGGCTAAGGAAGGGCTAACGGGGGAGGGGACGTTCCGGAACCCTGCTTATTGCGGGGTGGTCGCCGTGGCCTGCTTGCCGGCGCCGGTGGGCGCGTTGAGGATCGTCTGGGTGGTCGCGCCTTTGTCGACGACGGTCGTGTTCGGGTCCCCGGCGACGGAGCGGGCGCCCAGGGCGGCGCGGTCGCTGCCGGCCGCGTTGAGCAGGGTCTGCTCGCTCTGGCTGCGCGGGGCGGGGCCGCCGAACAGTGCCTCGAGCGCCTGGGTGCGCGCGTCCGCCGCCTGCGGCGTCGGGTCGCCGGCGCGCGGCGGCGCGAGGGTGTAGTCGGGCGGGATGATCAGCGGCTGGTTGCGGGCGACGGCGAACTCGTCGGGCCGGCCGCGGTCGGCGACGCCGTGACGGGCGCAGCCGCCGAGGATCAGGGCCGCGGCCGCCGCTGTCAGGCCGATCGTCACGATACGCATTGTCACTTGTCCTCCGAGGGCGCCTTCCGGTCGCGCGTCAGCAGCGCCCGGACCAGCAATAGCAGGACGCCGATGGTAATGGCAGCGTCCCCGACATTGAAGACCAAAAACGGATGCACGTCGCCGAAATGCAGGTCGGCGAAGTCGACGACATAGCCCAGCCGCACGCGGTCGAGGATGTTGCCGAGCGCGCCGCCCAGCACGAGGGCGAGGGCAAAGGCGTCGTCGCGGCGCTTCTCCCGCCACAGCCAGGCGAAGACGAAGGCGGAGATGGCCGCGGTCAGCGCCACCAGGACCCAGCGCATGACGTGGCTGTCGGCGGTCAGAAAGCCCATCGAGACGCCGTAATTGGCGGTGAAGATGAAGCGGAAGAAGGGGGCCAGCACGATGCCCTCGCCGCCGAAGCTGCGGGCCTCGAGCTGGAGCGGATGGACGACGACCCATTTGACCAGCTGGTCGACGATCAGCACCGCCGCCGCCACGCCGAGGCCGACGATGCGGTTCGCCGGGCGGGGGCTCTTCCGCTTGGCCGCCGCCTCAGCCATTCGTCGCCTCCGCCGGACCGCGCGGCTTGCGTCCGTCGCGCAGCAGCGCCCGCGCGAGCAGGACCAGCACGCCGACGGTGATCGCGGCGTCGCCGAGGTTGAAGACGAGGAAAGGGTGGAGATCGCCGACGTGCAGGTCGGCAAAGTCGACGACGAACCCCAGCCGCACCCGGTCGAGGATGTTGCCGAGCGCCCCGCCGAGGATGAGGGCGAGCGCGATCGCGTCGTCCCGCCTCTTCTCACGCCACATCCAGGCGAGCACGAACGCCGCTATCGCGCCGGTGAGCGCGACGAGCAGCCAGCGCGCGACGTGGCCGTCGGCGGGCAGGAAGCGCATCGAGATGCCCGGATTTTCGACGTAGATGAAGCGGAAGAAGGGCAGCAGGACGATACCCTCCCCGCCGAGGCTGCGCTCGACGAGGCGCAGCGGGTTGAGGACGGCCCACTTCGACAGCTGGTCGGCCGCGAGCACGAGGATGGCGATCGCCAGGCCGACGGCGCGGTTCCGCCGCACCTCGTCGCGCGCGCGCCCGGTCTTCCGCGTCAACCCCGCCTCAGCCATTCACCACCTCGGCGCAACGGTTGCACAGGCCGCCCTCCTCGTCCACTTCCGGCATGTGCCGCCAGCAACGGCCGCATTTGAGGCGCGCGGTGCGGGTCACCTCGATCCGGTCCGTCGCCCCCGCCTCGAGCTCGGAGACGATATAGACTTCCTTCAGCACCTCCTCGTCGAGGTCGAGGGCATTCTCCTCGTCCTGCGGGACGATGAGGCGCGCTTCGAGGCTCGAGCCGATCAGCTTCTCGCGGCGAAGCGGCTCGATCGCCTCGGTCACCTCGTCCCGCGAGGCGCGCACCAACGCCCATTTCGCGCCGAGCGCATCGTCGCGGCGGGCGGCGTCGATCTCGGGCCATTCGAGCAGGTGGACGGAGCCGCCGTCGGGATAGCGGGTGAGCCACGCCTCCTCGGTGGTGAAGCACAGCACCGGCGCCAGCCAGCGCACCAGGGCGTGGAACACGCTGTCCAGCACGGTCCGGTAGGCGCGGCGTTTCGCCGAGGCCGGCGCGTCGCAGTAAAGGCTGTCCTTGCGGATATCGAAGAAGAAGGCGGAGAGGTCGTCGTTGGCGAAGGTGGCGAGGAGCCGCGTGTAGCGGTTGAACTCGAAGCCTTCGGCCGCGGCCCTCAGCTCCGCGTCGAGCTCGGCGAGGCGATGGAGGACCCAGCGCTCCAGCTCGGGCATCTCCTTCGCCGGCAGCCGCTCCGCATCCGTGAAACCGTCGAGGGCGCCGAGCAAATAGCGGAAGGTGTTGCGGAGCTTGCGATAGGCGTCCGACGTGCCGGCGAGGACCTCCTTGCCGATCCGCACGTCCTCGAAATAGTCGGTCGAGGCGACCCACAGGCGCAGGATGTCGGCGCCCGATTCCTGGAGCACCTTCAAGGGATCGACGGTGTTGCCGATCGATTTCGACATCTTGCGGCCGTTCTGGTCGAGCGCGAAGCCGTGGGTGAGCACCGCCTTGTAGGGGGCCAGACCGCGGGTTCCGCAGCTTTCCAGGAGCGACGATTGAAACCAGCCGCGATGCTGGTCGGAGCCTTCGCAATAGAGGTCGGCGCGCACGTCCTGGCCGTAGCGGGCCTCGACGACGTAGGAATGGGTCGACCCGCTGTCGAACCAGACGTCGAGGATGTCGGTGACGGGCTCCCATTCCTCGCGGCTGTAATGGTTGCCGAGCAAAGCCTGGTGATCGGCAGCGAACCAGGCGTCGGCCCCGCCTTCGTGAAAGGCGTGGATGATGCGTGAATTGACCACCGGGTCCTTGAGATACTCTCCGGTCTTCCTGTGGACATAGAGCGCGATCGGAACGCCCCAGGCGCGCTGGCGGCTGATCACCCAGTCGGGGCGCCCTTCGACCATAGAGCGAATGCGGTTCTTCGAGCGCTCGGGGACCCAGCGCGTGGCTTCGATGGCTTCCAACGCCGTCGCGCGGAGGCCCGGGCCCCCTCCACCATGCTGCGCATGGTCCCCCTCCCCGTTCCGGGGAGGAGTCGAGGCGTCGGTGCCGTCGCTCCTCCCCGGAACGGGGAGGGGGACCGCCGCCGCAGGCGGGGGTGGAGGGGGCCCCGCCTCGCCACCTTTTCCGCCATCCATCGGGATGAACCACTGGGGCGTGCAGCGGAAGATGATCTTGGCCTTGGAGCGCCAGCTGTGCGGGTAGGAGTGGCGGAAATCGTCGGACGCCGCCAGCAGCGCGCCCGCCTCGCGCAGGTCGCGGCAGATCGGGCCTTCCTCCATCTGGCTCCCGTTCCCGCTGGCGTTGAGCTTCGGGTTGATCACCGACAGCGGACAGCCGCCCAGCCATTCCCAGTCCGGCCGGTAGCGCCCGGCGTCGTCGACGGCGAACACCGGGTCGATGCCGTTCGCCTTGCACAAGAGGAAGTCGTCCTCGCCATGGTCCGGCGCCATGTGGACGAGGCCGGTGCCCTGCTCGGTGGTGACGAAGTCACCCGGCAGGAAGGGGCGGGGTTTCTCGAAGAACGGCCCCTCGAACGCGCCCGCCATCGGGTGGTACGCAGTCGCGCCCGCGAGCTGCGCACCTTTTCCGCGCCACACAATCGGAGCGCTATCGATTTCGTGGGCCAACCCGGGCGACGACCAACTCGTATCGAGATAGCCCTGCATTCGCCGGACCACGTCTTCGAAGAGGGCTGCGGCGACAATGAACCGGTCGCCAGAGCAAAACTCGCCGACCGGCCTCCCCTTTTGCCCGCCGGCCGCGCCGCCTGCCGTGGGCGGACGAACCTTCGTTTCCAACTCGAACGCCACGTAGTCGATGTCGCGGCCGAACGCGATGGCTTGGTTGACCGGAATCGTCCACGGCGTCGTCGTCCAGACCACAGCGTGCGCATATTTGAGTTCAGGTGCGTTCGGCGCGTGCATGATTTTGAACGCCACGTCGATCTGCGTCGACGTGATGTCCTCATACTCGACCTCGGCCTCGGCGAGGGCGGTCTTCTCCACCGGGGACCACATGACCGGCTTGGCGCCGCGGTAGAGCTGGCCGCTTTCGGCGAACTTGAGGAGCTCCTCGACGATCTTCGCCTCGGCCTCGAACTTCATGGTGAGATAGGGGTCGTCCCACTCGCCCATCACGCCGAGGCGCTGGAACTGCTCGGACTGCACGCGCACCCATTCCTCGGCATAGGCGCGGCACTGGGCGCGGAATTCGCGCGGCGGGACGGCATCCTTGTCGAGCTTCTTCTTGCGGTACTGCTCCTCGATCTTCCACTCGATGGGGAGGCCGTGGCAGTCCCAGCCGGGGACGTAGGGCGCGTCCTTGCCGAGCAGGGACTGGGAGCGAACGACGATGTCCTTCAGGATCTTGTTCATCGCGTGGCCCATGTGGATGTCGCCATTGGCGTAGGGCGGGCCGTCGTGGAGGATGAAGCGCTCGCGGCCCTGCCGGGCCTCGCGCAGCCGCTTGTAGAGGCCTTCAGATGCCCAGCGCGCGAGGATCGCCGGCTCCTTCTGGGCGAGGCCGGCTTTCATCGGGAAATCGGTCTTCGGGAGGAAGACCGTCGAGCGGTAATCGGGCTTTTCGGACATTGCGCCGCCGCTTAGCGGGGATCATCTCCCAAGGGAACCTCCGCCTTACCCTCTCCCCGGCGGGGAGAGGGCGCCCGAGTCGAGAGGTGTTCCTCGGACTTGGAACGCCCTCACCCCAACCCTCTCCCCGCGGGGAGAGCGGATTAGGCGCTCGGATCCCTGTCGCGGCTCAGATCGTCGACTTCGGCCATGATGCTGGCGAGGGCGGAGGTGCCGTCGGTCTCATGCTCGCGCCTCGACGGGAGCTTGCCCTCGGCGAGGAGGTGCTCGAGGGCGACGCGGCCGCGGGCGACGCGGCTCTTGATCGTGCCGACCGCGCACCCGCAGATCTCGGCCGCCTCTTCATAGGCGAAGCCGCCCGCGCCGACGAGGATCAGCGCCTCGCGCTGCGGCTGGGGCAGGTGAAGCAAGGCGCGCTGCATGTCGGTGAGCTCGACGTGGCGGTCCTGGCTGGCCGGCGCGGCGAGCATCTTCGAGGCGGTGAGCTCGTCCCACTCGCCCTTGAAGCGGGCGCGGCGCATCTGGCTGAGGAACAGGTTCCTGAGGATGATGAAGGTCCAGGCGCGCATGTTGGTGCCCGCCTGGAAGCGCTTGCGGGCCGCCCAGGCCTTGAGCAGGGTCTCCTGGACGAGGTCGTCGGCGAGGTCGCGGCTGCCCGACAGCGAGCGGCCGAAGGCGCGCAGATGCGGGATGACCTGCGCCAGCTGGTCCTTGAACTCGTTGTCGGGGAGCGGCACCGGCTCGGGGCGCGGCGCCTCATACTCCTCGTCGTCGTCGTCCGTGATCGGCGGGTGGCTCAATCTGTCCCCATGGCTTGGCGCGGCAGTGAATTCGCTCATGCGTTCGTCGGGAACGCACGCCGGCGCCCCCCTCTCCCTTTCGATGTAGGCGGTCAGTGCCAGACCAACAATATGATCGCGAACAGGACGATCACCAGGCCCAGCGACACGGGAAGGATGACCCGCAGCATGTGGTTCGACTGGCCCGCGCGTGCGCGGGTGGTGTCGAGATGCCGTTCGCCGTCGCCCATGATCCCTCGGTTCCGTTCGTTTCAGGCGGGCAACGCCCGCTGGGGAGTCGGGTTCCGAAAGGTGGGAGGGGACAGTCACTTTTCGCGGGAGCCGGAGGGGACAGTCACTTTTCCGACCGTCGCCTCCCGTTCGGCACCGCCGTGCGGAAAAGTGATTGTCGCCCTAGCTCCGCCGTCCGGAAAAGCGACTGTCCCCGTCGCTCCCTAAGCGGGCAGCGTCGCGTTGTCGAAGAACAGGGCCTGGGCGATCGCCGCCTTCACCGTCGAGCGCTGGAACGGCTTGGTGATGAGGAAGGTCGGCTCGGGCCGCTCGCCGGTGAGCAGCCGCTCCGGGAAGGCGGTGATGAAGATCACCGGCACCTGGAATTCCGAGAGGATGTCCTTGACCGCGTCGATGCCCGAGCTGTCGTCGGCGAGCTGGATGTCGGCGAGGACCAGGCCCGGACGGCGCGCCATGGCCTGCGCCACCGCCTCGTCGCGGGTGACGGCGACGCCGGTGACGCTGTGGCCGAGGTCGCGGACGATCGTCTCGATGTCCATCGCGATGATCGGCTCGTCCTCGATGATCAGCACCTCGGCGCGGGTCTGCCGCTCTATCTCGGCCAGCGCCTCGGCGACCAGGCGCTCGACCTCGTCCGGGGAGGCGCCGATGAGATAGCCGGCATCCTCAGGCGTGAAACCCTCCATCGCCGTCAGCAGCAGCGCCTGGCGGGAAAGCGGGGTGATGCGCGACAGGCGGGCCTGCGCGATGCCTTCGGGATCCTGGGTGCCGACCGCGCCGGGATCCTCCTCGATGTTCGCCGAAGACCAGATCGCGTGGAAGGTGCGGTAGAGGCCGAGCCGTGGGTCCACGTCGCGGGGGAAATCGCCGGGCGCGGCGACGATGGCCTCGAGCGTCGCGCGGACGAAGGCGTCGCCGTGCTGCTGGCTCCCCGTCAGCGCGCGCGCATAGCGGCGGAGGAAGGGAAGGTGCGGGGCGAGATCCTGTCCAAGCGACATATTCGTTACGACTCCTGATCGGCTTGCTGCGTCTATTGAGAGGCCGCCCGCCGCATTGCAACCCCGCCGCAAGGAGGGGCTCCAAAGCCGCGCGCGGAACAGGAAAAGCCCTGCATGTCCCCGCTCGGAACGTTGGAACCAACGTCCGACTTTTTTGTTTCACGTGCGACCGCGGCCCATTATTGGACCCGCGGCGTCACTCTGTGCATCCGCCGTGGGGCGGTTGCTTGGGGGCACATTCATATCGGATCGAGAGCAGCGGGCGCGGCGCTGCCGCGAGGGGTTAGAGATTGAGCTTCGAAGACGACAGGGACCGGCGCCGCAAGGCGGACACCGCTTCGCAACCCGAGGCGGCCGAGGCGCCCAGGACCAGGAAGAAGCGCGGTTCCAGCCCCGAAGTGGGCCATGCCCTGCGCGCCGCCTACCAGCAGGCCGTGAGTGAGGACATCCCGCCCGAGATGCTCGACCTGCTCGGGAAGCTCGGTTAGCTCGCTTCCAGAGTCTCCCGTCCTGGCGGACCTGCGAATGCCGTTCGGGCAGAGCCTGTCGACGCCCCGTCCTTCCCTGTCGCAGAGGAAGAAGATGGGCTTCGACAGGCTCGGCCCGTGCGGCGTCGGCGCCGGGAGGCAGGGGATCTCCCCGATGCTCCACGGGGGCGGGAGCGAGCCATTGAAGCCGACCGGCGCGCGCCCTAAGAGCCGTCCGGCTTGCAGCATCGGATCGACGTGAACGGCAAGGACCAAGGCTGGCTCGGCGCGCGCTTCACCCGGATGTCTACCGGGCTGAAGATGCTGCTCATCCTCTCCGCGGCTTTGCTCCCGCTCGGCATCGTCGCCATCTGGGCCTCGGTGCACAGTGCGCAGGAGAAGAACGCGCAACGGCGCGACGAGCTGTTCGCTCGCCTCGCCATCAAGGCGCAGCGCCTCGACGCCGCGCTGTCCCGGGCCGAGCTGACCATCGGCACGGCCAGCGCGGCGATCACCAGCGCGCCCAACAGCCGTGCCGTCTGCGAAAATACGCTGCGGCGGCTGGAGCGCGGGCCGGTGCCGGGCCACTACGCCCTCTATGCCGCGGGTGCCGAGCTCGGCTGCGCCAGCGTCGGCCTGGTCGTCCCCGCACGCAGCGTGCGCGCGCCGCACGGCGGGACACGGGTCGAGATCATGCCGGACGGAGCGTCGCTGCGCCTGTCGGTCTTCGGCGAGAGCGGCGCGCTCGAGGGAATCACCGAATTCGATCGCGCCGCGCTCACCGAGCTCACCTACATCCCCGGCACGAGCCGCAACTTCGACCTCGACCTCGTCCAGGGCGGCCGCACGATGGTGCTGCGCCGCGACTTCGCGGACGGGCCGCTGATCCGCACCTATCGCGGCAGCGAGGCGGCCGCCGGCGGGCAGTTGGGGCTGCGGATGACATTGGGGGTGCAGAGGATCGGCACGGTTGATTTCCTGATGATCGTGCTTCCCGTCCTCATGTGGCTGTTCGCGGCCATCATCGGCTGGCTGATCCTCCAGCGCCTGCTCTTGCGCCCGCTCGCGCTCGTCCAGCGCGCCGTCTCGGCCTACCGGCCCGGCGACCGCACTGTGGCCCTCCCCCATGTCGCGAGCCCGGCGCGCGAGATCGGCGACCTCGGCACCGCGTTCGAGGACGTCGTCAGGACCGTCGCCCGCCACGAGGCCGATCTCGAGGCGGCGGTCGACCGGCAGACCCGCCTGGTCCGCGAGGTCCACCACCGCGTGAAGAACAACCTCCAGGTCGTCGCCTCGCTGCTCAACCTCCACGCCCGCGGGGCCGCCAGCGAGCAGGTCGCCGCCGCTTATGCGTCGATCCAGCGGCGCGTCGACGCGCTCGCCGTCGTTCACCGCAACCATTATGCCGAGCTCGAGGAAAATCGCGGCGTCGCGCTCAAATCGCTGATCTCGGAGCTCGCCGCGAACCTGCGCGCGACCGCGCCGGCATCCGCCAGCGGCATGGCGATAAGGCTCGATCTCGCGCCCTTCTACGCGACCCAGGACGTCGCCGTGTCCGTCGCCTTCCTGGTCACCGAGATCGCCGAATATGCGATGCTCTGCGGCAGCCGGTCCGTGGCGATCGCCCTCGACGAGGGTGAGGTTGCCGGGACGGCGACCCTGATCGTCGAATCGGACAGCCTGCGCCGCGATACGCCCTGCGACGAGGCGATCTCCGATCGCTTCCAGCGCATCGTCACCGGCCTCTCGCGCCAGCTTCGCTCCACCATTTCCCGGGAGGAAAGCGAGGGCCGCTACAGCCTCGCCATCGCGGTGGTCGAGAAAGCGGAGCGGGGGTAGGTTTTGGGTTTTGGGTTTTGGGTTTTGGGTTTTGGGTTTTGGGTTTTGGGGGTGGGGGCGGGG
>JAFAZW010000014.1 GCA_019239415.1 Alphaproteobacteria bacterium
CCGCTCGAGCAACACGGGCCGGTTCCAGTATACCGGTCAGACCTGGCTGCCGGAGCTGGGCCTCTATTACTACAAGGCCCGCATCTACTCGCCGACGCTGGGGCGGTTCCTGCAGACGGATCCAGTCGGGTATGGCGATGGGCTCAACATGTACGCCTACGTGAGGGCTGATCCGACGAATTCGAGAGATCCCACAGGGTTACAAGGATGTCCCAGCGGTTCCCATTGGGAGAATGATCCGGGAAGCAGGCTCGGTCGCTGCGTGAGGAATGCCGATGCAACCGGCGCGGGGACACCGGGTCAGGGAGGCGCAGGAAATGGTGGCAATTCTGGCGGAGGCAACACCAGCGGGAAAGCTGCCGCGCCTGGCAGCGGGAATCCTCTCGACCTTAACGGGGACGGGAAGGTTGAAGATTGGGAGATCGATGCCATTGTGGTCACGGCCCGGAAGAACGGCAATCTGGCGGGTGTCACAATCGATTTTCATCTGACGTTTCCCCTTGAGCAGCTTTGGCTGGTCGACCGTTCCTCCGGTGTAATCGTGCACGTCCCGACAAAGGCTAAGAAGAGCTTGAATGCGTGCGGGAACGAAGTTGCAGAAAACGTCCTGAGCCCTGATCCCAACAACCCTCCGCCCGGCAACCCTACGGATATAGTTCACAACCACATGGTAGACATGTACGAGTGGCCTGAATGGGGTGACTATCAAAGCGCCGCCGCAAGAAACGTGTATGGCATCATGCCGAATTCAGTGTGGGTGTTGAGGCGCGGCGCCCCGGCAGGCAGCGCCCCAGTGACCCTAGACGGTACCCCTCCCACACGTCCGAGTCCGAACGCGGGCGTGAAAGGCAAATGCTAATGCCGATCCGACTTATCGTAACCCCGGGCTTAATTGCCGCGGCCTGTCTAGTCGGCGGCTATCAGAGCACTGGTGTAGATATGGCGACACGAAACAAGCAAGTGATGGGCTGGTTCAATTTTGGCGGAGAGTGGGCCCTCTTCCCGCAGGCGGCGTTCACGCATCCCGCCCGACACTATGAGTGCACAAACATTGTTAATGACACGGGCCAACCGAATGAGCGATTTAGGAGATATCACGGCCATCGCGTGTCGGTCATTGGATTACAAATTGAGTATGATAAACTTACTCCGGGGCCAGATATGGCCGATAAATACTTGTCACGGCGATACTGGAAGTCCGAATACGTTCCCAATTTTTGTGGATCCGATCACGTGATTATTGCGAAAAGAATCAAGCTGCTCAGGTGAGATGAGATCGACACCGGCTACGACGGCTACCGGCTTCGCGACGGGAGCAGCATCGGCTATACGTACGACGCGCTGAACCGGGTGACCGCGAAGGACCTGCCGGGGACGGAGCCGGACGTCGCTTATGCCTACGACCTCCTCAACCGCATGACCTCGGCGGCGACCTCGGCGCAGACCCTGTCGTTCACCTGGGACGCGCTGGGCCGCAACCTGACGCAGGTCGGGCCGCAGGGGACGGTTACATCCACATATGACATTGCCGGTCGCCGCACGCGGATCGCCCATCCGGACGGGTTCTACGTCGACCAGGATTATCTGGTCACGGGCGAGCTCCAGAAGATCCGTGAGAACGGCGCCACGTCGGGCGTCGGCGTGCTCGCCACCTACGCGTACGACGATCTGGGTCGCCGTGCCTCCATCACCCGGGGCGACGGCTCAAGCACCAGCTACACCTATGACGATGCCTCGCGGCTGACGCAGCTCGCCGAGGATGTGTCAGGCACCAGCTACGACCAGACGCTGGGGTTCAGCGACAATCCGGCAGGGCGATCGTCCAGAACACGCGCTCGAACGACGCATTCGCCTGGACCGGGCATTACAACGTCAACCGCAACTACACGGCGAACGGGCGCAACCGCTACACCGCCTCCGGCGCGGTGAGCGGCGCCCTCGCGGCGGCTTGCCGGGCCGGCGGCGGGGCGGCATGATCGGTCCGGGGAGGAGACAGCGGATGCACCGGATCGCGACGATCATTGCGGCCGTGGCGCTGCTCGCCGGCTGCTCGATGAAGGCGGACATGGACGCGGGGAGCAAGGCGATCGCGGCGTTCCATCGGGACGTCGATGCGGGCCAGTATCAGAAGGTGTGGGCGGAAAGCGCGACCGACATGAAGGGCTCCACGCCGGCCGACCGGCTCGCGGCGCTGCTCGACGCGGTGCACCGCAAGCTCGGCCGGTTCCGGAGCGGCAGCCAGGTCGGCTTCAACGACAATGTGTCGGGCGCCGGCCACACCCTCTCGGTCACCTACGAGGCGCGCTATGAGAAGGGCGCGGCGACCGAGCAGTTCGTCTTCCGGATGGACGGCAACCGCGCGCTCCTTGCCGGCTATCACATCAACTCGGATGCGTTGATCCTCGGCTAGCCGCCGTCGCGGGCGGCGCCATGCTGCGCCTGCGAAAAACCCGGCGCCGGGCGGCCGAAATGGTTGGGATTCGCGGTCCGCGTCGCTATATCCTCAGCATGGCAACATCCCCCAGTGAGAACAGCTACGGCGCCGAGTCCATCAAGGTGCTGAAGGGCCTCGACGCCGTCCGCAAGCGGCCCGGAATGTATATCGGCGACACCGACGACGGTTCGGGCCTCCACCACATGGTGTTCGAGGTCTCCGACAACGCCATCGACGAGGCGCTGGCCGGCTATTGCGACCTGATCCGCGTCACCCTCAACCCCGACGGCTCGGTGTCGGTCGAGGACAATGGCCGCGGCATCCCGACCGGCATCCATCCCGAGGAGGGCGTGTCGGCGGCCGAGGTCATCATGACCCAGCTGCACGCCGGGGGTAAGTTCGAGAATACGTCCGACGACAATGCCTACAAGGTGTCCGGCGGCCTCCACGGCGTCGGCGTCAGCGTCGTCAACGCTTTGTCGGAGTGGCTCGACCTCACCATCTGGCGCGACGGCGAGGAGCATTATATGCGCTTCCGCCATGGCGACGCCGAGGCGCCGCTGAAGGTCGTCGGCTCCGCGCCCGAGGGGAAGAAGGGCACCAAGGTCACCTTCCTGCCGAGCCCCGAGACGTTCAAGATCACCGAGTTCGAGTGGGACAAGCTGGAGCACCGCTTCCGCGAGCTCGCCTTCCTGAACTCCGGCGTCCGCCTCGTCCTCACCGACGCGCGGCACGAGGAGGAGAAGGCGATCGAGCTCTATTACGAGGGCGGCATCGCCGCCTTCGTGCGCTGGCTCGACCGCACCAAGACGGCGCTCATCCCCGACCCCATCTCGGTCACCGGGCAGCGCGAGGATATCGGCATCGACGTCGCGCTCGAGTGGAACGATTCCTATTACGAGACCGTCCTCTGCTTCACCAACAACATCCCGCAGCGTGACGGCGGCACCCACCTTGCCGCCTTCCGCGCGGCCCTGACCCGCACGCTCAATAATTATGCGGAGAAATCGGGCGCGCTCAAAAAGGAGAAGGTCAGCCTCACCGGCGACGACATGCGCGAGGGGCTGACGGCGATCGTCTCGGTCAAGCTGCCGGATCCGAAATTCAGCTCGCAGACCAAGGACAAGCTCGTCTCGAGCGAGGTCCGCCAGCCGCTCGAGAGCCTGATGGCCGACAAGATGGCCGAATGGCTCGAGGAGAATCCCCAGCACGCCCGTTCGATCATCCAGAAGGTGATCGACGCCGCCGCGGCCCGCGAGGCCGCCAAGAAGGCGCGCGAGCTCACCCGCCGCAAGGGCGCCATGGACATCGCCTCGCTGCCCGGCAAGCTCGCCGACTGCCAGGAGCGGGATCCCGCCAAGTGCGAATTGTTCCTGGTCGAGGGCGACAGCGCGGGCGGCTCGGCGAAGCAGGGCCGCGACCGCAACGTCCAGGCGATCCTTCCGCTGAAGGGCAAGATCCTCAACGTCGAGCGCGCCCGCTTCGACCGGATGCTCTCCTCCAAGGAGGTGGGCACGCTCATCCAGGCGATGGGCACCGGCATCGGCCGCGACGACTTCAACATCGAGAAGCTGCGCTACCACAAGATCGTCATCATGACCGACGCCGACGTCGACGGCGCCCACATCCGCACCCTGCTCCTGACCTTCTTCTACCGGCAGATGCCCCAGATCATCGATCGCGGCCATCTCTTCATCGCCCAGCCGCCGCTCTACAAGGTCGCCAAGGGCCGCTCCGAGGTCTACCTGAAGGACGACGCCGCGCTCGACGATTATCTGGTCGACGCCGGCATCGGCGCGATGGTGCTGGAGACGCGTGAGGGCGCCCGCTCCGGCGAGGATCTGCGCACCCTCGCCGAGCATGCGCGCCGGATGCGTTCGCTGATGCGCTACGTGCCGCGCCGCTACGACCCCGGCCTCATCGAGGCGCTGGCGCTGACCGGCGCGCTCAACCCCAACCTGCGCGACCGCGCCGCGGCCGTCGGCCGCGCCGCCGCCTGGCTTGAGGCGGGCGACGAGGAGGCGCGCTGGAGCGGGGAGGTCGGGGCGGACGGCGACTACGTGCTCCGCCGGCTGTGGCGCGGCGTCACCGACCATCATGTCGTCGACCACAAGTTCGTCGCCTCCGCCGAGGCGCGCAAGCTGCACGGCCTCGCCGGCGAGCAGGCGGCGACCTATCAGAGCGCCTCGCGGCTCGTCTCGCTGAAGTCCGCCGCCGCCGCCGCCGCCGCGGAAGACGGAATCGGGCAGGACGAGAACACCCCTGGCGCCGCGCTCGATCCCGGCGAGGGGCGCGCCCCCGACGCGGGCAAGGGCGCGCTCGTCCGCCGTCCGTCCGAGCTGCTTGACGCGATCCTCGCCGCCGGCCGCAGGGGCCTCGCGGTGCAGCGCTACAAGGGCCTCGGGGAAATGAACGCCGAGCAATTGTGGGAGACAACGCTCGACCCGGCGAACCGCTCGCTGCTGCGGGTCGAGATCGCCCAGGCCGACGTCGCCGACGAGATCTTCACCCGCCTGATGGGCGACGTCGTCGAACCGCGCCGCGAGTTCATTCAGGAGAATGCGCTGAACGTCGCCAACCTGGACGTCTGAGGGTCCATTTCGGCGCTTTCCGCGGCTGATCCGCGCTTCCCGAAGGGCTAAGCTCCCTCCGGGGGGCGCCGTCATGAGCATCGACTGGTATCTGCTGTGGCCGTTCCTGGCGGCCCTCCTGGTACCCCTGGCCCTGATCGCGACGCGCCACGAGCTGCGACGGGTCCGGCTGAGGCTGGTGGAGGAGCTCCGGGAGAACCTATTCAAGGACGAAGCGGAGCTTCCCCAGCTGAAGCTCGTCGCGGCGCGCTACAGCGCCAGCGAGGACAGCAGCGGCGACACGCGCCAGTCGCTGGTGCTCGTCTGGACGGGCGCCATCTTCTACTTCGCGGCGAGCTTCGTCGGTTTCACGCTCCTGCTGGTGCCCGCGGCGTGGCTCATCTCCCAGGCTCCGCAGTTCCCCCGCATCACCTTCGCCCTGCTCTGGGCTCCGGTCGCCTCGACCGAGGTGCACGACCTGCAGCGCACGGCGGCCCTGCTCGGCGTCGCCTTCCTGGGAGGCTATGTCTTCCAGCTCCGTTATCTCGTCCGCGCGACGCTGAACCAGGAACTCGGCGCGCTGGCTTTCGCGCGGGCGACGCTCCAGCTCGTCCAGGGGATGATCGTGGCCGTGGTCGCCTACCGCGTCGGCGTCGCGGTCAAGCCGAGCTTCGGCGGATCCAGCGACATCGGCTTCGCCGCCGAGCTCGGCCTCGGCTTCATCATCGGCATGTACCCGGACGTCGGCCTGGCGCGCATCGCGAAGGCGGTCCGCGTTCGCATCAAGGCCGTCGACGAAGAGGCGCTGAAAGCCTCGAAGCTGGTGCCGCTCGAAATCATCGAGGGCATCGATTCCGAGACCGCCTTCCGCCTCCAGGAGAGCAACCTGTTCGACGTCCAGAACCTCGCGGCCATCAATCCGATCGAACTTTACGCCGAGACGCCCTTCACCCTGTTCGAAGTGTTCGACTGGGTCCTGCAGGCACAGCTCTGCACGAACGTCGGCACGTCGGCCTTCGCCGCTCTCAATCGCCATCGCATCCGCACCATCTTCGACCTGGAGCGGGCGGTCCTCGCGCGCGGCGCACCCGATTCCTACGTCGCGGCGATCGGCAATGTGCTCTTCGTCAACGCCGACGGGCCGTTCCGCGCCAGCCTCGGCCTTCCTCCGATGGCGCCGGCCTCGGACGGCGCCGCGCCACCCCCGCCGGAAGGTGCGATCGGGATTTCGCCCGACATCGTCCGGCATGCCGTCGCCGTGATCACCGACGACCTCCATGTCCACCGCCTGCGGGCGCTGTGGCGGACGATGATCCGCACGACCGGCTCGGCCTCGGCCGACGGGGGGCCCATCTGGCTCTTCGACACCGGGCCGTTGCCCGGCGATCCCCCGGAGACGTGATCGATTCGCCGCGCGCGGCTTGGACAGGAGGCGGGGATCGGCTAATCTGCCGGTGACGGGATGAGTCACGAGGAGAGGGAAAGCCGATGAAAAAGCTCGCGTTCCTGGCGGTTTCTCTGGCCGCGCTGGCCGCGCCCGCGGCGGCGCAGACGGTCGAGACCGGCACCACCGAATGGGACAAGCTGCCGCCCGCGAAGATCGGCAGCGACGACGTCGACTATAACCGCCTCGTCCGCTGGGCCGCGACCGAGCTCGCCAATCCCGCCTGCAAGGGCACCGGCATGCGCCCGACCAAGTTCGACATCGACGAGCCCTATGCAGTGCTGGTGGAGCCGACCGGCGAGGTGAAGCGGATCATCGTCCGCGAGATGGGCTGCCCCGGCCTCAACACCGTGATCGGCTCGACGCTGGTCGACATGGTCAAGCGCGGCAAGTTCCGCCCCACCGGCCAGTCGCAGGCTTATTGGTATGGCGGCCGCCTCAGCTTCGCGGCTTCGGAATCGGTTCCCCGCTGACGGCTCGCCGCGCCGGCTGATCTCCCCGCCGCAGGGAGCGGCGCCGCCCAGAACCCTGCGGAACCAAGCGGCTTAACCTCGGTTAGTGTCTCCGGCGGGCCCTCCGCCCGCCCTGTACGGAGTCATGCCCATGGCGAGAGAGCAGGGGCGCATTGCCGAGCTCGGCTGCTGGGTGTCCGGCAAGGTCGCCGAGATCGCCGCCCATCCTTATGCGCAGATCGGGGTATCCTGTTCTGCATCCTGTGGTTCGCCATCGGCTGGGGCGAAAATGCCCTCACCGCCGCGTTGTCGATCCTCGCCATCACCCTCACCCAGATGGTGCTGAACAGCCAATATGCCCGCGAGGCCGAGGCGAGCCGGCGGGACATCGCGCTCCACGCCAAGCTCGACGAGCTGATCATCGCGAGCAAGGAAGCGCGCAACGAGATCGCCGGCGTCGAGGAGCTCGAGATCGAGGAGATCGAAGCGCTCAAGGAAGGCGCCGTCGTCACCCCGCTCGCCGCGGCCCGCAAGGCGAAGCGCTAGGGTGCGTTTTGTTTCGATTGAACCATCACGCCCGTTCGGGCTGAGCCGGTCGAAGCCCTCGCATTCCTTTTGAGGAGCTCAAGAAGGGCAGGGCTTCGACAAGCTCAGCCCGAACGGTGTTTCCGATTGAGCAGGACAGGCGCCAGGCGGCGGACGCGGCGGCGAGGAGCGCTGGACGCGTCGCCGCGGCTGATGCATCGTCGCGGCGCGGCTGTTGCGGGAAGGCGGCGCGTAGGGTCTTGCTCTCGGCATGATGGTCGGCTGGCTGCCGGACCGAGTCTCCTCCGGCACGAGGACCGCCGCTGACATGACCCTGCTGCGCAGGATCCGGCGGGACGTGCACCGGCAGCTCGATCCGGAAGCATGGCCGCATAAGGGCCTCTCTCCCGCCAATGCGGCGCTCAGCCTCCTCATATTCCTGACGGTTGCCGCGTCCATCGCCGAGACCGAGCCGGTCGTGTCGGCGGGACGGGAGCATCTCTTCAGGGCGGGCGAAATTGCCGTCGGCGGCATCTTCCTCGGCGAATATGCCCTGCGGGTCTGGACCTGCGTCGAAAGCCGCCGCTGGAGCCGCAAGGCCTGGCCCCGCCTGCGCTACGTGCTGAGCCTGCCCGCGCTCGTCGACCTGGCGGCGGTTGTGCCGGCGATCTTCGCGGTCGCGGGCGGCAGCACGCTCGTGCTCCGGCTGGTCCGCGTCGTTCGCATCTTCCGTCTGGCCAAGCTGGGACGAGTCTCCCGCGCCTGGCGCGGGCTTGCCCAGGCCGTAGTCGAGCGCCGCTCCGAGCTGATGATCGCCGTCGGGCTTGCCCTCGTCGCCATCGTGTTCGGTGCGACGCTGCTCTATTGGGCGGAAGGGGATGTGCAACCCGACAAGTTCGGCAGCATTCCTCGCGCCTTATGGTGGTCGGTCGTGACGGTGACCACGGTCGGCTATGGCGACGCCACGCCGGTCACCCCGCTCGGCAAGCTGTTCTCGGCGCTGATCTCCATCACCGGGATCATGCTGATCGCGCTCCCGACGGGCATCCTCGCCGCGGCGTTCAGCGACGTGCTCCAGAGGCAGAGGGACCGCGAAAGGCGCTCGCGCGACCGCGCCTTCCGTCGCGACGCGGACGAGCGGTCGCCCTAGAGCATTCTGCATTTAGATGGATGCATATCCGGCGTTGGCGATGTAGTTGGCGCATTCGTCTGGTGTGAAGCGGTCGAGGAGGGAGCCGATGCGACGCCAGGTTGCCTCGACCGTTCGCTCGGCGGCTTTTCTGAGCAGGG
>JAFAZW010000025.1 GCA_019239415.1 Alphaproteobacteria bacterium
GCTTCGCCTTGGTGCGTAGGTCGAGCAGCGCGATCGCACGATGGCCCTGGTCGGCGACGAGCAGCCGGCCCGGCCCGGCCGGCTTGAGGCCGTTTGTCCCCGGCTCGCGAAAGCCGGGCCCGCCGGGTCCGCCGGACGGCTCCAGGAAGATGGCGGCGGCGCCCCCGCCGGGCGCCCAGCGGTAGATGCGATTCCTCGGCACGTCGCTGAACAGCAGATAGCCGCCCCCGGCGACCCAGACCGGCCCCTCCGCCCACTGGAACCCGTCGGCGACGATCTCGACCGGTGTTCCCTTCGGCACCAGCCGATTGAAGGCCGGCGAATAGGGCTCGACCGAAGGCGCCACGGGGGCAGGCGCGGCCCAGGCGAGCGCGAGGCCGGCGAGGAGACTCCGGAGCGGCACGGCATTAGTCTCAGCCGAATGTTAGCGGTAACGCAAGTGGTCCCCGCGCCGGCTTTGTGTCGCTTTCCTGACGGCACGGAAAAACCCGGTATAAGCCGGTGCGGCAAAGCCGCTCGATGCTGATGGAAACCACCCGCGTGGACGAGAAGAGCCGAATCCTGCTGGTCGACGACGACGAGGGCCTGCGCGGCCTGATCGCGGACTTCCTCGCCGGCCACGGTTACGCCGTGTTCGAGGCCGACGGCGGCCAGGCGGCCAGGCGCATCCTCGAGCAGGAGCGGATCAACATCGCCGTGCTCGACGTGATGATGCCCGGCGAGGACGGCCTGTCGCTGGCGCGCAGCCTGTCCGGCCGGCTCGATCTCGGCATCATCATGGTCTCGGCGCTCGGCAGCGAGACCGACCGCATCGTCGGCCTCGAAGTCGGCGCCGACGACTATCTCGCCAAGCCCGTCAGCCCGCGCGAGCTCCTCGCCCGCATCCGCGCCTTGCTCCGCCGCCAGCACCAGGTCGAGGAAGCGGACGACGTCGCCACCGCTTATGCCTTCGACGGCTGGACCTTCGACGTCATTCGCCGCGTGCTGCGCGATCCGGCGAACGTCGTCATCAGCCTCTCGGAGGGCGAGTTCTCGCTCCTGAGGGTGTTCATCGAGCGGCCGCAGCGCGTGCTGACCCGCGACCAATTGCTCGAATATGCGCGCGGACCCGACAGCGACGCCTTCGACCGCGCCATCGACACCCAGGTCAGCCGGCTGCGCCGCAAGCTGGCCAGCCGCACGCCGGCCGAGCTGATCCGCACGGTCCGCAGCGAGGGCTATATGTTCCTGCCCAAGGTCACCAAGAGGTGAGCGGCGGCCGCCTTCGCCTTCCCGACACGATCCTCAGCCGGACGTTGCTCGTCGCCGTCGGCACCGCCCTGCTCCTCACCCTGCTCAACCTCGGCGCGCTGTTCCTGCGCCCGCCGCCGCGCGACATGCCGCTCTCGGCCTATGAGCTGTCGCGGCTGCTGCGCGGGGAAAGGATCGTCAAGACGACCGGCGGCATCGCCGTCGCGACCGCCGCCGCTCCGCCCGCCGCCGATGCCCAGACGACGGCCGACCGCACCGCCACCCTCGCCCTCGCCCACCAGCTCGGCCTCCCCCCCGGCGACGTGCGTCTCCACCGCGAGGAGATGCACCGCAGCCGCTTCCCGCGCCCGGCCGATCAGGACCGGCGCGAGCTCGCCGCCTACGGCCTCGACCATTTCAACCCGGTCGTATTCGGCGCCTTCACCGCCGCGGCGAAGCTTCCCGACGGGCGCTGGCGGATCGTCGCGCGGCGGGGGCAGGACCGGCTGCAGAGCTGGCAGACGGGGACCGTCGCGACGACGTTGCTGTCGGTGCTCATCGTCGCGCTGCTCGCCTGGCTGTTCAGCAGCCGTCTCGCCCGGCCGATCCGCGCCTTCGGCCTCGCCGCCGAGAAGGTCGGCCGGCGCCAGCAGCTCACGCCGGTGGCGGTGAGCGGCCCGGCGGAGATCCGCCTTGCGGCCGAAGCGGTCAACGACATGCAGCGCCGCATCGCCGGCTATGTGGCGGAGCGTACCGCTTTGGTCGGCGCCATCGCCCACGATCTGCGCACGCCCCTCACCCGCCTCGCCTTCCTGCTCGCCTCCGCGCCGGAGGACCTGCGCGGCAAGGCCGAGGCGCAGATCGCCGAGATGGAGCAGATGATCGCCGCGACGCTCGACTTCGTCGCCGACGAGACGCGGGCGCGGCCGCACGAGCCGGTCGACCTCGCCTTGCTCGTCGAGGGCGTCGTCGACGACCTCGCCGACACCGGCCGCGACGTCACCCTCGCCGGCGCCGCGCCGGCCACGGTGTCGGGCGATCCGATCCTGCTCAAGCGGCTGTTCGCCAACCTCATCACGAACGCGGTCACCTATGGCGAGCGGGCGAAGGTGACGGTCAGCACGGTCGCCGGCTGGGCGACGGTGGAGGTGGCGGACGCCGGCCCGGGGCTGGCCGAGGCGGACCTGGAACGCGCGTTCGAGCCCTTCTACCGCGCCGAATCCTCGCGCAACCGGGCGACCGGCGGCATCGGCCTCGGCCTCGCCATCGTCAGGGCCGCGGCGGCCCGCCACGGCGGCGAGGCGACGCTGCGGAACCGCCGCGAGGGCGGCCTCAGCGCCTGCGTGAGGCTGCCGACGGTGTGAGGAACGGGGAGCATGGGTGTTCCCGCGAAACGAGCGGTTACAACCGCTCCGCCTCCCCCGCCCGCCAGCGGCGGTCGGCGATCTTCATGGCGAGGATCGCGGCCATGATGAACAGAAGATACCAGAAGATGAGGGTCGCGAAGGTCGACACCATGCCGTCCGGCCACCGGAAGGCGACGTCCGCCGAGGCGGAGGTGAGCGCGAACAGCGCCAGCCAGAATTTCATTTGAGCACTCCCTGGTTCTTTCGTCCCTGCCGCGGCCGTCTCTCCCCCGGCGCCCGCTCCCGACGCCGAACCGCAGCCTCCACGCCTGCCGCGCCTTCGTTGCCGGCATTTGTCTCGATTGTGGCGCGGCCGCCGATGCCGGCCGTGCCACCGCTGTCACATTGTGGAAAAACGGCCGGCAAGGAGGCGGCCGAAGCAGGGGCGCATGAGCAAGCCGGTCCCGAGAAGCCTGCCGCCGATCCGACGCGCCCGCCGCGGCCGCTGCGCGGTCGGACGCCACGTCGCCGAGCCGGACCATGTCACCGACGACAAGGGGCTCGTCCGCTCACGATGCCAGTTATGCGGCGCCGACCTCGTCCGGCTCGTCGGCCGGTCGTGGATCGTCTCCGGGCGGCTGGGGTGATCGGCTCGCCACCGGACCGCCCCGTTCCCGACGCGGCGACGTCTGCCTGACCCCCACACCCGTTCGGTCTTCTCGCTGCGCCGTGCGCAGTGCCTATCGCCCCCGCGTTCCGCGCGCCTGCCGTTCCACCTGGGCATAGAGGGCCGCGGGGGAGAAGGGGACCGGCGTCGCCTGGAGGTCGCTGAGGCCGGCCGCCTTGAAGGTTCCGAGCTTGAGGCGGGCCGGCTGGACGCCGTCGCGGGCGATCGTGACGGCGGTAAGGTAGAGCTCGTCGCGGCGGGTGAGCGTGCCGTAGGGGGCGAGGGTCGACACGCCGCGATTGTAGCGCACGGTGACGTAGCGGTGGTCGCGGATCGCCTCGGCCAGCGCCTCCAGTTCGCTTGCGTTCAGCATGCCGATCGTCTCCGCCGCCCTATGTTGCGGCGCACAACCTCGCCTCTCAGGCGGTGATTGTCACGTGCCGTCGCCGTGAAAAATTCGCTTCGCCGCGATTGACGCGCCGCCTAGGCGGCCGCTAACGCAGGCTCCAGAAGCCGGCGTCCGCGCCTGCTTCGGCATCAAGAGTGGGCCCCAACGGGCCCACGCCAACCTGCCCCTCCCGGGCAAGGTGGCGGTCCCCCACGGGGCGATGCGGCTACGGCAACCAAACGGGACCCGAGGCAGCGTCGTCCTTCGAGCAAGCGAAGGATGGATGATGAAGCTGGCTTTTCTCGACGACGACACCCTCTCCGCCGCGCCGGTGGCGGCGCCCCCGCGCCCGCTGCGGATCGCACTCGCCGGCTACGGGCATGTCGGGCAGGCGCTCGCCGCGCGCCTCGCCGGCGATCCGCTTTACCGGATCGTCGCGATCCTGGTGCGCGACCCGGCACGGCCGCGGGCGTTCGCGCCGCCGGTGGCGCCGACCGCGAGCATCGATCACTTCCTCTATCCCGAGGCCGACGTGCTGGTCGACGTCCTCTCCTGCCACCGCACGGGGGCGGCGCTCGCCTCGCGCTGCCTCGCCATGGGAGTCCACGCGGTCAGCGCCAGCAAGCGGGCGGTGGCGAGCCGCTATGAAGCACTGACCGGCGCCGCCCGCGCCGGTGCCGCGACCCTTCTCTATGGCGCCGCGGTCGGCGGCGCGGCGCCGGTGCTGGAGACGGTCGCGGCGGCGCGGGCGGCGGCGCCCGTCATCGAGGTCGCCGGCATTCTCAACGGCACGGTCAATTATCTGCTCGACCGGCTGGCGCGCGGCTGCGGCTTCGAGGCGGCGCTGGCCGACGCGCGGCTCGCCGGCTTCGCCGAAGAAGATCCCCGCGAGGATCTAAGCGGCGCCGATGCCGCCGCCAAGCTCCGCCTGATCGCCGTCGAGGCGTTCGGTAACGCGGCGGCCAAGGCGCTTGCGGTCGAGACGGAGACGCTCGACGCGGCGCGGGCGGCGGCGATCGCCGCGAGCGGAGAGCGATGGGTTCAGCTCGCGCGCCTGGTTGTGGCGCCGGGTGGCCTCCGCGCCACCGTGACGCTGGAGAAGGCGCGGGACGTGCGCGTGCTTCCGGCGCTGCCGGACGAGTGGAACGCCGCGGCGATCACCTGCGCGGATGGCCGCGTCTTCCGCTGCCTCGGCCGCGGCGCCGGCGGGGCTCCCACCGCGGAGGCGATTGTGGCAGACCTCGTCCGCGTCCGCGCCGCCGTCGCGGCCGGAGGGTGAGCATGCCGATCGCGACCCAAGAGATCGAAGACATCGAAGTCGCCCTGCCGGCGCCGCTCGCGCGCTACGGCGGGACGACGAAGGCGCGGCTCCACGGGCGGCGCGGGCCGGTCGTGGTCGCGCTGGGCGGCATCTCGGCCGATCGCCGCGTCTGCGACTGGTGGCGCGGCCTCGCCGGAAGCGGCCGGACGCTGGACCCGGAGTGCCTCCGCCTCGTCGGGCTCGACTTCGCCGCCGATCTTGCCGGCGCCCTCGCCCCCTCCACCGCCGAGCAGGCGGAGGTGCTCGCCGCCGCCCTCGACGCGCTCGGGATCGAGGCCGCCGACCTGCTGGTGGGCGCCTCCTATGGCGGCATGGTCGGCCTGGCGCTGGCCGGACGCCGGCCGGAACTTGTGCGGCGGCTCGCCATCCTCTGCGCGCCCGCCGCGCCTCATCCCGCCGCGACGGCGATGCGCGAGCTGCAGCGGCGGACGGTCGCGATGGGTCTCGCCCTCGGCTCGGGCGCGGAGGCGCTGTCGATCGCGCGGGGGCTCGCCATGACGACCTACCGGACGCCGGAGGAATTCGCCGAGCGTTTCGACGGCGGCATCGCGGAGGCGGGCGCGCTCGCCACCTCCGCCCCCGGCGCCTATCTCCGCGCCCGCGGCGACGCCTACCAGGCGGTGATGACGCCCGAGCGATTCCTGAGCCTGTCCGCCTCGATCGACCGGCACCGGGTCGACCCGGCCGCGATCCGGCAGCCGACCCTGGTCATCGGCGCCCGCAGCGACCGGCTGGTGCCGCCCGAGCAGGTCGAGGCGCTTGCCGCCGCGCTTCCGGACGCCGAACTCCACCTCCTCGACAGCCGGTACGGCCACGACAGCTTCCTGAAGGAAACCGCCCGGATCGGGCCGCTCGTCGCCGGTTTCCTGGCGGCCGCATGAGCGAGGACAACCCTGCAACCGCCGTCGCGCGCGCCCGGGCGGAATGGGGCGGGGCGCATGGCGGCCTGACGCCGCCGCTCGACGCGTCCGACACCTACCGCTGGCCCGATGCGGAGACCAAGCCCGCTTACGATTATGGGCGGACCGTCAATCCGAACCGGGACATGCTCGCGACCGTGCTGGCGGAGCTGGAAGGGGCGGCGGGCGGTGTCGTCACCGGCTCGGGCCAGTCGGCCGCTTTGCTGGCGCTCCTGCCGCTCCCGGCGGACGCGCTCGTGGTCGCGCCGCACGATGGCTATGGCGGCACCTTCCGCCTGCTCGCCGGCCTCGCCGAGCGCGGCCGCATCCGCGCGGATTTCATCGACATGAAAGACGATTCGGCTTTCGAATCGGCGCTGGAGCGGGAACCGGCGCTGGTCTGGTTCGAGACGCCGAGCAATCCGCTGCTCCGCCTCACCGACCTCGCGCGGCGGCCGGCCCAGGCGAAGGCGGCCGGGGCGGCGACGATCGCCGACAACACCGTGCTGACGCCGATCCTGCAGCGGCCGCTCACGCTGGGCTGCGACCTCGTCCTCCACTCGACCACCAAGGCGCTGAACGGCCATGGCGACCTGTTCGGCGGCGCCCTCCTCGCCGCCGACCCGGCGCGGCTGGAGGCACTCGCCTGGTGGTCGAACGCCGCCGGTCTCAACGGCCCCGCCTTCGACGCGTGGCAGACGCTGCGGGGGCTGCGCACGCTGCCGCTGCGCGTGCAACAGATGCAGTCGGGAGCGATGGCGGTGGCGGACTGGCTCGCGGCGCAGGAGGCGGTGCGCGAGGTCTTCTATCCGGGCCTTGCCGGCCATCCCGGCCACGACCTCGCCCGGCGCCAGCAGGCGGGTCCCGGCTTCCTGCTGAGCTTCCGCCTCGCCGGGGGCGCCGCGGCGGCGGACGCGTTCGTCGCGGGGCTCCGCCTCGTCACCCTGGCCTCGTCGCTCGGCGGCTTCGGCACCCTCGTCTGCCGACCCGCGACGATGACCCACCGCGGCATGCCGCCCGACGCCCAGGCGCGCGCCGGCATCCACCCCGACCTGCTGCGCCTCTCGGTCGGCCTTGAAGATCCCGGCGACCTGATCGCCGACCTCGCGCGGGGGCTCGCCGCAATCTAGGCGCGGAGCCAGGCGTCGACTTCGGCGGCGCAGTCGCGCCCTTCGCGAATCGCCCAGACGACGAGCGACGCCCCGCGGCGCGCATCGCCGCACGCGAACACGCCTTCGCGCGACGTCGCGTAGCGACCCGCGGGCGTGGCGATCGTACTGGCGCCGGTCAGCTCGACGCCGGCCCGGCCGACGACACCCTCCGCGTCGGCGCCGGTGAAGCCCATCGCAAGCAGGACGAGATCGGCGGGCACGTCGAGGGTCTCGCCGGTGTCGAGGCGGCGGCAGCGCAGTGCCTCGACCCGGTCGCGACCGAGGAAGGCTTCGGTCGCGACGGCGAATTCGCGGACGCACCCTTCCTGCTGCGAAGAGGAAGTGCGCAGGATCATCGGCCAGTCGGGCCAGGTCAGGCCCTTGTCCTCCCGCGCCGGCGGGCGGGGAAGGATCTCGAGCTGGGTGACGGAGGCGGCGCCCTGCCGGCGGGCGGTGCCGATGCAATCGGAGCCGGTGTCGCCGCCGCCGAGAACGACGACGTGCCTGCCCGCCGCGTCGATCGGCGCGTCGCGCGCGTCGAGGCCGGCGACGCGGCGGTTCTGCCGGACCAGATAGTCCATCGCGAAGTGGACGCCGCCGAGGCCGCGCCCCGGTACCGGCAGGTCGCGGGGCCGCTCGGCGCCGGCGGCGAGGACAAGAACATGGTAATCGTCGCGCAGCCGCTCGACCGAGACGCCCCGCCCGACCTCGATGCCGGTCCGGAAGATCACCCCTTCCGCCTCCATCTGGGCGATGCGGCGGTCGATCTCACGCTTGGCGAGCTTGAAGTCGGGGATGCCGTAGCGGAGCAGGCCGCCGATCCGGTCGGCTTTCTCGAACACGGTCGGGGCGTGGCCGATCCGCGCCAGCTGCTGCGCGCAGGCGAGGCCGGCGGGCCCGGAACCGACGATGGCGATACGCTTGCCCGTCCCGCGCGGCGCGATCTCGGGGACGATCCAGCCTTCGTCCCAGCCGCGGTCGACAATCGCGCATTCGATCGTCTTGATCGTCACCGGCGCGTCGTCGAGGTTCAGCGTGCACGCCGCCTCGCAGGGCGCCGGGCAGACGCGGCCGGTGAATTCGGGAAAATTGTTGGTCCGGTGCAGCCGTGCCAGCGCCTCGCGCCAGCGGCCGCGGGCGGCAAGGTCGTTCCAGTCGGGGATGAGATTGGAGACGGGGCAGGCGGCGTGGCAGAAGGGAATGCCGCAATCCATGCACCGCTCCCCCTGCCGACGCACCTCGCTTTCCGGGAGCGGCCGGACGAACTCGGCCCAGCTCCTCACCCGCTCGGCGACGGGTGCGGAAGGCCGGTCGCGGCGGTCGATGGTGAGGAATGCGGTGGGGTTCGCCATGTCAGACCGCCGCCGCCGCGAGGACCGGAGGCACCGCCGCGGGCGCGGCTTCCAGCGCGGCGCGGTAGTCGTGCGGCATCACCTTGACGAAATGCCGCACCGCCGCCGGCCAGTCCGCCAGCAGCGCCGCGGCGCGGCGGCTGCCGGTCAGCGCCGCGTGCCGCCCGACCAGCAGGCGCAGCCGAGCGTCGTCGTGGCGCAGCATGTCGGCGAGCGGCTCGGCGGGGTCGAAGCCCCGCTCGTCGCGCCCGATCGGCCCGACGTCGACCGAGGCCGCATTGCAGGATGCCGCGAACCTGCGGTCCGGGTCGTGGACATAGGCCACCCCGCCCGACATGCCGGCGGCGAAGTTGCGGCCGACGCCGCCGAGCACCGCCACGACGCCACCCGTCATATATTCGCAGCCGTGGTCGCCGGTCCCCTCGACCACTGCGAGAGCGCCGGAGTTGCGGACGGCGAACCGCTCGCCCGCGACGCCTGCGAAGAAGGCTTCGCCGCCGGTCGCGCCATAGAGGCAGGTGTTGCCGACGACGATGTTCGCCGCCGCCTGCCGCGCGACGCCTTCGGGCGGACGGATGATCAGGCGCGCGCCGCACAGGCCCTTGCCGACATAGTCGTTGGCGTCGCCGACCAGCTCCAGCGTCAGTCCCTCGACGGCGAACGCGCCGAAGCTCTGACCGGCCGTGCCGACGAAGCGGGCGTGGAGGCGGCCGCGCCGCTCCCGCCCGACGAGCTCGCCGGAGACAAGCGTGCCGACGCTGCGGTCGACGTTGCGGATCGGCAGCACGATCTCCTGCTGCTCCGCGTCGATCGCGGCGAGCATGGCGGCATCGAGCGGCGCGTCATGCGCGCGCTTCGGCTCCGCGGGCGCCTGGAGCGGCGGCGGCAGCGGGCGGTGCAGCAATCGCGAGAGGTCGAGGCCCTGCGCCTTCCAGTGACCGGCCGCATCGACCTGGCGCAGGAGGTCGGTGCGGCCGACCATCTCCTCCACGCTGCGCAGGCCGAGGCTCGCCAGGATCGCCCGCAGCTCCTCGGCGACGAAGAAGAAATAGTTGATGACGTGCTCGGGCTCGCCGGTGAATTTCGCGCGGAGCACGGGATCCTGGGTCGCGATGCCGACGGGGCAGGTGTTGAGGTGGCATTTGCGCATCATGATACAGCCCGATGCGATCAGGGGCGCGGTGGCGAAGCCATAGTCCTCGGCACCGAGCAGGGCGGCGATCGCAACGTCGCGTCCGGTGCGCAGGCCGCCGTCCGCCTGCAGGCGGATGCGGGGCCGCAGGCCGTTCAGCAGCAGGGTCTGATGGGCCTCGGCGAGGCCGATCTCCCACGGCAGGCCGGCATGGCTGAGCGAGGTCAGCGGCGATGCGCCGGTGCCGCCCTCATAACCCGAGACGGTCACCTGGTCCGCGCCGCATTTGGCGACGCCCGCGGCGATGGTTCCGACGCCGGCCGCGGCGACCAGCTTCACCGAGATTCGCGCCCGCGGATTGACGCGCCGCAGGTCGTGGATGAGCTGCGCGAGGTCCTCGATCGAGTAGATGTCGTGGTGCGGCGGCGGCGAGATGAGGCCGACGCCGGGAGTCGAGTGGCGGACGGCGGCGATGTGGGCGTCCACCTTGTGGCCCGGCAGCTGCCCGCCCTCGCCCGGCTTGGCGCCCTGGGCCATCTTGATCTGGATCTCGTCGGCATGGGCGAGATAGGCGGTGGTGACGCCGAAGCGGCCGGAGGCGACCTGCTTGATCGCCGAGCGGGCGGCGCTCCGGAGCCGGTCCGGCTCCTCGCCGCCCTCGCCGGTATTCGACCGGCCGCCGATGCGGTTCATCGCCCTCGCCAGCGTCGTGTGCGCTTCCCGGCCGATCGAGCCGAAGCTCATCGCACCGGTCGCGAAGCGCTTCACGATCTCGGCCGCCGGCTCGACCTCGTCGAGCGGCACCGGCGGCCCGTCCGGCGCGAAGGCGAGCAACGACCGCAGGGCCAGCGGCTTGCCCGGGCGGTCGTTCAGCTCGGCGGCGAAGGCGGCATATTTGTCGGGGAGGAGGCCGCGCACCGCGTGCTGGAGATTGGCGATGGTGCCGGCGGTCCAGCCATGCGCCTCGCCGCCCGCGCGGACCGCGTAGAGGCCGCCGACGTCGTCGACCGGCTCCCGGGTGCTGCCATAGGCGAGGCGGTGCCGGCGGGCGGTCTCCTCGGCGATCTCGGCGAGGCCGATGCCGCCGAGCGGGGACGCGGTGCCCGTGAAGCAGCGATCCACCACCTCGGCGGCGATCCCGACGGCGTCGAAGATCTGGGCGCCGCAATAGGATTGGTAGGTCGAGATGCCCATCTTCGACATCACCTTGAGCAGGCCCTTGCCGATCGCCCCGATGTAGCGAACGGCCGCGTCGGCGGCGCCGATATCGCCGGCGCGGTGCAGCGCGTCGATCGTCGCGAAGGCGAGCCAGGGGTTCACCGCCTCGGCGCCGTAGCCGGCGAGGACGGCGAAATGGTGGACCTCGCGGGCCTCGCCCGTCTCGACGACGAGACCGGTCTGCATCCTCAGGCCCTGGCGGATGAGGTGGTGGTGCACGGCGCCCGTCGCGAGCGCCGCCGGGATCGGAATCCGGTCCGCGCCAACGGCGCGGTCGGAGAGGATGAGGACATTGTTGTCGGCGAGCACCGCCTCGGTCGCTTCCCAGCAGAGCCGCTGGAGCGCGGCGTCCAGCGACTGGGCGGAGCCGCCGCGCGGCCAGGTCGCGTCGAGCGTGACGGTGCGGAAGGCGCCGTCGAGCGTGTCGCGGATGGCGCGAACCTTTTCCAGCGCGGCGTCGGTCAGGACCGGCTGCGCCACTTCGAGCCGCTTGTGGGTGCCGGCCTGCCGTCCGAGCAGGTTCGGCCGCGGCCCGATCATCGACACGAGCGACATGACCAGCGATTCGCGGATCGGGTCGATCGGCGGATTGGTCACCTGCGCGAAGCCCTGCTTGAAATAATCGTAGAGCAGCCGCGGCCGGTCCGACAGGATCGCGAGCGGCGTGTCGGTCCCCATCGAGCCGACCGGATCCTCGGCCGTCTCCGCCATCGGTGCGAGGAACAGCTTCAGATCCTCGTCGGTGTAGCCGAACGCCTGCCGGAGCGCGCGCAGCCGCCCTGGATCGGACGCCACGGCCGGCGCGGCGGCGGCAGGGAGGTCGGCGAGATTGAACTGCGTCTGCCGCAGCCACTCGGCATAAGGCTCGGCGGCGGCGAGCGTCGCCTTCACCTCCTCGTCCTCGACGATCCGCCCCTCCTCCAGGTCGATGAGCAGCATGCGGCCGGGCTGCAGCCGCCATTTGCGCACGATCCGCTCCTCGGGGATCGGCAGCACGCCCGCTTCGGACGCCATGACGACGAGGCCGTCGTCGGTGACGGCGAAGCGCGCCGGGCGAAGGCCGTTGCGATCGAGGGTCGCGCCGATCTGGCGCCCGTCGGTGAAGGCGATGGCGGCGGGGCCGTCCCAAGGCTCCATCAGCGCCGCATGATATTCGTAGAAGGCGCGCCGCGCCGGATCCATCGCCTCGTCGCCGGCCCAGGCCTCGGGCACCAGCAGCATCATCGCGTGCGCGAGCGAATAGCCGCCGGCGACGAGCAGCTCGAGCGCGTTGTCGAGGCAGGCGCTGTCGGATTGGCCGTGCGGGATGATCGGCCACATCTTGTCGAGATCGGCGCCGATCAGCGCCGATTCGAGCGTCCGGCGCCGCGCGTTCATCCAGTTGACGTTGCCGCGCAGGGTGTTGATCTCGCCATTGTGGGCGAGGAACCGGAACGGGTGGGCGAGCCGCCAGGAGGGGAAGGTGTTGGTCGAGAAGCGCTGGTGGACCATGGCCAGCGCCGAAGCCGTCCGCGCGTCGGTGAGGTCGGTGTAGAATTGACCCAGCTGGTGGGCGAGCAGCATGCCCTTGTAGACGATGGTGCGGCTCGAGAAGGAGGGAATGTAGAAGTCGGCGAGATCGGGCATCCCGCGCTCCCGCGCGAGCGCCTCCAGCGGGTTCTGGGTCTGCTTGCGGATGGCGAGGAGCTTGCGCTCGAAGGCGTCCTGGTCGGCCGTTGCGGCGCCTCGGGCGACGAGCGCCTGCCGGATCGCCGGCATCGCCGCCAGCACCGCCGCGCCGACCCCCTCCGTCGCCACCGGCACGTCGCGCCAGCCGAGGAAAACCTGGCCCTCGAGGCGCACGAAATGCTCGAGCCTGGCCTCGGCGGCCGCCCGCGCCGTCGCGTCGCGCGGCAGGAAGCACATCGCGACGGCATAGTCGCCGGCCGCCGGCAGGGCGATGCGCGCGGCCTCGGCCCAGTCGCGGAGCAGGGCGTCGGGGAGCTGGATCAGGCAGCCGGCGCCGTCGCCCATGTCCGGGTCCGCGCCGACGCCGCCGCGATGGTCGAGATGGGCGAGGATTTCGAGGCCCTGGCGGACGATGCCGTGCGACCTCTCGCCGCCGATCGAGGCGACGAAGCCCATGCCGCAGGCATCGTGCTCGCGCGCCGGGTCGTAGAGGCCGCGACCCCTCATGGCCCCCTCGCCAGCATCTTCCTGACCCCGCGGGCCGCCTGGCGAAGCCGCTGCTCGTTCTCGACCAGCGCGATCCGCACGAATCCCTCCCCCTCCTCACCGAAGCCGACGCCCGGCGCGACCGCGACCTGGGCCTCCTCGAGCAGGCGCTTGGCGAATCCGACCGAGCCGAGACCGCGGAACGGCGCCGGGATCGGCGCCCAGGCGAACATGCTCGCTTCGGGCGGCGGGATGTCCCAGCCGGCGCGGGCGAAGCTCTCGACGAGGCAGTCGCGGCGGGCGCGGTAGAGCCGCCGGTTCGCCTCGACGATGTCCTGCGGCCCATTGAGCGCCGCCACCGCCGCCGCCTGGACCGGGGTGAAGGCGCCGTAATCGAGATAGGATTTGACGCGGGTCACGGCCCCGATCAGCGTCCGGTTGCCGACCGCGAAGCCGATCCGCCACCCCGCCATCGAATAGGTCTTCGACATCGACGTGAATTCGACCGCCACGTCCCTCGCGCCCGGCACCTCAAGGATCGAGGGCGTCGGGGCGTCGCCGAAATAGATTTCGGCATAAGCAAGGTCGCTGATCACCCACAGGGCATGCTCGCGCGCGAAGGCGACGAGCCGCTCGTAGAAGGCAAGGTCCGCGACATAAGCGGTCGGGTTGGACGGATAGCCGATCACCAGCACCGACGGCTTCGGCACCGTGAAGCGTACCGCCCGCTCGAGGCTGGCGAAGAATTCCGGCCCGGGCGCCGCGGGAACGGACCGGATCGCCGCACCGGCGATGATGAAGCCGAACTGGTGGATCGGGTAGGACGGGTTGGGGGCGAGGACGACGTCGCCCGGCGCCGTGATCGCCTGGGCGAGGTTGGCGAGGCCCTCCTTGGAGCCGAGCGTGACCACCACCTCGGTCTCCGGGTCGAGCTCGACGCCGAAGCGGCGGGCATAATAGCCGGCCTGCGCCCGCCGGAGCCCGGCAATCCCTTTCGAGGCGGAATAACCGTGCGCCTTGGGGTTCCGCGCCATCTCGGCGAGCTTCTCGACGACATGGGGCGGCGGCGGCCCGTCCGGATTGCCCATGCCGAGGTCGACGATGTCGACGCCGCGGGCCCGCGCCTGCGCCTTCATCGCGTTCACTTCGGCGAACACGTAAGGCGGCAGGCGGCGAATGCGGTAGAAGTCCGTCATCACGCCGCCTCGCGCCGCTCCGGGCCGCGAATGCCGAGCACGGCGCAGACGGCGGGCCGCTTCGCCGCCGGCACCATGAAGGCAAGCTCCTTCCAATAGCGCGCCTGCTCCGGCCCCGCTTCGGCCGGCGGGGCGGCGCTGGCGAGATAGGCCGCGTCCCGCCCGCGCAGCCCGAGCGCCTTCAATCGCGCGACCAGCGCCGTCGCTTCCGCCGCACCCCGGTCGCCGACGAAAACCTCCATCACTCCTCTCCTCCGGTCTTGTGTTCAATGATGCCGAAAATGGTCGAATTGTCCGGGTCGTCCTGCATGTCGCGCCTGAGGATGGCGAGGCCGTAGGCCGCTGCCGCCGCCTCGGAGGCGAGCACGCCGACGGCGGGGTCGTCGAGCGCGCGGGCGGCGGCCGCCGTGTTCGCGGCCTCCTCGGTCGGCAGGCCCAGGCCGGACAGCGCCCGGGCGCACTGGCTGAGCGCCATCGGGTGGCTGCGGATCAGGCGCAGGCCCGCGACGCTCGCGCCGGGAAGGCCGAGGAGGTGCATCCGCACCGGCAGCGCGCTCCTCGCGACGAGGCGCACGTCGCGGCGGCGCAGCAGCGCCGCAGTCTCGTCGACCGCACCCGCCCGGCTGTTGTGGAGCGGCAGCATGCCGCACGCGGCCTCGCCGCGCGTCACCGCCGCGACCACGGCAGCGAAGCTCTCGACGGCCACTGGCTCGAACCCGGCCGCGAAAGCGAGGCAGGCTTGATGGGCGAACGCCCCCTCGGCGCCGGCATAGGCGATCCTCATGCCGCGCGCGCCTCGCTGCCACCGCCGAGGCAGAGCGCCGTCCAGGCGGCCGCCTCGAGCGCCTGCGCCCGGTTGAGCCGGGGGTCGCACAGGCTTTCGTAGCGGGTCGAAAGGTCGGCGGGCGCGACGCCGTCGGCGCCGCCGACACATTCGGTGACCGGCGCCGCGGTCGCTTCGAGATGGATGCCGCCCGCGTGAACCCCTTCCGCGCCGGCGATGACGACGAAGTCACGCAGCTCGGCGAGAATGTCGGCGACGAGGCGGGTCTTGATCCCGCCCAGGACGCGGGTGTTGCCGTGCATCGGATCGCAGGCCCAGAGCACCCGCCGTCCCTCGGCCCGGGTGCGCCGCAGCAGCGGCGGCAGGGCCCGGCCGACCTCGCCGGCGCCGAACCGGCCGATCAGGGTGACCCGCCCCGCCTCATTCGCCGGGTCGAGGCGGTCGAGCAGCCGGGACAGGGCGTCGGGGGTCAGCATGGGGTCGCATTTGACGCCGACGGCATTGGCGATACCGGAGGCGTAGTCGACATGGGCGCCGTCCGCGTCGCGGGTGCGGGCACCGATCCAGACCATGTGGGCGGACGTTGCCCACCAGCGGCCGTCGCCGTCGCGCCGGGTCAGCGCCTGCTCGTAGGGGAGGAGCAGCGCCTCGTGGCTGACGTAGACGGGGGGCGTCGGCGCCTCGATCCGGGCCGCGGCATCGAGGCCTTCGAGCAGGCGGACCGTCGCGCGCGACTGGGCGTGGGCGCGCAGCAGGCGACGCGGATCGGCGACGCGCGCGCCCCGGCACGCCGCGGCGCCGTTCACCGCATCGCCGCGATAGCTGGGGAGGAGCCCGTCGCCGCCCGCTTCGAGGGCCGCGGAGCGGGGCTTGGCGAACTGCCCCGCCGCGCGGGCGACGTGCACCACCTCTCCCGGCAGGCAATCGCCGAGCGCGAGGAGCAGCGCCCGTTCCTCGGCCACGCGCGCGGGCGAGAAGGCGGCGAAGCTCTCGGCGCAGTCGCCCGCCTGGACGAGCATCGCCTCGCCCTCGGCCGCCCGCGCCAGCGCCGCCCGCAGCGCCGCCGCCTCGGCGATCGCGACCACGGGTTCGGCCGCCGCCAGCGCCGCTTCGACCTCTGCCAGCGCGGCGGCGTCCGGGTAGAGCGGCATCTGCACCGCCGGCCGCGCCCGCCAGCTGCCGGGGAACCAGTCGCGGCGCCGGGTCGGCGCCTCGGCGGCGAGGCGGCCGACCGCGGCGGCGCCGTCGCCGAGGGTGCGGAACGCCACCAGCGCCGGCGGCAGCCTGGGCAGCGGCAGCGGCAGGATGGCGACCGCGCCGCCCGCCTCGGCCCGGGCCAGCGCGTCGGCCGGCGACGCGGCGACCGCGACCGCCGGGGCGGAGCCGAACGCCTCGCGCGCGAGCAGGCGGAGCGCGGGATCGTCGGCGCCGAGCACCAGCGCCATCGGCGCCTGCGCCTGGACGCATTGCGCCATCAGCTCGCGCCAGACCGGGCGCACCGCCGGCCGCGCCGCGGGGGACGCGGCGGCTTCGAGGCGGGCGACCACCGCCGCCTCGCGCGCCGGGCGCAACTTCAGCGGCGCGCCGCCGGGCTTGGCCGCGCCGATCGCGCGCGCCGCCGCGATCCGCCGCTCGACGAGCGCGAGGATGTCGTCGTCGATCGCGTCGAGCACGCCGCGCAGGCGCGCCACAGCGTCGTTGGGACCGTGCATCTGGGGACTCCCGGGCGCGCCTCACCCGGCGCAGCCCTAGTTCAGCAATGGGATGGAGCGGTGCTTACCCGGCACGCCCGCAGGCGTACCGGCCCATAAAGCCGAAAAAACGGAAGGCGCTGGAGCGGCAGATCATCCGTCCCTGGCTCATGATGCGTCTCCGGCCCCGGGAGCGAGGCAGGGCCAAGCTGACGGGCGGGCGACGGGGTGTCAAGTGCCGCACTGCGTCAAATGTTCGCGGCTCAACGCGGCTCGGCGACGGCGTCTGCCGGCTGCACCGCGCGCCCCCCGCTGGCCCCGGCATGGTCAGTGCAGCGGCTCCGCGGCGATCGCGTAGCGCAAGGTGGCGATGCGGCTCTTCTCGGGGCAGCGGCTGAGGCGGGTCCATTCGTCGCGGGCGTTGCGCTCGCAGTCGAACGGTCCGGCCATGGTCTCGGTGCCCGGGACGAGGGCGCGGAAGTCCGGTCCCTCATATTCCCCGCCGATCACCCAGTAGCGCCTGGCCATCCTTCCTCTCCTCATTCCGCGGCTTCGACGGTGATGAACTGCTCGGCTTCCGTCGATCCGGCGAGCGCCGTGGTGGACGCCTGCCCGCTGGCGATGGTCTGCGCGACCAGGTCGAAATAGCCGGTGCCGACCTCGCGCTGGTGGCGGGTCGCCGTGTACCCCGCGGCCTCGCTCGCGAACTCGGCCTGCTGGAGCGTCGAATAGGCGGCCATGCCGCGGTCGCAATAGCCGCGGGCGAGCTCGAACATGCCGTGATTAAGGCTGTGGAAGCCGGCGAGCGTGACGAACTGGAACTTGTAGCCCATCGCCCCGAGCTCCCGCTGAAAACGTCCGATCGTGGCGCGGTCGAGATTCGCCTCCCAGTTGAACGAGGGCGAGCAATTGTAGGCGAGGAGCTTGCCGGGATGGACGCGGTGAACCGCCTCGGCGAACGCCCGGGCTTCCTCGAGGTTCGGGCGGCTCGTCTCCCACCAGAGAAGGTCGGCGTGCGGGGCGAAGGCCAGGCCGCGGGCGATGCAATGCTGAAGGCCGGTGCCGGGCTTCAGCCGGAAGAAACCTTCGGGCGTGCGCTCGCCGGTCAGGAAGGGACGGTCGCGCTCGTCCACGTCGGACGTGATGAGCTTCGCGCTCTCGGCGTCGGTGCGGGCGACGAGCACGGTCGGCACCCCGCAGACGTCGGCGGCGAGGCGGGCGGCGGCAAGGTTGCGGATGTGCGCCTGGGTCGGGATCAGCACCTTGCCGCCGAGATGGCCGCACTTCTTCTCGGCCGCGAGCTGGTCCTCGAAATGGACCCCCGCCGCGCCGGCCTCGATATAGGCCTTCATGATCTCGAAGCAGTTCAAGGGCCCGCCGAACCCGGCCTCGGCGTCGGCGACGATCGGCACGAACCAGTCCCGCTCGGCCCCGCCCTCGGCATGCTCGATCTGGTCGGCGCGCTGGAGGGTGCGGTTGATACGGCGGCAAAGCTCCGGCCCCGCATTGGCCGGGTAGAGCGACTGGTCCGGATACATGGCGCCGGCGGTGTTGGCGTCGGCGGCGACCTGCCAGCCGGAGAGATAGATCGCCTTGAGGCCGGCGCGGACCATCTGCATCGCCTGGTTGCCGGTGACGGCGCCGAGCGCGTGGACATGATCCTCGGTGCGCAGCAGCTCCCACAGCCGCTGCGCGCCGCGCCGGGCGAGGCTGTGCTCGACGGCGATCGAGCCGCGCAGGCGGGCGACGTCGCCGGCGCCGTAGGGCCGCGCAACCCCGTCGAAGCGTCCGCCCGGCGCGGGGACGAGGTCGGCGAAGTCGGTCATGGCGGTTGGCTCCTCGTGTCGTGTCGCGAGCCAGAAAACCCCGGCATCCCGTGACCGTCGCGCGGAAAAGGGTCGCCCTGTCACGAGATTACTTGTCGACGTTGTGAAATTGTGACATTCCGTCGCCGTGCCCGCACCCGACCGCAAGCTCTATCTCGGTGGCCGCCTCCGCCGCCTGCGGCGCGAGCTGGCCCTCAATCAGAGCGCGATGGCCGCCGAGATCGGCATCAGCCCGAGCTACCTAAACCACCTCGAACGCAACCAGCGACCGGTAACGGCGCAGGTCCTCCTCCGCCTCGCGGAGGTCTACGACATCGACTTGCGGGGCTTTGCCGCCGAAGGGCCCGACGGGACCGGCGCCGAGCAGCTCGCCGAAATCTTCGCCGACCCGATGTTCGCCGACCTTGGCGTGCCGCGCTACGAGCTGCTCGAGGTCGCCGACAACGCGCCGTCCGTCGCCGACGCGGTGGCGCGGCTCTACGCCGCGCTCGTCGAGCGGCGGCAGCATCCCGCCGGCGCCGTCCCCGACGAGACGTCGCTGCTGACTCCCGAGAGTTGGGTGCGCGACCATATCCAGGCGCAGCGCAACCATTTTCCGGCGATCGAGGAGGCGGCGGAGACGATCTCCGGGGCGATCGGCGAGCCGGCCGGCGCGTTCGAGGCGCTGCGCAGGCGCCTCAAGGAGGGCTTCGGCGTCGACACGCGGGTAGTGCCGCCGGACCTGCTCGAATTCGCCAGCCAGGCCTACGATTTCCACCGCAAGCGGCTGATGCTCTCCGCCCTGCTGCGACCCGACAGCCGCACCTTCGGCGCGGCCTACCAGCTCGCCCTGTTCGAGCTCGGGCCCTTGCTGCGACAGAGCGTCGAGGCCGCTGCGCCGCCCGACACGCCGACCCGCCGCCTGCTCCACATGAGCCTCGCCAATTATGCCGCCGGGGCGATGCTGATGCCCTACGGCCGCTTCCTCGCCGCGGCGGAGAAGCAGCGCTACGACGTCGACCGCCTCTGCGCCGAGTTCGGCGCGAGCGTCGAGCAGGTCTCGCACCGCCTCACCACCCTCGCCCGCCCCGGTGGGCGCGGCGTGCCCTTCTTCATGCTCCGGGTTGACGCAGCCGGGAACATCTCGAAGCGCTTCGCCGGCGAGGCTTTTCCCTTCTCCCGCTTCGGCGGCACCTGCCCGCGCTGGAACCTCCATGCCGCCTTCCAGACGCCGGGCCGCGTCGCGACGCAGATCGTCGAGACGCCCGATGGCGCCCGCTTCTTCACGATCAGCCGCACCGTCGAGCGCGCCGTCCGCCTCGACCCACGCGAAAGCTCGCAGCTCGCTGTGGGCCTGGGTTGCGACATCCGCGACGCCCCGCGACTGGTCTATGCCGACGGCCAGGACCTCGCCCGGCCGCTCGTCACGCCGATCGGCCCCGCCTGCGCGATCTGCCCGCGGCTGCGCTGCCCGCAGCGCGCCGCCGCGCCCGCCGGGCGGACCCTGGCGCTCGAGGAAAGCCGCAAGACGATCTCGCCTTACCCTTTCCTCGGCTGACGCCGTGCGGCTACACTCGGCACAACGAAGGGGATTGCCATGCCGCCTTTGCTTTCCGCCCTGTTCCTGCTCACGACCGCCGCGCCGCCGATCCCGCAGCGCATCCCGCTCGGCACGCTGCCGATCATCCCGGGCAAGCCGGTGGATCGGGTCGAGACCAACCGGGTGGCCTTCGCGCCGGGCCAGGAAATGCCGCGCCACAAGCACAACGTCCCGGTCGTCTGCTTCGTCACGAAAGGCAGCTTCGCCGTCAGCATCGGCGATGCGCCGGTGCGCAGCGTCCATGCCGGCGACGTGACGCTGGAGCCGGCCGGGGCGATCGTGAACTATTTCCGTAACGCCTCCAGCAAGGCGCCGGGCGAGCTGCTCTGCGCCGCGCTGGCGGGGAAGGACGACAGGGAGCTCAACGTCATGCTGGCGCCGCCGCGCAATCCGATCGCGCCGTGATCGTGCCGAACGTGCCGCAGGGCGCGGCCCAGGTGGCGGAACATTATGACGAGCTCGACGCCGCCTACCGCCGGATCTGGGGCGAGCATGTCCATCACGGCTACTGGGTCACCGGCCGGGAGAGCGCGGCGGAGGCGGCCGACGCGCTCACCCGGCTGGTGGGCGCGAAGCTCGGGCTGCGGCCGGGAATGAAAATGGTCGATGTGGGCTGCGGCTACGGCGCCAGCGCCGCGATGTTTGCGCGGGCCGGGGCCGAGGTCACGGGCTTCACGCTCTCGGAGGCGCAGGCGCGGGTCGCCAAGTCGAGACCTGAATCGGGTCTCACCTTCCACGTCCGCGACTGGTTGGCGAACGGCCTTCCCGACGCGGCTTTCGACGCCGGCTACGCGATCGAGAGCTCCGAGCATATGGAGGACAAGGCCCGCTTCTTCGCCGAGACAGCACGGGTGTTGAAACCCGGTTCACCTTTCGTCGTCTGCGCGTGGCTGGAAGGGGAGACCGCCACCCCGTGGCAGGCGAAGCACCTGCTCGAACCGATCTGCCGCGAAGGCCGCCTCCCGAGCATGGGCAGCCGCGCCGATTACGAGACGCTCGCCGCGGGTGCCGGATTCCGGCTGGTGTCCTACGAGGACATCAGCCGCAACGTCCGTCGCACCTGGACCATCTGCGCCCGCCGCTTCGCCGGCAAGCTCGTCAGCGACCCCGCCATCCGCCGCCTCGCCTTCAGCAAGGCGGTGCGCAGCCGCGACTTCATGCTGAGCCTGCCCCGCCTGATCCTGGCGCTGCGCAACGGCGCCATGCGCTACGGCGTGTTCGCGTGGGAGAAGGTCTGAGGGACATGTACTTGTTACATGTCCCCATTGCGGAAAGGGGACACGTGGCAAGTACGTGTCCCCGCGTGTCCGTAACCCTTTGCGGAAAGGGGACACGCAGCAAGTACGTGTCCCCGCGCGATCACCGCGCCCGCGTCCACCTTCGCGATTCGCAGATGAAGAGGACGCAGCCCGTCACCCTCAGCGAGCCGTCCGGGTTGAGCTGGAGCGTCGACTTGTAGCTCTTGCCGCTTTCCGGGTCGTAGGCGCGGCCGTTCTTCCAGACGTTGCCGTCGCGCTCGAAGCCGGTGAGCACCGGCAGGCCGACGAAGCCGCGGCCCCTGAGCGCCGGGTTGGGATTGTGGACATCGGTTTTGGGCGCCTTGGGATCGCGGCTCAGCACCTTGACGATGCGCCCGCAGACCTTGGCGCCGCACGGCGCGATCTGGACGAGGCCCTTCTTGTCGTCGTTGAGCCAGAGGCCTTCGACGCTCTGCGGTGCCGCGGCGGCGAGGAGGAGGAGAAAGGGAAGCATGGCGGTACCTTAGCCTTGGCGACGCACCGGTGGGAACACCTCCATTCCCGCCATTTGTGCTAAGGCCTCTGAGCACCAGGAGGCACCCGCATGGCCGACCTCGCGATCCGCTCGCGACAGGAAGAGCAGATGGACGCGCCGGACCTCGATCCGGCGGTCTACGAGAAGGTCCTGCACGACCTCGCGCGGGTCAACCGCTTCACCTTCACCGCCTGGCCGACCCTCGCCTTCCTGCGCCGCGCGGTCGGCGAGGCGAAGCGGTTCCGGCTCATGGACGTCGGCTTCGGCGACGGCGACGTGCTGCGCGCGGTCGCGAAGTGGGCGAGGCGGCGTGGGATCGCGGCGGAGCTGGTCGGCGTCGACTTGAATGAGAAG
The DNA here is from genome assembly GCA_019239415.1 of Alphaproteobacteria bacterium. Classification (GTDB taxonomy): domain Bacteria; phylum Pseudomonadota; class Alphaproteobacteria; order Sphingomonadales; family Sphingomonadaceae; genus Allosphingosinicella. The sequence continues at coordinate 22,062 of JAFAZW010000025.1, forward strand.
AGCGTGAAGGCGGCGCGCGACGGCACGCCGGAGTGGATGCGGATCGACTATCGCGCCGGCGACTATCTCGACCAGGCGGGCCCGTGGGACTTCATCGTCTCCAGCCAGACCACCCACCACATGACCGACGCGCAGCTCCTGACCTTCCTCACCACCATGGAGCGCGAAGCGCGGATGGGCTGGCTGATCTGCGACCTCCACCGGCTGGCATTTTCCTATTGGGGGTTCCCGATCCTCGCACGGCTGCTGATGGTCCACCGCATCGTCCGCGAGGACGGCCGGCTGTCGATCGCGCGGTCGTTCCGGAAGGAAGATTGGGAGGGCTATCTGCGCGAGGCGGGAATCCCGCTCGACCAGGTTCGCATCGTCCGCCGCTTCGCGTCGCGGCTGTGCGTGGAGCGGGTCAAGTAAGGGGCGCTTGCAGATGGGAACCCAAGATCGTCATGCCGGACGGAGGGACCCCATCAAAGTACTACTTTGATGGGAACCCTGATCCGGCATCCACCTTCTTTTCCCCGGCTCCGCAAGAAGGTGGACCCCGGATCAGGTCCGGGGTGACGATTCAACCTAATCGCTCAATGCCCTAGAGCATTCTGCATTTAGATGGATGCATATCCGGCGTTGGCGATGTAGTTGGCGCATTCGTCTGGTGTGAAGCGGTCGAGGAGGGAGCCGATGCGACGCCAGGTTGCCTCGACCGTTCGCTCGGCGGCTTTTCTGAGCAGGG
>JAFAZW010000041.1 GCA_019239415.1 Alphaproteobacteria bacterium
GACCTTGGCAGGCTCTCCAGTCTCGGGTCCGGGGCCCGCTGGCTCCGCCTCGGGAGCGGCCTTGTCATCACCGCGGCCCTTGTCCGATGCGCGGGGCCTCTCGGACGCTCCAACCTTGGCAAGAGCCGCCAGCGGGGCAGGAGCGGCGGCCGGCGCGAGCAATGGACGGGGCCCGCTCGCAGGCGTGGCACCGGGCTCGCCGGCTTCTTCCGTCTCGACGCTCGGCTGCGGCTCAAACTTGAAGTTGAAGGGCACAGAGGGGTCGAAGAAGCCGGTCAGCGCGTCAAAGGGGACGAGCAATACTTCCGGCACGCCCTTGAACGAGAGACCGACCTCGAAGGCGTTCTCGGTCACCTTCAGATCCTCGAACTGGTGCTGCAGGATGATCGTCATCTCTTCCGGGTATTGCTCGCGCATGCGCGACGACAGCCTGACCCCGGGCGCATGCGTGCGGAAGGTGATGTAGAAATGGTGGTCGCCCGGGAGGTGGCCGGTGCTCTCGACCTCGCCGAGCACGCGGCCGACGACGGCGCGCAGCGCCTCCTGGACGATCTCGTCGTACGGAATCAGGCTGTCGGGCGCGTCGGAGGCCATGGCCTTGTGGTAGCGCGGCGGGTGGCCCGGTCAAGCGACTTGCGCCGCTACCTTCTTCCATGGTGAGCTGAACCGGATCGCTTTCGGAGAGACTGGACCCATGCCGATCGACGCCACCCAAGCCTATGACGACACGAATATTTTCGCGCGCATCCTGCGCGGCGAGATCCCGGCGAGGCGGGTCTACGAGGACGACCATGCCCTCGCCTTCCACGACATCCACCCGCAGGCGCCCGTCCACATCCTCGTCATCCCGAAGGGGCCCTACGTCTCGTGGGACGATTTCTCGGCGCGCGCGCCGGCGGCGGAGATCGCCGGCTTCGTCCGCGCCGTCGGCCATGTCGCGCGCGAGCAGGGGCTGGTCGCGCCCGGCTACCGCCTCCTCGCCAATACCGGCGGGCATGGCGGGCAGGAAGTGCCGCACCTCCACGTCCACCTGTTCGGCGGCCGCGGCCTCGGGCCGATGCTGGCGCGGTGAGGCGCTCCGGCGAAAGGTGTTGCGCAGGCGGGAGCAGCCGCTAGGTTGCCGCGCCACAACGAGAATAACGAGAGAGGCCCGCGGGCCGGCATTCGTAAAAGGGGAAGAGCATGATCTTCGGGCGCGTAAAGCCTCTCGACGCCATCCTCGCCACCGCCGAGAAGAAGAGCCTCAAGCGTTCTCTCGGCGCGTTCCAGCTGACCATGCTGGGCATCGGCGCGGTCATCGGCACCGGCATCTTCGTCCTCACCGCGACGGCGGCCCAGAAAGCGGGCCCCGGCATGATGCTCTCCTTCATCGTCGCCGGCGTGGTCTGCGCGCTCGCCGCGCTCTGCTATTCCGAGCTCGCCTCGATGGTGCCGGTCGCGGGCTCCGCCTATACCTACAGCTACGCGGTCATGGGCGAGCTGCTCGCCTGGATGGTCGGCTGGGCGCTGATCCTCGAATATGCCCTGGGCGCCAGCGCGGTGGCGGTCGGCTGGTCCGGCCACATCGTCGGCTTCCTCGATTCGGTCGGCATCCACCTGCCGCATGCGCTGACCGTCGGCCCGAAGATCGAATGGGGCATCCTGAAGGGCGGCGAGGTCGGCGGCTTCGTCAACCTGCCGGCGGTGATCATCACCGCGCTGGTCACCACCTTGCTGGTGATCGGGACCAAGGAAAGCGCCACCTTCAACGCGGTGCTGGTCGCGATCAAGGTCGCGGCGCTCAGCCTGTTCGTCATCATCACCGTGCCGATGATCGCCGGCCACATGCCCAACTTCCACCCGTTCACGCCGCGCGGCTGGGGCAATCCCCTCGACAGCTCGGGCACCGGCGTGCTCGGCGCGGCGGCGTCGATCTTCTTCGCCTATGTCGGCTTCGACGCCGTCTCGACCGCGGCGGAGGAGACCAAGAACCCGCAGCGCAACGTGCCGATCGGCCTCATCGGCTCGCTCCTCATCTGCACGGTCTTCTACCTGCTGGTGGCGGGCGGCGTGATCGGCTCGTTCGGCGCGCAGCCGCTGATCGATCCGGCCACCGGCAAATATTTCGTCGAAGGCTCGCCTGAGCTGTACGGCAGCGCCGCCTGCAGCGCGACGCACGCCCCGCTCGTCTGCTCCAAGGAGGCGCTCGCCTACGTGCTGCGCGAGGTGTCGTCGCCCTGGACCGGCTGGCTGGTCGGCCTCGCCGCCACCATCGCCCTGCCGTCGGTCGTGCTGCTGATGATGTACGGCCAGACCCGCATCTTCTTCGTCATGGCCCGCGACGGCCTGCTCCCGCAGAACCTCGCCACCGTCCACCCGCGCTTCCGCACCCCCTGGGTCGTGACGGTGGTGACCGGCGTCGTCGTCGCGATCTGCGCGGCGTTCCTGCCGGTCGGCACCCTCGCCGATTATTCGAACTCCGGCACCTTGTTCGCCTTCGCGGCCGTGTCGCTCGGCGTCATGATCCTCAGGGCCAAGGATCCCGGCCGGGCGCGGCCGTTCCGCACGCCCGCCCTCTGGGTGATCGCGCCTTTGTCGATCCTCGGCTGCGTCGTGCTGTTCGTCAGCCTCAACCGCGCGTCGCAGATGGTGTTCCTGGTGTGGGCGGCGGTCGGCCTCGTCTTCTACTTCCTCTACGGCTACCGGATGAGCCATGTCGGCCGCGGCATCGTCGAGGTGCCCGAGCCGGAGGCGTACGAAGAAACCCAGCCGCCGATCCCGGGCACGCATTGATCGCCGCGATCCCCCTCCTTTCCCCTCCCTGCAAGGGAGGGGTTAGGGGTGGGTCCGCCGAAGACGGCCAAACACCGCAGTCCGAGTAGGGCTCGCTTCGCTCGAACCCACCCCCGGCCCCTCCCTTCCAGGGAGGGGATTGATCAGCCGAGCTTCTCCGCCACCAGTGCCTTCAGGTCGGCTTCCGGCCGCGCTCCGTAGTGCGAGATCACCTCCGCCGCGGCGATGGCGCCCATCCGGAGGCAGTCGCGCAACGGCCGCCCTTGCGACAGGCCGGCGAGGAAGCCGGCGGCGAAGAGGTCGCCGGCGCCGGTCGTGTCGACGACTTCGGCGACGGGCTCGGCGGGGACCTGCGCCCGCTCGTCGCCCGCCACCGCGACGGCGCCGTGCTCGTGGCGGGTGACGACGAGGAGCGGCACGCGCTTCGCCGCGCTCGCGACCGCCGCCTCGAAGTCCGCCTCGCCGGTGAGCGAGACGATCTCCGCCTCGTTGGCGAACAGGATGTCGAGCCGGCCGCCGTCGATGAGCGCGTTGAAGCCGTCGCGGTGGCGGTCGACGCAGAAGCTGTCGGAGAGGGTGAAGGCGACCTTGTTGCCCGCCTCGCGCGCGACGTCGATCGCCCGCTCCATCGCCGCGCGCGGCGCCTCGGGATCCCACAGATAGCCTTCGAGATAGACGATGCCGGCACGGCGGACCTGCGCCTCGTCGAGCGCGTCGACGGTCAGGTGTTGCGCCGCCCCGAGGAAGGTGTTCATCGTCCGCTGCGCGTCGGGGGTGACCAGCACGAGGCAGCGCGCGGTGGGCACCGACTCCCGAAGCACCGGCGTCGTGAACTCGATGCCGAGCGAGGTGATGTCGTGGCGGTAGACCTCGCCCAATTGGTCGTCGGCGACCTGGCCGACGAAACCGGCCGCGGCGCCGAGCATGGCGAGGCCGGCGGCGGTGTTGCCCGCCGAGCCGCCGCTGATCTCGCGCCCCGGGCCCATCCGGCCGTAGAGCCGGGTCGCCTCGTCGGCGTCGATCAGCCGCATCGAACCCTTGTCGAGCCCCTCGGCGGCGAGGAAGGCGTCGTCGGTGGCGGCGATCACGTCGACGATGGCGTTGCCGATGCAGAGGACGTCGAGGCGGCGGTCGGGCACGTGCGGGTCTTTCAGCGGTGGAGGAAGCAGCGCCGCCCCTAGCCGCGCGGCGCCGCGCCGGTCAATCGCGCCGCTTGCATGGGCTGGCGGCATCGGCTTTGGAAGGAAGGTGCGAAGGATCGCCGCCCTGATCGTGCCGCTGGCGCTCGGCGCCTGCGTCAGCAACCCGCCGCCGGCGGCGCCGGTCCGTCGCGTCGAGGCGCCGCCGCCGCCCGTCCAGCCCGCCTACAGCCCGCAGGGGCTCGAGACGATCATCGGCCGCACCGCCGCCTACCTCGAAGCCGAGCTCGGCACCCCCGATCTCGACATCCGCGAAGGCGCGGCCCGCAAGCTCCAGTTCGCCGGGCCCGCCTGCGTCCTCGACGCCTATCTCTATGCGCCGCAAGGCAGAGGCGAGCCGATCGTGACCTGGATCGATGCCCGCCTTCCCGACGGTCGCGACGCCGAGCGGGTGAGCTGCGTGGCGGCACTGATGGAGGCGAAGCGGCGGTAAGAGCCGTCACCGTCATCCCGGCGAAAGCCGGGATCTCGTTGGGTGAAAAGCGCCGCGCCTGTAGCGACTGGAGATCCCGGCTTTCGCCGGGATGACGAATGGCGTCGCGAACCTCGCAAAAAAAGAGGCTCCCGAAGGAGCCCCTTTTCCTGTTCACCGATGCGGGAAGCGCCTCACGCCGCCTCGTCATACTCCTCGCCGGTCATCACCGGGCCCGAATCCTGGCCCTTGGCGTCGACGTCGCGGTCGACGAACTCGATGATCGCGACCGGCGCCGCGTCCGAGGCGCGGATGCCGGCCTTGATGATGCGGATGTAGCCGCCGTCGCGGCCGGCATAGCGCGGCGCGAGGACGTCGAAGAGCTTCCTGAGCTGGGTCTCGTCGAGCAGCCGCGCGTGGGCGAGGCGGCGGTTGGAAAGGCCGCCCTTCTTCGCCAGCGTCACCAGCTTCTCGACATAGGGGCGAAGCTCCTTCGCTTTGGCGGTCGTGGTGGTGATCTGCTCGTGCTTGATGAGCGCGGCCGCCATGTTGCGGAACAGGGCCGCGCGATGGCTGGAGGTGCGCTGGAGCTTACGCCCGCCGACGCGATGACGCATGGGTCTTGCCTTTCGTTCGTCCGGGGACCGTGCAAGGTATCCCCGGCCGGGCGGCAAGAAGGGGCGCCGCCCAAACCCCAAAGAAAAAGCGCGGGCGCCAAGGGCCCCGCACGTGCGGGGTCCTTGAGACGAAAAGGTTTGGAATGTCAACCGTCATCCCGGCGGAAGCCGGGATCTCCACGAGATCCGCCGCGCCCTCTTGAAGGGAGATCCCGGCTTTCGCCGGGATGACGATCAGCGGCGCCGCGCTGCCTCTGTCGACTCGTCCGCCGGCGCAGTCGTCCAGCACAACGCCGGGATCGAGATGGACTTGCGGCCGGCGAGATCGGTGCGGGAGACGATGACATCCTGCGCTTCCATCGCCGCGAGGACCCGGCGAAGGCGCCCGAGCGACGCCGTGCCGTAGAGGGCGGCGAGTGCCTCCTCCCTGGGACACGGCGCCCCATCCCGCGCCGCGCGGGCAATGGCGAGGAAGAGGGTTAGGCTGTCTTCGGGCACTGTGGCGGCCAGCGCGAGGGCGGGGGCCCAGCCTTCCTCATCGTCGATGCCGGCGCGGGCCATGGCGAGGCGGCGGCGGAAGGCGGGGAGGTCGAGGCCGGGGTCCTTGAGGCCGAGCATGCGGCAGCGGAGCTGGAAGTCCTGGTAGAGCTCCGGCGTCGGCGGCGGGGCGGGGCCGAGCTCGGCGACCAAAGCGGTCAGGGCGCGGCGGACCACGTCCTGCCGCACTTCCTCGTCGAGGGCGGGGAGGAGCGGCGCCGCGGGCGCGGGGGCGGGGATCACGTCGTCGACCGGCCGCGGCGGCGGAGGCGGGGCGGGCGGCGGAGGCGGCGGGGCTTCGGCGAGGTTGGCGAACAGGTCGGGCGCCGCGCCGGTCGTCGGCAGCGGCACGAGCTTCGGGCTGCCGCTCCGCGCCTCGGTGCGCACCGGACCGATGCGGACGTTGAGCGGGCGGCGCGAGAGGGCCGGGCCGAGGGCAAGGAACTCGCCGCGCCGGAGGTCGCGGATCTGCTCGGCCTGCCTGCGTTCCATGCCGAGCAGGTCGGCGGCGCGGGCCATGTCGATGTCGAGGAAGGTGCGGCCCATCAGGAAGTTGGATGCCTCGGCCGCGACGTTCTTGGCGAGCTTGGCGAGGCGCTGGGTGGCGATGATCCCGGCGAGGCCGCGCTTCCGGCCGCGGCACATGAGGTTGGTCATCGCGCCGAGCGACGTGCGCCGCGCCTCGTCGCTGACCTCGCCGGCCGCGGCGGGGGCGAAGACCTGGGCCTCGTCGACCACGACCAGGGCCGGATACCAATGCTCGCGCGGCGCGTCGAAGAGGGCGGAGAGGAAGGTCGCGGCGCAGCGCATCTGCGCGTCCATCTCCAGCCCCTCGAGGTTGAGCACGACGGAGGCGCGGTGCGCGCGCACCCGCGCCGCCATCTTGGCGATTTCGCCGTTCGAATAGCCGGCCGCCTCGATCGCCGCGTGGCCGAAGCCCTCGCCCAGGGAGACGAAGTCGCCTTCGGGATCGACCACCACCTGCTGGACGAAGCCGGCGCTCTCCTCGAGCAGGCGGCGCAGCAAATGCGACTTGCCGGAGCCGCTATTGCCCTGGACGAGCAGGCGGGTGGCGAGCAACTCCTCGAGGTCGAGGCCGACGCTCTCGCCGCCGGGGCCGCGGCCCATCTCGATGGTGACGGACATGGCGGTCGCCGGTCGGAAGGTCAGCCGATGTCGCCGGCTCCGGCGAAGGCGGCGCCGTCGGTCCGCTCCTTCAATGCGCGCACCGCTTCCTTCGAGGCGGCCTCGAGGTCGTTGGCGGCGACGTCCTCGGCCTTGCCGGCGGCGGCGTCGGCGGCGCGGGCGATCGCCTCGGCGACGATGCGGCGGGCGTCGTCGGCGCCGCCCCAATGGCCGACCCGCACCCACTTCTTCGCCTCGAGATCCTTGTAGTGGGTGAAGAAATGCTCGATCTGCTGGCGGACGATGTCGGGCAGGTCGCTATGCTCGGCGACTTCCGAATAATAAGGGAAGGTCTCGTCGACCGGAACGGTCAGCACCTTCTCGTCGCCGCCCGCCTCGTCCTCGAGGAACAGCACCGCGATCGGGCGGGCGCGGACGACGCAGCCGGGGATGAAGGGCGAGCGGGCGACGACGAGTGCGTCCAGGGGGTCGCCGTCGGGCGAGAGGGTGTGCGGGATGAAGCCGTAATTGGCCGGGTAGCGCATCGGCGTGTGGAGGATGCGGTCGACGAACAGGGCGCCCGATTTCTTGTCGAACTCGTACTTGACGGGCTCGCCGCCGACCGGGACTTCGATGATGACGTTGAGGCTCTCGGGCGGGTTGTCGCCCGCGGGGATGAGGTCGATGTTCATGATGGCGCGGGCCTATCGGCCAGTTGGGCGGCCAAGGGAAGAGGATTCGCGGCGCGCCGCGCGGGCGGTGCGGCGGAGGGCGCCCGGTGCGCTGGACAGGGCGGCGCGGCCGGAGGTAAACGGCGGACCGGCAAAAGGATGCTTGCTCCACAAGATGTTGAATTCACGCCGCCTCTTCGGCGCCGCTCGCGCATTGCCGTTGCTTCTCGCCGCCTCGGGCGGGCTCGCCGCCGCGCAGGACGCGAACACGGTCGGCCCGCCGCAGCTGCGCGACTTCACGCTGCCGGGGCGGCGCACCACGCCGGCTCCCGCGCAGCCCCAGCCCCAGGCGCAGCCCGCGCCGCCGCCCGCTGCCGCGCCGACGACGACGAGGCCGGCGCCGCGCCTTGCCCCTCAGACGCCGCCGCCAGGTGCGGAGGCGCGTCGGCCGGCGCCACGGCCGCGCATTGTCCGCACGCCGGCCGTGCCTGCCCGATCGGTCCCCACGCCGGTGCAGACTGCCCCTGTCCAGCCGGCCCCGACGCCCGCCCCTGCGCCTGTGCAGACGGCGCGCACACCCGCCCCCGCGCCGGTACAGGCGGAGCCGCCTCCCACGCCCACCTCAGCCCAGCCGCAGGCGGCTTCGCAGCGCCCGCTGGGGTGGTGGCCGTGGCTGGCCGCGGGGCTGATGGCCCTCGGCGCGGCGGCGTTCCTGTGGCTGCGGCGAGTCACGCGTAAGGCGAGGTCTGCGGAGTCGATCAGCCGGTTCGTGGCAGCGTGGCGCGAGGAGCCGGAGCCGCCGTCCGCCAAGGAGGCCGTACCCGCCGAGCCGGTGCCCGTGCCGGCGAAGCGGGCGCGGCTCGAGGTCGACATCCGCCCCGACCGGGCGTCCGCGACCGACGACGGGGCGCTGGTCCATTACGCGCTGATCCTCGCCAACCGGGGCGACGCGCGGGCCGGCAACATCCGCATCGACGGCAAGATGTTCAACGCCAGCGCCGACGGCGCGGTCGACGCCTTCTTCCAGGCGCCGATCCACGACGTCAGCGGGTCGCCGCACGTGTCCATCGCGCCGGGCGAGTCGATCGCGCTCGAGGGGCAGATCGGGATGCCGCGCGCCGAGCTGCAGCCGATCGAGGTGCAGGGGCGGGTGATCTTCGTGCCGCTGGTCGCGATCAACGTCGCCTATGACTGGGACGGGGGCTCGGGCCGGACCTCGACCTCCTGGCTGGTCGGCCGGCAGGCGGCGAGCCCGGAGGCGCGGATGGGCGCCTTCCGCCTCGACCTCGGCCCGCGCATCTACCGCCAGGTCGAGCGGCGCGAGGCGAAGAAACGGGTGGCCTAGGGCGGGGGAGCCAGACGCCGGTCCCCCCCGTCATCCCAGCGAAAGCCGGGATCTCGTGGAGACAGGCGGTGCCTCTTCCTCATGGAGATACCGGCTTTCGCCGGGATGACGGTGGGGGCGTTCAGGCCGTGAAGGCCTCCTCCGAAATGCTGTAGAGGAGCTCGGCGCCGGCGGTCGCGGCGGGTTCGAGGCCGAGCGCCTCGGGGACGATGCGGTCGAGGTAGAAGCGGCAGGCGGCGCGCTTCATCTCGGCGTAGAGCGGCGGCGCGCCGGCCGTTTCGAGCGCGGCGAGGCTCTTCGCCATCAGCCAGCCGCAGGTCGCGACCGACAGCATGGTGAGGAAGGGGTAGGAGCCGGCGAGGCGGTCGTCCGCGCCCGCCGACCGGAGCCGGGCGGCGACGCGGCGGCAGGCGGCGGCGAGGGCGGCGAGCGCTTCGTGGCCGTCGCTGCCGGCCTCGACGTCGTCGAGCAGGCGGGCGAGGACGGCGCCGCCTTCGAGGCCGAGCTTGCGGCCGACCAGATCGGCGGCCTGGATGCCGTTGGTGCCTTCGTAGATCGGGGCGATGCGCGAGTCGCGGTAATGCTGGGCGGCGCCGGTCTCCTCGATATAGCCCATGCCGCCATGGACCTGGACGCCGAGGCTCGCCACCTCGCAGCCGACGTCGGTGCCGTAGGCCTTGGCGAGCGGGGTGAGGAGGTCGGCGCGCAGCCCGCCCTCGCCGTCGCCGAGGCTGGCGCGGTCGGTGCAGCCGGCGGTGTAATAGACGAGGGCGCGGGCGGCCTGGGTCAGCGCCTTCATGCGGAGCAGCATGCGGCGGACGTCGGGGAAGGCGACGATGGGGGCGGGACGCCCGTCGCGGCTGCCCTGGACGCGCTGGCCGGCATAAGCGACCGCCGCCTGCATCGCCCGCTCGGCGATCGAAACGCCCTGCAGGCCGACGTTGAGGCGGGCGTTGTTCATCATCGTGAACATCGCGCGCATGCCGCCCATCTCGCCGCCGATCAGCCAGCCGGTCGCGCCGCCTTCGTCGCCATAGGACATGACGCAGGTCGGCGAGGCGTGGATGCCGAGCTTGTGCTCGATCGACACGCAGCGCAGGTCGTTGCGGCGGCCGTCGGGGAGGATCTTGGGAACGATGAACAGCGAGATGCCCTTCGTCCCGGCCCGCGCGCCGGGGGTGCGGGCGAGGACGAGATGGACGATGTTGTCGGCAAGATCGTGCTCGCCATAGGTGATGAAGATCTTGGTGCCCGTGATCCGCCAGCTGCCGTCGCCGGCCGGCTCGGCGCGGGTCTTCAAGGCACCGACGTCGGAGCCGGCCTGCGGCTCGGTCAAGTTCATCGTGCCCGTCCATTCGCCGGTGACGAGCTTCGGCAGCCAGGTCGCCTGCTGGTCCGGCGTGCCGTGATGCTTCAGCGCCTCGACCGCGGCGGGCGTCAGCATCATCACCAGCGAGAAGCCCATGTTCGCCGAGCCGAGATCCTCCATGACGACGCTGGCGAGGCTGAGCGGCAGGCCCTGGCCGCCGAAGTCGGGCGGGCCGGCGAGCGTGCCCCAGCCGCCCTCGACATAGGCGCGGTAGGCGGCGCGGAAGCCGTCCGGCAGCGTCACGCCCTCGGGAGACCAGCGGGCGCCGACCGCGTCGCCGATGCGGTTCAAGGGCGCGAACGCCCCCGCAGCGAAGGCGCCGGCGCCGTCGACGATCGCGGCGACCGTGTCGTCGGTCGCGTCCGGAAAGCCGGCCTCGGCGAGCGCGTCGATGCCGACGATGTGGCGGAGGACGAAGAGCTGGTCCTCGATCGGTGGGACGTAGGTCATGGCACGGGCCCGATGTTGCGGTGGCGTCACGGCCGCTATAGCGCCGCGCCGTGAGCGCGCAAAAGGAGACGCGGGTCCTCCGCTACGGAGCGGAGGCGATCGCCGAGGCGGCGCGGCTGATTCGCGCCGGCGAGGTCGTGGCGATGCCGACCGAGACGGTCTACGGGCTCGCCGCCGACGCGACGAACCCGCAAGCGGTCGAGCGCGTCTACGCGGCGAAGGGGCGGCCGTCGTTCAACCCGCTGATCGTCCATGTGGCGGGGCTGGCGGAGGCCGAGGCGATCGGGCTGTTCGAGGATGCCGCGCGGCGGCTCGCGGCGGCCTTCTGGCCGGGGCCGCTGACCTTGGTCGTGCCGCTGCGCGAGGGAAGCGGGATCGCGCCGCTTGTGACGGCGGGGCTGGCGACGATCGCCGTGCGGGCGCCGGCGCACCGGGCGATGCGCGACCTGATCGCGGCGGCGGGGCGGCCGCTGGCGGCGCCGTCGGCCAATGCGAGCGGCGCGATCAGCCCGACCTCGGCGGCGCATGTCGTCCGGAGCCTGGGGGGAAGGATCCCGCTGGTGGTCGACGGCGGGGCGACGGAGCGGGGGCTCGAATCGACGATCGTGCGGGTGGGCCAAGGAGGCGTCGGGATCTTGCGGCCGGGGCCGGTGTCGATCGAGCAGGTCGAGGCCGCCTGCGGCGGGACCCACCCCCAGCCCCTCCCTTCCAGGGAGGGGAGGGTGGTCGCGCCCGGGATGATGGCGAGCCATTATGCGCCGTCGAAGCCGGTGCGGCTGGAGGCGACCGACGCGGCGGCGGACGAGTGGCTGATCGGCTTCGGGGCGGTGGCGGGGGACGAGAGCCTCAGCGCGTCCGGCGATCTCGAGGAGGCGGCGGCGAACCTGTTCGCGGCGCTCCACCGGGCGGAGGCGTCGGCGCGGCCGCGCATCGCGGTGGCGCCGGTGCCGGAGGCGCGACTCGGCGTCGCCATCAACGACCGCCTCCGCCGCGCCGCCGCGCCGCGCGGGGCGTGAATCGGCGATTCGCGCGCCCCTCGGATTTTTTTGCGCGCGCCATTTTTCGGTAGGCGATTTCCTATTTTCCGCAGTTCGCCGCCATAAATAGGAAATCTCCTATTTGGAAAAAAGACTTGACAGCGTCACGCTCGCAGGGTACAAACACGTCATCGTCGAAAAGTGTAGCTGCTGCTGCTCGGACCGCTGGGGAGCCCGGAGGCGAGATGGGCGGAGGCGCGGGGTGAGGCTTGATCCGCGGGCCCTGGCCTGTGCGCTCGGCGTCATCGGCGCCGCGGCCGGATTGCTGGCGTGGTGGGCAATCCCCGAACGGCCGAAGCCCTGCGAGGAGCTGTATTCGGACGGCCTTCGCGTCGACGTCGATGCCATCGCCGCGAACGCGGCCGTCCCGGCACGCCGGGAACCGGCGACGAAGGCCAGGTGAGGGGGCGTCGCACCCGGCTCGCGATCGCCCTCGCCGCCCTCGCCGCGCTCGCCGCGCTCGCGGCCCTGGCGGTCATGGTCGTCCGCGCGCTGGAGAATGGCACCGACCTTTGAGGCCCGCCCCGTCGGTCAACCCTGGAGCGTTGGGCGAGTGGTTGGGCGCAGCTTCGTCAGCCATCTTTCTTCTTCAAGCATCGGGTGGTTGGAAAGAAGGTGGACCCCGGATCAAGTTCGGGGTGACGATTCAACCCAATCGCTCAATGCCCTGGCGCCATTGCTCGCGGGGAAGGCGCCGGATGCCGCGGCGGCTTGTCTTTCGGCGGGCCGGTGCCCGGGAGGCAGGGGCGGGCCCATATTCCCTCCGTTTTCGAGATAATTCTCTCCGCTGAGCGACGCTTCCATCCCAAACGGATCGGCTTCCGATTGAGGGCCCGCCGGGACGGCGCGCCTCCTGTCCTCCTTCGCTCCGGGGGGACGGGATCATGACATTGCCACCGCGTTTGGGCCGCCGCTTCGTCCGCGCGCCGCTGGTTGCCGCCGCCGCCATGCTGCTGCCGACGGCGGCATCGGCCGACTTCCTCGTCGTGTCGCAGAACGCCCTGCACCTCGGCCAGGGCAGCAAGGGGGTGAAGAACTACGTTCCGAAGAAGAACGCCTTCGTCCGCCGCCTGGGGCGCTGGCCCGGCAACGCGCTGCCGCAGGTCACCTTCCTCCAGGAGGTGATGAAGCAGGCGAAGGAGGCGGACGTGACGCCGGCGGGCGGCGCGGCGCGGTTCAGCGCGCTCAAGGGGAACAGCTCCTATCTCGAGCGCTACGGCGACCTGCTCGTCACCGACCCGCCGGGTCGGCTCGCCATCCTCTGCCATGTCGACACGGCGGCGCTGGTCAGCTCCGGCGCCAAAGTGCAGCGGCCGCCGGAGGCGACCTTGATCGCGGACAGCAGCAGCGGTTCGGCGCAGCGCGTCTGGTTCCTCGACTATCATGCCACCTTCGGCACGGGCGGCCCCGCAGCCCGGCGGGACGAGATCGCGGAGATCGGCAACATCGTCCGCAAGCTGACCGGCGCCGTTCCGACAGGCTGCCCGGAGACCTCGCCGGCGGCGGTGATCGTCGGCGACTGGAACATGGACGCGAGCGACGAGTCGATCGCGCGGCTGGCGGCCAATGCCGGCTTCGCGCGGCTCGCCTTCACCCCCAACGTCAAGACCAGCCTCAACGCGAAGGGCAAGCTGACCAGCCCCTACGACCATTTCGTGTGGGACGATGCGCGGGTGCAGGTGACGCTGGCGGCGTTGCCGGCGCAGACCGCCTGCGGCACCAGAATCGCGGTCGTCGCCGGGGTACTGAAGCCGACTTCCTCTCCGGCCTTCCGCAAGAATTGCTCCGACCATGTCGGCATCGCGGCGGTGGTGAAGGTGCGCTGAGCCGGACGGGTCAGTCGGGGCGGCGGAGCGGCAGGTCGGCGTGGATGCGGGCGGGGAGGTCGGTGCCGGCCGGGATGACCGCGTGGGTGCCGCTGATGAAGCCGAGGCCGGAGCCGACCAGCGGCCAGCCGAGGGCGACCGGCGCGACATTGTCCTCGCCCCTGCCGGCCGCCTCGCCGTCGAGGAGGATGCGGGCGCCGGCGACCTCGACGAACAGCGGGACGATATCGAGCCGGCCGGACTTGCCCATCATGCCCTTCTCGACGACCCGGCGGACCTCGCCATAGCCGGCGGCGCCGGCGGGGATCACGACGAGGCCCTGGACGAGCACCGGCCGGACGACGGCGATGCGGAAGCGGTCGCCCTGCCGCGCGTCGCGCGAGCTCAGCCGGTCCAGCGTGCGGGTGAGGACGGGCGTCCCGGCCCTCAGCACCGGGGGCGCCGCCTCGGCGGGGGCGGGCGGCAACGGCGTCGCCGCGGGTTGCGCCGCCGTCAGGAGCAGGGCGGCGAGGCCGGTCACGGCGTCGCGGGAGCGGCGGCGGGCGGCGGGTCGGCCGGCAGGAAGCTGCCGGTGGCCGGATCGAACAGGCGGTCGGCGGCGAGATAGCCGTTGAAGATGAAGCCGGCCTTGAGCTTGCCGATATTGCCCTTGGTGAAGAGCGCGAACGGACCGAAGCCGCTCCAGGCCATCGCCACCTTGTCGCCGCCGCCGGCGCCGCGCGACTGCTCCTCGCCGACGAGGGCGACGCGCTCGCCCTTGGCCTCGACCCAGAGCAAGCGGGCGCCGACCGAGCCGGGCTTGCCCAGCGCCTTGTTCTGGGTGACCGCCGTCACCTCGCCCCACGCCCTCGCGCCCACCGGTATGACGGTGGCGCCGCCGACGACGACATTCTCGTCGACGCGCAGCACGAAGCGGGTGCCGGGCTTCGCCTCGCGGCTGTTGACCTCGTTGAGGACCATCAGCCGGACCAAGGTCTGCTTCGGCACGACGATCGCGCCGGGACGGTCGGCCGGGGCGGCGGGGACGGCGACGACGAGCTGGGGCGCGGCGGGCGCGGTGGTGGGCGCGGCGGCGGGCACCGGCGCGGGGACCGGCGCGGGCACCACCGGCGCGGGCGGCGCGGCGGTCGCCTGCAGGAGCAGCAGGGCGGCGGCCGGGCTGAGGATCATCGTCGCCTCCGTCGGGGGCGCGGGCGCGGCGGCCGGCGGGCGGCCGCCGGGCCCGGGCTATTTCTTGAAGCGGATGGCGGTGCCGGTGGCGTTGGTCTGGCCCCAGCTCATCGCGGTCATGTGGGCTTCGCCATATTTGGCGTTGATGACGGCGTCGGCGCCGAGCTTCTCGGCGCGCTCCCACAGCTCCTTGTAGATCTTCTTCTGCGAGGCTTCCTTGGAGAAGATGGTCGCCTTGCGCACGCCCGCCTTGACCGGGCCGATCACCTCATAGGGGCGGTCGGTGATGTCGTGCGGGAAGACGGGCACGCCCACCGCCTCGTTGACGACCACATAATGCTTTTCGGGCTTCCCGGCGAACGCGGGCGAGACGGTCGCGGCGGCGAGCGCGGCGAGCGCCGCGGCTTTGAGGATGTTCATGGCCTTCCCCCAGTTGCGATGCGACCGGCTGTGACCGCCGGCTCGCGAGGCGGCAAGCTTGCACGGAAATATACATGGCGCAACGGGTGTTTACCGGGGACAGGTTCCTCCCCGGAACGGGGAGGGGGACCAGCCGAAGGCTGGTGGAGGGGGCCCGTGCCGTCGCCGCATCGAACGCCGGGCCCCCTCCACCACGCCGCTTCGCGTCGCGGTCCCCCTCCCCGTGCCGGGGAGGAGCGTCAGGCGGCGCTGGCCTCGCTCTTCGTGCGGGCGGCGAAGCTCTTGCGGAGCTTCCTGAGCTTGGGGGGGATGACGGCGAGGCAATAGGGGTTGGAGCGGCCTTCGCCTTCCCAATAATCCTGGTGGTAGTCTTCCGCGGGCCACCAGTCGCCGGGCGGCTCGATCGTCGTGACGATGGGCGCGGGCCAGTCGCCCTGGGCACGGGCGATGGCGGCGCGGACCTCCGCCTCCTGCTCGGGCGAGGCCGGGAAGACCGCCGAGCGATATTGGGTGCCGACGTCGTTGCCCTGGCGGTTGAGCTGGGTCGGATCGTGGGTGGCGAAGAAGATGTCGAGGATGTCCCCGTAGGAGATTTGCGCGGGATCGAAGGTGACGCGGATCGCCTCGGCATGGCCGGTGTCGCCGCCGCACACCTGCTTGTAGGTCGGACTGGCGACGCGGCCGCCGGTATAGCCACTCTCGACGCGGGTGACTCCGATCACGTCGTTGAACACCGCCTCGGTGCACCAGAAGCACCCGCCGGCGAGGACTGCCTGCTGTTCGGCCATCGTTGGGATCTCCTTCGCGAGCCCACATAGGAGGCGGGCGCGGCGGAGAGAAGCCGGCGGCGCAACTTCGGGCGCCGCCGCGGCGTTTGCGACGCCATGCCGCTCTATTTCCTCGATGTTTACAACCGAACCGGCTGCAGCCGCGACGAGGAGGGGATGGACCTCGCCGACCTCGACGCCGCGCGGGCGCAGGCGGTCGAGGGCATCCGCTCGATCCTTCAGGACGAGGTGGCGCACGGGGCGATCGACTTCGAGGGACGGGTCGAGGTGCTCGACGCGGAGCGGCGGCTGCTCCTCACGGTCGGCTATCGCGAGGCGGTGGCGCTGCGGGTAGAGAAGGAGGAATGATCGAGTCGCACCTCCTCAAGCTGCGGGCGCGCTTCCCCATCAGCGAGGAAGAGGAAGCGGCCATCCGCGCCGTGGTGACCGAGGAGCGCCACTATCGCGCCGACAAGACGATCGTGCGGGCCGGCGAGGTGCTGGGCTACAGCACCCTGCTGCTCGACGGCCTGCTCTCCCGCTACAAGGACCTGCGCGACGGCGGCCGCCAGATCACCGAGCTGCACGTCGCCGGCGACTTCGCCGACATGCACGCCTATACGCTGAGGCATCTCGATCATGCCGTGATGACGCTGTCGCCGTGCCGGATCGGCATCGCCCGGCACGAGGATCTCAGGGCCCTGTTCGCCGCGCACCCGCGGCTGCACGACATCTACTGGTTCTTCACCAACGTCGACGCCTCGATCGACCGCGAGTGGACGCTGTCGCTCGGGCGTCGCGACGCACGCGGGCGGGTGGCGCATCTGTTCTGCGAGCTCGGGGTGCGGCTCGGCCTGGTCGGGATGAGCGACGAAACGGGCTACGATCTGGCGCTTACCCAGATCGACATCGCCGAATGCCTCGGCCTCACCTCCGTCCATGTCAACCGGGTGCTGAAGGAGCTGCGCGAGAGCGGCATCGTCGAGTTTCGCGGCGGCCGGGTCGAGATCCTCGACCGGCGGGCGCTCGAGGCGGCGGCCGAGTTCGACCCGGCCTATCTGTACCTGACCGGGCCCAAGGGCTGAGGGAGGAGGGGCGGTCAGCCGCGCGGCTGATCGGGGAGGCGCTGGCGGGTCTCGAGCATGCCGGCCCAGGGGTCGGCCGCCTGCTGCGCGACGAGGCCGGGGACGGTCGTGACGAGATAGTCGCAGGGATCGAGGCCCGGCTTCACCTGCTCCCAGGCGAGCGGCATCGCCACCGGGGCGCCGGGGCGGGCGCGGGTGGAATAAGGGGCGACGGCGGTCGAGGTCGGGTCGTTGCGCAGATAATCGATAAAGATCCGTCCGACGCGCTCGGCCTTCGACACTTT
>JAFAZW010000009.1 GCA_019239415.1 Alphaproteobacteria bacterium
GCGTGATCTTCGATGTCGATCCGGTCTTCGCGAACAGCGAGGAATGGTATCAGGCGATCCCCGAGGAGATCCGCCCGGCCAAGGACCAGCCTTATTACCATCTGCTCGCCGAGAATTCGGAGAGCTCCTACATCGCCTATGTCAGCCAGCAGAATCTGCTCGCCGACACCGAGGGCGAGCCGGTCGATCACCCCGCCATCTCCGGGCTGTTCGAGGATTTCGACCAGGGCCGCTACCGGTTGCGGCGCGAACGGCGGCATTGACCGCTGCTCGGCGCGGTCAGGTTGACACCGGCGCGCCCGCTCTGTAGCAGCCCCTTTCCCGCGCGGGGCCTGCCTCGCGCGTCAATCGTTTCGACTTATTGGATGGGCCCATGTTCGCAATCGTGCGCACGGGCGGCAAGCAGTATCGCGTCGCCGCCGGAGACAAGATCGTCGTCGAGAAGCTCGCCGGAGCGGCGGGCGACAGCGTCACCCTGGACGACGTCCTGTTCGCGGGCGCCGGCGGCGAGAGCAAGTCGACCGACGGCCTCATCGTCTCGGCCGAGATCGTCGCCCAGGCGAAGGCCGACAAGGTCACCGTCTTCAAGAAGAAGCGCCGCCACAATTACCGCCGCAAGCGCGGCCACCGCCAGCAGCTGACGATCCTCAAGATCGTCTCGATCGGCGGCAAGCAGGCCGCGAAGAAGGCGGACAAGGCCGAGGCCGCGCCCGCCGCCAAGGCCGAAGACGCGAAGCCGGACAAGGCCGCCAAGGCGCCGAAGCCGGAAGCGCCCGCCAAGGGCGGCGCCGAAGCATCGCCCGAAGCGAGCGCCGAGGCCCCGCTGAAGGCCGCCGCCACCGAGGCGGCACCCGCCGAGAAGCCGGCGAAGAAGGCTTCGACAAAGAAGCCCGCCGCTGATAAGGGCGCGTAAAGGTTAGAGAGTTAGAGAAGCACCATGGCACATAAGAAAGCAGGCGGCTCGTCGCGTAACGGCCGCGATTCCCAGTCCAAGCGCCTCGGCGTGAAGAAGTTCGGCGGCGAGAGCGTCGTCGGCGGCAACATCATCGTGCGCCAGCGCGGCACCAAATATTATCCGGGCGCCAATGTCGGCATCGGCCGCGACCACACCCTGTTCGCGCTCGCGGCGGGCCGCGTCGCGTTCCGCGACGGCAAGCTCGGCCGCAAGTTCGTGTGTGTGGACATGCCGATCAGCGAAGCGAAATAGGGACCGCCGAGAAAGGGCCGTCCCGGGAGGGGTGGCCCAGGGTTCCGCAGGGAACCGGATGAGGGAGAGGCCACCGGCCTCTCCTTTTTCATTTCTCCCTCGAAAGATTTGGTCGCCGGTCTGCAACCCTTCGGGGGCAGGGCCGGCATCGAGAGGAGAAGGACGATGTTCGCAAGGACGAAGAGACTGACGCTCCGGCCCGGCTGGCCCGAGGACGCGCCCGCCGTCGCGCGCGCGATCGGCCATGAGGGCGTGGTGCGGATGCTCGCCAAGGCGCCCTGGCCCTACGCCCTCGCCAATGCCGAATCCTTCCTCTCGCAGCCGCGGGCGCCGAGCGATCCCTCCTTCCTGATCTTCAGCCATGAAGGCGCGCGGCCGCGCCTGGTCGGCGGCATCGGCCTCGCCCCGGACGAGGATGGGCACGAGCTCGGCTACTGGCTGACGCCGGACGCCTGGGGCCGCGGCTATGCGACGGAGGCCGGGCGCCAGGTGGTGGCGATCGCCCGCCATGCGCTTGGGCTGCGGCGGCTCCATTCCGGCCATTTCATCGACAATCCGGCCTCGGGACGGGTGCTGCACAAGCTCGGCTTCCGCCCGACGGGCCGGGTGGTCGGCCGCTACAGCGCCGGCCGCGCCGCGATCGCCCCCTGCCGCCTGTTCGAGCTGGATCTGGCGGAGGAGGCGGACGCGGGCGACACCTGCGCGATGGCGGCGTGACGCATGCGCATTGATCCTCCCCTGAAAGGGGAGGGGAACCGGCTGCAAGCCGGTGGAGGGGTATCAGCGGTTGCGGAAGGCTCTGTTGCGGAGTGGGTTCGCCGAAGCTGACACCCCACCACCACCGCCTTCGGCGGCGGTCCCCCTCCCCCACAGGGGGAGGATTCAAGTAAGCGCGAGTAGCCAAGCATCTTGATCATATCCGCATCGGAGGCGACGACTTCCGCAATGGACGAGGAAGCCGCAGCCGCCGAACCCGCCCT
>JAFAZW010000016.1 GCA_019239415.1 Alphaproteobacteria bacterium
CGCGCGCGCCCGCCGAAGCGATCCCGCAAGCCGAAGCGATCCCGCAAGCCGAAGAGACGGTCGCGGCCGCGCCCGCGTCGCGCCCGGGGCCGCAGCTCGCCGCGATCGCGCCGGCGGCGGTTCCGGCGCCCGAACCCGCGCCGGTGCCCGCGCCCGCCGCCGCGCCTGCGCCGGACCCGGCGCCGGCGCCGGCGCCGCCGGCCCTGCGCGTCGTCCGCGCCGCGCACTTCGTCTACCGCCTCAGCGACCTCGATCCGGCGCGGCGGGAGCGGGTGGAGCGCGCGATGGCCGAGGCCATGGCCCGCGCCGGCGCCGGGGGCGAGACGATCACGCTCGCCGACGGCGGCGCCGCGGTGCGCCAGACGATGATCTTCCGCGTCCAATTCCGCACGTCACAAGGGGAGAATGACCAATGAAGCCGATCCTGTACGCCACTGCCGCCCTGGCCTTCGCCGCCGCCGCCGCGCCCGGCGCGGCGCAGGACGGCGCGCCGGCGCCCGACAAGAAGACCGAGAAGATCGTCATCATCGAGCGCGCCGGCGCACCGCATCCCGACGGCGCGGCGCGCGAGGTGCACCGCTTCCGCCTCGAAGGCGCCGGCAGCGGCGAGGATCTCGCCGCCCATTGCGCCGGCCAGAAGGACGAGGTGAACGCAGCGAGCGACGACGGCAAGCAGCGCACCCGCATCCTCGTCTGCGGCAACACCCAGCTCAGCGCCGCCGAGCGCGCCGAGCGGCTCGAACATGTGCTGAGCCGGCTCGAGGCGCGCGACGACCTCAACGCCGAGCAGAAGGCCAAGGTCACCGCCGCGCTGCGCGAGGCGATCGAGCGCGTCCGCTCCGGCCAGTGACGCGCCGGGGACAGTCACTGTGACTGTCCCCATCCTCAGAGCGGGGGGACAGTCGCTGGTGACCGTCCCCCCCTGTCCCTGTCCCCACCCTTCATTTCCGCCGCCGGGAATGCCACATGGGCGGGCATGGACGCCCGCCCTCCCGGCACGATCGAGCGGCTCGGACCGGCATTGCGGCGCGTCCTCGCGCCCAATCCCTCGCCGTTCACCTTTAGCGGGACGCAGACCTACATCGTCGGCACCGACACGGTGGCGGTGATCGACCCCGGACCCGACGACCCGGCGCACGTCGCCGCTTTGTCGGCGGCGGTGCGCGGCGCCGCGGTCGCGGCGATCCTGTGCACCCACAACCACCGCGACCACAGCCCGGCGGCGCGCGCGCTCAAGGCGGCGACCGGCGCGCCGATCCTCGGCTGCGCGCCGCTCGCCCTCGCCGAGGAGGGATACGCCACCGACGAGGCTTTCGATCCCGATCATCGCCCGGACAGGGTGCTGGCCGACGGCGCGACGGTGCAAGGGCCGGGATGGACCCTCGAGACCGTCGCCACGCCCGGCCACACCTCCAATCACCTCTGCTTCGCCTGGCGCGAGGCGGGCGCCCTGTTCAGCGGCGACCACGTCATGGGCTGGTCGACCAGCGTCGTCGCGCCGCCGGACGGCGACATGGCGGCCTATATGGCGAGCCTCGAGAAGCTGCTCGCCCGGCCGGAGCAGCTCTATTACCCCACCCACGGCCCCGCGGTCGCGAACGGCCACGGCCATGTCCGCGGCCTCATCGCGCACCGCCGCGCGCGCGAGCGGCAGGTGCTCGACCGGCTGGACGCGGGGGAGGGCCGGATTCCCGCGATCGTCGCCGACCTTTATCGCGACGTCGATCCGCGCCTTCACCCGGCGGCGGAGCGGTCGGTGCTCGCGCACCTGATCGATCTCGCCGGGCGCGGCCTGGTGCGGGAGGAGGAGGAGGGCCGGTGGACCCGCATCGCCTGACGCCCTTGCTGTGGGCGCTGCCGGCGCTGCTTCTCGGCCTCGCCGCCGGGTTGCTGCTCCGTCCCCACGCGGCCCCTTCCCCGCCCCCCAAGGCCGATGCGCGGGCGCTGGCGGACGCGGCGCTGCTCGCGTTGCGCGACCAGGGGCCGATCGTCGCCTACTCCGCCCGCTATGCCGCGGTCGTGCCCGGGGACGAGCGACTGCTCGGGCTGCTCGGACGGTCGAACCTGATCCTGGCCGGCTCCGTCCGCTACGGCGTCGATCTCACCCGGCTGAAGCGAAGCGATCTCGCCTGGGACGCGCCGACTCGGACGCTTACCGTGACGCTGCCGCCCCTCGAGCTCTCGCAGCCGGCGCTCGATGCCGACGCGGCGCGCACCGTCTGGGACGGCCCGCTGGTCTCGAAGGGGGGCGGCGGCGCGCCCGTGGACGAGGCGAAGCGGCGCGGAGCGATCGACGATATCGCCCGCGAGGCGCGGGCGCCGGCGGCGCTGGAGACCGCCCGCGCGGCGGCGATGCGCCTCGTCGCCGCCGGCTTCGCCGTGCCGCTGCGGGCGGCCGGGGTTGACGCGAGCGTCGCGGTGCGGTTCGTGGACCCCGGAGGCAGGGAGGAGGCCGCCTTCCTCGACCGGCCGCGCCGGCTCGAAGATGCGCTTCGCGACCGCCAGGCGGGGCCACCGCCGGCGCCGCTCCTGCCAGTGGGAAACGAGCAATGAACGCACCGACGCCCAGCCTCAGGGGGCTGGACCTCCTCGCCGAGATCGAGCGGCTGCGCCGCGCGCGCAACGCCGTCATCCTCGCCCATTATTACCAGGCGCCGGAGATCCAGGACCTCGCCGATTTCGTCGGCGACAGCCTCGATCTCTCGCGCAAGGCGGCCTCGACCGATGCCGACGTGATCGCCTTTTGCGGCGTGCGCTTCATGGCCGAGACGGCCAAGATATTGTCGCCGGAGAAGATCGTCGTGCTGCCGGACATGGCCGCCGGCTGCAGCCTCGAGGACAGCTGCCCGCCCGACGCGTTCCGCGCTTTCCGCCAGGCGCACCCGGACCATATCGCGCTGACCTATATCAATTGCTCGGCGTCGGTGAAGGCGCTCTCCGACATCATCGTCACCAGCTCGTCGGCCGAGACGATCCTCGCCCAGCTGCCGCAGGACCAGAAGATCATCTTCGGCCCGGACAAGAATCTCGGCGGCTACCTCGCCCGCAAGACCGGGCGCGACATGCTGCTGTGGCCGGGCGTCTGCATCGTCCACGAGGCCTTCTCGGAGACCGAGCTGCTCAAGCTCAAGGCCGAGCATCCCGGCGCGCCGGTCCTCGCCCATCCCGAATGCCCCGGCCATATCCTCGACCATGCCGACATCGTCGGCTCGACCAGGGCGATCCTCGATTACGCGCTCGCCTCGCCGTCCGAGACGATGATCGTCGCGACCGAGCCGCACATCATCCACCAGATGGAGAAAGCGGCGCCGCACAAGCGCTTCATCGGCGCACCCGGCGCGGACGGCAACTGCAACTGCAACATGTGCCCCTACATGGCGCTCAACACGATCGAGAAGCTCTACCTCGCCCTGCGCGACCTGGCGCCGCGTGTGGAGCTCGACGAGGCGCTGCGGCTGGCGGCGAAAAAGCCGCTCGAACGGATGCTGGCGATGGCCGGCGGCACCGTGGGGAAGGGCGACGTCGGGCGGCCGGTGTTCGCCGGGGACTGAGCGAGGACGTCGCCCGTGCCCGTCATCCCGGCGAAAGCCGGGATCTCCTGGAGGCCAGCAGGCGCAATTTCCGTCACTGTCCCCCCCGGGGCGGCGCGTGGAGATCCCGGCTTTCGCCGCTCCCTCCGATCGAGCGCTCTCAATTCGCGTGTCGCCGGATCTTCGGCGTCTCGCCGGGGATCAGCAGGCCCTGGTCGACGAAGGCCGGCACTTGGCTGGCGCGGCGCGCGGTGACGCGCTCGGGGGCATATTGCCAGTAGGTGAAATAGAGCGCGCCCGGGGTGGCGACCGCTTCCTTCTCGAGGTGCCGGAACGGGCCCGTGTTGACCGATCCGCGCTGCGGCACGAGGTTGATATCCATCGCTCCGCCGAGCGTGTGGGGGATGGCGTGGCCGCGATGGTAGAGCGGGCCGGCGCCGAGCGGATGGCCCTTCATCCGGGCCTTGTCGCGCTCCCCGCCCTGCCGGCCGCGGCTGATGCCCCAGGCGGAGATCAGCCGCTCGGCCTCGAGGTCGAACAAGTAGGAAAAATGCGCGCTGCTGACCTCGACCGCGTCCGCCCCGCGGCGGCCGTAATCGTCGAGCCAGATGCCGGCGAGGCAGGACACCACCGGGCGCCAGACGGCCGGATCGAGGCCGTCCGCCCCCGCTGCCGGCATCAGCGTCCCCACCGCGCGATAGTCCGTCATCGGCCCCTCCCGACAAGCAACCGCGGAGGCGCATCCTAGCCGCCGTGGGCATTTGGGCAAGGCCGCGGCGGCGGCGCGGCGGTTGTGGGGGCTGAGGCGCCGTCACCCCGACTTGACAGTTCATGTCGCCACCCCGGACTTGATCCGGGGTCGACCTTCTTCCAAGGCTCGGCCGGAACGGGAAGGTGGATGCCGGATCAAGTCCGGCATGCGAAAAGGAGAAACCAGCCGTCTTCCTTACGTCCGTCCCGTCCATCCGGAGGCCGCCCTTGCTTCGCTCGCTCCTGCCCCTCGTCCTCGTCGCCCTCGCCGCGGCCGCGCCCGCCGCACCTGAGGATCCCTATCTCTGGCTGGAGGAGATCGAAGGGGCCCGCGCGCTCGACCAGGTGCGGCAGTGGAACGCCGCCACCGAGGCGGTGCTCACGAAGGAGCCCGGCTTCGAGACGTATCGGGCGCGCGCGAAGGCGATCCTCGACGAGCCGCGGCAGATCGCGCTGCCGAGCGCGATCCTCGGCGACCGCGTCGCCAATCTGTGGCGCGACGCGGCGCATCCGCGGGGGCTGTGGCGGGTGTCGCCGCTCGCGGCCTATGTCGCCGGCAAGCCCGAATGGCGGGTGCTGGTCGACGTCGACGCGCTCGGCAAGGCGGAGGGCAAGTCCTGGGTCTGGCACGGCGCCGACTGCCTGGCGCCCGACTATCGCCGCTGCCTCGTCGCGCTGAGCCCGGGCGGCACCGACGCCGCGGTGGTGCGCGAGTTCGACACCGTCACCGGCCGCTTCGTGGAAGGCGGCTTCGCGCTGCCGGCGGCGAAGAGCGACACGAGCTGGGTCGACGCCGATACGCTCGCGGTCGGCACCGATTACGGCGCCGGTTCGCTCACCAGCTCGGGCTATCCGCGCATCGTCAAGCTGTGGAAGCGCGGCGCCGACCTCGCCGCGGCGCCGACGATCCTCGCCGGCGCGCCGACCGACGTCCGCGTCGGCGCGCGCTCGGTGATGGACGGCGGTCGCCGCTGGACCTTCATCGAGCGCGGCCGCACCTTCTGGACCCACGATTACTACCTGCTCGCGGGGGACCGGCCGGTGAAGGTCCCGGTCCCCGCCGACGCCGATTTCCGGGACGTGCTCGGCGGCCGGATGATCGTCTCGCTCAATTCGCCGCTCGCCGTCGGGGGACGCAGCTTCCCGGCCGGCGCGGTGGTCGCCTGGCCGCTCGCCGACATCGCGGCGGGCCGCGCCGCCGTGCCGGAGCTGGTGATGGCGCCGAGCCCGACCCAGTCGATCGAGGAGGTGACGGCGTCCGAAAACGTGCTCTGGGTGAAGGCGCTCGACGACGTCTCCGGCAAGCTGTTCGCGCTGCGCCGGGGCGCGGCCGGCTGGACCCGCACCGCGGTACCGCTGGCCCGCAACAACAGTGTCCACCTCGTCGACGCGACGCCGAAGGGGGACCTCGCCTTCGTCACCGTGGAAGGGATGCTGACGCCGCCCTCGCTCTACGCCGCCGCCCCCGGCGGCACGCCGCGCCCGGTGCAGAGCCTGCCACCGAGCTTCGACGCGACGAAATTCGCCGTCGAGCAGCGCTTCGCCCGCTCGGGCGACGGCACGCGCATTCCCTATTTCCTGGTGCGGCGGAAGGGGACGAGCGGGCCGGTGCCGGCGCTGATCCATTCCTATGGCGGCTTCCGGGCCGCGCAGACGCCCTCCTATCTCACCGGCGAACCGTATCGCGCGGGGCCGCTCGCTTTGTTCTGGGTCGAGGAGGGCAATGCCTATGTCCTCGCCAATTTGCGCGGCGGCGGGGAATATGGGCCGCGCTGGCACGACGCCGCGATCCGCGAGAAGCACCAAAGGGTGTTCGACGACCTCGAGGCGGTGGCCGAGGACCTGATCCGCACCGGCGTCACCACCAAAGGGAGGATCGCGATCTCGGGCCGCTCCAACGGGGGAGTCACGGTCGGGGCGGCGGTGAACCAGCATCCGGATCTCTACGGCGCGGTCATCTCCGGCTCGCCGCTCGGCGACATGAAGCGCTACTCGCACCTCCTCGCCGGCGCCTCGTGGATGGACGAATATGGCGACCCGGACAAGCCGGCCGACTGGGCGTTCATGTCGCGCTACTCGCCCTACCAGAACATCCGGCCGGGGGTGCGTTACCCGCCCATCTTCTTCTACAATTCGACCAAGGACGACCGCGTCCATCCCGGCCATGCGCGCAAGATGGCGGCGCGATTCCAGGCCTACGGCAACCGCGTCTACTATCACGAATATATGGAGGGCGGGCACGCAGTGGGCGCTGACCGCAAGGAGGACGCCTACCGCGCCGCCTTGCTCGTCGCGTTCCTCAACCGGGAGCTGGGAGGGAGCCGCCGGTGAACCTTCCGGGCTTCGACCTCGACCGCTTCGTGCGCGAGACGCTCGCCGAGGATCTGGGAGAGGGCGGCGACGTCACCTCGGCCGCGGTGATCCCGGAAGCGGCGCGCTTTACCGGCGCGATGGCGAGCCGCGAGGCGATCGTCCTCGCCGGGCTGCCGGTGGCGGAGGCGTTCTTCCGGGCGCTCGACCCGCAGGCCGAGGTCGAGCGGCTGGCGGGGGAGGGCGACCGCGTCGAGCCGGGGACGGCGCTGCTGCGCCTGCGGGGGCGGGCGCGGGCGATGCTGACCGCCGAGCGGTCGGCGCTGAACGTCGTCCAGCACCTTTCGGGCATCGCCACGCTCACCCGCCGCTATGCCGACGCGATCGCCGGCACCGGCGCGACCCTGCTCGACACCCGCAAGACCCTGCCGGGCCTGCGCCGGCTGGAGAAATATGCGACGCGGATGGGCGGCGCCGAAAACCACCGCATGGGCCTGTGGGACGCGGCGATGATCAAGGACAACCACGTGGCGGTGGCGGGTTCGGTGGGCGAGGCGGTGCGGCGCGCCGCGGCGGCGGGGATCGCGCGGATCATCGTCGAGGTTGACCGGCTCGACCAGATCGAACCGGCGCTCGCCGCCGGGGCGACCCACCTGCTCCTCGACAACATGGCGCCGGGGCAGTTGCGCGACGCGGTGGCGCGGGTCGCCGGGCGGGTGCCGACCGAGGCGAGCGGCGGCATCACCCTCGAGACGATCCGCGCCAAGGCCGAAACCGGGGTCACCTATGTTTCCGTCGGCCGCATCACCCAATCCGCGGCGGCCGCCGACATCGGGCTCGATTTCGCGCCGCTTTGAACCGGTTGGCGCGGCGCCGCGCCGGCGCTAGGGTGATGAAAAGTCGGGGGAGATACCATGCGGCCGCGTTCGATCATGCTGTTCGAGACTTTGTCGCTCGCCGCCGTCGCGCTCGGCGCGGCGATCGTCGCCATGACCTGGGGCGCGCTGATGGCGAGCGTCTACGCCCGCATCCGCGGCACCGGCATCGAGCCCGCGGTGATGATCATGACGGCCCTCTATGTCGGCCTGCTGATCCTGCTCATCCTGCTGACGTCGCGCCGCGCCAGCGCCGTCGCCAAGTGGCTGTTCGCGGCGATCATCGTCGCCGAGGCGGTGTTCACGCTGCCCGGTCTGCCGGCGATGCTGCGCGGCGGCCTCATCGGCTGGGCGCAGATCGTCCAGCTCGCCTTGCAGCTCGTCGCGCTCTGGTTCCTGTTCGTGCCCCAGTCCCGTGCCTGGCTGCGCGAGTATCAGACCGTCTGACCCCCTAGCGCAAGCGCCCCCGGATCACCTCGCCCTCCACCACCCGGGTGTCGGGGTGGTGCTTGTCGAGCCATTTGCGCACCATCCTCAGGTTGCGGCTGTTCGAGCGGAAGAAGAAATCGGGGATGGCGCCGATCCACGGGATCGCACCGAGCAGGAAGTCGATGCCGACATTGCCGCTCATCCGGGCGATGTGCCATTTCGACATGCCGAGGTTGCGCGCCTCCCAGACGATCCAGAGGCCGAGCGCGGCCGCCACCACGTCGCCGACCACCGGCACGACGTCGAGGATGACGTCGAGCCCCACCGGCCGGTTGAGCCCCGGCACGACGAACAGCCTTTCCAGCAGTCGCTCCATCGCCTCGACCCGCCGCCGCACCGACATCGCGTCGCGGCCGATCGGCAGCTGGTTGGCGATCGTCTCGAACCGGTCCTGCGCGCTTGGCATGTCCTGTCTCCCGTAAGCCTCACTGGGCGGCGCGGACCAGCTCCCCGGCCGGGTGCCGGCCGAACGGGTTGGGCCGGAAGCCGGTGAGGCGGGGCCCCACCAGCGACCAGCGCACCGGCGCCGCTATGGCTATGAACGGCGCATCGCCCGCAAGTATCCGATCCGCCTCGGCCAGCGAGGCGCGGCGGGCGTCCTGCGTCGCCGCGAGCCGGGCCGCGTCGAGCGCCTGGTCGGCCGCGGCGTCGCAGACCAGGCCGCCGCCGCAGGCGAAGTGGCGCAGATACCAGCTGGCGAGGCCGGCCGGGGCGACTTCGTCGATCAGGCGAAGGTCGGCGGGCACGGCCGGGCCGACCCGCTCGGCGGTCACGCCGATCGCCGCCCAGTCCCGCCGCAGGATCGCGAAGAAGACGCGGTAGCCGGGTCCGTCCGGCAACGCGACGCGCAGGTGCAGCCGGGTTCCTTTCAGCTGCGCCGCGAGGCTGCGCTGGGCGACGCTGCGGCGCGCCGGCATCGGCTCCGCGGCCCATGCCGGCATGGCCGGCGCCGCTATCCCCTCCACGCCCGCCGGGAGCAGGGTTTCGCGGGCCTGGAGATTGGGGACGCCGAGGGCGGCGACGACGGCGCCGCGGTCGATCGCCATGCTGAGCGCCTGGCGGACCTCCGCGCCGGCCAGCGGTCCGTCCGCGGCCGGGGTGAAGGCGAGGCCGAACAGCCCGTCGACGGGGTCGAAGGCAAGGCTCGCGCCGCCCGGCAGCCGCGCTGCGCGCGCCAGCGGCAGGTCGGCCGCGGTGCCGCCGAGGACCAGGGCGGCCTGTCGGCTCTCGAACCGGGCGATGGCGAGCCCCGCCGCCTCGCCCCGCAGCACGATATCCGGGGGCGGCCGCCGGTCGCTCTCCTCGTCCGCTTTCGGCGGCGTCAGCCGCACCGCGTTGCCGGTCTGGCGGGCGATCAGGAAGGGTCCGCCGCCGGCGCCGCCGCGCAGGATCGCCAGCTCCGGCTGGGCGAGAAGCTGGAGGAAGTTGGGGCGCGGCGCCTTGAGCCCGATCTCGAGCACCTCGTCGGTCATCCCGACCACTTCCTCGACGGCGCCCATCGCCGGCTTCAGCGGATTGGGGCTCCCCGGCGCCGCCACCGCCTTCAGCCGCGCGACGACCTGGTCGGCGGTGATCGGCGTCCCATCCGGCCACTTCGCCCGCGACAGGCGGAATGTGTACCGCAGACCGTCGTCCGAGATGATCCAGCTCTGCGCGAGCCCCTGGGTAATGTCGCCGTCGGCGTCGAAGCGGACGAGTCCTTGGGCCGTCGTCTGGAGGAGGTAGGCCGAGGGCGCATCGAGCGGCTCGCGGCTCGGATTGAGCAGACGCGGCGGCCCGCCGATCGCGCTGACGGCGATCGGTCCCTCCTCCGGCCTGGTGCAGCCCGCGACGATCAGCGTGGCGGCGAGGGCGGCGCGAAGGAGGAGGCGACTCGGCATCGACGAGGATCGATAAACCAGCCGCCGCGCGGCGGGTAGGCGCCACGCCCTTTACCCCTCCTTCACCACTGGCCGGCTAGGATGACTCGGCAGGAAAGGATCCGATGACCGCGCAACCGCCCTCCGGGCATTTCAAGACGCGTCGAACGCACCGCACCCCGGTGAGCGGCACGTCGGCGCTCCGCCACCAATTCTACACGGTGAAGGTACGCATCCGCGACGTCTCGACGGAAGGGTTCATGGCCGAATGCCACGAGCCGATCCGCATCGGCAGCTACGTGTCGCTCGACGTGCCGGGCATCGGCGTGGTCAACGCGCAGGTCCGCTGGCAGCTCGGCGTCAAGATGGGCGGCCAGTTCGTCGATCCGATCAGCCTCGCGCGCTGCGAGTGGACGGCCACCCCCGTCGCCCCTTCCGAGGCGGCCTGACGCGAGCCGTCCCGGCCGCCGCGCGCGGGCCGCACGAACCCGGTTCCACTCGGCCGCGCAGCGGCTATGATGCCTCCGATATGGAGGGATCGCATGGCTGAAGCCGAGCACAGCGCGGCGACCGCGTCCGCGCCCGCCGGCGGCGAGGCGGCGGCGGGGCCCCGCCGCGGGTTCCGGCGGATGTTCGAGAACCGGGCGGGACGCGTCGTCGCCGTCGGGCGGGCCGTGCTCTCCTTCTACTTCATCTTCGTGCTGTGGGCCGACCCCAAGCAGCCCGAAGTCCACGGCACCTTCGCCGACATCGTCTTCTGGATCTATGCGGGCCTTTCCGCCGCTTACGTCCTTGCGACGTGGAACCGCTGGTGGATGGAGGCGCGGCTGTCGCTGCCCTTCCACGGCGTCGACCTGCTCGCCTTCACCATCCTCAATTACGTGACCAGCGGCTATGCGAGCCCGTTCTTCCTGTTCTTCATCTTCATCCTGCTGTCCTCGTCGCTCCGCTCGGGCTGGAAGGAAACCCTGGCGACGGCGGCGGCGCTGATCGTGATCTATGCGGTGGAGGGCGTCAGTGCCTCGACCTGGGGCACGGTAGCCTTCGACCTGGAGCGGTTCGCGCTCCGTCTGGTGTACATGGTCGTGTTCAGCGCGCTGATGCTGCTCTGGTTCGCCTCGCGCAGCGACACCGTCATGCCGGTCCTGCCGGCCGGCGTGCAGCCCAAGGGGCCGGAGGAATTCTTCCGCCACAGCCTTCCCGCGGTGGCGCAGCGGCTCGGCGCCCTCACCGCCGTCGCGGTCTGGTCCGACGAGGAGGAGCCGTGGCTCTATGTCGTCAGCCTGCGCGCGGGTCGCATCGCCTCCGAACGGCTGGAGCCCGAGGCGTTCGACCCGGTCGTGGCAGCCCCGGCCGGCGACGGCGTGATGATCTTCGACCGCGGCCGCGGCACCGTCCTTCGCCGCCGCTGGCCCCACACCCGTCCGGAACGGATGCGTGAGGCCGTGAGCGCGGCGCTCGCCGACCGTTACGGCCTCTCCTGCGGCATCCGCATCCCGCTTCGTTCCGAGGAGATGCGGGGCGAGCTGCTGCTCGGCGACGTCGAGGGGCTGAGCCCCGACGATCTCGACACGGCCGCGTCGATCCACCTCGAGCTTACCGCGGCGCTGGAGCGGGCGGAGCTGGTCCGTGCCAACGAGCGGGCCGCGATCATGCGGGCGCGCCTCTCCTTCGCCCGCGACGTCCATGACGGCATGGTGCAGTTCCTCGCCGGCGTGGCGTTGCGGCTGGAGGGACTGAAGCGCGGCGCGCGGGCGGCGCGGCTTGCCGCCGAGATCGAGGAACTGCAGGCGGAGCTCGCCCGCGAGCAGCAGGACCTGCGGGGGCTGATCCGCCGGCTCAAGGGCCGTGGTCTCGGCGTCTCGGCGGTCGACGCTGCCGAGACGCTGAAACCGCTCGCCGACCGGCTCGGCCGGCAATGGGGCATCGACCTCAAGGTCGATGCGCCGCGGGCGCCGGTGCTGGTCGACGACCGGCTCGAGACGGAAATCCACAACCTGGTGCGCGAGGCGGCGGCGAATGCCGCCCGCCACGGCCGCGCCCGCCACGTCGCGGTGGCGCTGGAGGCGGTCGACGGGCGGCTGCGGCTGCGGATCGACGACGACGGCCGCGGCCTCGACCGGCCGGGGCGGTTCGACCATGCCGAAATTGCCGCGGCGCGCATCGGGCCCCGATCGATCTTCGACCGGGTGCAGCAGCGCGGCGGCACCCTCGCCATCGAGAGCGGCGAGCGCGGCACCCGCCTGTCCATTCTCTTGCCGATCTCGGGAATCGCCGCATGATCCGCCTCCTCCTCGCCGACGATCACCCGATCATCCTCTCCGGCCTCGCCTCGCTGCTGCGCGACACCGAGTTCACCATCGCCACGGCCGTTTCCGACGGCGCGGCGGCCCTCGCCGCGGCCCGCGCCGACCCGCCCGACATCCTCCTGCTCGACGTGCGCATGCCG
Organism: Alphaproteobacteria bacterium; assembly: GCA_019239415.1. Lineage (GTDB taxonomy): Bacteria > Pseudomonadota > Alphaproteobacteria > Sphingomonadales > Sphingomonadaceae > Allosphingosinicella. The sequence continues at coordinate 12,263 of JAFAZW010000016.1, forward strand.
ACGCTCAGCGGCGTCGAGGTGCTGCGGGTGCTGAAGGCGGAAGGCTCGCCGATCCCGACGGTGCTGCTCACCGCCAGCCTCGACGACGGCAACCTGCTCGAGGCGATGCGGCTCGGGGTCGGCGGCATCGTTCTCAAGGAGATGGCGCACGCGCGCCTGCTCGAATGCCTGCGCGCCGTGTCCAATGGCGGCGTGTGGATCGACGCGGCCATCCTGGAGCGGTGGCGCGAAGCGGCGGCGCACGGCAGGCCGCGCGGGCCGCTCGACGGTCTGGCGCCGCGGGAGCGCCAGCTCGCCGACATGGTCGGCCGCGGCCTGCGCAATCGCGATATCGCCGACGCGCTCGGCGTCAGCGAAGGCTCGGTGAAGGTGTTCCTCCACCGCATCTATCGCAAGCTCAAGGTCGGCAGCCGCACCGAGCTGGCCCTGCTGGTCGAGCAGGCGGCGCGCTGAGCGCCGGCCGCCGCGCTTCTTCCCCCGCCGCCGAGGGCCCGCCGGGCGTCGCGCGGACCGCCATGTCAACTAAAGTTACGCATCGATATCAAAGACTACAATACTAACCAAAGTTACGTCGAATAAAGTGACGTTAACGTGTTGCTGTACCGCCACGGCGCATGAACCTTTTATGTACAGGAATTGCGTGGCGAGGCTTTCGTCCTCTAAAGAGCAATGGCTACACAGCGGCTATACGGGCCAATAGCGTGGTCCGACGGCTGCGGCCGGGGCCGCACAGAGGGGACGGACATGAACAAGACTCGCATTCTCAACAGCTTGCTCGCCACCACCTTCATCGGGGGCGCGCTCGGCATCGCGACTCCCGCTCTCGCGCAGGGCAATCCGCCTCCCGCCAAGCCGCGCGCCGGCGACCAGACCCAGCCGCAGGCCGGCCCCGTCGAAGGGTCGCCGAGCGCGACGCCGGCCAACGGCCAGGGCGATGAGAATGGCGCGATCGTCGTCACCGGCACCCGCATTCCGCAGCCGAACCTCACCTCGGCCAGCCCGATCACCGTCCTCAACAATGCCGAAGTGAAGCTGCAGGGCACGGCCCGCACCGAGGACATCATCAACTCGCTGCCGCAGAGCTTCGCGGCGCAGGGTTCGAACATCTCCAACGGCGCCACCGGCACCGCCACCGTCAACCTGCGCGGCCTCGGCTCGCGGCGCACCCTCGTCCTCGTCAACGGCCGCCGGCTGATGCCGGGCGATCCCCGCTCGCCGGTCCCGGACATCAACTTCATCCCGGCGCTCGCCGTCGACCGCATCGACGTGCTGACCGGCGGCGCCTCCTCGGTCTACGGCGCCGACGCCGTGTCGGGCGTCGTCAACTTCGTCATGGACACGAAGTTCGAGGGCATCCGCATGGACGCCCAGTACAGCTTCTTCGACCACATGAACAATGACGACATGGGCGGCTACCAGGCGGCCAACGCCGCGCGCGGCTTCCTGCCGCCGATCGGCCACACCGCCGACGGCGGCACGGTCGACGCGAGCGTGGTGATGGGCGCCGGCTTCGACGACGGCCACGGCCACATCACCGCCTACGCCACCTATCGCCGCCAGCATTCGGTGCTGCAGCGCGACCGCGATTATTCCTTCTGCTCGCTCGCCGACCGCACCCCGGCCCAGGCCGCGACGCTCGGCCGCAACTTCAACTGCGGCGGCTCGGCGACCTCGGCGAACGGCACCTTCTTCACCAATGTCGGCACGTTCCAGATCGGCTCCAACCGCACGTTCATCGCCGGCAACACGCCGTTCAACTTCGGCCCCTACAATTACTACCAGCGGCCGGACGAGCGTTACACGTTCGGCGCCTTCGCCGACTATGAGATCAGCTCGGCGCTGCATCCCTATCTCGAGGCGATGTTCATGGACGACCGCTCCGTCGCCCAGATCGCGCCGTCGGGCGACTTCGGCAACACGACGACGCTGAACTGCGACAACCCGCTGCTGTCGGCGCAGCAGCGCGCGATCGTCTGCCAGCCGGCCCAGTACAACCCAGCCGACGCGCTCGTCACCAACGGCAAGTTCGCCAGCAACTTCGGCAACCTCGTCGGCCAGACGCCGATCTTCGGTCCCGATCCGGACGGCACCGGACCGCTGCAGGCCCCGCTGCTCGGCTTCACCGCGCCCAGGACCTTCATCGACCAGAACGGCAATCCCTACTTCCAGGGCATCACCCAGATCCTGCGCCGCAACGTCGAGGGCGGCGGCCGCCGCGACGACCTGCAGCACACCGACTACCGCATCGTCGCGGGCCTCAAGGGCGACCTCGGCGGCGGCTTCTCCTACGACGCGTCGTACCAGTACGGCCGGGTGGTCTTCGCCCAGACCTACTTCAACGACTTCTCCGTCACGCGCCTGCGTCGCGCCCTCGACGTCGTGACGGGCCCGGGCGGCGTCCCGGTCTGCCGCTCGACGCTGAACGGCCAGGATGCCAACTGCGTCCCCTACGACATCTTCGCCCCCGGCGGCGTGACGGCGGCGGCCCTCAGCTACCTGCAGACGCCGGGCTTCTCGCGCGGCAACACGCAGGAGACGGTGGCGACGGCGTCGATCACGGCGCAGCTCGGCCAGTACGGCCTGCAGTCGCCCTGGGCCAATCACGGCCTCGCGATCAACGTCGGCGGCGAGTATCGCAAGGAGAAGCTGGAATTCTCGACCGACCAGGCCTTCTCGACCGGCGACCTCGCCGGCCAGGGCGGCGCCACGATCGGCCTCAACGGCCAGTTCCACGTCAAGGAGGCCTTCACCGAGGTCCAGCTGCCGCTGGTCGAGGACCGGCCCTTCTTCCAGCTGCTCGAGGTCCGCGGTGGCTACCGCTACTCCAAGTACCAGGTCGCGGCGAACAGCTTCTCGACCGACACCTGGAAGATCGAGGGCGAGTGGGCCCCGGTCAGGGACATCAAGTTCCGCGCCTCGGTGAACCGCGCCGTCCGCGCGCCGAACATCGTCGAGCTCTTCTCCGTCCAGTCGGTGTCGCTCGACGGTTCGACCGACCCGTGCGCCGGCGATTTCGATCCGGCCACGCCGGCGCCCGCGCCGACGGCCACGCAGGCGCAGTGCGCGCTCACCGGCGTCAGCGCGGCGCAATATGGCAAGGTCCGTCCGAACCCGGCCAACCAGTATAACGGCTTCCAGGGCGGCAACCCGAACCTGACGCCGGAAAAGGCCGACTCGCTCACCGCGGGCGTCGTCATCCAGCCCCGCTGGCTGCCGCGCTTCGCCCTGTCGGTCGACTATTTCAACATCCGGGTGAAGAACGTCATCGGCGCGCTCGGCGCGGACGTCATCATCAACCAGTGCATCTCGACGTCGTCGGCCTTCTACTGCGGCAACATCCATCGCGATGCGCAGGGATCGCTGTGGCTGACGCCGCAGGGCTTCGTCACCGACGTCAACGTCAATGCCGGCGCGCTCTCGACGCGGGGCTTCGACATCAACGCCTCCTACACGCAGCCGCTGCCGTCGGGTTGGGGCAGTCTCGCGACGAGCTTCGTCGGGACCTATCTCGACTCGCTGGTCCGCTCGCCCAACGCGGCCGTGTCGTTCGATTGCGCCGGCTTCTTCGGCGCGCAGTGCGGCACGCCGAACCCGAAGTGGCGCCACAAGTTCCGCGTCACCTACACCGCCCCGGGCGGCATCGGGATTTCGGGCCAGTGGCGCTACTTCTCGAAGGTCGATCGCGACACGCTGAGCACCGATCCGGATCTGGCCCGCACCGCGCGTACCGCCGGCAGCGACCACATCAAGGCGCAGAATTACTTCGACCTGGTGCTGACCGCCCGTATCGGCGATCACTACCAGTTCCGCCTCGGCGCCAACAACATCTTCGACAAGATCCCGCCCGTCCTCGTCACGCCCGCGCCGTTCGGCAACGGCAACACCTATCCGCAGGTGTACGACTCGCTCGGCCGGTACATCTTCGCCGGCGTCACCCTCGACTTCTAAGGGAGCGGGGGCGATGCAGCCGGGCTACGGCGGGCCGGGGGAGGGGCCCGCCGTACTGCTCGACCGGCCGTCCAAACGGCCGATCCAGACCCGCGGCTGCGAGGCCCGCCGCCGCGTCGAGGTGGGTGCGTACCGGCTGTTCGCGCGCAAGGGTCCCGAGGGGATCACGGTGCGCGAGCTGCTCGGGCACGCCAACACCTCGCCCGGCTTCATCAAGTCGCATTACGACAGCATCGAACGGCTGGTCGAGGTGGCGGTCGACGGCCGTTCGCGCAAGGTCGTCGGCGACATCCTTGCCTTCGTTCCCGGCCGCGGCACGCCGCGGATGCTGGTCCAGAAGGCGGCCGCCCACGCCGCCCAGGTCGTCGCCACCTCCGATTATCGCGAGTTGCTGATGGTCTGCCTGCGCGAGCCGGACCGGTGGAAGGCGGTGCTCGCCGCGCTCGGGGCCGCGCTCGCCGGCTGTGCCCGGGCCGCGCTGGAGGCGTCGTCGCCGCCGGTCTTCGCGCACGAGGCGGCGCTGATCGCGTTCGGCGACGAGCTCCACATGCGCCTCGCCCTGCGCCCGCTGCTGACCCGCGAGGATCCCAGCGCCGCCGAGGTCGCCGACGCCGCGGCGCGCGCCGCCTCGGAGCTCCTCAAGGGCCTGTTCCAGCCCTGAGCGCGGTCGCGCCGTGCTTTCCTGTGAAGGCTGGTGCGGACGGCGGGACTCGAACCCGCACGCCCCGAAGGACAGGAGATTTTAAGTCTCCGGCGTCTACCGGTTCCGCCACGTCCGCACCCGCCGAGGCATAGCCGCCGGCGCCGGCGCGGGGAAGCTCAGGCTTCGGGGGCGTCCTGGAGGTTCAGCCGCTCGCGCATTTCCTTGCCCGGCTTGAAATAGGGCACGCGCTTGGCGGAGACGTCGACGGTGTCGCCGGTGCGCGGGTTGCGGCCCTTGCGGGCGTCGCGCTCGCGGGTCGAGAAGGCGCCGAAGCCGCGGAGCTCGACGCGGCCGCCCTTCTGCAGCTGGCCGATGATCGACTCGAAGAAGGCCGAGACCACCCGCTCGATCTCCTTGGCCGTCAGGTCAGGATGATCGTCGCAAAGCTTCTGGACAAGCTCGGAACGGATCACGAAGATTCCCCCCTCAGTCTCAGGGCTGGATGCGTTGTGCCCGGCGTGAGAACCCCCCTCCCGCACCTTCGGGCCCGAGTTAGACCGTAAAACGACCGGAATGGCAAGAGCAGCGGCTTGAAATGACGTAGAAAAGCCGCCGTTCGTCGGTTTTACGGACGAGGACGGCGGCTTCTCCGGCGGCCGGGACGGAGCCGTCCCGCCGCTAATCCAGGTTAACGCTCCTGCTTGGCCTTCAGCGCCTCGCCGAGGATGTCGCCGAGCGATGCGCCCGAATCGGACGAGCCGTACTGGGCGACCGCCTGCTTCTCCTCGGCGATCTGCAGCGCCTTGATCGAGAAGGTCGGCTTCTTCGAGCGGTCGAAGCCGGTCACCATCGCATCGAACTTCTGGCCGACCTGGAAACGCTCCGGCCGCTGCTCGTCGCGGTCGCGGCCGAGGTCGGTGCGCTTGATGAAGCCGGTGGCGCCATCGTCGCCGACCTGCACCTCGAGGCCGCCGTCGCGCACTTCGAGGACGGTGACCGTCACCGTCTCGTTCTTGTTGACACCGCCCGCGGCGCCGGCGCCGCCCTTGGCGACCCCGCCGCGCTCGAGCTGCTTCATGCCGAGCGAGATGCGCTCCTTCTCGACGTCGACGTCGAGCACGACCGCCTTCACCATCTCGCCCTTGCGGTGCAGGTTCAGCGCCTCCTCGCCGGTCACGCCCCAGGCGATGTCGGACATGTGGACCATGCCGTCGACATCGCCGTCGAGACCGATGAACAGGCCGAACTCGGTCGCGTTCTTGACCTCGCCCTCGACCTCGGTGCCGACCGGGTGCTTCTCGGCGAAGCTCGCCCACGGATTGGCCTGCGCCTGCTTGAGGCCGAGGCTGATGCGGCGCTTGTCCTCGTCGACCTCGAGCACCGACACGTCGACTTCCTGGCTGGTCGAGACGATCTTGCCGGGGTGGACGTTCTTCTTGGTCCAGCTCATCTCGGAGACGTGGACGAGGCCCTCGATGCCCGCCTCGAGCTCCACGAACGCGCCATATTCGGTGATGTTGGTGACGCGGCCCTTGAACACGCCGCCGACCGGATACTTGGCCGAGGCGCCCTCCCACGGATCCGCCTCGAGCTGCTTCATGCCGAGGCTGATGCGCTGGGTCTCGCGGTTGATGCGGATGATCTGGACCCGCACCGTGTCGCCGATCGCGATCACCTCGCTCGGATGGTTGACGCGCTTGTAGCTGATGTCGGTGACGTGGAGCAGGCCGTCGATGCCGCCCAGGTCCACGAAGGCGCCGTAATCGGTGATGTTCTTGACGACGCCGTCGACCACCTGGCCCTCGTGGAGGGACTGGATGAGGCCGGAGCGCTGCTCGGCGCGGGTCTCTTCGAGGATGGCGCGGCGCGAGACCACGATATTGCCGCGGCGGCGGTCCATCTTGAGGATCTGGAAGGGCTGCGGCACGTCCATCAGCGGGGTGACGTCGCGAACCGGGCGGATGTCGACCTGGCTGCCGGGCAGGAAGGCGACGGCGCCGCCGAGGTCGACGGTGAAGCCGCCCTTGACGCGGCCGAAGATCACGCCCTCGACGCGGTTGCCGGCGGTGAACTCGGTCTCGAGCTTGTCCCAGGCGGCCTCGCGGCGGGCGCGGTCGCGCGACAGCATCGCCTCGCCCTGGTGGTTCTCGACCCGGTCGACGAACACGTCGACGGTGTCGCCGACGTTCAGCTCCGCCTTCTGGCCGGGGCTGGCGAATTCGCGCAGCGGGACGCGCCCTTCGCTCTTCAGGCCGACGTCGATCACCGCCATGTCGTTCTCGATGGCGGTGACGGTGCCCTTGACGACGCGGCCTTCGAAGCCTTCCTTCTCGCCGCCCAGGGTCTCGTTCAGGAGTTTCGCGAAATCGTCGCGCGTCGGCATCGCCGCACTGGCCATAAAATCTGTCTTCCTTCGTTTCGTATTCCGGCCGCCGGTTGTCTCCGACGGTCTTTGGAACCCGTGCTGCCGCGCCCGCACCATGCGGTGCGCGGCGTCTGGCGGGCTCGGAGCGAGCGGAGCGAAGCTTGCAAGCAAAAAAGGCGCGTCGAGGGTGGGCCTGTGGGCCTCTTGCCACCTCGCGCGCTAGCCTAAGCCGAGCCCCCGCAGGCGCTTAGCACCCGCCGGACGAGGGGCATATAGGGGAGGGAGGGCGATGCGGCAAGCGGTACTCCGACCGCCTCACGCGATAGAGCTTGATTTGTAGCACTCAGTGCTATACCTTTCTCCAACCGCAAGCAGGGAGAGTGCGTATGGAGACCCGTATAAGAAACAGGGGAGACCCTCATGGAATCCTTCTACCTGACGAAGGAGTTTGCGCGCCTTGCCCGCAGGAGCCGGCTCGCTGACGATCAACTGCAAGAGGCTGTTGATCGCGCCGAGGCCGGCACGGTCGACGCAGACCTCGGCGGCGGGCTCGTCAAGCAGCGGGTCGCGCAGCCGGGGAAAGGGCGTTCGGGCGGCTTTCGAACGGTCCTCGCCTATCGCCGCGGCAAACGCGCGATCTTCCTGCACCTGTTCGCGAAGGCGCGGCGGGCGAACCTGGCGCCGGCGGAGCTCGAGACCTATCAGAAGCTCGCCAAGGCGTACGACAGGCTTTCGGACGACGAACTCGATGCGCTCGTCGCGACGCGCGGCTGGAGAAAGGTGAAGAGAAAGGATGGCGAAGAGGAGGAGCTATCGTAGCGACGCGCTGCGGTCCGCGCACCTCGCCGCGCAGGACCTTCACGCCATTGGCGCCATCGACAAGGCGACGATGCGGGAATTCGATCGTGCGTGCCTTACCGACGTGGAGCCGCTGGCGCCGGACGACATCCGCCGTATTCGGGACCAGGCGAATATGAGCCAAACGATCTTTGCACTCACGCTGAACGTCACTCCGTCCCTGGTAAGCCAGTGGGAGCGGGGAGAGAAGAAGCCGAGCGGGCCTTCGCTGAAGTTGCTTAACCTTGCCGACAAGAAGGGTGTGGAAGCAATCTTCTAGGGGCGTCCCCGCGGCCGGATTCCACCTGGCTCCGTATCTCCGAAGGTTTCGTCGGCGGGCCGTAGCGCTTTGTCGCGGCGTCACAGCGTGCATCGCCCCGAGACACGGCTTCGTCGCGCCCCCGTAGCGCGCCGCCGCCGCATGTCCTTCTCCTGACCCGCACGCAAAGCGGAAGGAGAAAGACGATGGTTGCGACGACGGCGATCCTGGCGGTGGCGCTGGGGCTGGCGCCGGTGGCGCCGGGCGGGGCGCAGCAGGTGCGGGTCAGCGCGGCGGCGGTGGCGCAGGCGGTCGGCCGCTGCGAGCAGAAGGTCGACCGGCGCGGGACGGTGCGGCTCACCGGGTTCGACCGGCGGAGCGGCCGCGCGTTCGACATCCGCATCGACCACGCCGGGCATGTCGAGGCGAATGTCGGGGCGTGGCTCTATACGTTCGACGTCGCCGGCGCGGCCTGATCCGCGCCGGGCCGAGCGGCGGCCGCTAGCGCTGCCTGGCGCTGTTGCCGCCGCCGTCCTTGCCGCCGTCGTTATTATCGTCGTCGCGGGTGCGGACGCTGACGTCGACGTGGCGGAGCTTGTTGTCGACCGAATCCGCCGCTTTCTCGACCGACTTGGCGGCGGCGGCGGCGAGGTTGCCGGCGGTGTCGGCGGCCTTGCCGGCGGCGCGGCCGGCATCGTCGGCGGCCTTGCCGGCGGCGCGGCCGGCATCGTCGGCGGCATTCTCGGCGTTGCGCCGGCTGTCATTGTCGACGCTGACCTGGCAGCCGGCGAGGAGGAGGAGGGGCAGTGCGAGCGCGGCGAGGCGGCGGGCTGGATCCATGGCGAAGCTCCCTTCGCCGCCCCTCTTAGCATCGCGCGCCGAGCCCGGGACAGCCACTTTCACGCACCGCCGCCCGCAGGGACAGTCACTTTCACGCGCCGCGGGGGCCGCTCCCGCGCCTCGTACCGGAAAGTGACTGTCCCGTCCTCTTACTGGCGCTTGCCTCAAAACCGCCCTATTGCATGTTCAGGACGCGGACACATATGGGGGCCCAAGCCGCGCCGTGCCGACGACGCACCGCCGCCGCGCCCGCCGCAAAGCCGAGGAACAGCATGAAGATCGCCCACGCCCTGCGCCCGAGCTTCTGGAGACGCGAGCATCATCTCGACAAGATGACGCTGAAGGAGCTGGTGGTCGCCTATGTGCAATATCCGGCGATCCTCGGCTACGCCTTCCTCGCCGCGGCGGCGATCGCCCTGTTCGCCTGGCGCTACGCCGCCCCGCTCGCCCCGACGCTGGTCGCCGTCGCCGCCGCGAGCTTCGTCTACCCGCTCGTCTGGTACGTGCTCCACCGCTGGGTGCTGCACAGCCGCTGGATGTTCAAGGTCGCGCCGCTCGCCTCGACCTGGAAGCGCATCCATTACGACCACCACCAGGACCCGAACCACCTCGAGGTCCTGTTCGGCGCCCTCCACACCACCGTCCCCACGATCGCCGCCGCGACCCTGCCGGTCGGCTGGCTGATCGGCCTCCCCTGGCAGGACGCGGCGCACCCCGATGCCGCCGCCGGCGCCGCGCTGGCCGCCTTCGCGACCGGCCTCGTCACCACCTGCTTCTACGAATTCTGCCACTGCATCCAGCATCTCGCCTACAAGCCCAAGTCGAAGTGGCTCGCCGAGATGAAGAAGCGCCACATGGCCCACCACTTCCACGACGAGAACGGCAATTACGGCATCACCAGCTTCTTCTGGGACAAGCTGTTCGGGACGTTCTACGACCGGCCGGAGCGGCCGAGGAAGAGCCCGACGGTGTTCAATCTGGGCTACACGCCGGAGATGGCGGAGCGGTATCCGCGGGTGTCGCAGCTGAGCGGCGGGGTGGCGACGGGCCATCCGCGGCAGCGGGACAGGGTCGCCTAGTCAGCCGGCTTGCTCCCGCCATGGCGGCTCCGGAATAATCGCGGGGCCTGAACGGAGTGAAAAGCTGTGGCGGACGTCATCGAACTCAAGGTTCATCTCGCCCAGGATGACTGAGGTCCAGCCCTTCGAGATCCAGGCCAACGACGGACTCCGCCCACGGGAGTCGGTCGGGCGGCGGCGGCTGTAGTGCGGCAAACTCCTCGGCGCTCAGCACCACCGCCGCTTCCTTTCCCCGCACCGTCACCGTCTGCGGCGCCTCCCTCTGCGCCCGCCGCACCAATTCGCTGAAGCGGGCTTTGGCGTCCTCGAGCTTCCAACGCGCGCCGCGGGGATGCGCGGTGTCGGACATGGCAGGCTCCTGACCGAGCTGGTCAGGTGGCTCATAGGAATAGGCGAGGAAGGCTTCGATGTCCGGGCAACGGCGAACCGCCCCATGGCTGAGCACCAAGTCTGCCGTGGGTGGTTTGACGCCGAGGACGGGCCACTTCCAGCCGTCGCGCCGCCAACACGGAACAACCAACAGCGCAATGTCTGCGTTGGGTGATGGGGTGGACGCCCCCCGACGGCATCGATGTGCCAAGGTGAGGTGTCGTTACTTCACCTGAGGGAGGCGTCCATGGAGCAGGTTACCACGATCGGGCTGGATATCGCCAAACATGTTTTCCACGCGCACGGCTCTGACGATCAAGGTCGCATCGTGTTTAGCAAGCGGGTCTCGCGATCTCGGTTGCTGTCCTTCTTTGCGCGCCAGCCGCGTTGCGTGGTGGCGCTGGAGGCATGTTCCGGCGCCCATCACTGGGGCCGGGAGCTGCAGCGGCTGGGGCACGAGGTGAGGCTGATCCCGCCGGCCTACGTGAAGCCGTTCGTCAAGCGGCAGAAGAACGATGCAGCCGATGCCGAGGCGATCTGCGAGGCGGCGCAGCGGCCGTCGATGCGCTTCGTTGCGGTAAAGAGCGAGGAGCAGCAGGCGGGCGCTCTGGTCTTTCGCGGCCGCGATCTCCTCGTGGGGCAGCGGACCCAGATCATCAACGCGTTGCGCAGCCATATGGGCGAGCATGGCTGGATCGCGCCGAAGGGGCCGTCGCACATCGCCAGGCTGCGCGAGCTGCTCGAGGATGAGGCGAGCGTGCCGGCCAGCGCCCGGCCCGTGCTCAAGCTGCTGCTCGATATGGTCGCCGAGCTCGACCGCCGGATCGCCGAGCTGGACCGGGAGATCGCCAGGCGCGCTCGCGAGGACGATACTGCTCGCCGGCTGATGACGATCCCCGGCATCGGCCCGATCACCGCCACCGCCTTGACCGCGCTGGCGCCGCCGCCTCAGACCTTCGCCCGCGGCCGTGACTTTGCTGCGTGGCTCGGGCTCGTGCCGCGTCAGCACTCGACCGGCGGCAAGCAGAAGCTGGGCGCGATATCGCGGATGGGCGAGCGGAGTCTGAGGCGGCTGCTCATCATCGGTGCGAGCGCGGTCGTGCTCCACGCCAGCAAGCGCGGCGCACCTCCCGGTTCCTGGCTGGAGCGGATGCTCGCGCGCAAGCCGCGCATGCTGGTCACCGTGGCGCTCGCCAACAAGACGGCACGGATCGTCTGGGCGCTGCTCAGCAGGAACGAGGTCTACCGGGCTCCGGCCCCCGTTGCGGCGTAGCAGCGGGCAAGCCGGACCGTCGGAGGCGTAGGCGGTCGAAGGAGGGTATGGCGCAACAGTCGGCGAGACGGGATCGGGTCAGCCAGGGCTTTCCACCGTGCCTCAGCAGCACGCCATGGGTGATGTGGCCCCGGTCCGCGAACTCCCATACGGGCCCGCAGCCGCACGCTGCAGCAAAGGCCGGACAGATGGCAGCATCCGACTACGCACCACCCCCCATAAAACCGCTTGCACCTTCAGGGGCGTCCACAGATGGAAAGCGGACATTCACCCTGGAACGCGTCGGAGTGTCTCCTTCGCCGAAAGCCCATAGTCGGCCAGGTAGTCGCTATACTCCGTCCGGTCGCGCAAACATTCGGCAGCCTGCCCGAGCGTCTGCAACAGACTGTCCGGTACGTCCTCCGCTCGAGGCGGCGGCAGCGAGCGGAATCGTTGCAGCGCGACTGCCAAGCCGGCGAGGCCGTCACGAGAGACGAGCCGCCGGTAATAGCCTCGTACCAAAGGAAGCCGCCGCACGTACCGCGTGAGGTAAGGATACCATACAAGAGAGGCTCCGCTGAGTGAGGCATTCACTTGCCGCCTCAGAACGGAGCCGGGCGTGACCTCGAGCACTCCCGCGATGCGGCTTATGAAAGCTGCGGAATTATCGCGGAGCAACTCGTAAGGAAGTACGAGAACCCGATCGCGCCCGAACGCTTGCTCATACCTGCCAATGACATGATCGTAGTCCCACCAACAGGTGATCCGTCGGTGCCGGTCCAGGAACGCCGGGAAGCCAAGCATGCCGCCGCTACGAATCTCCTGCGAATATGCGGAAAGCAGCTTTCCGCGGAATCCGCGCGTGACGATGAGGATGTGCGCGTTCGGAAAGAGAGCGTAAAGTAGTGCGCAGGCGGCATCTTGGGCGTCGCAAGGAGAGACGATGGCCGGGCTGTCGGAATCTTCGAGTCCAGCCACGGGGACAGGGACGGGGCTAGTCAGCTCCTCGTGGCTGGTCGCCCTCACCCTCCGCTCGGTTCGGTCCCACGCCGCGCCTTCCTGGAGGGCATATATGTCACGGAGCCCGGCAATTCCGCCGGGCGTGTAGGCGATGTCCGGATGGCCGGAAAGCCATGCCTGAACATAGCTGCTTCCCGTCTTGGCGAAGCCGATGTGTATAAGATGCTTCATGCCTGCACCCGGCCGCTGCCGTCTAGAGAGTTTTGCACAGTCACAAGCCTGGAGGCGGGTACCTGAAGCGTTCTCGTGCCGCAAGCATCGGACCGCTGCCCGTCCTGGCCGGGAGCGACCGCGCGGCGGTTGATGGCCGACCTGATGTCACCCTCGGCACAGTTGTTCGAATCGAGCAGTTTGCAGGCTTGCGCAACCATCCTCTCCTCGTCGGGTAGAGGGATGATCGAGCGCTGTCCCTCGATCATCGAAGGTGCGTCCGGGATGCCGGCCTGATGGCCGTTATCCCAGCTCTCGCGCAGCTGCTTGGCGCCGAACTCGGCAATTGTAGCCGAGGCAGGGTTGGCGTCAGGGCTGAGCTTTCCGCTGCCGTCAAACACCTCAAAAGCCGGCCGAAGAGCGAAGGCCCTATCGTTAGATGGATGCCCCGACCTTTGAATGTCCGCTTTCCATTGCCGATTCAGGCGGTCATCGCAACACAGGCATCAAATCGCTCGGCGGGTGTTTCGTAGTCCAGCGTTTTTCTGGGACGCTGGTTCATCTGCCTGGCGATCTCGTTGAGGCGCTGCTGGCTGTGC
>JAFAZW010000101.1 GCA_019239415.1 Alphaproteobacteria bacterium
ATAAGTCGGACATCACCCCGCAGGCGGCTGCGATCCTCGACAACGCGGCTGCGTCCTACCAGACCTGCGGCAACGCCCAGGTCATGATCGCCGGGCACACCGACCGGTCGGGTTCGGACCAGTACAACATGGGCCTCGGTCAGCGTCGCGCCGACGCGGTCCGTGCGTACCTCGCGGGTCACGGCATCCCCGACGGCGTCATCACGACCCAGTCGTTCGGCGAGAGCCGTCCGCTGGTCGAGACCGCCGACGGCGTGCGCGAGCCGCAGAACCGCCGCGTCGAGATCACCTACGGAAGTGGCATGGCCCACTAAGTAGGTCCGGCTCCGCTTCGGCGGACCGGTTCGACAGGAAAGAGGAGCCGTCCTTCGGGGCGGCTCCTTTTTTTTTGGCCGTGCGGCTCGATCGCCGCCGCTGCGAGGGGGAGCCGCGGCGATGGGGACACGTAGCTTTCGCGAACGGCGACCTGTCGCCGCCAGCGCCAGGCGCCGGCGGGCCGCGCCGCGGTTCGTCCGGAAAGCGCTTGTCGGGCCGCGGCGTGGCGGGCTATCGGGCGCCCATCCTTCCAGCCTCACTCCGCCAGCGGGAGCTTCGATGCGTATTGCGATGATCGGGACGGGCTATGTCGGCCTCGTGTCCGGCGCCTGTTTCTCCGATTTCGGCCACGACGTGGTGTGCGTCGACAAGGACGCGCGCAAGATCGACGCGCTGCACCAGGGCGTAATGCCGATCTTCGAGCCGGGCCTCGACCGCCTGGTCGAAAGCAACGTCCGCGGCGGGCGGCTGTCGTTCACCACGGACCTTGCCGAAGGCGTCGCCGGCGCCGACGCCGTGTTCATCGCGGTCGGCACCCCGTCGCGCCGCGGCGACGGCCATGCCGACCTCTCCTATGTGTTCGGCGCGACCGAGGAGATCGCGCGCGCGCTCACCGGGCCGGCCGTGGTCGTCACCAAGTCGACGGTCCCGGTCGGCACCGGCGACGAGGTCGAGCGGATCATCCGCGAGACGGCGCCGGAGGCGAAGGCCTGGGTCGTCTCCAATCCCGAATTCCTGCGCGAAGGCGCGGCGATCGACGATTTCAAGCGGCCCGACCGGATCGTCGTCGGCACCGAGGACGAGGAAGCCGCCGAGGTGATGCGCGAGATCTACCGCCCGCTCTACCTCAACAAGGCGCCGTTGCTCTTCACCAGCCGGCGGACCGCCGAGCTGATCAAATATGCCGCCAACGCCTTCCTCGCGACCAAGATCACCTTCATCAACGAGATTGCGGACCTGTGCGAGGCGGTCGGCGCCGAGGTGCAGGACGTGGCGCGCGGCATCGGCCTCGACAACCGCATCGGCGCCAAATTCCTCCACGCCGGCCCCGGCTATGGCGGCTCCTGCTTCCCCAAGGACACGCTCGCGCTGCTGAAGACGGCGGAGGACCACCAGAGCCCGCTGCGCATCGTCGAGTCCGTCGTGGCGGTGAACGACGCCCGCAAGCGCGCCATGGGCCGCAAGGTGATCCAGGCGCTCGACGGCGACGTGCGCGGCAAGACGGTCGCGCTGCTCGGCCTCACCTTCAAACCCAACACCGACGACATGCGCGACGCGCCGTCCATCAGCATCGTCCAGGCGCTGGAGGATGCGGGCGCGATCGTGCGGGGTTACGATCCGGAGGGAGTCGAGCAGGCGCGGCCGCTGATGCGAAACGTCGCCTTCGCCGACAGCCCCTATGCGGCGGCCGACGGCGCCGACGCGGTGGTGCTGGTGACGGAGTGGGACGTGCTGCGCGCGCTCGACCTGCCGCGCCTCGCCGCGGCCATGGCCGACACGGTGTTCGTCGATCTGCGCAACGTCTATCCTCCGGAGGAGGTGGAGGAGGCGGGCCTGCGCTGGTTCGGGGTGGGACGGGCGCCGCGCGGGTGAGCGGGCGGCGAGGCGGTTCGGCAAGGAGACGGATGATGCGCAACCTCGTGATCGGATCCCTGCTGCTGGGCCTCGGCGCCTGTGCCACGCCGGCGGAGCGTCCGCCGGGCGCCACTGCCGGCATCACCGACCCGTCCGGACGGGTGGTCGCCCGCGCTTCGCTGCGGCAGGCGCCGGGCGGCATCGCCGTTCACGTCGAGGCGGGCGGGCTGCCGGCAGGCACTTACGGCGTCCACCTCCACGCGGTCGGGCGGTGCGAGCCGCCGGCTTTCGCGAGCGCCGGCGGGCATTGGAACCCGACCGGCCGCCAGCACGGCCGCGACAATCCGGCCGGCGCCCATCTCGGCGACCTGCCGAACCTCGTCGTCGGCGGCGACGGTCGCGGCGTGAGCGACTTCACCGTCGCCGGCGGGATGCTGGCGGGCGGCGGGGCCAACGTGCTGCTCGACGCCGACGGTGCCGCCCTCGTCATCCACGCGCAGGCCGACGATTACCGGACCGACCCCTCCGGCAATTCCGGGGCCCGCATCGCCTGCGGAACGATCGCCCCGGCCTAAGCCGCTTCGCCCTCCGCGCGGGCGCGGTCGAGGCGGCTCGCCTCCAGCGCGGCGAGATGGCGCGCGCCGATCCACAAGGCGACCAGGGTGAACGGCGGCACCACGTAGAGCCAGGCGATGCCGCCGGCGAGGCTGCCGGTCACCACCGACATCTTGCCCGCGAAATAGGGGCCGAGCGCGAGGCCGACCATCGTCGTGCCGAGCACGTAGGTGGCGCCGGCGGTCGCCCGCATCCGCGGCAGGACGAGATCCTGCAAGGTCGCCACGGCGGCGCCGACCCACATCGAGCCGAGCAGCTGCGCGAAGGGTGAGGCGGCGTAGAAGAAAACGAGGTTGTGGGTCGTGAACATCAGAGCGACCGGCGGCATCGGCAGCACCACCGCCAGCATGTTGACGAAGACGCGGCCGCGCGGGTCGCGGCGGCGCCACGCATCGGCGATGATGCCGCCCATGATCACGCCGACCGCCGCGCCGATCGCGGCGCCGGTGCCGAGGATCAGCGATGCTTCGTCGCGGGCGGTGGCGCCGGCGAGGTAGCGGGCGGCGGCGGCCGGCCCGGCATAAAAGGTCCGCAGCGCATAGGGCGCCGCCCAGAAGGACACGGCGTAGCTGATGAACGAGATGCTGCCGAAGGCGACGGCGAGCATGATCGTCGTCGGCGTGCCCCAGATCAGCCGCCACGTCGGCGGATCGCGGCGGCGCAGGACCAGCACCCAGGAGCAGATGGCATAAGCGCCGACGCCGTACGCCACCCACTGGGCATGATCGCCGGTCACGAAGGCGAGGCCGGCGGCGACGGCGGCGACGGCGGCCAGCCCGATGAGGTTCGCGGCGAGGACTCCGTTCGCGGCGGCCGCGACCAGGGTCAGCGGCGGCAGGATGGCGACGAGCTCGGCGCCGAAACCGCGCCAGGCGCCGTCGCGCACCACCGGCTGCGGCACACCGTCGGCCGCACCCCGCGGCGGCTCGCGCAGGGTCAGCACCCAGAGCGCGAGCAGGAGGCCGGGAATGCCGACGGCGAGGAACGCCGCCTGCCAGCCGGCGAGGTGGAGCGGCGCCGTCGCCGCATCCGGATGCGCCCGGTTCCAGCCGCTGCTGACGAGCGCGCCGATCGGCAGGCTGAGGCCGCCGCCGATATAGAGGCCGCTCGAATAGATGGAGAGGGCGGTGGCCCGGCGCGCCTTCGGGAAATAATCGGAGATCATCGAGTAGGCGGCGGGGGAGGCGCTCGCCTCGCCGATGCCGACGCCGATGCGGGCGGCGCTGAGCATCCCGTAGGAGGTAGCGAAGCCGGAGAGCGCCGTCATCCCCGACCACAGGCCGAGGCCGATCGCGATCAGCCGGCCTCGGTACCAGCTGTCCGCGAGCCGCCCCAGCGGGATGCCGAACAGCGCGTAGAAGACCGCGAAGGCGGTGCCGTAGAGGAAGCCGATCTGGGCGTCGTCGAGGCGCAGGTCGCGCTTGATGTCCTGCGCGAGGATCGAGATGATCTGCCGGTCGACGAAGTTGATCGCGTAGACCAGCACCAGGACGATGAGCGCGTACCAGCCGTAGGCGCCGATCCGCGTGCGTGCCGCCGGAATCTCCGCCGCCGCCTCGTCCATGCCGCCTCCCCCGATTGTGCCCGCTGCCGCACATGGCTAGCAGAGGCGCGTCTTTTGGCAATGGCGGCGCCTCGCGATGCCGGTCTCGGTCCTCTTCGTCTGCCTCGGCAACATCTGCCGCTCGCCGCTCGCCGAGGCGGCCTTCCGTGCGGAAGCCGCGCGGCGCGACCTGGACGTCGTCGTCGATTCCGCCGGCACCGGGGACTGGCACGTCGGCCACCCGCCGGACCCGCGTGCCCGGGCGGTCGCCGTCCGCAACGGGGTCGACATCCGCCATTTGCGCGCCCGCCAGGTGGCGGCCGCCGACTTCGACCGCTTCGATCACATCGTGGCGCTCGACGCGCGCAATCTCGCCGACCTGCGGCGGATGGAGCCGCCCGGGGCGCGCGCGCGACTATCGCTTCTTCTCGACCATGTCCCGGGGCGGGAAGGGGCCGCCGTCGCCGATCCTTATTATGGCGACGACCGCCACTTCGACGCCGCCTGGGGCGACGTCGCGGCGGGGGCGCGGGGCCTGGCCGACCGCATCGCCGCAGAGAGCGGCGGATGAGCGCGCTGCGGCGCCGCGTCTCGGCCCTGACCGGTGTCGCCGAGGATCGGCTCGAGCGGCTGTCCGGGGGCGACCTGTCCGAAGTGCTGCTGGTCCGCAGGCCCGACGGCCGGACGAGCGTCGCCAAAGGCGGGGCGGCGGTCGGGGCCGAGGCGGCGATGCTGAGGAGCCTCGCCGGCGGGGGCGTGCCGGCGCCGGCCGTCGAGGCGGAGCATGAGGGGCTGCTGCTGCTCGAATATGTCGCGAACGACCGCGTCTTCACGGTGCGCGCCTGGGCCGAGCTCGGCACCGTGCTGCGCCGCCTCCACGCGCGGACCGGCGAGCATTATGGCTGGCCCGTCGACTACCGGATCGGCACGGTCGAGCTGGACAATCGCGCGAGCGAAGACTGGCCGGCTTTCTTCGGCCGCCAGCGGCTGCTCTCGACCGCGGCGGTGCTCGATCGGCCGTGGCGCGAGCGGATCGAGCGCCTCGCCGTCAGGCTTCCCGAACTGCTCCCGGCCCGGCCGCGCGCGGCGCATCTCCACGGCGATCTCTGGACCGGCAATGTCCTCGTCCGCGACGGCGGCCTCGCCGCGCTGATCGACCCCGCCTGCTATCATGGCGACGCCGAAGTCGATCTCGCCATGCTGACTCTGTTCGACGCGCCGCCGGCGGACTTCTGGCACGCCTACGGTCTCCTCGAGCCCGGGTGGGAAGAACGGCGTCCGCTCTACCAGCTTTTTCCCGCGCTGCTCCACCTGCGCCTGTTCGGCGCCGGTTATGCCGGCCTGGTCGATCGGCTGTTGGGGGCGATAGGGGCTTGACGCACCACCATCTGTTAGGTAGTTGCCTAAATACCTAACAGGAGTCGACCAATGGCATTGCTCCCGATCCTCGCGGCCGCCGCCGTCGCCGCCGCACCCGCGCCCGCTGCGCCTGTCGAGGCACCGGGGCCCCTCGCGCCGCTCAAGGGCAGCTACCTCGCGCCCGCCGGGAAGCCGGCTGCGGTCGTCGTCATCGTCCCCGGCTCGGGGCCCACCGACCGGGACGGCAACAATCCGATGGGAGTCGCCGCGGCGCCCTACCGGCTGCTCGCGGAAGGGCTGGCCGAGAAGCAGGTCGCGACGCTGCGCATCGACAAGCGCGGCATGTTCGCCAGCCGCGCGGCGGTGGCGGACGCCAATGCGGTGACGATCGCCGACTATGTCGCCGACGTGCGCGCCTGGGTGAAGGTGGCGCGGGCGCGCAGTGGGCTGCGGTGCGCCTGGCTGCTCGGCCACAGCGAGGGCGGGCTCGTCGCGCTGGCCGCCGCGCAGCAGCCGGAGGGGATTTGCGGGATCGTGCTGGTCTCGAGTCCCGGGCGGCCGGTGGGCGTGCTGCTGCGCGAGCAGCTGAAGGCCAATCCCGCCAACGCGCCGCTGCTCGACCAGGCGATGGCGGCGATCGAGGCGCTGGAGGTTGGCAAGAAGGTCGAGGCGACGACGCTCCACCCGCCGCTGCGCGCTCTGTTCGCGCCGCAGGTGCAGGGCTACTTGATCGATCTCATGCGCTACGATCCGGCTAAGCTCGCGGCAGGCGTGCGCGTGCCGGTGCTGATCGTGCAGGGGGAGCGCGACCTCCAGGTCTCCGCCGCCGACGCCCGCGCCCTCGCCGCCGCCGACCCACGCGCCAAGCTCGCGTTCGTACCGGGCGCGAATCACGTCCTCAAGGCCGTGGCGGGCGACGACCGCGCGGCAAACTTCGCGACCTACGCGAACCCGGCGCTGCCGCTGGCGACGGGGATCGTCGAGCCGATCGCCGACTTCGTCACGCGGCCGCCGCGGCCGCGATGAACAGCGTCTTCGAAGCGCTCGCGCACCCGACGCGGCGCGCGATCCTCGAGATGCTGAAGAGCGGCTCGAAGACGGCGGGCGAGCTCGCCGACGCGTTCGACGTGTCGAAGCCGACCATGTCGGGTCATTTCGCCAAGCTCAGGGAAGCGGGACTGATCCAGGCCGACCAGCGCGGCGCCACCATCCTCTACAGCCTCAACCTGTCGGTGCTGGAGGAAGTGCTGCTCGGCTTCATGGGCAAGATGGGAACGGGGAAGGAGCAGGGACAATGAACCGCAAGACCATGGGATTGGCGTCGATCGCCGTCGTGCTGGTGCTGGCCGCGGCGGCATGGGCAGTCGGCGGCGGGCTCCCGGCGGAGATGCAGCTGCCGACGCATTTCGGGATCGACGGAACGCCGGATCGCTTTGCAGGCAAGTGGGAGGCTCTGCTCCTGCCGGCCGGAATGGCGGGAGGCTTGTCGCTCCTCTTCTGGCTCCTGCCGGCGCTGGAGCCGAGGCTCGCCAACCTCGAGCGCAGTGCCGGCCTTTATTACTGGAGCTGGGCGGCGCTGCTGCTCCTGAGCGCGGCGATCGAGCTCGTCGTCGTGTCGGTGGCGCTCCGTTGGGGCCTGCGCATCGAGCATATCGTCGCCGGGGCCATCGGCGTGATGTTCGTGCTGATCGGCAACCAGCTCGGCAAGTCGCGCAGCATGTTCCTCGTCGGCATCCGGACACCCTGGACCCTGGCCAGCGAGGAGGTGTGGATCCGCACCCACCGCCTCGGCGGCAAGCTGATGGTCGGCGGCGGCCTCGTCATGGCCGTGGCCGCTTTGCTCCCGCTTCCCTCGGGGCTGCTTGCCGGACTTTGCGGGGTGGCCCTCGCCGTCATGGTCGGCATCCCCGTCGTTTATTCCTACGTCCTGTGGCGGCGCGAGCGGACTCAGCCGAGCCGGTAACGCTCGACGACGCTATAGGCGGCGCCGTCGGGCGTGAGGCGGCTCTCGAAGAGGCAGAAGTCCGTGACCGGGAAGGACGGGCCCGAGGCAGATCCCGCCGCGTCGAGGAAGCCCCCGAGCGAGCCGCTGCCCCGCGGGAGGCGGGCAAGGGTGATGTGCGGGACGTAGGCGCGCCGCTCCGGCTCGAGCCCGGCTCGCACGATGGCCTGGTCCACCTTCTTGTGGAGCGCCTGGAACGGCTCCGGCGGCGACACGCCGGCCCACAGGGCCGTCGGCGCGCCGCGGCGCTCGAAGCTGCCCACGCCCGCGATCCTCGCCTCGAAGGGCGGGTGGACGAGCCCGGCGAGCGCGGCGTCGACGTCGGCCGCCGCGTGGCGATCGACCTCGCCGATGAACCGCACGGTGAGGTGGAGCTGGTCCTCCACCTGCCATCGCGCGCCGCTCACGCCGCCGGTCAGGCCGAGCAGCCACGCGCGGACGGCCGCCGGCGGCTGGATGGCGACGAACAGGCGGTGCATGGCGGTGCCTTAGCGCCGCACGCGCCGGAGGCGAATCGGTTTCGCTTGAATGTCTCCGCGCGGCCCACGATATTGCGCGGGGCGGGGGCTTGCTCCTCCGCGCAAACGGAGTGTGATGAAATGGCGAATGGATTTGACCCGCGCATAGGCGCCGCGCCGCGGACGGCGACGACGTTGGACGGCCGCGCCGCCGTCGACGCGGGGCTGCGGTCCTACATGCTGTCCGTCTACAATTACATGGCGTCGGGGGTGCTGCTGACGGCGATCGTCGCGACGGCGATGGTCTATACGGGCGCCGTCTTCTCGCTGTTCAACCCCCGGACCGGCGGCGCCACGCCGCTCGCCTGGCTGGTCATGCTGGCGCCGCTCGGCATCGTCTTCTGGCTGAGCTTCGGCATCAACCGGATGCGCGCCGCCACGGCCAAGGGGCTGTTCTGGGCCTATGCGGGGCTGCTCGGCGCGTCGCTCTCGACCGTGCTGATCGTCTACACCGCCTCCTCGGTGGCGCAGGCCTTCTTCGCGACCGCCGCCGGCTTCGCCAGCCTCAGCCTCTGGGGCTACACGACCAAGCGCGACCTGACCGGCTGGGGCAGCTTCCTGCTCGTCGGCCTGGTCGGCCTGGTCGTCGCGATGCTCATCAACGCCTTCTGGCCGAGCGGCCCGATGGGACTCGCGATCAGCGTCATCGGCGTGCTGATCTTCGCCGGCCTCACCGCCTACGACACGCAGAAGATCAAGAGCATGTACTTCGTCGTCGGCGGCGCCGGCGAGGTGGCGGAGAAGACCGCGGTGATGGGTGCGCTCGCCCTCTACCTCGACTTCGTCAACATGTTCCTGTTCATCCTGAGGCTGTTCGGCGACCGCCGCTGACCCAAGGCGGCACACCATAAAGGCGAGGGCTCGGCGGAGACGCCGGGCCCTTTGCTTTTGGGGCGCGCGCCATTCGGTGCTATCCTTGCGCGCGGGAGGGCAGGGCCGATGACCATCAATCTCGTCTGGGCGACGCTTGCCGGCGCGGTGCTCGGCGGACTTGCGGACTGGCTTTTCGCCGGCGTCCTGTTCCACGACCGCTACCACACCTACCCGGAAGTCTGGCGGCAGGGCGGCGAGCGCGGCCGCATCCTGCTCGCGCAGGCGCTGGCCATCGTCACCGCCGGCGGTTTCGTCGCCCTCGCCTGGAAGATGCACCAGACGGACGCGCGCGGGGCGATCAAGCTCGCCGCGATGGTGTGGCTGATCGGGCCGCTGCCGCTGCTGCTCGGGAACCACCTCTTCATCAAGCTCGATCCGCGCGTCACCGCCAGCCACGCCGTGGGCTGGCTCGTCAAGCTGGTCCTGATCGCCGCGGCGACGGCCTGGCTGCTTTAGCCCGGAGTGGGCTGCTGCGCCTTCTGCTCGGCGATGAGCTTGTCGTCTATGTCCATGGCGCGCTTGTAGGCAGGGCGGTCCTTCAGCCGGCCGACATAATCGGCAAAGGCCGGGCGGGCCTCGACGATACCGAACTCCATGCCCCAGCCGATCGAGGCGCCGACATAGACGTCGGCGGCGGTGAACTGCTCGCCGCAAAGGAAGGGCGAGGCGGAGCGAACGGCGGACTCAAGCGCATCGATGGTCGTGTCGAGCGAGCCGTAGCCCGCCATCATCGCCTTGTCCGGCGGCGCCAGCAGACCGAGCGCCTTGCCGGTGATCACCGCCTCCAGGGGGCCGGCGGCGAAGAACATCCAACGATAATATGGCCCGCGCAGAGGGTTGCCTGGCGGCGGCGCGAGGCCCGCGTCCTGGAAGGCGTCGGCGAGATAGGCGCAGATCGCCGCCGCCTCGGTCACCACCGTCTCGCCGTGGCGGATGGCCGGAACCTTGCCCATCGGGTTGATGGCGAGATAGTCCTTGCCCTTCATCGTGTCGCCATAGCCCAGCAGCACCGTCTCATAGGGCTGGCCGAGCTCCTCGAGCATCCACCGCACGATCCGCCCGCGCGACATCGGGTTGGTGTAGAAGGTCAGTGTCTCGCTCATCGCCGCTCTCCCGGGTTCGCGCCAGATTAGCGCCGCCCGCGGCGAGGGGGGAGAGGGCGGAGGAAAGAAAAGGCCGATGCGTGTCGCGCAACACCGTCACCCCGGACTTGATCGGGAGTGTTACACTTGACAACCCCAGTCGCTAGGCGTAGTGTCTCCCAATAAGGAGATACCCGGTGGCCAAGTCCGTTCTCAGCGCTCCCCATTTCCACAACGAGGAAGCCGCTTTCGCCTACGTCGAGGCGCTGCTTTGGCCGAACGGCCCGACCTGCCCGCATTGTGGCGGCACTGAGGAGCATGTCGGGCGCCTCACCGGAAAAACCAGCCGGATAGGGCTCCGCAAGTGCTACGCCTGCCGTGGCACCTTCACCGTCCGCATGGGCACCATTTTCGAGGATAGCCACCTCGCGCTGCACCTGTGGCTTCAGGTCATCCACCTGATGTGCGCGAGCAAGAAGGGCATCTCGACCCGTCAAATCCAGCGGATGCTTCAGTGCAGCATGAAGACCGCTTGGTTCCTCTCGCACCGCATCCGTGAGGCGATGAAGTCCGACATGCTCGGCCCGCTCGGCGGCGAAGGCCAGACCGTCGAAGTCGACGAGACTTTCATCGGCGGCAAGGAAAAGAACCGGCACCGCTCCAAGCGCGCGTCCTCCCGCCTCGGCGGCAGCTGGGGCAAGGAAACTGTCCTGTCGCTTGTCGAGCGCGACGGGCGCGTTCGCTCGCTCCACGTCGCCAGCGTCACCGCCGCCAACCTGCGGCCGATCCTCGTTGGCCAGATTGATGCGGCTTCGCGCCTCTGCACCGATGACGCTGGCCAGTACCGGCATATGCACCGCGATTTCCGGCATGAAATCGTGAACCACGGCGCCGAGGAATATGTGCGCGGGCCGTTCCACACCAATTCGGTCGAGGGCTTCTTCTCGATCCTGAAGCGGGGCATCGTCGGCTGCTATTTCCACGTCTCGGAAAAGCACCTTCACCGCTACCTTGCCGAGTTTGATTTCCGGCACTCCAACCGGGAGAAGCTGGGGATCGACGATCAGAGCCGCGCCGATCTCGCGATTATGGGCGGCATCGGTAAGCGGCTCACCTATCAAACAACTCGTTGCCCGGCCTAAAGGCGACCGGAAAACCCGCTGGCGACGCGCATGGGCGCGACTGCCAGCAGAGGACCCGCAGCTCGTCTTTCTCTTCGTTGTCGAATGACAACAGAGCGGCCTGCGTGGTATAGCGATGCTCATGCCACGCAAGCCTGCCCCCGCATGGGATGATCCCGAGGAGTCGAAGCGCTTCCTTGCTGCGGCGAAAGCCGCGGAGGCGAGCGAGAACCCGAAAGACTTTGACAGAGCGTTGCGTGCGGTCTCGCGGCGATCATCTACCCCTCCGCCAGCCTAAACACGCCGTCTTCATACTTGATAGGAGCGCCCCAAGCGCTCGGCATGTGTACGGGATTCCAGATGGCTTTCCCCTTGTTCTTGCGAGCGTCCACGTACCGCATGAGATCGCCGGCAAGCGGCTGAACCAGCCGGCCACTGCCAGCGCGTCCCTCAAGATGTCTTTTGATCGCAAAGGCGCAGTAATCAGCCAATTGCAGGATGCTCGAACCGGTTTTCGGCTGGCACGATGGATTGTCTATCAGCTTCGTTAAGGGCATCACCTCATGCCAATGCGGCAGGAGGTCCTGCTCGGCCTCGCCAGGGTCTCGCATGAAAGCAGTCATTTCCGGGATGCGTTGCTGAAGCTCCTTGTTCTCCTCCATGAGTATCGAGCAAACTTCGCCAGCAAGGTGCTTTTCGCGCATGTATCTCTCGGTCTGCATAAAGCACGATACGGCTCCGACCGTGTAAGCATCCAGCAAATTCACCCGAGGAGTATTGTCCGGGAACCTGCGCGCAAATTCCTTTCGGTCAATGCCGGACCAGACTACCGGGACGTTAAACTCAGAGACGAGGCCGCCTATCGCGCTCAACAGGGAGTTTCTTCGCAGCTGATCCCACGTCTCGCGCGGAAACTCGCCTGAACCGTGGAATATATCTTTGGCATGGAGACAGCGCGGCTTAGGCGCGCCCCGCGGCACGGCCTCAGAGAGATATTGGTCGAGCCGGTTGGCGAGGGGTCCCCATTGAGTGTCGGCGTGGATAATGACACCCGCGACGACGAGGAAGCGGTCGTGCTCGATTTTACCGATACCCGATTCGTCCATGTAGAGGACGCGCACCCACTTACTCCCGTCCAGCGGGCCGCCCCCGAAGGCCCGAAGCACGCTCATTGCGCACCCCCAACACTACCCTTGGCGTGTGGGGCTGTAAAGTGTAACGCTCCCGACTTGATCCGGGGTCCACCTTCTTCTCCGGTGCCGAGAAAAGAAGGTGGATGCCGGATCAAGTCCGGCATGACGGTTTCTGAACCGCTGGCCCGGCCTTAGGCCTGCGCTTCCGGCTCGCCCTGCTCGCCTTCCGGCTGCGGCGCCTTCTTGGCCTTGCGCTTCGAGGCCTTGGGCGCGGCGGGGACGATCTCGAACGACGGCGCGTTCTCCTTGATCGTCACCTTGACCTCGCCGCCGTGAACGAGCTTGCCGAACAGCAGCTCCTCGGCCAGCGGCTGCTTGATCTTCTCCTGGACGAGGCGGCCCATCGGCCGCGCGCCGTAGAGCTTGTCGTAGCCGCGGGCGGTGAGCCATTTGCGCGCCTCGTCGTCGAGGTCGATGTGGACGTTGCGGTCCGCCAGCTGCAGCTCGAGCTGGAGGATGAACTTGTCCACGACGCGGGCGACCACCTCCGTCGGCAGGTAGGCGAACGGCACGATCGCATCGAGGCGGTTGCGGAATTCCGGCGTGAACATCCGCTTGATCGCTTCCTCGTCCTCGCCCTCGCGGGTGGTGGCGCCGAAGCCCACGCCCTCGCGCGCCATGTCGGAGGCGCCCGCATTCGTCGTCATGATGAGGATGACGTTGCGGAAATCGACCGTCTTGCCGTGATGGTCGGTGAGGCGGCCGTTGTCCATGATCTGGAGGAGGATGTTGAACAGGTCCGGATGCGCCTTCTCGATCTCGTCGAGCAGCAGCACCGAATGCGGATGCTGGTCGACGGCGTCGGTGAGCAGGCCGCCCTGATCGTAGCCGACATAGCCCGGGGGGGCGCCGATCAGCCGGCTGACCGAATGGCGCTCCATATATTCGGACATGTCGAACCGCTGCAGCGGGATGCCCATGATCGAGGCGAGCTGCCGCGCCACCTCGGTCTTGCCGACGCCGGTCGGACCCGAGAAGAGGTAGTTGCCGATCGGCTTGTCGGGATCGCGCAGCCCCGCCCGCGACAGCTTGATCGCCGAGGCGAGCACTTCGATCGCCTTGTCCTGGCCGAACACGACGCGCTTCAGGTCGCGCTCGAGATGCTCGAGCGTCTTCTTGTCGTCGGACGAGACGCTCTTCGCCGGGATGCGCGCCATCGTCGAGATGACGCTCTCGATCTCCTTGGTGGTGATCGTCTTCTTGCGCTTGTTCGGCGGCACCAGCATCTGCATCGCGCCCACTTCGTCGATCACGTCGATCGCCTTGTCGGGCAGCTTGCGGTCGTTGATGTAGCGTGCCGAAAGCTCGACCGCGGTCTTCACCGCGTCCGTCGTGTACTTGAGATGATGGTGCGCCTCGAACGAGGGGCGCAGCCCGGCGATGATCTTGATCGTGTCCTCGACCGACGGCTCGTTGACGTCGATCTTCTGGAAACGGCGCAGCAGCGCGCGGTCCTTTTCGAAGTGGTTGCGGAATTCCTTGTAGGTGGTCGAGCCGATGCAGCGGATCGTGCCGCTCGACAACGCCGGCTTGAGCAGGTTCGACGCATCCATCGCGCCGCCCGACGTCGCGCCGGCGCCGATCACGGTGTGGATCTCGTCGATGAACAGCACCGCGTGCGGCAGCTTCTCCAGCTCCGAGACGACCTGCTTCAGACGCTCTTCGAAATCACCGCGATAGCGCGTGCCGGCGAGCAGCGCGCCCATGTCGAGCGAGTAGATCACGGCGGGCTTCAGCACCTCGGGCACGTTGCCCTCGATGATCTTGCGCGCGAGGCCTTCGGCGATGGCGGTCTTGCCGACGCCCGGATCGCCCACGTAGAGCGGGTTGTTCTTGGAG
>JAFAZW010000004.1 GCA_019239415.1 Alphaproteobacteria bacterium
GGCGGCAGGTCGTAGAGGTTCTTGTCCATCGGGTCGCCCGGATGGAGGCGGTTCTGGATGCCGTCGAGGCCCGCCATCAGCAGCGCCGAGTAGGCCAGATAGGGGTTGGCGAGCGCGTCAGGGAAGCGGAACTCGACCCGCTTCGCCTTCTCGCCCGCCCCGTAGGGAATCCGGCAGGACGCGGAGCGGTTGCGGCTGGAATAGGCGAGCAGCACCGGCGCCTCGAAGCCCGGCACGAGCCGCTTGTAGCTGTTCGTCGTCGGGTTGGTGAAGGCGTTCAGCGCCCGCGCATGCTTGATGACCCCGCCGATGAAGTAGAGCGCCGTCTCGCTGAGGCCGGCATAGCCGTTGCCCGCGAACAGCGGCTTGGAGCCGTTCCAGATCGAGATGTGGGTGTGCATGCCCGAGCCGTTATCCTTGGCGATCGGCTTGGGCATGAAGGTCGCGGTCTTGCCGTAGGCGTGGGCGACCATGTGCACGACATACTTGTAGATCTGCATCCGGTCGGCGGTCTGGACCAGCGTGCCGTAGGTGAGGCCGAGCTCGTGCTGGGCGGCGGCGACCTCGTGATGGTGCTTGTCCATCGGGAGGCCCATTTCGATCATCGTCGAGACCATCTCGGCGCGTATGTCCATCGCGCTGTCGACCGGCGCCACCGGGAAATAGCCGCCCTTGGCGCGCGGCCGGTGGGCGAGGTTGCCATTCTCATAGTCGCGGCCGGTGTTGGTCGGCAGCTCGATGTCGTCGATGCGGAAGTAGGAGCTATTGTAGCCGTCCTCGAAGCGGACGTCGTCGAACATGAAGAATTCGGCCTCGGGGCCGACATAGACGGTGTCGCCGATGCCGGTGCCCTTGAGATAGGCTTCGGCCCGTTTCGCGGTCGAGCGCGGATCGCGGGCGTAGAGCTCGCCCGAACCGGGATCGACGATGTCGCAGAACAGGACGAGCATCGGCGTCGCCGAGAAGGGGTCGACATAGGCCGCCTCGAGGTCGGGCTTCAGGATCATGTCGCTCTCGTTGATCGCCTTCCAGCCGGCGATCGACGAACCGTCGAACATGAAGCCGTCGGTGAGCTGGTCCTCGTCGACCAGGCCCGAGACCATCGAGAGGTGCTGCCACTTGCCGCGCGGATCGGTGAAGCGCAGGTCGACCCACTCGATCTCCTCATCCTTGATCCGCGAAAGGATCTTGCCCGCTGCGCTCATCGTCTTGCCTCGCTTGTTCGTCATGGGATCGCACGGCCGCATCGGCCCGTCGCCGGGCGAAAGCGCGCGTGCGAATCCGGATGGTGCTTGTCCGCCAAGCCTTTCCCGCCCCGGCGCGGCGCGTCCACCCCGTGCGGCGGGCTCGTGAAGATTTCACGTGGGAAAGCTTCAGAAGTCGCGGCGGCGGGCGCGGATCAGCATCCTCAAAAGCATGGCCACGGGACGCGGCACGCCGACCTTGCCTTCGAGCCACAGCGAAACGGCGGAGCGGCTGACGCCGATGGCGCTGGCGAGGTCGGCCTGCGTCCGATAGCCGAGCGCCCGCATCGCGGCGCGCAGTTCCTCCGGAGCCATCGAGGCGAGAAGGGGGTCGTTCACGAGAGCCGTTTAGCGGCAATCGTCATCCCGGCGAAAGCCGGGATCTCCCGTCGAAAAGCCGTCGCGGCAAGTCCGCATAGAGATCCCGGCTTGCGCCGGGATGACGGTGACTCTCAAATGGCGTCGGAGCCGCGCTCGCCGGTGCGGATGCGGACGGCTTCCTCGATCGCCGAGACGAAGATCTTGCCGTCGCCGATGCGCCCGGTCCGCGCCGCATTGGCGATCGCCTCGACGACCCGCTCGGCGAGCCCGTCCTCGACGACCACCTCGAGCTTCACCTTAGGCAGGAAGTCGACGACATATTCGGCGCCGCGATAGAGCTCCGTATGGCCCTTCTGCCGGCCAAAGCCCTTCGCCTCGGTGACGGTGATGCCGGAGACGCCGACGTCGTGGAGGGCTTCCTTCACTTCGTCGAGCTTGAACGGCTTGATGATCGCCTCGACCTTCTTCACCTCGATCCCCTTACGGCTGCGGGCGGCCTCGATAGCCAAGCTAGGGTATCAGATAAACCTCGTAGGTCTCGTCACTGACGGTCTCGCCGAAATCGGCGATCTTGCGGGCGCCGGCCTGGAAGCGGCGGACCTGGTCGGGAGTGGTCGAGAAATACCAGCTGTTAAGCTCCATCCACCGCCCCGGCCGGTCGGTGCGCAGGCGGTGCTGGATCGCGATGACGACAGGTCGCCCGGTCGTGGCGCGCAGCCGGCGTCCGTCGGCGAGATAGTCGTCGGGTGTCAGCGCGTGCCGCACGGCGCGGGTGAAGCGGACGATCTTGCCGAACCTCTGGCTGCGCATCTGGTAGATCGGCATCTCGGGGAGATAATAAGGGATCGCCTCGGCGAACATGTCCGGCTCCATGATCAGCACCGCGCCGTCGAGCTTCTCGCGCTTCAGGAAGGCGGCGAGGTCGCGGGCGCGGCTATAGGGGTAGCCGCGCAGGTCGGTGGCGAGCAGGCTGAGCGTCGTCGCCACCTGCAGGGCGAGGAGGAGATGGAACAGGCCCTCGCCGAGCGGGGCCGTGCGGGCGAAGCGTTCCTCCACGCGCCAGCGCGCCGGCCAGCGCCCGCCGCGACCCCTTGCTACCAGCCAATACATGGCGACGAGGTAGCAAAGGTAGATCGCCTGGTGGCGGTAATAGCCCGGATAGACGAGCTGGAAGAACAGTTCGAAGGCGAGCAGAGCGGCCAGCGCCGAGAGGAAGGCGGCGGGGGCGCGGACGAGGCCGAGCAGGCTGCCGAACATGACCATGCCGAACAAAGCGGCGGCAAGATTGCTGTTCGGCGCGAGCGGCGAGGCGAGATCCCAGAACGAGGGCGCCGGCACCAGCAGCGCCCGCAGCACCGCTGCGGCGCCGATGCCGCCGGGGCGGTCGATCACCGCCGCGTCGTGCACGGTCGGGAAGACGGTCGCGAAGCAGAGGGCGGCGCCGGCAGTGGCGACGGCGGCATTGACGAGGAAGAGCCGCTTCGCGCGCGTCCAGGCGAGCCCCTCCTCGGCGACGAGCTCGACGAGCCAGAAGCCGAGCATCATCGCCGCGAGGAGACAGCAGGGGACGTTGGTGTTGCACAAGAGGGCGAGCAGCAGGCCGACGACGATGCCGCGGTCGCGGTAGCGCGGGTAAGCGGCGGCGACCGCGAACAGGGCCAGCATGCCGATGCCGTAATTGCGGGCGATGGCGGCGAACTCGAAGACGAAGAAGGCGCCGAACAGGATCAGGGCGAGGGTCGGCGGCCGGAACGGCGCTTTCCACACGAACAGGGCCGCCGCCGCGGCGGCGCTCAGCCAGCCGGCGACCGGCAGCACTTCCCGCACCGGCACCAGCGTGTGGGCTCCGCGCAGGAGGAGGTACCAGATGGCCGGGTGGCCCTCGCCGTGAATGGCGCGGAGCATCGCGGCGACGTTCTCCCCGCTCAGAGCGAGGGTCAGCGCCCGCATCTCGTCGCGCCACACGACGTGGCGAACGGCGAGGAAGCCGGCGACGCCGATCCACAGCGCGAGCAGCAGCCAGCGCAGGGCGCGGTCGCGAGCGGCGGACGGGTCGCCGCGGCCGT
This sequence comes from Alphaproteobacteria bacterium, assembly GCA_019239415.1. Taxonomy (GTDB): domain Bacteria; phylum Pseudomonadota; class Alphaproteobacteria; order Sphingomonadales; family Sphingomonadaceae; genus Allosphingosinicella. Next base: position 3,632 of record JAFAZW010000004.1, read on the forward strand.
TCGTCGAAATGGTCCTTCCCCCTCGCTCGAGCCCTCGCCGCCGATCCTGCGTCAGGTGCGCCGCCGCTGTCGAGGGTGAAGCCGGGCGCGCGCCCGCTTTTAGCGATGCGTTAACCATCGGCCCATAGGCTGCTCCCGAACGCACCGGCGCGAAGGCCGGCGCAGGATCGGGAGGCGGCATGATCGACGGACGCAAGGTGGCGGTGGTCCTCCCCGCCTACAATGCCGCGAAGACGCTGCGGCAGACGGTGATGGAGATCCCCGCCGATATCGTCGACGACATCATCCTGACCGACGATGCCTCGACCGACGACACGATCGGCGTTGCCAGGGAGCTCGGCCTCCACACCATCGTCCACGACAGGAACCGCGGCTACGGCGGCAACCAGAAGAGCTGCTACGCCGCCGCCCTGGCGCGCGGCGCCGACATCGTCGTCATGCTCCATCCCGATTACCAATATTCGCCGCGGCTGGTGGCGGCGATGGCCGGCATGATCGCGTCGGGCCATTACGACGCGGTGTTCGCCTCGCGCATCCTCGGCAAGGGGGCGCTGGACGGCGGCATGCCGCGCTACAAATATGTCGCCAACCGCCTGCTCACGCTCTTCCAGAACATCGTCATGGGCCAGAAGCTAAGCGAATATCATACCGGCTACCGCGCCTGGAGCCGCGAGGTGCTGGAGACGCTGCCGCTCCTCGCCTGCTCGGACGATTTCGTCTTCGACAACCAGATGATCGCGCAGGCGGCATGGCACGGCTTCCGGATGGGCGAAATTTCGTGCCCGACCAAATATTTCGCCGAAGCCTCGAGCATCAATTTCCGGCGCTCCTGCGTCTACGGGCTCGGGGTGCTGCGGACGGCGCTCGACTATCGCCTGTCGAAGTGGCGGATGAAGCGTCCGGCGCTGTTCGAGCCGGCGGGCGACGCGCGCCTGGTCCCGGCCGTGCCGGTGCAGGAGATGGGCGCGGCGATCGCCCGACGTCTCGGCGTCGCCGCCTGATGCGCGCTTTGGTCGCCGCGCTGCCGCCGTTCGCGCGTACCCCTGCCTTCGCTCAGTTGGCGCGCTACGGCATCGCCGGCCTCGGCGTCACGGCGCTGTCGACGGCGGTGTACAGCGCCGCCGCGGTCCTTGCCGGGGTCGCGCCGATGCTGGCCAACGTGTGCGGCTACGGCGTCGGCCTCGTCGCCGGCTATCTCGTCCACAGCCGCTGGTCGTTCGCGGCGCGGCGCGAGGAGGAGGCGGCGATGGTCGTCCGCTTCGTCGGCGCCACCTTATGCGGATTCGCGCTGAACAGCTTCTGGGTATGGCTGCTGACGGGACCGATGCACCTGCCGCCGCTGGCGCCGGTGCCGGCGATGGTCGGCGTGACGCCGCTGCTGAGCTTCCTCGTCAACCGCTATTGGGTGTTCCGCGTCGCCTGAGCAGGCCGCGTTAGGAATTCCTTAACCACGACCGGCGAAGCTGGGTGCGACAGGAGGAGATCGCCATGTTCATGGACCGCATCCAGGCCGAGGCCGTCGTGGTCGCGCCGCCGCGCAAACCCGCCGCGCTGAAGCTCGTCGTCGGCCTCCTCTTCGTCGTCGCCGCCAGCGCCGCGATGCTGCCCTGGACCGCCGTGCTCCTCGTCTGGACCCTCGCCGCCGCCCTCACCCGCGCCGGCGCCGCGGTTCGCGACATCCTGCTCCACGCGGGCGAGGAAATCGTCGGCCGCTAAAACTCCTCCCCGTTCCGGGGAGGAGTTAGGCCGGCGTTCGCGACGCCGCGTCCAGCCTCTCTAGTTGCTCCGTCGTCAGCTCCAGCGTCATCGCGCCGATGAAATCGTCGAGCTGCTGCGGCGTCCGGGCGCTGGCGATCGGCGCCGTCACCCCCGGCTGCGCCGCCAGCCAGGCGAGCGCGACCGTCGACGGGTTCGTCTTCGTCTCCGCCGCCACCGCGTCGAGCGCGTCGAGCACCGCGTAGCCGCGCGCGTTGAGATATTTGCCCATGCGGTCGCCACGGACGCTCTGCTGCTGATCGGCCGGCGCGCGATACTTGCCGGTGAGGAAGCCGGAGGCGAGGCCGTAATAGGGCAGCACGCCCACCTCCCGCTCGAGACAGAGCTGCTGCAGCCCGTCCTCGAAGCGATCGCGGCCCATGAGGTGATATTCGGGCTGGAGCACCTCGTAGCGGGCGATGCCCTCCCGCTCGGAAAAGTCGAGCGCCTTGGCCAGGCTCTCCGGCGCGTAGTTGGAAGCGCCGATGGCACGGACCTTGCCCTCCGTGACCAGCCGGTCGAAGGCGCGGAGGCTCTCCTCGACAGGGGTCTTCGGATCCTCCTGGTGCGCATAATAAAGGTCGATCGTCTCGACGCCGAGGCGGCGTAGCGAGGCTTCGGCGGCGGCGGCGATCCGCGCCGGCTCGAGCTTCTCGCCGCCTTCGCCGGGCAGCATGCCGACCTTGGTCGCGACGAGCACGTCGCCCTTCGCGCCGCGGCGGCGCAGCCATTCGCCGATCAGGCTCTCGGACTCGCCGCCTTTATGCCCAGGCACCCAGGCCGAGTAGACGTCGGCGGTGTCGATCATGCGGCCGCCGGCGTCGACGAAGCGGTCGAGGATGCGGAAAGCGTCCTCGCCGGTCGCGGTCCAGCCGAAGACGTTGCCGCCCAGCACGAGGGGCGGCGTTTCGAGGCCGCTGCGGCCGAGCTTGCGGAGGTGGGGCATGGGGGCTTCCTCGTTCGAACGAGGCGCCCCCATGGGCCCGCGGCGGCCCGCCGTCGAGAGGGAAGCACGTTCGGCGACCAATCGGAGCACCTACGTCATGCCGGACGCAGGACCCCATCTAAGTACTACTTTGATGGGGACCCCGATCCGGCATCCACCTTTCCTTCGCGCGACGATGGACCGGTAGAAGGTAGACCCCGGATCAAGTCCGGGGTGACGATCCACAACCTCCAACGGGCTAGAGCACGCTGAGCTTAGATTGAATCGATTGGGGATTCCCAACGCGGCTGTGTTGTGATTCAAGCTGAGGGCTGGTGTGAGGAGGCCAGCCCTTATGCCTCGAGCTTATTCCCAGGATCTTCG
>JAFAZW010000008.1 GCA_019239415.1 Alphaproteobacteria bacterium
GGGGTGGATTTCGAGGACGCCCATCTGGACCATGGCGACGAGGCCGGCGGTGTCCGAGATGTAGAGATAGGGTTCCTCGAAGCCGGGGATCGTCACCTCGCCGAGCTGGGGCAGGACGCCGGAGCCGGCGTGGCGCTGGTAGAAGCATTTGGCGCCGCGGCCGGTCGGGCAGCGGACCATGGTGATCGGCCGGCGGGCGACGTGGGGGAGCATGCGCGGCGCGACGGCGACGTAGTAATGGGCGAGGACGGCCTTGGTGATGCCCTGCTCGGGGTAGAGGATCTTGTCGGGGTTCGAGAGGCGGACGCCCTCGACAAGGGTTTCCGCGGCGGCCGCGCGCACCGCCTTGCTCATCGGGCTGCCGCGAGCGAGGGGGCGAGGGCGGCGGGGCGCGCCTCGGGCTGGAGCTGGTCCTTGCGGCATTGCTCGGGCGCCTTGTCGGGCCGCCAGCGCAGGAACTTCGTGCCGTGGCGGAAGCGGCCGCCGGTGACGTGGTCGTAACGGACCTCGACGACCAGCTCGGGGCGGAGCGGCTCCCATGCGCCGGTGCGCTCGGTCGACCAGCGGCTGGGGCCGCCGGGCGCGTCGCCGGTGAAGCCGGGCTTGGCGATCAGCGCCTCGAGCGTCTTCGTCAGCGCGGCGCGGTCCTCGAGGGCGATGGTCGAGGTGAAGCCGACATGATCGAGCTTCCCCGCCTCGTCGTAGAGGCCGAGGAGGAGCGAGCCGACCTCGCGGCTGTTGGTGCCGTAGCGAAAGCCGCCGACGACGCAGTCGGCGGTCTTCAGCTGCTTGACCTTGAGCATCGCGCGCTCGCCGGGCTCGTAGCGGCCCTCGAGGCGCTTGGCGACGACCCCGTCGAGCGCGTCGCCGGCGTCCGCCAGCCAACGCCTGGCGACGTCGCAATCGACGGTGGCGGGGGAGAGGAGCAGGTCGTCGCGGCTCTCGGCGCCGTAGACGGTCTCGAGCGCCGGCCGCCTGACCTCGAGCGGGGCGTCGAGGTAGCTCGTCTCCTTGTGGAAGAGGAGGTCGAACAGCATGAGCTGGGCCGGGGTCGCGGCGGCCAGCTTCTTGACCCGGCTCTCGGCGGGATGGAGGCGCAGCTGCAGCGCGTCGAAGGAGAGATGGCCGCCGACCGGAATGATGAGCTCGCCGTCGAGCACGAAGCGGTCGGCGCGCATGGCGAGGATCGTGTCGACGATCTCCGGGAAGTAGCGGCCGAGCGGCTTGCCAGACTTGGACTGGAGGAAGACCTCGCCGCCGTCGCGCCAGGCGAGGCAGCGGAAGCCGTCCCATTTGGGCTCGAACTGCCAGCCCTCGCCGGCGGGCAATTCCTCGACCAGCTTCGCCTCCATCGGCGGCAGGCCGGGCTTGACCGCGAGACGATGAAACGCGTCCATAACGAAACAGACGCGCCAGCGCGCGTCCCGGTTCCGGACGCGATTTGCGGCGAGCGGATTCGAACGCGGGACGGGTTGAACCCCGACGGCCCCCGAGATCGTTGTGAATGCGGTCCGGTTGGGCGAGAAATCGCCCTTTGGCGTCGATGGAGACGATGTGAGCGTTTCGCGCAGGCAATTCCTGGGAGCGGCGGCGGCGGCCGGAGCGGGCCTCGTCCTGCCCGCGCGGGCCTTCGCGCAGGCGCGACCGGCGCAGCCCGTCATCAATCCGGCGCTCAAGGAACGGGCGCTGGCGGCGCTGGAGGCGAAGCGGGGGAGGATCCGCAACGCCGACGTGATCGGCATCGCCGACTTCGGACGGATGTCGCGCGATCCGCGCTTCTACATCGTCGACCTGCGGTCCGGCTTCGTCACCGAGCACCATGTCGCCCACGGCAAGGGCTCGGACCCGGCCAATTTCGGCTTCCTCCAATATTTCTCCAACGAGATGGGCAGCGAGGCGACGTCGCAGGGCGCCTACGTGACCGGCGACGCCTACCAGGGCAAATACGGCTATTCGCTGCGGCTCGACGGGCTCGACCCGTCGAACAGCAACGCGCTCGCCCGCCAGATCGTCGTCCATACCGCCTGGTATGCCGAGCCGCGGATGGTCGAGAGCTTCGGCAAGCTCGGCCGGTCCGAAGGCTGCTTCGCGCTGCCCGGGGTGAGCCACGCCGAGGCGATGGTGCGGCTGGGCTCCGGCCGGCTGCTCTACGCGGAAAAGGTGTAGCCGCCTTCCGCGGGGACACGTACTTTCGCCCGCCAAGCTGGACCCGCAGACGCCGACGCGTGAAAGTACGTGTCCCCTCCCTCTGCAGCAGCAGGCGGTTCCGCTTACTTTCGCCTTAACCAAACGAGTCGTGCTCAGGGTGCGGCGAACTGAGACGGCGCGTCCGATTCTCACCGCCCAATTCATTCAAAAGTAAGCACTTTCTCCCTATATGGTGGGGCCACAGCGGAGGGGTTTTCACCAGTGGAACTGTCGCGCAGGCAATTGCTTGGCGCCGGCGTCGCGGCCGGCATGATCGCTACCACGGCGCGCTCGTCGACTCTGTCCGAGCTCGTCCGTCACGCACCGGCGCAGGGCGCCGCGGCGGCCGTCCCGGCGCGCGCGCGGATCGTCGTCGATCCGGCGATCGACGCCAATTTGCTCGCCCGCGCCCGCGCCTCCTTCGACCGGCACCGGAGCGTGCTGACCCACACCGACACCGTCGCCATCGCCGACTTCAGCAAGGCCTCGCGCGAGCATCGCTTCTTCCTGCTCGACACCAACAGCGGGCGCGTCACCCAGCATCTCGTCGCCCACGGCCGCGGCTCGGACCCCGACCATAGCGGCTTCGTCGAGCGCTTCTCGAACGCGATGGGCTCGGAGGCGAGCTCGAACGGCGCCTATGTGACCGGCGATTATTATCCCGGCAAATACGGGCGCTCGCTGCGCGTCGCCGGCCTCGATCCCTCGAACAGCAACGCCTATGCGCGGGCCATCGTCGTCCACAGCGCCTGGTATGCGGAGCCCGAGGTGCTCACCGATCACGGCAAGCTCGGCCGCTCCGAGGGCTGCTTCGCGCTGCCTTATGCGAGCCTCCAGGAAGTGCTGCAGCGCATGGGGCCGGGCCGTTTCCTCTACGCCGACAAGCTGGCCTAAGCCTTAGCCGAACGTGAAGGCGAAGGCCTGCACCCCGGGGTCGAGGAATTCGACGGTGAAGGTGCGGTCGCGGACCGGGCCGTGCTGGCGGACGAGCTGGTATAGGCGCTGCCCGCGCACCATTCCATTTCCCTGTGAGTCGGTGTCGAGGCCGTGGTCGGCCCCCGGCGCGGCGCCGTCGAGAGTGACGCGGAAGCGGACCGGCTTGCCCTCCGGCGCGCCGAGCACGAGGTGGAGGTCGCGGCCGTGGAAGCGGTAGGCGATGCGCCCGCCCGGTCTCTCCAGCCGCGCATCCTGTGCCGCGACCGCCCAGCGGCCGGCGAGGCCCCATTGGTTCAGCGACAGGTTGGGCAGGGCATAGTCCGCGGACGCGTCCTGCTTCATCCCCCCGGGCGAAGCGAAACCCCTGGCGCGGAGATAGCCCACATAGGTTTCGTGGCTCGCGAGGGTGGCCATCGCCGCCTGCGCGCCGACGCCCTGCGTCTCGACTGAGGCGGCCGCGCCGAGTCCGGAGCGACCGGCTTCCTTCAGGAGCTGGCGGATCGCGCTCTCGGTGACCTCGTAATTGCCTTCGCCGAAATGGTGGTAGCGGATCCGGCCTTTGGCATCGATCAGGTAGGAGGCCGGCCAGTAATTGTTGTGGAAGGCGTTCCAGATCGCGCTGCCGTTGTCGAGCGGCACCGGATAGCGGATGCCGAGATCGGCGATCGCCCGGGCGACGTTGGCGGGATCGCGCTCGAACGCGAATTCGGGGGTGTGGACGCCGATCACGACGAGGCCGTCCTTGCGGTAGCGGGCGTCCCAGGCGCGGACGTAGGGGATGGCGCGCAGGCAGTTGATGCACGAATAGGTCCAGAAGTCGACGAGGACGACCTTGCCCTTGAGCTGGTCGGGCGCGAGCGTGGCCCCGTTCAGCCACTGGGCGGCACCGCGGAGGGGCGGCATCGCACCTTCGTCGGGAAGCTTGAGCGCCCCGTCCGGGCCGCCCATCACCGCGGTCGAGCGGCTGCCCCCGCCGGCGCGGAGACTCCTGGCAACCTTGTCTTCGAGGGCGAAGGTCTGGACCGTCGAGAGGCGGGCGAGGACGCCGGTGTCCAGGCCCAGCGCGACCGCGGCGACGCCCGCGAGGACCAGCAGGCCGAGCGCGCGGCGGACCCATTCGCCCGCGCCGATCGAGCGCTTCATGGCCTTGAACACGCGGCCGCCGACGAGCAGGGCGAGGGCGAGCGAGGTGGCGGCGCCGAGCGCGTAGGCAAGAAGGAGGAGGCTGGTGCCGAGAGTCGCGCCCGACAAGGCGGCGCCGGTGAGGATGATGCCGAGGATCGGGCCGGCGCACGGCGCCCAGAGCAGGCCGGTGGCGACGCCGAGGAGGAGGGACGGGCCGATCCGCTCCTTGCCCGGCGCCTGGCCCTTCGCGGCCGCCTCGGAGAGGCGCGAGCCCCAACCGACGAGCGGCCGCATCGCCCGATCGGCGAGCGTGGGGAAGATGAGGGTGAGCGCGAACAGGGCGAGGAGGGCGAGCGCGATCCAGCGGCCCGCCTGGTTGGCGGCGACGACCCAGCCGCCGCCGACCGCCGCGACGGTCGCGACCGCGGCGAAGGTCAGCGCCATGCCGGCGAGCAGCGGAAGGCCGTTCCTGAGGAACGGCCGGTCGGCGCGGGCGAAGACGAACGGCAGGACCGGCAGGATGCACGGGCTGAGGATCGTCAGCGCGCCGCCGACATAAGCGAGCAGCAGGAGGAGCATCGGCTCAGGCCGGGCGGAAGGCGAGAGCGAGGCCGTTCATGCAGTAGCGCAGTCCGGTCGGCTTCGGGCCGTCGTCGAAGAGATGGCCGAGATGGCCGCCGCAGCGGCGGCAGAGGATCTCGACCCGCTCCATGCCGAAGCTGCGGTCGGTACGCCTGAGCACCGCGCCGGGCAGCGCCTGCCAGAAGCTCGGCCAGCCGGTGCCGCTGTCGAACTTGGCGGCGGAGGCGAAGAGGGGGAGGCCGCAGCCGGCGCAGGCGAAGGTGCCGCGGCGATGCTCCTTGAGCAAAGGCGAGGAGCCGGGGCGCTCGGTATGCGCCTCACGCAGCACGGCGTAACGCTCGGCGCCGAGCATCCGGCGCCAGTCCTGGGCGCTGTGGGTAACCTGGAACGTCATTGCCGCCTCGGCGGGGGAGGAGCCGCGCGCGGCGATGAAGACTCCGATGCCGGCGAGGAGGCCGGAGCCGAGCAGGGTGCGGCGGGAAAGGTCGGTCACGGATGGAGCTCCTTCGTGGATACCGCCTTAGTTACGTGGGGTGCCGCCCCGCGGATGCAATCAGGCGCGGGTGAGCTTGCCCTGCGCGATGACGGGGCCGGTCGGAAGGCCGGTCGGCGAGCCCGACGGCGGCTCGACCGAAACGGCGAAGGCGGCGCCCTCGCGCACGTCCGACGCCATCGGCATCGGCACGTCCATCTTGTTGGGGGCGGTCGCGGAGACGATGCCCATCGGGTGCGGCTTGCCGCCCGCGGCGGGGATCAGCCAGAGCTCGTGGGCATGGCCGGGCGCGGGCGCCATGCCCGCCGCGGCCTGGACGATGAGGCGCCGCGTCTGGGGATCGTAGGTGGCGACGAGGCGGGCGGGGCCGCCCTCCGACTGCATCATGGCGACCAGGGTCTGCGGCGCGGCGGGAGGAGGCGGCGGCGAGGGGCGGGTGACCAGGACGAGGGCGAGGCTCGCGGCGATGGCGGTGGCGGCGAGCGAATAGCCGCGCCACAGGTTCACGCGGCGGCGGAGCTGGACGACGTTCGAGGGCGGCGGCGCGATGCGGGCTTCGATTCGGCTCCACACGCGGTCCGGCGGCGCGGTCTCGTGCACCTCATCGAGCATCGGCGCGAGCCGCGCCGTCCAGCCGGCGACGGCGGCGCGGAACTCGGGGTCGCGGCCGGCGAGGGCCGCGGCCTCGGCGTGATCGTCGCCGTCGAGCAGGCCCAAAGCAAGCTCGGCCGCGAGCACGTCGCGGTCTTCCGGAGAGAGAGGCGGGCGGGTGCTCATCGCTCGAGACACCCTCTTAGCCGAATCAGGCCGCGGCGGATCCAGCTCTTCATCGTCGGCAGCGGGACGCCCTCACGGGTGGCGAGGTCGGGATAGGAGAGGCCGTCCAGAAAGGCGGCGCGGATGGCGGCGGCGGATTTCTCCTCGAGCTCGGCGAGGCAGCCGAACAGGCGATGGCGGTCCTGCGCCTTCTCGATCAGCTCGGGCGCGAGCGGTCCCTCGTCGGCGACGTCGAGGGCGGCGTCGAGATCCTCGGCCGGCGCGCGGCGGGCGCGGAGGCGGTCGATCGCCTTGTTGCGGGCGAGGACGGCGAGCCAGGTGACCGGGCTGGCGCGCGCCGCGTCGAAGGCGGCGGCCTTGCGCCAGACGGTGACGTAGGTTTCCTGGAGCACCTCCTCGGCTTCCGCCTCGCTGCCGAGCAGGCGCAGGCAGATGCCGTAGAGCTTGGCCGAGGTGCGGCGGTAGAGGAGCGCCATGGCGTCGCGGTCGCCGCCCGCGACCGCCGCCAGCGCGGCGGCGAGGCGGCGCCCTTCCTCCGATCCCCGCGGCGCGTCCATGGCTCTCAGCATGCACCTTGTGAGGGAGGAGGGGAATAGCGGCGGAAGGCCGTAAGGGAGCGGAACGTGCCGGGGCGCGAGGATGAGCATCGTTCCGCTCCCACCGGAGGCCGGTCCCGCCAGGGAGGCGGCTGGACCGGCTTCGGATCAGGGCATCAGCACCGTGTCGACGACGTGGATGACGCCGTTCGACTGGAGGACGTTGGCGGTGGTGACGCGCGACGTGCCGCCCTTGGCGTCGGTGAGGACCAGCCACTTGCCGTGCATGCGGGCGGTGAGCGGCTCGCCCTGGACGGTGGTGAGGGTGGCGGTGCCGCCGCCCGCGCGGATCCTGGCGGCGATGGCGGCGGCGGTGAGGCGGCCGCGGACCACGTGGTAGGTCAGCACGTTGGTGAGCGTGCCCTTGTTCTCGGGCATCACCAAAGTGTCGACGGTGCCGGCGGGGAGCTTGGCGAAGGCGGCGTTGGTCGGCGCGAACACGGTGAAGGGGCCGGGGCCGGACAGGGTGTCGACGAGGCCGGCGGCCTTGACCGCGGCGACCAGGGTCGTGTGGTCCTTCGAGTTGACGGCGTTCTGGACGATGGTCTTGGTCGGGTACATCGCCGCGCCGCCGACCATCGGGTTGGCGATGGCGACGCCGGCGCCGGCAAGGGCGAGCGCGGCGGCGGCGGCGGCGGCGAGAAGGGGAAGTCGGGTCATTTTTTCCTCCGTTGTGACAGCTCTCGGTAAGGCTGCACGAGGAGGTACGGTGGGGAGGGCGCGGCGGATGCAGGGGGGGTGCTGGACGTGCGGCGCCGCTCCCGCACACCGTTCGGCCTGAGCCTGTCGAAGGCCTGCCCTTTCGCTGGTCCTAACGAGGAGAAGGACAGGGCTTCGACAAGCTCAGCCCGAACGGGTCCGGGGGTTGAGCGCCTGACCCGTCATCCCCCTCCGGCGCGCGGCGCGCAAATCGCTTCGTCCTGGATCACGGCGTCGCGCATCTCGGCGAGAATGCGGAGCGCTTCGAGCGTGGCGTCCGACGGGAGATCGAGGCGCATGGCGAGGCCGGACATGAGCGTCTCGGCGTCTTCGAAGGCGGCGCAAAAGGCGGGGCCTAATTCCGGCCGGGCGGCGGCGAGGCGGCGGGAGACAGCGATCAGCGCGGCCTGCACCGCCAGGATCTCGGCGTGGAGGGTGACGAAGTCGCTGTCGGCCGCCATGGCGGCTCAATGCCGGGATGCGGCGTTTGTTGCCTCAGGCCAAAGCGCCGTCGAGCAGCTCTTCGACATCGAGGCCGAGGCGGCGGATCTGGGCGACGATCGCCGGCCAGCGCTGGTTGAGGAACTCGTCGCGCTCGGCGTGGCGCAGCCGGTCGGCCGCGCCGGCCGCGACGAACATGCCGACGCCGCGCCGGACGACGACGAGGCCCTCGTCCTGGAAGGTCTGATAGGCCTTCGCCACGGTCAGCGGATTGGCGCCGTGCTCGGCGGCGAGGCTGCGCACGGACGGCAACGGGTCGCCGTCGCGCACCCGGCCCTCGAGGATCATCGCGGCGATGCCGTCGCGCAGGCGGAGGTAGACGGGACGTTCTTCGGTGGGCATGTCGGGAGCATCAGTGTACTAATACGGTGCGGCAGTCAAGCGATCTCGCCTCCCCATCCTGGCGGATGGGGAGGCATTCAGGGCCTCCACTCGGTCAGTACTTCGGCGGGCTCGGGCCGGACGCGCTCCTCGAGCGGCGCCGCCGGGCTGCCGAGGAAGAGGAAGCCGGCGATGCGTTCGCTCGCCGTGGCGCCGAGGCCCTGCAGCACTTCCGGCGAGTAGGCGGCCCAGCCGGTCACCCAGCCGCCGGCGAAGCCCATGGCGTGGGCGGCGAGGAGCAGGTTCATCGCCGCGGCGCCGGCGGAGAGCTGCTGCTCCCAGAGCGGGATCTTGGCGCTTTCCTTCGGCGAGGAGAGGAGGACGACGAGCTCGGGCGCCTGGTGCGCGAAACGGTGCGCGGCCTCGATCTCGAGCCGGCCGGGCTCGCCGTCGCGGCCGGCGCGGTAGGCGGCCTCGAGCATCGCCGCGAAGGCGTCGCGGGCGTGGCGGGGGACGTGGACGAAGCGCCAGGGGTGGAGCTTGCCGTGATCGGGCGTGCGCGCGGCGACGGCGACGATCGCCCGCAGCTGGGCGGCGTCCGGGCCGGGCTCGACGAGGTCGCGCGGCCGCGCCGAGCGGCGGGTCTGGAGCAGCGCGAGGGGCGAGGAGAGATCGTTGAGCATGGTCTCCTCCGCTACAGGCTCGCCGCGGGCGCAACAATCCGGCTTCACAGGCGAGGATTCGCCGCTAGGGTGCCCGCCTTGTCTGGAGACCCGCCGGTCGCAAATGCGGGCCCGCCGAGGAGAGTGGATATGGTGAACGTCGGCCCGGAAACCACGACCGAGGGCGAGTTTGGCGACGTCAGCCGAAGCGACGGCGACACCTGGTTCGGCCACCCGCGCCAGCTCGCGCGGCTGTTCACGACCGAGATGTGGGAGCGGTTCGGCTATTACGGCATGCGGGCGCTGCTGACGCTCTACCTCACCAAGCATTTCCTGTTCAGCGACCAGACCACCACCGGCCTCTACGGCGGGTTCACCGCCCTCGTCTACCTGACGCCGTTGATCGGCGGCCTGCTCGCGGACCGCTTCCTCGGCTCGAAGAAGTCGGTGAAGTTCGGCGCGGTGATGATGGCGGTGGGCTACTTCACCCTGTGCTTCGGCGGCGAGACCGCCAAGCCGGCGGCGACGATCGGCGGGCAGCATTACGCCGTCCAGGTCGAGAATTTCGTCGACCGGCCGACCAGCACCGGCAAGGAGCAGCGCTACATCGTCGACGGGGGCCAGCGGCTGCTGATCAAGGGCAATGAGGACGGCACCGTCTCGCTCGTCGCCCCCAACGGCCAGGTCGCCCGGAC
>JAFAZW010000070.1 GCA_019239415.1 Alphaproteobacteria bacterium
CGACGCCGACACGACCCAGGACGGCGACCAGGCCTTCGCGTTCATCGGCGGCGACGCCTTCGGTCACCATGCCGGCGAGCTCCGCGCGGAGTTCGACCAGGTCAACAACGTCTGGACGGTCCAGGGCGACGTCGACGGCGACGGCCAAGCCGACTTCACCCTCCACGTGACGACGCTGGGCGGGCACCAGATCGTCGCGACCGACTTCATGGTCTGACGGGTTGAAGCGAAGGTGCGTTTACTGCTGCGCCTCGACAGACGCGGCGCAGCAGAGCCTATTCGTCAAGTCGCGACGTGGAGTCTCGCGCATGATTATTTCGCTAATTCGAGGCGTAGCGCTTTCGGGAACCCTGCTGTTCGCGGGCCCCGGATCGGCCGCCGCGCCTCCCAACCCGGGGGCTCCAGCTTCTTCGTCTACTCTGGAGTCCGATCCGATCGTCGTCACGGGTCAACGCGAGCGTTATGCACGCGCCTCGAACGATGTGCGCAGCATCACCCGCGCTCCGGAAGATGTGCTTGCCCGCTTCGAAACACCAGTCTGCCCGATCGCACTTGGCCTGCCCGAGCCGCTCGCACGAGCCACTGAGGCTCGTATACGCACAGTCGCTGAACAGCTGAACGTGGCCGTCGCCGTAACCGGGTGTCGGCCGAATCTGACGGTCATAGTGGCAGATGACGGAATCGGCGCCATCACCGCACTGCAGAAGAAAATGCCCAATCTCTTTCAGACGCTGACAGGGGCCGAGCTGCGCGTTCTGAAAACGGGATCCGGGCCCGTCTGGACCTGGTACGAATATGACCAGCGGCGACGGGACGGCGGCCCCGTCGAGCATATTACGTTGCTCGACGGCAACCCACCGCGGGCGCTGTCGTCGCACGCCTACATCGCCAGCAACGTGCAGCTGTCGCGGCTGTCCAGCCCGGTGCGAATGGACATTATGCTGGCTTTCGTCGTGATCGACAGCCGCGCCGCGGAAGGGCTAACGGCGCAGCAACTCGCCGACGGCGCAGCGGTCCTGGGGCTGTCGATGATCGACTATCGGCGTGTGCCGTCCCTCAACCACGCATCCGCCCTGCAGTTATTCGCCGACCGGTCGGGCCGGAGCCGGATCGACGGCATGACGCGATTTGACGCCGCCTATCTCCATGCCCTCTATTCGGGGGAATCCGGCCTCCCCGCAAGCCAGCGGATAACCGTAATCGCGCAGGAGATCGTAGGGACAGCGCACCCCACGGGTCTCGCGGCACACGGTTCACGGTAACGTCCCGTCAGGAGAGATGCGCTGACCCCGGGAGCCCTCGGCTGCCTCGCTGGTTATCCCGCCGACGCGGAAGCAGGAGAGCGGGCGATGACGATGGCGAGGCGGCGGTTGGGCCGGGACGGGCCGGAGGTTTCGGCGATCGGGCTCGGCTGCATGGGCATGTCCGAATTCTACGGCTCGCGGGACGAGGCGGAATCGATCGCGACGATCCGCCACGCCCTCGACCGCGGCGTCACCTTCCTCGACACGGCCGACATGTACGGCGTCGGCCGCAACGAGGAGCTGGTCGGCCGCGCCATCGCCGGGCGGCGCGACGAAGCGTTCCTCGCCACCAAGTTCGGCAACGTGCGGGGCGCGGACGGCAGCTTCGGCGGCGTCTGCGGCCGCCCGGACTATGTCCGCTCCGCCTGCGAGGCGAGCCTGAAACGCCTCGGCGTCGAGACGATCGACCTCTATTACCAGCACCGCGTCGATCCCGACGTGCCGATCGAGGAGACGGTCGGCGCGATGGCGGAGCTCGTCGCGGCGGGCAAGGTGCGCTTCCTCGGCCTCAGCGAGGCCGCGCCCGACACGATCCGCCGCGCCCACGCGACGCATCCGATCGCCGCCCTCCAGACCGAATATTCGCTGTGGAGCCGCGACGTGGAGGCCGAGGTGTTGCCGACGGTGCGGTCGCTCGGCATCGGCTACGTCGCTTATTCGCCGCTCGGCCGGGGCTTCCTCACCGGGCAGTTCCGGACGCCCGACGATTTCGCGCTGGACGACACGCGCCGCCTCCACCCCCGCTTCCAGGGCGAAAATTTCGACCGCAACATCGCCCTCGTCCGGGAAGTCGAGGCGATGGCGAAGCAGAAGGGCTGCACGGCCGCCCAGCTGGCCCTCGCCTGGGTGCTCGCGCAGGGCGAGGACATCGTGCCGATCCCCGGGACCAAGCGTCGGGCCTATCTCGACCAGAATATCGGCGCGCTCGACATCGCGCTGAGCGCGGAGGAGCTGGCGCGGATCGAGCGGATCTTCCCGGCCGGCGCGGCGGCGGGGGACCGTTATCACGCCCGCGGGATGGAGACGCTCAACCGCTGATCAGCGGTGGCGCGCGCCGCTTCCGTCGAGGCCCGCGTCGAGCCGCGCGTAGCGGACGGCCGCGTCGATCTGCGCGGCGCTCGGCTGCGGCGCGGGCTGGGGGGCGGGGCCGGGCTGGAGCAGCGCCAGCACGACAACCGCCGGCAAGGCGACTGCGCCGATCCTCGTGTATCGCATCCCGATCTTCCCCTGCCGCGGCGCAATGGGCGCCGCTCCATGTCCGCCCGATAAGGCGGGGACAGCGATGCGGCGAGCGTCTTTCCAAGCCTGTTTCGGCACCGAACCGGACGTTTCCGCACCGCGCCCGGACTGCTAGCAAGGGGCCGATGCTGCAGCGGATCGACTATGCGGACGGCGACGCGTCACTCACCGGCTGGTTCGCCGCGCCGGCCGGCGATCGCCCTGTTCCGGGCGTCCTCGTCGCGCACGAGGCGCCGGGCGTGGGGCCGCACGTCAAGGCGGTGGCGGAGCGGCTCACCGGGTCGGGTTATGCCGCATTGGCGCTCGACCTCTATGGCGGCGAGGGATTTGCGCTCGAGGCGGCGCAGGCGCTGCACCGGCAGATGATGGAGACGCCGGGGCTGATGGTGCGGCGAGCCCGGGCGGGGCTCGCGGCGCTGCAGGCGCAACCGCAGGTCGACGGCGCGCGCCTCGCCGGGATCGGCTTCTGCCAGGGCGGGATCACCGTGCTGGAGCTCGCCAGGGACGGGGCGCCGCTGCGTGCGGCGATCGGCTTCCATCCCGGCCTGAAGCGTCCCGCCGGGAGCCGGGAGGGACCCATCGCCGCGAAGGTGCTGATGATGGTCGGCGACGCCGACCCGGTGGTGCCGGCGGCGGACCGCCTCGCCTTCGCGCGCGACATGGACGCGGCGGGCGCCGACTGGCAGCTCCATCTCTATGGCGGCGTCGGCCACAGCTTCACCAATCCGGCGGTGGACGCGATGGGCTATCCGGGCTTCGCCTATGAGGCGCGGGCCGCGCGGCGGGCGTGGACGACGATGCTGGGCCTGCTGGCCGAGCTTTTCCAATGAGCAGGGCCGCGGCTTTTCCCGGATTTGATGAAATCCCAAGCCGCGGTTGACAGACGCGCGGGCGCGGCGGACAGTCCCCCTTGCGGAACGTATCGGTCGGGGGGGCCGAGGATGAGCTGGTCGCCGATAGCCCGGTTCGTGGAAGCCACGGTGGCCGTCTGGTTCGCCGCGCTCGCGGCGATCCTCCTGCTACGCCTCGCCACCGGCGCGATCCCGCTGGACGGTCTCCTCAAGCACGACCGTCGCACCTTGACCTTCCAATTCCATCGGCTGCAGCTCGTTGCCGTCACGCTGATGATGGCGGGCGGGTACCTCATCCTCGCCATCGCGAGGGGCGGACATGCGCAGTCGCTGCCGGACGTGACTCCGCCTTTCCTGCTCGCCGTGGCAGGCAGCCACCTCACCTATCTCGGCAACAAGTTCGCACTGACACGCACTCTGGGGGGATGAAATCATGGTCACCGGTTATTGGGGCATCCTGTCGGCCGTCATCGCGGGATGCCTGGCGGTCGTCATCTGCACGTTCGCGCTGGCGGTGGCGTGGCGGATCTGGACCGAGACGATCGACCTCACCTTCCTCCTCGCCGAGCCGGTCGAGCCGGACCTCGCGGCGGCCGAGGAGGTCACGCCCAAGGCGAGCCTGTCGCGCTTTCAGTTCCTGATCTTCACCTTCGTCATCGCCGGGGTCTACCTCGTGCTCTGCCTCGAATCCGGCCGCTTCGTGGAGATCCCCCAGAACGTCATCCTGCTGCTCGGCGTCAGCGGCACGAGCTATGCGGCGTCCAAAGGCATCCAGGCGGCGACCGTGACCTCGCAGAAGCATGCCGAGGCGGCGGTGCAGGTGGCGCAGGCTACCAGCGGCACCGCGCCGACGGCGCAGCAAACGGCCGGCTCTACGGGCCAAACGACGGGGACGGGCGCCGGCTCAGGTACCGGCGCCGCGACGAGCGCCGGGACGGACCCGGATGCGGACGGGGGCTCGGGCGGTGGCGCGTAAGCCGGTCCAGCGGCGCCGCCCGCCGCACCGGCGCCCGGCAGTGCCTGCGCACCATGGCCACCCCGCGCGCCAGCGACACATCGCCCATGCCATCGGCGCCGTCGCGCCGCTTGCGATCTCGGCGCTGGCGCTGGCGGCGCCGCAGGCCCAGCCGGTGCCGTTGCCGCCGCCCGGCCGCGTCGTCCCGGCCGCGCCGGCCGCGCCCGGCACCCAGCCGCCGCCGCCGCCGACCGCCGGGATGGATTCGCCCGACTGCCTCACCCGCTACGGCGACCTGCTGCCGACCAACGGCGCCGACGCCAAGGCGCGCGAGACGCTCGTCTGCCGCCGCACCTACGTGCTCGCCTTCGACGCCGATACGCGCGATCCGGACTGGGTCATGGAGCATCTCTCGCCGGCGGACCTGGCGGGGACGGCGAAGCGCTCGAACGCCTTCCGGCAGGACCCTTTCCTGAAGGGCGCGGACGCCGGCAACTGGGACTATGCCGGCATGCATTTCGACCGCGGCCACCAGGCCCCGGCGGGCGACGCGCGCTTCACCCAGAAGGCGATGGACGACAGCTTCTATTTCTCGAACATGGCGCCGCAGGTCGGCGTCGGCTTCAACCGCGGCGCCTGGAAATATCTCGAGGAGAATGTCCGCGCCTGGGTATCGTGCGGCGGCCATCGCGACGTCTACGTCTATACCGGACCGGTCTACGATCCCGGCGGCAAGGCGATCGGCCGCGACAAGGTCGCCGTGCCGCGCGCTTTCTTCAAGATCGTCTACGACGCGCAGACCGACCGCGCCGTCGGCTTCCTGCTCCCGAACCAGGCGATCGGCGCCACCATCGACCTGTCGCTCTACGTCAAGCCGATCGCCGACATCGAGGGGCTGACCGGCCTCACCTTCTTCCCGCATTACGACCAAAGGCGGCAGGCGCTGCTCAAGGCCAGCGCGGGGACGCCGTGGGGCCACACCGCCCAGTGCAAGGGCGACGGCGGTGACTGACGCGGCGGCAGCCGAGGCGGCGCAACCGAAGAACGGCGAGGCCGGCCCGGCCGCCGTCCCGCGGAACCTGGTCGTCTGCTGCGACGGCACCGGCAACGAAGTCACCGGGTACCTCTCGAACGTCCTGAAGCTGTTCAGGATCGTCGAGAAGGACGACGACCAGCGCGTCTACTATCATCCGGGCGTCGGCACCGTCGGCACCGAGAGCGACTGGCAGCGCCTCAAGACGAACCTGCGCTCCTACTGGGGCCTCGCCACCGGCACCGGCCTCGACGACAACATCCTCGACGCCTATCGCTGGCTGGTCGAGAATTACCGCGACGCAAACGATCGCATCTTCCTCTTCGGGTTCAGCCGCGGCGCCTATACGGTGCGCGCGCTGGCCGGGTTCATCCATCTCATGGGCCTGCTCCATCCCGACCAGCTCGGCGTCGCGGATTACGCGCTGACCACGTTCAAGCGCGTCAGCCCCGGGGCGAAGAAGGCCGCCGCCGGCGCCCCGAACCCCGACGGCGCGAAGGACGGGTTCGCCGCGGCGCGCGAATTCAAGCGCGTCATGGCCGCGCGCGAGGTGACCATCCACTTCATGGGCGTCTGGGACACGGTCGGCTCGATGATCGTGCCGGGGCGTTACCCGCTTACGTTCACCCTCCGCACCCTCCCCTTCACGCGCCGCAACCCGAGCGTTCGCGCATTCCGCCACGCCATGGCGATCGACGAGCGCCGCCGCATGTTCCGCCTCAACCGCTGGGAAGAGGGCCAGAGGTTCGAGCCGGACCATTGGCACGAGCCGGCCGACGGGTTTCCGCTGCAGGACTGCCGCCAATTGTGGTTCCCCGGCGTTCATTCCGACATCGGCGGGGGCTATGCGGAAGCCGAAAGCGGCCTCGCCAAAGGGCCCCTCATCTGGATGATCGACGAGGCGGTCGCGCATGACCTGCGCATCAGCCGGTCGATGTACGGGCATCTCGCGTGCGGCAAGCCGCTTCCCGGCGGTGTTCAGAAGTACGTTCCTGCCGATCCGCTGGGACCGATGCACCGCTCTTTGAACGGAATCTGGTGGCTGCTCGAGTGGCTGCCCAAGAGCGCCATCTGGCGCGAATGGGAGCGCTATTTCGCCCTCTACTTCCCGGGCGCCGAGCCCCGCCCGATACCGCCGGGCGACACGCTTCACGCGTCGGTTCAGACGCGCCTCGACGCGGCGAACGGCCCGCCGCGCAAGGAGCGGGTGCGGGGCTGCGAATATCCCCCTTACAACCCCCCGAACCTGCGCTCGCGCCGTGAGCTTGCGCCGCCGGAAGGCACGCTTTCCGCCGCGGCGCGCCCCTTCGCCTTGCTGTTGTGGGCGAGCTTCGTCCTCGCCCTGCTGCTGGTCCTCGCCGATCTGATCCGGGTCCACCCGCTCCTCGACCCCGGCCGCTGGCTCGCCTGCCTCTGGCATTGGCTCGCCTGCGGCTGGAACCACCTGCCGGGGCCGCCCCGAACATTCTGAGCGCGCCGCGAACGCATGACTTGGAACGGATGCGTAAGCGCCGCCGTTATCGGAGCTCCAGGATCAGGAGGTTCCCATGCGTAAGCTTCTTCTCGCACTGTCGGCGGTCGCCGTCACGCTGCCCACCTTCGCCGTCCCGAGCGCCGCCGATGCACGGCGCCGCCACGTCTACCGCCATTATGCGGCCCGCTGCCACCACCATGGCGGCACGACCGGCGCCGTCGTCGGCGGCGCGACCGGCGCGCTGGTCGGCCACGCCGTGACCGGCCACGGACTCGCCGGCCCGCTGGTCGGCGGCGCCGCCGGGGCGCTCGCCGGGCGGCATATCGAAAGGCACAGCCAGCCGCGCAGGTGCTGAAGCAAGCGAGGGGACAGTCACAGTGACTGTCCCCTCGCCTTTCCGTGAGATTACTCTTCTGCCTGCGCGCCGTGACGGACACGCAGGATCAATACGGCGTCGCGATGCACGCGATACCGGATGATATACGGCCAAACGGAGACGATCTCGCGGCGGCCCGCGCCCGCGTCGCGCCCGCGGTCTGCGAACTCGGCGAGGCTTTCCGCCGTTTGAACGAGCCGGCTTGCCAAGCGGCGCGCTGCAGCAGGTTTGAAGGCTGAGATGTAGGTCTCGATCGCCTGGAGGTTGGAGACCGCCTCGTCAGTCCAGACGATGCGGCGCAAATCACTCGCCGACCCGGGGACGGGGCTTCGGACGGCCCGTCCCCCAGGAGGAGAGCCAGCGGCGCACGGCGTCGTGGCTGATCAGGCGTCCGGCCTCGACGTCGGCGTCGGCGCGAGCATCGGCTTCGGCCTCCGCATTCGGGTCGGCCGCGTCGAAAAGTGACCTCTCCGGCTTCATTTCCGCCTCATAGCAGCCGCGGGTCCGCGAAACCATCCCTGCACGACCAGGGGGCCTACGCCGCCCCTGCCACCAGCGCGTTCCAGGCGGCTTCGTCGATTACCTCGACGCCCAATTCCTGGGCCTTCTTGAGCTTGGAGCCGGCGCCGGGACCGGCGATCACCAGGTCGGTCTTGGCGGACACCGAGCCGGCGACCTTGGCGCCGAGGGCTTCGGCCTGGGCCTTCGCCTCGTCGCGGCTCAGCGTCTCCAGCGCGCCGGTGAAGACGAGGGTCTTGCCGGTGACGGGGCTCTCCTTGGTTTGCCAGACCAGGTCGGCGGGAGCGACGCCGGCAGCGAAGAGGGCGGCGAGGACCTCGCGGTTGTGCGGCTCGTCGAAGAAATCGAGGAGGGCGTTGGCGACTTCGGGGCCGATATTCGGAGTCTCGACGGCCGCGACCACCGCCGCGTCGCGGCGCTGCGCGGCCTTGCGCTCCGGCTCGCCCAGGGTCGGCTCGAAGCCGCGGCGGATGGCGAGCGCCCTGTCGACCATCGCCTCGAAGGCCACCCAGCTGCCGTAGCGGCGGGCGAGGTCGCGGGCGGTGACCTCGCCGACGTGGCGGATGCCGAGCGCGAAGAGGAAGCGGTCGAGGGGCGGCTGGCGCTTCGCGTCGATCGCGGCGAGGAGGTTGTCGACCGAGGTTTCGGCCCAGCGCTCGCGGCCGATCAGCTCGGCCCGCTTCTCGTGGAGGCGGAAGATGTCGGCCGGGGACTGGAGCAGGCCGTCCTTGAAGAAGCTTTCGATGTGGACGAGGCCGAGCCCCTCGATGTCGAGCGCGTGGCGGGAGACGAAGTGGCGGAGGCGCTCGACGCGCTGGGCGGGGCAGACGAGGCCGCCGGTGCAGCGCACGTCGACCTCGCCTTCCTCGCGCACCGCCTCGGAGCCGCATTCGGGGCAATGGTCGGGGAAGACGTAGGCGGGGCGATCGGCGTCGGGGGTGAGATTCTCGAGCACCTGCGGGATGACGTCGCCAGCGCGCTGGATGAGGACGCGGTCGCCGGGGCGGACGCCGAGGCGAGCAATCTCGTCGGCGTTGTGGAGCGTCGCGTTGGTGACGGTGACGCCGCCGACGCCGACCGGCTCGAGCCGGGCGACGGGCGTCAGCTTGCCGGTGCGGCCGACCTGGATGTCGATGGCGACGAGCGTGGTCTGGGCCCGCTCGGCCGGGAATTTGTGTGCGAGTGCCCAGCGCGGGGCGCGGGCGACCTGGCCGAGGCGGCGCTGCCAGTCGAGCCGGTCGACCTTGTAGACGACGCCGTCGATGTCGAAGGGGAGGTCCGCGCGCTTCGCCTCGATGCCGCGGTAGAAGGCGAGCAGCGGCGCCATGTCGGTGAAGACTTCGAGGTCGGTCGAGAGCGGGACGCTCCAGCGTTCGATGGCGCGCATGACCCCGAGCTGGGTGTCCGCCGGGAGCGCGGAGGCTTCGCCCCAGCCGTGGGCGTAGAAGCGCAGCGGCCGGGCGGCGGTGATCGCCGGGTCCTTCTGGCGCAGCGAGCCGGCGGCGGCGTTGCGGGGATTGGCGAAGATCTTGCCGCCGGATTCGGCCTGGCGGGCGTTCAAGGCCGCGAAATCGGCCTTGGACATGTAGACCTCGCCGCGGATTTCGAAGAGGTCGGGGGCTTCCGATGGCAGGCGCCGCGGGATGTCGGCGATCGTCCGTACGTTCGGTGTCACGTCCTCTCCCGTCGCGCCGTCGCCGCGGGTGGCGGCGAGGACGAGGGCGCCTTTCTCGTAGCGCAGCGAGCAGGACAGGCCGTCGATCTTGGGCTCGGCGGTGAGCGCGACGGGTTCGTCGTCGGCAAGCTTGAGGAAGCGGCGGACGCGGGCGACGAAATCGGCCACCTCCTCGTCGGCGAAGGCGTTGTCGAGGCTGAGCATCGGCAGCGCGTGGCGGACCTTGGCGAGCGGGCCCTCCGGGGCGGCGCCGACCGCGCGCGAGGGGCTGTCGGGTCGGACGAGATGGGGGAAGCGTCCCTCGAGGTCGGCGTTGCGGCGCACGAGGGCGTCGTACTCGGCGTCGGAAATCTCCGGCGCGTCGTCGGCGTGATAGAGGCGGTTGTGGTGGGCGATCTCCCGGGCGAGCTTCTCCAGCTCGGCGGTTGCTTCGGCTTCGTTCACTGGCCCTCCGCGAGACGCGATTCGAGGTCGGAGTAGACGTACTCCCCTTCGCGCTCCCCGACCGCGATGACCGTGACGATGACGCGATCGTCATCCACCCGGTAGACGAGACGATAGCCGGCGCTCCGGAGCTTGATCTTGTAGCAATCGCGCTGCCGACGAAGGGCATCCTTCGGCACCCTAGGGTGACGCAGCCGCTCCGCGAGCTTGGCGCGAAACTGGCGCCGCAGCGTCTCTCCCAACTTCTCCCATTCCTTGCGCGCCTTCCGAAGGAAGACGAGCTTATAGGTCGTCAAGCGACACCTCTACGCCTTCATCCCCTTCCGCGAGCCGCTCCTCGACAAGGTTCCCCAGCTTCAGGTCGTCGACGAGGTCGCAAAGATACTCCCACACTTCCGGCGAGATGACGTAGGCGACAGGCTTGTTGCGGTTGAGGATGGCCACCTGCTGCTCGCGCGCGGCCGCGATCACGGCGGCCGGGTTCTTCTTCAGCTCGCTGATGCCGACGCAGGCATCCGCCAAGATCGGGAGGACGGAGGTGAAGGGCGCGTTCATGACCTCTCAATAGCACCCTTATCAGGTCGCCTCAATCTCGTTCAGCACCTCGGCGAGGAAATTCTCCAGCGCACTCCAGGAGCGGCGGTCGGCCGTCGCGCTGTACTGGAGGCCGCTCTCCGGCGCGTTCGCGTTCGGGTTGGTGAAGCCGTGCATCGTCTTGCCGTAGGCGTGGATCTGCCAGTCGGCGCCCGCCGCGGTGAGCTCGGCGGCGAGCGCTTCGACCGCCTCCGGCGGCGCCATCGGGTCGTCCCAGCCGTGGAGGGCGAGCACCTTGGCGCGGATCGGCGTGCCGTCGCGATTGCCGGGCGGGGTGAAGAGGCCGTGGAAGCTGGCCACGCCGGCGACGTCGGCGCCGGTGCGGGCGAGGTCGAGGGCGCACAGGCCGCCGAAGCAATAGCCGATCGCGGCGATGCGCCCCGCGTCCACCTCCGGCTGCGCCCGGAAGGCCTCGAGCAGGGCGAGGAGTCGTTCCTGGAGAAGGGCGCGGTCGGCGAGGAGCGCGTTCATCGCGTCGCGGCATTGCTCGCGCGGGAGGCCGACCTTGCCGTAGAGGTCGGCGACCATAGCCGTGTAGCCGAGGTCCGCCAGCCGCCGCGCGAAGCCGAGCTCGAGATCGGAACGGCCCATGATGGTCGGGGCGATCAGGACACCGGGGCGGGGGCCCGGGCCGAGCGGGAGCAGGAGGCCTTCGAGGTCCGCGCCGGCATGGCTCGACCGGACGGGGCGGAAATCGGTCATGCCCCTCCCCTCGCCCCGGCGGCGGCGGCCGTCAATTCCCCGGCTCCTGGTCAGGATCGGCGACGCCCAGGGCCTTGAGCCGTTCGCGCAGCCCGTCGTCGCGGTCTCCCAGATGCCAGGCGCCCATCCAGTAGAGCTTCGCCGACTTTTCATCATGTCGGTCGTGCGCGAGATCGCCAAGGACCGTGAGAGCGACCTCGTTCGGCCGTTCCTCGAAGGACTTCTTCGCGTCTTCGAAGGAGCCTTCGAAATCGCGCAGGTTGTACCGGGCAACGGCGCGCTCGGCACGCGCCATCCATCCGTCCTTGAGCCGGATGGCTACGTCCAGCTCGCGCCGGCCCGCCCAGCTGTGACGAACCCGGACGTAGGATCCCCCGAGATTGGCGTGCCACTCGGGATGGTCCGGGTCGAGCGCGACGGCCATCGCCTCATCGGGGATCGCCGCGCCGGGATCGTTCGCGACGACGATCTGGGCGAACGCGCGAAACGTCAGCAGCTCCGCCTTGGCGCGGGGGCTCTTCGCCGCGAGGTAGGCGGCGGTGCAATCGCCGATCAGCCCCTTCTCGTCGAAATGGCCGCGTTTCGCCGCCGCGCGGCAGGCCGCCTCGGGCGATGCGGCGCCCGAGCGCGTCGTCCACAGCTTGATCGTCTCGAGTTGCGCGCGCGCCTCCGCGGCGTCCTTTGCGCTTCCCGCTTTCTCGGCGAGGGCGAGCGCCGCCTCGGTGTCTGCGCGAGCCTCGTCGAACCGGCCGAGCCAGAGGGCTGCCTTGCCGCGGGCGGCACGAGCGCCGGGGCTCTGCGGCTCGAGTGCGACGACCTTCGCGCGGTCTTCCCACGCCCCCTTCAGATCGCCGAGCCCATGCCGCGCGAAGGCGCGTTCGCGATAGGCGTTGGGGTCGTTCGGGCGAAGCTTCACGTCTTCGTCGGAATCGGCGACCGCGCGAACGAAGTCGCGCAACTCGGAATGGGTGTAGGAGCGTTCGTGCCACCCCGTCGCATAAGCCGGGTCGGCGGCGACGGCGGCGTCGAGATCGCGCAGGGCGGCGTCGTACTCGCCCACTTCGTTGCGGCGGTAGGCGCGCGCGACGAGCAGGCGGGCCACGATCCTGCCGTCCTTCTCGCCGGCGATGGCGGCGTCGCACGCGGTCGCTTCCGACGGTATCCGCTCCGCACAGGCGGGAAGCCGAGGCTCCTCCGCGCCCAATGCCAGTGCGAGTGCAAGCGCGAGGACCAAACTCATGCCGCCTCCAGCAGGCGCAGCGCCTGGGCGCGGGCTTCGTCGGTGACCTGGGCGCCGGACAGCATGCGGGCGATCTCCTCGCGGCGGAGCGCCTCGTCGAGGCGGTGGACGCTGGTGCGGGTGACGAGGCCGGCGTGGCTCTTCTCGATGAGGAGGTGGGTGCGGCCGCGCGCCGCGACCTGCGGGCTGTGGGTGACGACGAGGAGCTGGGCGCCGTCGGCAAGGCGGTGGAGGCGCTCGCCGATGGCGCTGGCGACGGCGCCGCCGACGCCGCGGTCGATTTCGTCGAAGATCATCGTGCGCGCGGGGCCGCGCTCGGCCAGGGCGACCTTGAGCGCGAGGATGAACCGGGAGAGCTCGCCGCCGCTGGCGATACGGACGAGCGGCGCGAAGGGGGCGCCGGGATTGGTCGAGACCTCGAACTCGACGCGGTCGCGGCCGCGGGCGCCCCATTGCGGCTCGGGCAGCGGATCGACGATCGTGCGGAACCGCGCCGCGTCGAGCTTCAGGGGCGCGAGCTCGGCGGCCACCGCGGCGTCGAGGCGGGCGGCGGCGGCGGCGCGGGCGGCGGTGAGCGCCGCGGCCTCGCCTTCATAGGCGGAGCGGGTCGCGGCGACGCGGGCTTCGAGACGGGCCAGCCCCTCCTCGCCCGCGTCGATCGCGGCGAGGCGGGCGGCGAGATCCTCGGCGAGCGCCGGCAAGGCGTCGGGCTCGACGCGGTGCTTGCGGGCGAGGGCACGGATGTCGAACAGCCGCGCCTCCGCCTCCTCGAGCCGCTGCGGGTCGAAGGCGAGCGCCTCGGCCGCGGCGGCGAGGCGGTCCTCGGCATCGCCGGCCTCGATCAGGGCACGGTCGAGGGCGGCGAGCGCCTCGTCGAGCCGCCCATGCTCCGGGGCGATCCGTTCGAGCCGGCGCGCCGCCTGGCGGAGCAAGGCAAGGCCTCCCTCTGAGCCGTCGAGCAATTGGGCGACCGCGCCGAGATCCTCGGCGAGCCGCGCCCCCTTCTGCATGTTGGCGCGCAGCGCGGCGAGCGCCGCCTCCTCGCCCGGCTCCGGCGCGAGGGCGGCGAGCTCGGCGACGGCGTGGTCGAGCCATTCGCGGTCCCGGGCCGCCGTGTCGAGCTGGTCCCGGGCGGCGGCGAGCGCGGCCTCGGCCTCGCCCCAGGCGCGGTAGGCCCCCTCCGCGGCGGCGGTGTCGATGCGGCCGAATGCGTCGAGGAGGGCGCGGTGGCCGCGCGGGTTCAAGAGGCCGCGGTCGTCGTGCTGGCCGTGGATCTCGACCAGCAGCGCGCCGAGATCGCGCAGCAGGCCGACCGAGGCCGACTGGTCGTTGACGAGGGCGCGGCTGCCGCCGTCGGCCTTGACGATGCGGCGGACGACGAGCGGCTCGCCCGGCTCGCCGTCGAGACCGTTCTCGGCGAGCAGCGCGCGGGCCGGGTGCGCGGCGGGAAGCTCGAAGCTCACCGTGACGACGGCCTGGACCTGGCCCTGGCGCACCAGCGCGCTGTCGGCGCGGGCGCCGAGCGCGAGGCCGAGCGCGTCGAGGAGGATCGACTTGCCGGCGCCGGTCTCGCCGGTGAGGACGCCGAGGCCGGGGCCGAATTCGAGGTCGAGGCTCTCGATCAGCACGACGTCGCGGATGGAGAGGCCGGTCAGCATGGCGCGCGGCCCCGCCACCCGTGCACGTCGCCCCAGCGAAGGCTGGGGCCCCAGCGAGAACAGGCCCCGAGGCCTTCACCCCCTGGGGCCCCAGCCTTCGCTGGGGCGACGGTCATCCGCTGGTCTTGGCAGGCGCCGGAGCGGCGGGCGCCGGCGCGGGCGCCGCGGCGGGCGTCACCTCGCGCGGCGGGTGGCGCTGCACGAGGTCGTAGGCGCGCTGGTACCATTTGCTGCCGGGGTAATTGGCGCCGAGCACGGCGGCGGATTTGCGCGCCTCCTCGGGCACGCCGAGCGCCAGATAGCATTCGGTGAGACGCATCAGCGCCTCCGGCGTGTGGCTAGTGGTCTGATAGTCCTCGACCACCGAACGGAAGCGGGTGACGGCGGCGAGCCACTGGCCGCGCTTCTCGTAGAAGCGGCCGACCTCCATCTCCTTGCCGGCGAGGTGGTCGCGGACCAGGTCCATCTTGAGCCGCGCGTCGGCGGCGTAGCGCGTGTCCGGGTAGCGGCGGACGAGCTCGCCGAGCGCGTCGAGCGCCTGCTTGGTCGAGGTCTGGTCGCGCTCGACGTCGGTGATCTGCTCGTAGGCGCTGAGCGCGATCAGGTAATAAGCATAAGGGGCGTCGCGGTTGCCGGGGTGGATCGACAGGAAGCGGCGGGCGGATTCGGTCGACTTGGTGTAGTCGCGGGCGGCGTAATAGCTGAACGCGCTCATCAGCTGCGCGCGGCGCGCCCAGATCGAATAGGGATGCTGGCGCTCGACCTCGTCGAAGACGGCGGCGGCGGCGGCGTAATTGCCCTGCTCCAGCTGCTTCTTCGCCAGATTGTAGAGGGTGGCGACGTCGCGCGCGACATATTGGGTATCGGCACGGGTATGCTTGCCGCGGCCGGCGCAGGCCGGGAGGGCGAGAACCGCGCCGATGAGGACAAGGGCGGCGAGCGGACGGGTAAAGCGACGGGGCATGGACGGCTTCTTAGCGGAGGGTTCGGGCAAGGCCAAGCGGAGAGAGGTTGCTTCGGACGCGGCCGATGAACGGCGGTTTAATCACTTTGCGCTAGCGGGGACGCGATGCTGCGCGTGCTGACTCTCGCGACCCTGTTCCCCGATTCCGGCCGCCTGGATTTCGGGCGCTTCGTGCTGCGCCAGACGCAGGCGCTGGCGGCGCGCGAAGGGGTGGAGGTGGCGGTGGTTGCGCCGATCGGGCTGCCGGCCTGGCCGCTGTCGCGCCACCGCCATTATGCCGCGCGCACGCGCCTTCCGGAGCGGGAGGCGTTCGAGGGCCTCCGGGTCTCCCGGCCCCGTTTCCGGGTGTGGCCGCGGATCGGGGAAGCCGGCGCGGCCAGGGCCATGGCGGCGAGCGTGCTGCCGCTGGCGCGATCGCTCGCGCCGCACGTCATCGATGCCGAGTTCTTCTGGCCGGACGGGGTGGCGGCGATGCACGTCGCGCGCGCCCTCGGCATCCCCTTCTCGGTGAAGGCGCGGGGCAGCGACATCGCTTACTGGGGCAGGCGGCCGCAGGTCCGCCGGCAGATGCTCGAGGCGGCGGAGGCCGCAGGCGGGCTGCTCGCGGTGAGCGCCGCATTGATACGCGACATGGCGGCGCTGGGCATGGCCGAGGAGAGGATCGCCGTCCACCATACCGGCATCGATCTCGACCGCTTCCGCCCCGGCGACCGAGCGGCGGCGAAGGCGCGGCTCGGCGTGACGGGCCCGCTGCTCGCCAGCGTCGGCGCGCTGGTGCCGGTGAAGGGCCAGGCGCTGGCGATCGCCGCCCTCGCCCACCTGCCCGAGGCGACGCTGATCCTCGCCGGCGACGGCCCGGAGCGGGCACAGCTCGAGGCGGAGGCGCGGCGCCTCGGCGTGGCGGCGCGGGTCCGCTTCGCCGGCGCCGTCGCCCATGCCGACCTCCCTCCCCTGCTCCAGGCCGCCGACGCGATGGTGCTGCCGTCCGAGCGGGAGGGCCTCGCCAACGCCTGGGTGGAGGCGCTGGCCTGCGGGACACCCCTGGTGATCCCGGACGTGGGCGGCGCCCGCGAGGTGCTCGACCGTCCCGCGGCGGGGAGGATCGCCGCGCGGGAGCCGGCGGCGATCGCCGCGGCGGTGCGCGACATCCTTGGCCAGCCGCCGGCGCCGGAGGAGGTCCGGGCGGCGGCGGCGCGGTTCAGCTGGGAAGCGAACGGCGCGGCGCTCCACGCCCACCTGGCCGCCTTGGTGCGCGATACGCGCTGACGGCGACGCGTCAGCCGAGCGGCATCAGGGCGGCGGCGATCCAGCGGCCTTCGCCGCGCAGCAGGCCCCAGGTGCGGGCGGCGGCGCGGCTGTCCATCGCCTCGATGCCGATGCCGCGTTCGTCGAGGGCGCGGACGAGCGGGCGCGGCGGGAAGGCGAGCGCGGGTCCGGTGCCCAGCAGCAGGAACTCGGGCGGGCGCTCGAGGGCGAGCAGCGGCGCCAGATGGTCCAGCGTCAGGGCCGCCGCACCGGCCGGCGGATCCCAGGAAGCAGCGGCGAGCGGGGTCAGCAAGACGGCGGCATAGACCCGCCCGTCGACGGAGAAGCCGGTGCCGGCGAAGCCCTGGACGAGCGGCCCGGGCGCCGCCTCGTCGGGGACGAGCCGCGCCATCAGCGGCGGCTCACGGAACCTCGCCGCCGATCCGCTCGGCGCCGGACGCCGGCCCCTTCACCTTCGGCGCGGTGCCCGGCTGGGGCTTGAGGCCGAGGGTGATGAGCAGCGAGGAGGAAACGTAGATCGACGAATAAGTGCCGACGATGACGCCGAGGATCATCGCGGCCGTGAAGCCGCGCAGCACGTGGCCGCCGAAGATCAGCAGCGAGCCCAGAGCGAGCAGGACGGTGAGCGAGGTCATGACGGTGCGCGGCAGGGTTTCGTTGACCGAGAGATCGACGATGCCGCGCATGTCCATCTGGCGGTATTTGCGCATGTTCTCGCGGATGCGGTCGTCGATGACGATCTTGTCGTTGATCGAATAGCCGACGATGGTCAGCACCGCGGCGACGATGGTGAGGTCGAACTCGAGCCGCGTCACCGCGAAGAAACCGAGCGTCATCAGCACGTCGTGGCCGATCGCGACGAAGGTCGACAGGCCGAACTGCCACTCGAAGCGGAACCAGCCGAACAGGGCGATGGCGAAGACGGCGAGGACGACGGCGAGGACGCCGTTCCTGATCAGCTCGTTCGAGACCTTGCCGGTCACGCTGTCGGTCTTGCCGAAATGGACGCCGGGGAAATGCTGGGTCACCGCCCCCTGCACCTGGTTGACGACCCGGTTGGTCGCCCCCGGATCGCTGCTCTTGGGCGGCGGCACGCGGATCGAGACGGTCTTGGGATTGTCGGCATATTGGGTGATGCTCGCCTCGCCCGCGCCGAGGCGGTCGACGACCGCGCGCAGGTCGTCGACCTTGGGCGGCTGCGGGAAAGTCGCCTCGATCGACAGGCCGCCGACGAAGTCGACGCCGAGCTCGAGGCCGCGGGTGACGGTGGCGAAGACGGCGACGACGGTGAGCAGGGCGGTGAGGCCGAACGCCCAGCCGCGCAGGGCGACGAAGCCGATGTTGGTGTTGTCGGGGACGAGCTTCAGGAGGCGCATGGGTCGGTCCCGATCAGATGTGCAGCGTCGCCGGCCGGTGGCGGCGGATGTAGCCCGCGGTCAACATGCGGGTGAAGGTGACGGCGGTGAACACCGAGGTGACGATGCCGATCAGCAGCACCACCGCGAAGCCTTTCACCGGGCCGGAGCCGAGCAAGAGCATGATGATGCCGGAGATGGCGTGGGTGGCGTTGGCTTCGAAGATCGTGCGGCTGGCTTCCTTGTAGCCAAGCTCCACCGCCATCACGACGTTGCGGCCGCGGCGCAATTCCTCACGGATGCGCTCGTTGATCAGCACGTTGGCATCCACCGCGGTGCCGATGGTCAGCACGAAGCCGGCGATGCCGGGCAGGGTCAGCGCCGAGCCGAGCATCGCCATCACCGCGAGAATGACGAAGATGTTCAGCACCACGGCGATGTTCGCATAGACGCCGAACCGCCCGTAGGTGATCAGCATGAAGACGATGATCGCGACCGAGGCGATCACCGAGGCGAGGATGCCGGCGTGGATCGAACCCTGGCCGCGCTGCGGGCCGACGGTGCGCTCCTCGACCACCTTCAGCGTCACCGGCAGCGAGCCGGACTGCAGCGCGATGGCGAGCTGCTGGGCGGAATCGACGGTGAAGTTGCCGTGGATCGACGCGGCGCCGCCGAGGATCGGCGTCTCGATGTTGGGCGCCGAGATGACGATATTGTCGAGGATGATCGCGAACGGCTTGTTGACGTTGTCGCGGGTGACCTGGGCGAAACGGCGCCCCCCTTCCGCGTTGAACTGGATTTCGACGTCGGGCTCGTTGTTCTGGCCGTAACCCTGCTGCGCCTTGGTGAGCTGCGATCCGGTGATGATGGCGCGGCGCTGAACGGCGACAGGCGCACCGTTCTCGTAACGCAGGACTTGGCTCCCGACCGGCGCGTGGCCGGAGCGCAGCTGGTCCGGCGAAGCGTTGAGATCGACGAGCTTGAACTCGAGCTTGGCCGTCTTGCCGATCAGCGCCTTGAGCGCGGCAGGATCGCCGAAACCCGGAACCTGGACGAGGATCCGGTCGGAGCCCTGGCGGACGATGGTCGGCTCCTTGGTACCGAGCGCGTCGATGCGCTTCCTGACGACGTCGGTGGCGCCGTCCATCGCCTGGTTGACGAAGCCCTGGAGGCCGGCGCGCGACGGCGTCATGACGATGCGGTTGCCGTCGACGACGCGCACGTCCCAGTCGCGCTGGCCGGTGGTGCCGACGCCGCCGGTCTGGTTGCGGGCGATCTCGACCGCCGCGTCGACCCGGCCGGCGTCGCGCACGAAGAAGGAGAGCGCGCCGTCGTTGGTCGAGACGTCGCCGATGTCGATCGCCGGGTCCGCGCGGCGCATCTGCGACCGGATCGTCTCCTCCATCGCCGCCACGCGCGTCTTGGCGACGTCGGCGATGT
>JAFAZW010000010.1 GCA_019239415.1 Alphaproteobacteria bacterium
AGCGGACACGAGTTTCCGAAAAGGGGACCCTGAGGCCATCGCCCCCGCCTTTTTGCCGGCCGCGCCTTTGTGTCCTAAACGCGGGGCATGGGCGCAGTGCTGGAAGGGGTGCGGATCGTCGAGATGGCCGGGCTGGCGCCCGCGCCGTTCGCGGCGATGATGCTGGCCGATCACGGCGCCGAGGTGGTGCGGATCGAACGCGCCGGCGCGACGCCGCCGATTCCGCCCGAATTCGATATCCTGAGGCGCGGGCGGGCCGAGATCCTCGTCCTCGACCTCAAGCGGCCGGACGACGTGGCGCGGGTGCGGGGGCTCGCGGCGGACGCCGATGGGCTGATCGAAGGCTTCCGCCCGGGTGCGATGGAGCGGCTCGGCCTGGGACCGGACCGGCTGTGCCGCGACAATCCGCGGCTGGTCTACGGGCGGCTGACCGGATGGGGCCAGAGCGGCCCGCTCGCAGGCCGCGCCGGCCACGACATCGACTACATCGCCCTCGCCGGCGCGCTCTCGACCTACGGCCGGGCCGGCGCGCCGCCGACGCCGCCGGTCAATGTCGTGGGCGATTTCGGCGGGGGCGGCCTGCTGATGGCGTTCGGCATGGTGGCGGGCATCCTCGCCGCGCGCGCGACCGGACGCGGGCGGGTCGTCGATTGCGCGATGGTCGACGGCGCGGCGCTGCTCAGCGCGCTCACCTTTTCGCTCCACGCCGCCGGCCTCTGGCGCGAGGCGCGGGGCGCGAACCTGCTCGACACCGGCCGGCCCTATTACGATTGCTACCAATGCGCCGACGGCCACTGGGTGGCGGTGGGCGCGCTCGAGCCGCGCTTCTTCGCAATCCTCAGGGACCGGCTGGGCCTTCGCTGCGGTCAGGACGATCCCGGCCTGCGGGAGGAGCTCGAAACCACGTTCCGCAGTCGCGTTCGGCAACATTGGTGCGCCCTACTGGAGGGTTTCGACGCCTGTTTCGCGCCGATTCTCTCGCTTTCCGAGGCGCCTTCCCACCCCCATAATGCGATGCGCGGCACCTTCGCGAACATCGGCGGCGTCACCCAGCCGGCCCCCGCCCCCCGCTTCTCGGAGCTCGAGCCATGAGGATCATCGGCAGCTACGTCAGCCCCTATGTGAGGAAGGTTCTCGCCTGCCTCCACGTGAAGGGTCTCCCCTACGAAATCGACCCGATCACCCCCTTCTTCGGCAACGAGGAATTCGAGCGCCTGTCGCCGCTCCGCCGCATCCCGGTGCTGCTCCACCGCGATCTCGTCCTCTCCGATTCCTCGGTGATCTGCGCCTGGCTCGACGACGCGTTCCCGGAGCGCCCGCTGCTCCCCGCCGCGCCGGCGGAGCGCGCGCGGGCGCGATGGCTGGAGGAATATGCCGATACCCGGCTCGGCGATCTGTTCATCTGGGGCCTGTTCTATCAGAAGTTCGTGCGCCCGATCGTCTGGGGCGAGGCGACCGACGAAGCGCGGGTGGCGGATACGCTGGAGCGGGGACTGCCGCGCGAGCTCGACTATCTCGAGACGCAGCTGCCGCCCGACGGCTTCCTGTTCGGCTCCGAAATCGGGCTCGCGGACATCGCCCTCGCCACCTTCTTCCGCAACGGCGCCTATGTCGGCTTCGCGGTCGACGCGGCGCGCTGGCCCCGCACCGCCGCCTTCGTCTCCCGCGCCCTCGCCGAGCCTTGCTTCGCTGCGTTCCTGCCGTTCGAGCAGGCACAGATCGCCACCGATCCCAAGGGGCGACGGCAGGCGCTGCTCGCCGCCGGGGCGCCGCTCACTGCCGAGACGCTCGGTACCCGCGAGCCGCGGCGGGGAGTCATGCAACTGTAACAGTGCCGTCGCATTAGGGCCTTGCACGCGCCGCGGCGTCTGCCATGACACCACCACCTCTCACTTCGCGGGGAGCCGAGCCATTCGCCAAGTCGCGGCCTTGCCCTATCGCTCGAGCGGAAGCGCGATCGACGCACCGGTCAGCATCCTCCTCATCACCTCGCGCGAGACGAAGCGCTGGGTGATCCCGAAGGGCAACCCGACGGGCGGCGAGACCGGGCACACCGCCGCCGCGATCGAGGCGGAGGAGGAAGCGGGGGTACGCGGGGCCGTCTGCCCGACGCCACTCGGCTCCTATCGCTACCGCAAGCGGCGCGGCAACGGCGCTTCCCTGATGTTCGACGTCGACGTCTTCCCCCTCGCGGTCAGCCAGGAGCTGCCGTCATGGAAGGAGGCGGCGGAGCGCGAGCGGCGCTGGTTCTCCCTCGCCGAGGCGGCCAATGCCGTCGAGGAGCCGGACCTCGCCGACCTCATCCGTTCGTTCGGCGCGGCCGAATTCAACAAGGCGGCGCGTCGCGACACGCGGCTCGGCGCCATCGCCCAGAGATCGAAAGTAGGTCCGATGTTCGCCTGGTTCCAACGCCTGCTGCCGCGCACCGGCAATTTCTTCGAGCTGTTCGAGGCCCAGGCCGTCAGCATCTGCGCTGCCGCCAACGCTTTGTCGCGCCTGCTCGAGGGCGGGCCCGCGATGCAGGATTATGTCCGCGAGATCCACGAGCGCGAGAGCGACGCGGACAACGTCACGCGCGAAGTGCTCACCACGGTGCGGCGGACGTTCCTGACGCCGTTCGACCGCAGCGCCATCACCAGCCTCGCCGCGTCGATGGACAATGCGGTCGACGAGATGCAGGCCGCGGCCTCGGCCATCGATCTCTACGAGATCAAGGAATTCGAGCAGGAGATGAAGGACATCGCGGCGATCATTCTCGACGCGTCGCGGGTTACCGCCGAGGCGTTGCCGCTGCTCCGCGACGTCGGCCGCAACGGCAGCCGCCTCCACGAGCTCACCGAACGGTTGGTCCGCATGGAAGGCCATGCCGACGAGATCCATGCCGCCGGCGTCAAGAAGGCGTTCCAGCGCTATGGAGCGACCGACAGCATGCGCTTCATCGTCGAGCGCGAGGTCTACAAGCATCTCGAGCGGATCACGGACTCGTTCGAGGACGTGGCGAACGAGATCGACGACATCGTCATCGACCATAGCTGAAGGCGCGGACATGCACGAGCTCGCCTTTCCGCTCCTCGTCGGGCTGATCCTCGTCGCGCTGGCGTTCGACTTCCTGAACGGCCTGCACGACGCGGCGAACTCGATCGCCACGGTGGTGGCGACGCGGCTGCTGGGCCCCGTGCAGGCGGTCGCCTTCGCCGCCTTCTTCAACTTCGCCGCCTACTTCCTCACGCTCGCCTTTCCGAGCCTCCACGCCGTCGCCAACACGATCGGCAAGGGCCTCGTCGCCGACATCACGCCGGCGGTGGTGTTCGGCGCGCTCGCGGGCGCGATGTTCTGGAACATTGTCACCTGGCTGAAGGGCATTCCGTCGTCATCGAGCCACGCCCTGGTCGGCGGCCTGGTCGGCTCGGGCGTCGCCCATACGGGGTTCACCGGCGTGCAGTGGACCGGCCTCAACAAGACCTTGATCGCGATCGTCGCGTCGCCGGTGCTCGGCATGATCCTGTCGATGGCGATCATGGCCCTGTCGAGCTGGGCCATGATGCGGGCTTCGGCCCAGCGCGCCGAGCGCAGCTTCCGGATCCTCCACCTCGCCTCGTCGGCGTCGCTCTCGCTCACCCACGGGCTGAACGACGCCCAGAAGACCATGGGGATCATCACCGTTCTTCTCTACTCGACCGGCTACCTCCACGGTAAGTTCGCGGTGCCCCATTGGGTCGCGATCAGCTGCTACATCGCCATGGGCCTCGGCACGCTGATGGGCGGCTGGAAGATCATCGAGACGATGGGCGCGCGCA
This sequence comes from Alphaproteobacteria bacterium, assembly GCA_019239415.1. GTDB lineage: Bacteria > Pseudomonadota > Alphaproteobacteria > Sphingomonadales > Sphingomonadaceae > Allosphingosinicella. The sequence goes on from JAFAZW010000010.1 coordinate 3,798, forward strand.
TCACCAAGCTGTCCCAGCACCAGGGTTTCAGCGCGTCGCTCGGCGGGTCGGTGATGTTGTTCATCGCGTCCGCGCTCGGCATTCCCGTCTCGACCACGCACACGATCACCGGCTGCGTCATCGGCGTCGGCGTCGCCCGCCGCGCGAGCGCGGTACGCTGGGGCGTCGCGCAGAACGTGGTGATGGCCTGGATCATCACCATCCCCGCCTCGGCGGCCGTGGGCGCGCTGTTCTACAGCTTCACGCGCCTGTTCTGAGGGCGCGCTCAGGGCCTCCGACCAGCCGGGTCCGACCGGCTCGACCCCGCCTAGCGCGTCGCGATCCAGCTCTTGACCTGGGGCGGCGGGCCGGCGGCGGGCTCGACGCCGCCGGTCAGGCGCGCGATGACCTGCGCGAAGCTGCCCTCCACGGCGACGCGCTGCTCGCCGATATAGATGTCGGTGAAAGGGCCGGAGGCGGTGCGGACGTGGGAGACGTGCTCGGGATTGATCGCGACCTCGCCGGCTTCTCCGCCCTTCCTGAACACGATCAGCTTCACGTCGACCCAATCCCCTCTGCGCGCCGCCTTCCCCTAGCGGCGCAAGACTGAACGGACCCGCGAGGATCATGGTCAACGCGACGTTAACGATCGCGGGGCGCTCGGTTGACATCATTTAACTCATTAGTTAAGTAGTCATCTTGTGAACAAGGTTTTCGAAGCCCTGGCCTCGACGCCCCGGCGCAAGATTCTCGCCTATCTGGCGGAGGTCGAACTCACCGCCGGCGAGATTGCGGCCCGGTTCGACATGTCGAAGCCGGCCATTTCCAAGCACCTCCAGATTCTCGAAAATGCCGGCCTCGTGACGAGCGAGAAGCGCGGCCAGTTCGTCCACTATGCGCTGGTGCGCGAGAATCTCGTCAACACGCTGAACGGCTTCGTCCAGCATCTCTGCCCCGTGTCGACGCCGCTGAAGCGCGAGAGCGCGGCGCTGCGCGACAGCCGTCACGAACCGCCCACCGAAGGATAGGAGCGAGGCGATGGATCTGGTGCCCGGATCGGAACGGATCGTCGCCGACGCCTTCGCCGACCCGGTTCGCGGCACCATAAGATGGGCGCCCGGCAAGTCGCTGTGGATCGGCGCCATGACGGCGGCCGCCCTCATGCTGGGCCCGGTTTACGTCAGCTGGGGCGCGCTGGCGCTGTTTCTCGCGACCTCGGCCGTGACGCTCTGCGCCGGCCATTCCGTCGGCATGCACCGCCGGCTGATCCACAACAGCTTCGCCTGTCCCCTCTGGCTCGAATATGCCTGCGTCTATCTCGGCGTCCTCGTCGGGATGGCGGGGCCGATCGGCATGATCCGCATCCACGACATGCGCGACTGGGCGCAGCGCCAGCCGGCCTGCCACCCCTATTTCGGACACCGCGCGAGCCTGTGGCGCGACGGCTGGCATCAGCTGCACTGCACGCTGCACCTGGCGGCGCCACCGGCTTTCCGCCTCGAGCCGCGCCTCGCCCGCGACCGGGTCTATGCGGTGCTGGAGCGGACGTGGATGGCGCAGCAGCTGCCTTGGGCGCTGCTGTTCTTCGCCGTCGGCGGGGCGCCATGGCTGGTCTGGGGCATTTGTGCGCGCGTCGCCGTCTGCGTCACCGGCCACTGGCTGGTCGGCCATTTCGCCCACCGCGAGGGCGGCCAGAGCTGGATCGTCGAAGGTGCGTCGGTGCAGGGTTTCGACGTCAGGATCGCCGGCCTGATCAGCATGGGCGAGAGCTGGCACAACAACCACCATGCCTTTCCGCGCTCGGCGCGCCTTGGTCTCGAGCCCGGCCAGGTGGATCTCGGCTGGCTCCTGCTGCGGCTGTTCCAGCGGTTGGGCCTGGCCTGGGACGTCGTGCTTCTCGAGCAGTTGCCACGGCGGCCGGCGCTGCGGCGGGTGCGGAAGACGGGTGCGGGCTGCCCGGTCGCCGCGCTGCTCTTCGCGTGGAGCGGGCGATGATCCTGCGTCCTTTCCGCGGCCGGCTGTCGCCGCTCGTCTATCCGTTGCTCGCGGCGCTGCTGCTGCTCGCCCAATATGCCGCGGTGCTGTTCGTCTTCCACCGCCACGGGGCGATGCTGGAAAGGGATGCCGAATTCTGGGTGGTGCCGCTGCGCTCGGTCGGGACGCTGTCGGATCTGACGGCCGGCGACGGTGCGTTGATCATCGCGACCGCTCTTAGCTCCTATGCCGGCCTCGCCATTCTCTCCTTCCGGCGGGCCGCGCGCTCGGGAATGGGTTTCGGCCTCGCCGTGTTCGCGGTCCTGCCGGCCTTCCAGGTCGGCGCGGCGCTGATCCTGGCCTGCCTGCCCTGCCGAGCCGCGCCCCCCGAGAATTCCCCGGAGGATGAGCCCGAGCAGGACCGGCCCGGCGTCGACGTTGCCCACGTGCTCCAGGGGCTGTTCGCCGGCGTCGCGTTGATCGTCCTGGCCGTGCTCGTATCCGCCGTGACCTTCGGCGCCTATGGCTGGGGGCTCTTTGTGATGACGCCCTTCCTCGTCGGCCTCACTACCGCGTACCTCGCCAACCGCCGCAATCCGCTGGATCGGCGCCAGACGCTGTTGCTCGTGACGTGCGCGACGGGGCTCGGGGCCCTCGCCCTGCTCCTCCTCGCGCTCGAGGGGCTGATCTGCATCCTGCTGATAGCGCCCCTCGCCTGGGGCGTAGCAGCGATCGGAGGGTCGGTCGGGCACGTTCTGGCGCTGGAGCGCAATCGTCGCGACAAACCGCTCATGGCGCTCGCGCTGCTCCCGGCCGTCTTCGCGCTGGAAGCGGCGATGCCGCCCGCCGCAACGATGCGGACGCGCGAGAGCATCGACGTGGCCGCGCCGCCCGCGGCGGTTTGGGAGGCGCTGACGGCGGGCGCGCCGATCGCCGCTGGACCCGGCCTCGTCGGCGCCGCCGGCCTTGCTTATCCCCTGCGCGGCCGCTTGCTCGGTACCGGCGTCGGCGCTGTCCGCCTGGGCTATTTCTCGACTGGGGTCGCGCGCGAGCGCGTGACGGCCTGGGAGCCGGAGCGCCGCCTCGCCTTCGCCTTGCTCTCCCAGCCGCCGGCGATGGAGGAGATGAGCCCCTACCGGCGGGTCCACGCGCCGCACGTCCAGGGCTATTTCACGACGGGCGAGACCCGCTTCACGCTTCGGCCGCTGCCGGGCGGCGGCACCCGCCTCACCGTCTCGGCCTCGCACGTGCTGAAGATCGACCCGATCCCTTATTGGGAGCCGCTCGCCCGCTGGGCCGCGTCGGCCAACAGTCGGCGGGTCTTGGCAGACGTCAAAGAAAAGGCGGAGCGGCTCCGTTAGTCTCAGGATCGTCGCTGCCCGAAGGGGCCGACCCCCTCATTAGGGCGTGTCGCGTCCGCCGTGGATCTCGGGGTGGCAGATGCTGGGGCCCTGGCCGTTGCAGCCGGGATCGCCATTATGCTGCTTCATGGCGAGGCCCACCGTTTCCTGCTGCTTCTGATCCTCCCATTGCTGGGCGGTATGGCATTCGCGCACCTGCTGCAGCCGCGATCCGACCACATCGCGTGACACACAGATCATCTTGTTCGGATTATACCCCGCGGTCCCGTAGCCGGTCTGGACCCCGTGCACCGCGTGGCTCCCGGTCGGCGCGAGCAAGGCGAGCAGGATTCCGAGCATTCGCGCCTCCTTCGTCAGGGTCCCTACCTTCGACGCTTTTCGCCCGGGACACAATGACTACCAGGGCGTGTCGCGACCGCCGTGGATCTCGGGGTGGCAGGCGGCGGGATTGCCGCCGCTGCAGCCCGGATCGCCGTTGAACTGCTTGCGCATCAGGCCGACATGCTCCTGCTGCTCCTGGTCGACCCATTCCTGGGCGCGGTGGCACTCGCGCACCGCCTGTAGCCGCGAACCGATCATGTCGCGCGAGACGCAGATCATCTTGTCAGGATTGTAGCCGGGCTTGCCGTAGCCGGTCTGCACGCCGTGCGCCGGGTGAGTCGCGGTCGGGGCGAGCAGCGCGAGCAGGATTCCGATCATCGGGGTCTCCTTCGTCAGCGCGCTTTGTCTCTCATCGTTGGGCGCCCGTGGCAAGCGATCAGCGGTTTCGCCGTCCGTCGATCAGGCTGTCGACCAGGCTCGGATCGGCCAGGGTCGAGGTGTCGCCGAGGCTGCCATAATCGTTCTCGGCGATCTTGCGCAGGATGCGGCGCATGATCTTGCCGCTCCGGGTCTTCGGGAGAGCGGGCGTGAAGTGAATGAGGTCGGGGCTGGCGATCGGGCTGATCTCGGTGCGGACGTGGCCGCGCAATTCCTTCTCCAGCGCCTCGTCGCCCTCCTCGCCGGCGACGAGGGTGACGTAGACGTAGATGCCGGTGCCCTTGATGTCGTGGGGATAGCCGACGACCGCGGCTTCGGCGACGAGCGGATGGCTGACCAGCGCGCTCTCGATCTCGGCGGTGCCGAGGCGGTGGCCGGAAATGTTGAGCACGTCGTCCACGCGGCCGGTGATCCAGTAATAGCCGTCCTCGTCGCGGCGGCAGCCGTCGCCGGTGAAATATTTGCCGCGATAGGTCGAGAAATAGGTCTGCACGAAACGCGCGTGGTCGCCGTAGACGGTGCGCATCTGGCCCGGCCAGGAGCGGGCGATGCACAGGTTGCCCGAGGCGGCGCCAGCGAGCACCCGGCCGTCGGCATCGACGAGCTCCGGCACCACGCCGAAGAACGGTCGCCCCGCCGAGCCGGGCTTCATGGCATGGGCCCCGGGCAGGGTCGTGATCATGATGCCGCCGGTCTCCGTCTGCCACCAGGTGTCGACGATCGGGCAGCGGCCGTCGCCGACGACGCGGTGGTACCAGAGCCACGCCTCGGGATTGATCGGCTCGCCGACCGAGCCGAGCAGGCGGATCGACGAGCGGTCGTGCTTCTTCACCGGCGCCTCGCCCTCGCGCATCAGGGCGCGGATGGCGGTGGGGGCGGTGTAGAAGATGTTGACCTTGTGGCGTTCGACCACGTCCCAGAAGCGGCTGAAGTCCGGATAATTGGGCACGCCTTCGAAGACGAGGCTGGTCGCCCCGTTCGCCAGCGGCCCGTAGACGACGTAGCTGTGTCCCGTCACCCACCCGACGTCGGCGGTGCACCAGAAGATCTCGCCGGGCTTGTAGTCGAAGACGTAGTGGAAGGTCGCCGCCGTCCAGACGGCATAGCCGCCGGTGGTGTGGAGCACGCCCTTGGGCTTGCCGGTCGAGCCGGACGTGTACAGGATGAACAGCGGGTCCTCCGCGTTCATCGGCTCGCACGGGCATTCGTCCGGCAGCGCCGGGCGAAGGCCGTCGAACCAATGGTCGCGGCCTTCCGTCCAGGCGATGTCGTTGCCCAGGTGGCGAACGACGAGGACGGCATCCACCTCCGACCCCTTGGCGAGGGCGGCGTCCACGTTGGCCTTGAGCGGCACCAGCTTGCCGCCGCGCATGCCGCCGTCGGCGGTGACGACGATGCGGCTCGCGCAATCCTCGATACGGCCGTGCAGCGCCTCGGGCGAGAAGCCGCCGAAGACGACCGAGTGCACGGCGCCGATGCGGGCGCAGGCGAGCATCGCCACCGCCGCTTCGGGGATCATCGGCAGGTAGATGGTGACGCGGTCGCCCTTGCCGGCGCCGAGCGCCTTCAGAGCGTTCGCCATGGCGACGACCTCGCGATACAGCGCGCCGTAGCTGAGCGTGCGCCCGGCGCCGGGCTCGTCGCCTTCGAAGATCAAGGCCGGCTGGTCGGCGCGCGCGGCGAGGTGGCGGTCGACGCAATTGTGGCAGAGGTTGAGGACGCCGTCTTCATACCAGCGGATCGCGACGGGACCGTAGGACCAGTCCCCGATCCGCGTCGGCGCGGTGAACCAGTCGATCCGCCCCGCCTGCTCCGCCCAGAAGCCGTCGGGGTCCTCGAGCGATCGGCGGTACAGCGCCTCGTAATCCGCGCAGTTGGCGTGCGCGCTCGCGACGAGGCTCGCGGGCGGCTGGATGCGGTCGGCCATGGTCGCTCTCTCCGGAGTTCTTGCTCGCACCCTAAGCCGGGCGGGCGAGAGGAAGGAAGGCGTATTCTGATTCGTCATCCCGGCGAAAGCCGGGATCTCGTGGGGTGAAAGGCGCCGGCGCTCTTCACCCACTGAGATCCCGGCTTTCGCCGGGATGACGGTATGCGCCCCTAACCCACATCATCATCATCCTTGCGGAACTCCCCCCTGTTTCCGGGGGTTTAGCCAGATCATGTCGCCTCCGAACCGGTCGCCGTCCGCGCCGGTCCGAGTGGAGGCTTCCACAACCGAGATCTTACGGGGGACACGAATGTTATTCGGCGCCAAGACCGACAGCGGCACCGCCCTGCTCACGGCCGAGATGGCGGTCAGGGAGGTCGGCGTCTATCGCGGCCCGCATTATTACAGCCACACGCCGATGATCCGCATCCAGCTCGACCTCGGACGGATGGAGCAGTTCCCGACCAACCTCATCCCCGGCTTCAGCGAGGCTCTGCTCGCCATGCTGCCCGGGGTCGGCCGGCACAAATGCTCGCTCAAGGTCCGCGGCGGCTTCGAGACCCGGCTCAGGGAAGGGACCTGGCTCGGCCATGTGGCCGAACATGTCGCGCTCGAGCTGCAGACGCTGGCCGGCTCGCGCGCCGTCCGGGGCAAGACGCGTTCGGTGAAGGGCAAGCCCGGCGTCTACAACGTGGTGTTCGCCTACAATGAGGAGAAGGTCGGGCTGATGGCCGGGCGGATCGCGCTCGAGCTGGTCAATTCGCTCCTTCCCGCGGAGCTGGCCGGCATTTCCGGACTCGACCGAATCCACCCCCTCAAGGGCGAGTTCGACTTCGACGCGAGCATGGCGGCGCTCAAGCGGATGGTGCGGCGCACGGCGCTCGGGCCGACCACCAGGGCGCTCGTCGACGAGGCGAACCGCCGCGGCATTCCGGTGATGCGACTCGACGAGAAGAGCCTGATCCAGCTCGGCCACGGCAAGTACCAGCAGCGCATCCGCGCCTCGATCACCGGGCGCACGCCGCTCGTCGCCGCCGACACGGCGAGCGACAAGAACCTCACCAAGAAGCTGCTCGACGAGGCCGGCGTACCGGTGCCGCGCGGCGCCGTGGTGCGCAGCGAGGACGAGGCGGTGCGCGAGGGCAAGCGCCTGCGCTACCCGCTGGTCGTCAAGCCGCTCGACGGCAATCACGGCCGCGGCGTCACCATCGGCGTCACCGGCGAGGAGCAGCTGCGCTTCGGATTCCGGGAGGCGCAGGCCCAATCGAAGGGCGGCGGGGTTATCGTCGAGCAATTCTACCCGGGCAACGATCACCGCATCCTCGTCGTCGGCGGCAAGATGATCGCCGTCGCCGAGCGCATTCCGGCGCAGGTCGTCGGCGACGGCGTCTCCACGATCCGCCAGCTGGCCGAGGAGGTGAACCGCGACCCACGCCGCGGCGACGGCCACGAAAACGTCATGACCCGGATCAAGATCGACGCGCTGGTCGAGGAATATATCGCTCGCGTCGGCCTCACCCCCGACAGCATTCCCGAGGCGGAGCAGATCGTGCAGCTGCGTGCGACGGCGAACCTGTCGACCGGCGGCACGGGCGTCGACCGCACCAACGAGATCCACCCGGACAATGCCGAGATCGCGCGGCGGGCTGCGCTGATCGTCGGCCTGGACGTCGCCGGCGTCGACTTCGTCTGCCCCGACATCGGCCGCTCGGTGCGCGAGACCGGCGGCGGCGTGATCGAGGTCAATGCGGCGCCGGGCCTCAGGATGCACATCGAGCCGTCGGCAGGCGCGCCGCGCGACGTCGCCCGGCCGATCATCGAGATGCTGTTCCCGCGCGGCAGCCGGACCCGCGTCCCGATCCTCGCCATCACCGGCACCAACGGCAAGTCGACCGTCGGCCGGATGGTCAAGCATATCCTGCGCTATACCGGCTGCACCGTCGGCCTCACCTCGACGACGGGCGTCTACATCAACGACATCCTCACCCATGAGGGCGATGCGACGGGGCCGCGAAGCGCGCGCATGGTGCTGCGCGACCCGACGGTCGAGGTGGCGGTCCTCGAAACGGCGCGCGGCGGGCTGCTGCGCGAGGGGCTCGCCTACCGCGAGGCGGACATCGCCGCATGCCTCAACGTCACCGCCGACCATCTCGGCCTCAAGGGCATCGAGACGGTCGAGGACCTCGCCGACGTCAAGTCCGTGGTGGTCGAGGCGGTGCGGCGCGACGGCTATGCCGTGCTCAACGCCGACGATCCGCTCTGCGTGAAGATGGCGCGGCGGGCCGGCGGCCGCATCATCTGGTTCACCTTGAAGGGCGGGGCCGAGATCCCCCCGCTGGTGCGCGAGCATATCGACCGGGGCGGGATGGCGGTGGTGCGCGAGCCGGGCGACGAGGGCGGGATCGTCGCCCTCTACGACGACGGCCGGCGCGACCTGATCATGAAGTCGGGCGACATCCCCGCGACGCTCCATGGCATGGCCGAGTTCAACGTCGCCAACGCGCTCGCGGCGACGGCCATGGCCCTGGCCTACGGCGTGCCGATCCTCACCATCCGCTCGGCGCTGACCCAGTTCCGCTCGAGCTTCGACCAGAATCCGGGCCGCCTCAACGTGCACGACGCGCATGGCTTCCGGGTCATCGTCGACTACGCTCACAATGCGGCGGGTCTGGAGGCGCTCGGCAAGGTCATTCGCGGCCTGTCGCACCGCTACAAGCGGACGATCGGCGTGGTCTCGATGGCGGGGGACCGGCGCGACGAGGACATTCGCGAGCTCGGCTGCATCGCCGCCGGGCTGTTCGACGAGCTGATATTCCGCGAGGACCCCTCGACCCGCGGCCGCCCGCGCGGCGAGGTGATGCGGCTGCTGAAGGACGGCGCGGTCGAGGCGGGCCGGCTCGATGAGCATATCCATCTCATCGCCGGCGAGGCCGCCTCGCTCGCCGCCGCGCTCGCCATGGGTCGGCCGGGCGACCTCATCGTCGCGACGCCGACGGACGTGCGCGCCGCCTGGGCGCAGGTGAACGAGTTCAAGCCGGCGAACGTCCGCGCCGCGACCCGCGCCCCGCTCGTCCCCGCGGAATAGGGCATGACACAGCTGAAGGAGGGCGCCTGGGCCCTCATCGTCCATGGCGGGGCGAAGCCGGACGACCCCGCCGAGCACGAGGCCAATCGCGACGGCATCCTCGAAGCCATTGCCGCAGGGCGGGCAGTGCTGGAAGGGGGCGGCGACGCGGTGGATGCGGTGGTCGCCTCGATCGCGACGATGGAGGCGCTTCCCGTCTTCAACGCCGGCCGCGGCTCGGCGCCCAACGAGGCGGGCGGGATCGAGATGTGCTCCGGGCTCATGGATGGGCGCAATCTCGCCGTCGGCGCCGTCGGCGCGATCCGCTGCGTCGCCCACCCCGTCGAGGTGGCGCGGTCGCTGCTGCCCGAAAAGGAAGTGCTGCTCGTCGCCGACGGCGCGCTCGAATTCGCCAGGGCGAAGGGACACGAGGCGGTTCCGGAAGGCTTTTTGAAGGCCGACAAGCCCGCCAGGGCCGAGGCCGTGCACGACACGGTCGGCGCGGTGGCACTGGACGGGGGCGGCAACATCGCCGCGGGCACCTCCACCGGCGGCCTCGACGGGCAGAAGGTCGGCCGGATCGGCGACAGCCCGATGCCGGGCCTCGGCTATTATGCCGACAATCATATCGGCGGCGTCGCCTTTTCCGGCGACGGCGAGACGATCGCCCGCCTCGCCCTCGCCAGCCGGGTCATGGCGCGGCTCGAGGACGGCGAGGCGCCGGAGCCTGCAATCGCGCAGGTGCTCGCGAGGCTTCCCGGCACCGGCGGCGCCGACGCCGATGGAGGCGGCATTTGCATCACGAAGGACGGGACGCTTGGCTGGGCGCACAATAGCCCCATCTTCGCCGTCGCCTACATGACGCACGAGATGGATACGCCCAAGGCGTTTCTCAGGAAGGACGAAGAGCAAAAGTGACTCACGACAACGGCCGCCCCAAAGGCTGCCTCATCATCATCGGCGGGCACGAGGACCGCGATCCGGCCGGCGAGCGGGCGATCCTGCGCGAGGTGGCGCGGCACGTGCGCGGCGGCAAGCTCGTCCTGGCCACCGTCGCCAGCCATCAGCCGGAGGGCTATTTCGACGAGTATCAGAAGGCGTTCGCCGACCTCGACGTCGGCGAGCTGGTCGAGCTCTACGTCGAGGAGCGGGCCGAGGCCCATGACCGGGAGAAGCTCTCGGTGTTGGACGACGCGGCGGGCGTGTTCTTTTCGGGCGGCGACCAGCTCAGGATCACCAGCCAGATCGGCGACACCGGCATCGAGGCGAAGGTGCGGCGCCTCTACGAGCGCGGCGGCGTCGTCGCCGGCACCTCGGCGGGCGCGTCGGTGATGAGCGAGACGATGCTGATCAAGGGCACGAGCCGCGAGACGCATCGCATCGGCGACCTCCACATGGCCCCCGGCATGGGTCTCATCCGCGACGTCATCATCGACCAGCATTTCGCCGAGCGCGGCCGCTTCGGCCGGCTGATCGGCGCGGTGGCGCACAATCCGCGGGTGCTCGGCATGGGGATCGACGAGGATACGGCGGCGGTGGTCGAGGGCGATACGTTCCGCGTGATCGGCTCGGGCGCCGTCTACGTCGTCGACGGCGCCGACGTGTCCTATTGCAACGTCGCGGAGGCGCGGGCGGAATGCGCGCTTTCGATGCACGACGTGCGCGTGCACGTCCTCTCCGACGGCGACGGGTTCGACCTGGCGAGCCGGCGGCCGAGCAAGCCTCGGCGCTGAAGCCTTTCGCGGCGCGCGGCGCGCGGCTAGGGGCGCGGCATGAACGAAGCGGATTTCCTCATCGTCGGCGGCGGCGTCGCCGGCCTCTCCGCGGCGGCGCGCCTGGCGCGGCACGGCCGGGTGGTCGTGCTCGAAGGCGAGGAGGCGCTCGGCTATCACAGCTCGGGCCGCAGCGTCTCGTTCAGCCACTTCGGCATAGGCAACGCCGCCGTGCGGGGCATGACCGCCTGGAGCCGGCCCTTCTTCGAGACACCACCGGAAGGCTTCAGCGAGACGCCGCTCGCCCGGCTCATGGCGACCGTCTACGCGGCGGCCGAGGAGCAGGTTCCGAAGATCGAGGCCCTCGCGGCGGAGATGGCGAGGTTCACCGACAAGGTGGAGCGGATCGGCCCGGACCGCATCCGCGAACTGTGTCCAGTGGCGCGGACCGGCCCCGGGCATGCCATCGCGGCGATTTACGACCCTACCGGCCTCAAGATCGAGGCGGCGGCGCTCCTCCAGGGCTACGCAAAGGCAATCCGAGCAGCCGGCTCGCAGGTCTTCAACGGCCGGCGCGTCGCTTCGGTGGACCGCAAGCGCGACGGTTGGCAGGTCGTTACGGAGGCGGGCGAGACCTTCTCCGCGCCGATCCTGATCAACGCAGCCGGCGCCTGGGCCGACAAGGTTGCCGCGATGGCCGACGTGGCGCCGATCGGGCTGCAGCCGAAGCGCCGGACGATCATCGTCGTCGACCCTCCGGCCGGGATGAACGTATCGCCATGGCCGTTCTTCCACAGTGCCGGGGGCGACTTCTACATGCTGCCGGAAGCCGGGCAGATCCTCGTCTCGCCCGAAGACGAAGTGGACGACGCGCCGTGCGACGCCGCGCCGGAGGAATATGACGCGGCGCTCGCCGCCTACCGGCTGGAGCAGCACACCACCCTCACCGTGACCCGGATCGCCCACCGCTGGGCGGGGCTCCGGTCGTTCGTCGCCGACCGGACGCCGACCGCCGGCTTCGACCCGGCCGCGCCGGGCTTCTTCTGGCTCGTCGGGCAAGGCGGCTACGGCCTCCAGACCGCGCCGGCCATGGCCGCGATCGCCGAGGCGCTGGCGACCGGCGGCGCCTGGCCTGAGGAGCTGGAAGCCTGCGGAGTGGAGCCGGCGGCGATCCGGCCCGAGCGGCTGCGCGGCGGCTCGTCGCAGGCCGAGGCAACCTGATTCCCCCCGGCTCGTTTCGCCGCTATCAACGAGGGGATGCGCGTGGATCAGTCCGCCCAGTGGCGAATGCCTGGCGACCAGCCGGACCCGGCTTTGGCGGGTCAGACCCTGCCCCCCGGCTATCCGGCCGAACCACCGCCGCGGCGGCCCTGGTGGCGCCGCTTCGCGCGGGTCAAGCTGCGGCACGTCCTGCTCGGCGTGCTCGCCGTCTTCATGCTGATCATCGCCTGGCTGGCGATCACGGCGCCGCTGTCCAAGTCGCTCCAGCCGATCGCGGCGCCGAGCCTCACCCTGCTCTCGGTCGAGGGCGACCCGATCGCCCGGCGCGGGGCCGACATCCGCGCGCCGGTCGAGGTCGCCAAGCTGCCCAAATACGTGCCCGCGGCCTTCGTCTCGATCGAAGACCGCGGCTTCTACAGCCACTGGGGCATCAGCCTTCGCGGCATCGGCCGGGCGCTGTGGCGCAACCTGCGCGGCGGCGGAGTGCGCGAGGGCGGCTCGACGATCACCCAGCAACTCGCCAAGACGAGCTTCCTCTCGCCGCAGCGCACCGTCGGGCGCAAGCTCCAGGAAGTGCTGATCGCCTTCTGGCTCGAGGCGTGGCTGACCAAGCAGCAGATCCTCGAGCGTTACCTCTCCAACGTCTATTTCGGCGACAACGTCTACGGGCTGAGGGCGGCGGCCGAGCATTATTTCTCGGTGCCGCCGGAGAAGCTCTCGGTCGCGCAGGCGGCGATGCTGGCCGGCATGGTGAAGGCACCGACCCGGCTCGCGCCGACCAACCATCTGCGCCTCGCCCGCGAGCGCGCCGCACTCGTCATCGCCGCGATGGCGCGCGACCACGTCATCACCGCCGCCCAGGCGAAGAGCACCCGTCCCGCCTCGGTCAACGAGGAGGATGAGGATGAGGAGGTGCCGACCGGAACCTATTTCGCCGACTGGGTCCTGCCCTCGGCCCGCGCCGCCGACGAGGGCGAGGCCTATGGCGCGCGCGAGGTGCAGACGACGCTGTCGAGCCGGCTGCAGCAGCTTGCCCTCCAGACGGTGCGCGGCGCCGGCCTCGGCAAGGCCCAGGTCGCGCTGGTGGCGATGCGGCCGGACGGGCAGGTGCTCGCGATGGTGGGCGGCAAGGACTATTCGAGGAGCCCCTTCAACCGCGCCACCCAGGCACGGCGCCAGCCGGGCTCCACCTTCAAGCTGTTCGTCTATCTCGCCGCCATGCGGGCCGGGTTGCGGCCCGACGACACGATCCAGGACGCGCCGCTGCGCATCGGCACCTGGCAGCCGAAGAACTATGGCGACTCCTACCGCGGCACGCTGACGCTGCGCGATGCCTTTGCCTATTCGAGCAACGTCGCCGCGGTGCGGCTTTCGGAGAAGGTCGGGCGGGCGAAGGTGATCCAGGCCGCGCGCGACCTCGGCGTCACCAGCCCGCTCAACGACAACCCGAGCCTGCCGCTCGGCACGTCGGGGGTGACCCTGCTCGAGATGACGCAGGCCTATGCGGCGGTCGCGGCGGGCGCCTATCCGGTGCGCGCCCACGGCATCGAGGACCCGGACAAGAGCTGGTGGCAGCGCATGTGGCACAGCTATGCCGGCACGACGTCCGACCGCGCCTTCGGCGACATGCGGGACCTGCTCGCCGCGGTGGTCCAGAAGGGCACCGGGCGCGCCGCCTCCCTGCAGATCCCGGTCTACGGCAAGACCGGCACCAGCCAGGACTATCGCGACGCCCTGTTCATCGGCTTCACCCAGGACATGGTGGTCGGCATCTGGGTCGGCAACGACGACAACACGCCGCTCGGCAAGGTGGCGGGAGGCGGGCTGCCGGCGCAGATCTTTCGCACCTTCGTCTCGGGCGCGACCGGCGCGGCCCCTGCCGCCGCCGCGCCGCCGCCGGTCGAGGAAGCGCCGCCGATCGAGACGGGCGATGCGAACTTCGCCATTCCCCTGGGCGACAGCGGCGTCGACGCCGGCGTGCAGGTGAAGGGCGGCGACGTCAGCGTCACCCTCCAGCCCTCGCCCCCGGGCGGCCCCGACCGCGGCCCGCCGCCGCCGGGCGACCGCCGCGAGCCGCCGCTCGCCAACGTCCCCCCGCCCCCGCCGCAGGGCGGCCGCGACCGCCCGCCGCCACCGGACGACGACGAGCCGCAGGGTTAGACTTGCCTCCCCATCGCGAGATGGGGAGGCAGAATCAGGCCGCCCGTGCGCGGCGCCGGTTCCGGAGCTTCTTGACGCCCCAGACGGCACCGACGGTGAGGGCGATCGCCGGCGTCACCCGCCTGGCGATGGCCGGGGCGACGAAGCCGATGAGGGTCCCCTTCCCTTCTTCGTTGCGCCCCGCCAGCTTGCGGCCGATCGCCGCGCCCAGAATCTTGCCGATCATGAGATATATCCATTCGTTGAACGACTTGCCGGCTGAGCGCCGCAAGCGCGACAAGGTTCCCTCGGCGTTCACGAAGGATGGCTCCGAGGCCTCGCTCCCGTCCGGCTCCCATGATACCATCTCCCAACCCGACGGGGGAGAGAGTCAGTGGCCCTGCTCGCGAAGCTGTTCCGTGGGGATGCTGCGTTGGAAGCGGCCGCCCAGACGGATGCCGGCCACATCGTTCCCGGCAGCCGGGGAGATCATGTCGCCAAGATTCAGACCGCCCTGAACCAGCTCGATGGT
>JAFAZW010000001.1 GCA_019239415.1 Alphaproteobacteria bacterium
GCTGAGCGAAGTCGAAGCGGCGTCTCGAAGGACGGTCCTTCGATACGGTCCCCTTCGACGCCGCCTGCGGCGTCGCTCAGGACAGGCCTCGCCAAGCTCAGTCCCTACTCAGGATGAGCGGGTCAACCTAAACCCAGCGTGCTCTAGTGGCGAAGCGCGGCGTCGTCCGGAGCGGTGGCGAGCTCGGGCGCCGGAAGGGCGGCGAGCTCGTCCGCCTCGCTCCACTCGATCGGGACGACCGGAGTCGCGAGGGCATGGCCGAGCACCTCGTCGACATGGCTCACCGGAACGATCTCCAGGCCCTCGCGGATCGTCGCCGGGATGTCGGCGAGATCCTTCTCGTTCTCGGCCGGGATGAGCACCTTCTTGATGCCCCCCCGCAGCGCCGCCAGCAGCTTCTCCTTGAGCCCGCCGATCGGCAGGACGCGGCCGCGCAGCGTCACCTCGCCGGTCATCGCCACGTCGCGGCGCACCGCGATGCCGGTCAGCGTCGAGATGATCGCCGTCACCATTCCGACGCCCGCGGACGGCCCGTCCTTCGGCACCGCGCCCTCCGGGAGGTGGACGTGGATGTCCTTGCGGCCGAACAGGCTTGGCCTGACGCCGTAGCTGGGCGAGCGCGCCTTGACGAAGGAGAAGGCGGCCTGAACCGATTCCTGCATCACCTCGCCGAGCTTGCCGGTGGTCTTGATCAGGCCCTTGCCCGGCACGGTGACCGCCTCGATGGTCAGCAGCTCGCCGCCCACCTCGGTCCAGGCGAGGCCGGTGACGGCGCCGATCTGGTCCTCCTCCTCGCCCATGCCGTGGCGGAAGCGGCGCACGCCCGAGAAGTCGGCGACGTTGTCGGGCGTGAGCTCGACCTTCTCCGTCTTGCCCTCGAGGATTCGGCGCAGCGCCTTGCGCGCCACCTTGGCGATCTCCCGCTCCAGCGTGCGCACGCCCGCCTCGCGGGTGTAGTGGCGGATGAGCGCGCGAAGGCCCTCCTGCGTGAAGACGAGCTCGCCCTCCTTGAGGCCGTGGCTCTCGATCTGCTTGGGGATGAGATGGCGGGTGGCGATCTCCACCTTCTCGTCCTCCGTATAGCCTTCGAGGCGGATGATCTCCATCCGGTCGAGCAGGGGCTGCGGCATGTCCATCGTGTTGGCGGTGGTGACGAACATGACGTCGGAGAGATCGTAGTCGATCTCCAGATAATGATCCTGGAACTTCGAATTCTGCTCCGGGTCGAGCACCTCGAGCAGCGCCGAGGCCGGGTCGCCGCGGAAATCCTGGCCCAGCTTGTCGATCTCGTCGAGCAGGAAGAGCGGGTTGGACGAGCCGGCCTTCCTGAGGTTCGAGACGATCTTGCCGGGAAGCGAGCCGATATAGGTCCGCCGGTGGCCCCGTATCTCGGCTTCGTCGCGCACGCCGCCGAGCGACTGGCGGACGAACTCGCGGCCCGTCGCGCGGGCGATCGAGCGGCCCAGCGAGGTCTTGCCCACGCCGGGGGGGCCGACGAGGCAGAGGATCGGGCCCTTCAGCTTGTTGGTGCGGGCCTGGACGGCGAGATATTCGACGATCCGGTCCTTGACCTTCTCGAGCCCGTAATGGTCCTCGTCGAGGATCGCCTGCGCCTCGGCGATGTCCTTCTTGACCTTCGACTTCCTGCCCCACGGCAGGCCGAGCAGCACGTCGAGATAGTTGCGGCTGACGGTCGCCTCGGCCGACATCGGCGCCATCGCCTTCAGCTTCTTCAGCTCGGAGGTCGCCTTGCCGCGCGCCTCCTTCGACAGCTTGGTCTTGGCGATTCGGCGGGCGAGCTCGGCGAGCTCGTCGCCCTCCCCTTCCTCGCCTTCGTTGCCGAGCTCGCGCTGGATCGCCTTCAGTTGCTCGTTCAGATAATATTCGCGCTGCGTCTTCTCCATCTGCCGCTTGACGCGGCTGCGGATCCGCTTCTCGACCTGCAGCACGCCGAGCTCGCCCTCCATGAAGGCGAAGACCATCTCGAGCCGCCGCACCGGGTTGAGCTCGGCCAGCAGCGCCTGCTTGTCCGAGACCTTGATGTTGATGTTGGCCGCGACGTTGTCGGCGAGCTTCGACGCCTCCTCGATCTGGCCGAGCTGGACCGCGGTCTCGGCCGGCAGCTTCTTGTTGAGCTTCGAATAATTCTCGAACTGCTCGACCACCGAGCGCATCAGCGCCGAGACCTCGTGGCCCTCGGGCTCCTCCGTCTCGATCGGCTCGACCTCAGCGACGAGGTGCTGGCCCGATCCGGCGATGGCGACGAGGCTGGCGCGCTGCTGCCCCTCGACGAGCACGCGCACCGTGCCGTCGGGCAGCTTGAGGAGCTGCAGCACCGTCGCCACGACGCCCATGTCGTAGAGCGCGTCGCGGTCGGGATCGTCCTCCGCGGGATCGAGCTGCGAGACGAGGAAGATCTGCTTGTCCGCCGCCATCGCGCTCTCGAGCGCCGCCACCGATTTGTCGCGCCCGACGAAGAGGGGCACGATCATCTGCGGGAAGACGACGATGTCGCGAAGGGGGAGGACGGGATAGGACTGGGTCACGCATTAACTCCGCTTGCGGGAAGGCCGGGGCCTCCCTCTTCCTCCCTATATGGGAAGGGGACCGCGCGCATCAATCGCGCTTGCCCCGCTCACCCCGCCCCGCCGACCAGCAGCAGCGCCGCCACCGCGTTCTGGAGGGCGTGGATGGCGACGGTGACGCCGAGCGCTGCGCCGAGCCCGCGGGCCCGCCAGGTGAGGAGGGTGATCGACATGATCAGGAACGGCCACCAGACGACGAGGCCCCAGCCCGCCGCCTCCAGGCTGTGCGCCAGCGCCCACAGGCCGGCGCTGACGATCGCCGCCGGGCCGCTGCCGAAGAGCCGCTGGAGGAGGAGGACGACGGGAAGCAGGATCAGGGTCTCGACGACCGGCGACACCACCACCAGCAGGAAGAGCAGGAACGGGAGGCCTATGCCGAGGGGGAAATCGGGCCGGGCCAGGTCGGGGAACAGGAGCCCGAACACAAGGCCGAGCGCCAGGCTCGGCACCAGCGTGAGCGGCCAGGCCATGAGCACGTAGCGCCAGGCCGGCCCGTCGGCGCGGAACAGGAAGGCCGGAAGCCAGGCGAGGTAGCGGGGTCGGCCGGCCGGCTCCGGCGCGCGCGTCATGGGCGTTCAGCCGGTCAGGCCGCGCTCTCGCCCTTCTTCTCGGCGTAGACGCGCACCGGCTCCTTGCGGCCCTCGACCACGTCCTTGTCGATCATCACCTCGTCCACCCCGTCCATCGAGGGCAGGTCGAACATCGTGTCGAGCAGGATGTTCTCGAGGATGGAACGCAGGCCGCGGGCGCCGGTCTTGCGCTCGATCGCCTTCTTGGCGACCGAGATCAGGGCCTCCTCGGTGAAGGAGAGCTTCACGTCCTCCATGTCGAACAGCTTCTGGTACTGCTTGACCAGCGCGTTCTTGGGCTCCTTGAGGATCTTGACCAGCGCCGTCTCGTCGAGGTCCTCGAGCGTCGCGATCACCGGCAGTCGGCCGACGAACTCGGGGATGAGGCCGAACTTCAGGAGGTCGTCCGGCTCGCCCTGGCGCAATATCTCGCCGGTGCGGCGCTCCTCCGGCGCGGCGACATAGGCGCCGAAGCCGATCGACTTGCCCTGCAGGCGGTCGGCGATGATCTTCTCGAGGCCGGCGAAGGCGCCGCCGCAGATGAACAGGATGTTGGTCGTGTCGACCTGGAGGAATTCCTGCTGCGGATGCTTGCGGCCGCCCTGCGGCGGCACGGAGGCGGTGGTGCCTTCCATCAGCTTCAGGAGCGCCTGCTGGACGCCCTCGCCCGACACGTCGCGGGTGATGGAGGGGTTGTCCGACTTGCGGCTGATCTTGTCGATCTCGTCGATGTAGACGATGCCGCGCTGCGCCCGCTCGACATTGTAGTCGCTGGCCTGGAGCAGCTTCAGGATGATGTTCTCGACGTCCTCGCCGACATAGCCGGCCTCGGTGAGGGTCGTCGCATCCGCCATGGTGAACGGCACGTCGAGCAGCCGCGCCAGCGTCTGGGCGAGCAAAGTCTTGCCGCAGCCGGTCGGGCCGATGAGCAGGATGTTCGACTTGGAAAGCTCGACGTCGCCGGCCTTGGCGCCGTGCGCGAGGCGCTTGTAATGATTGTGGACCGCGACGGAGAGCACGCGCTTGGCATGGCTCTGGCCGATCACGTAGTCGTCGAGATGCTTGCAGATTTCGAGCGGCGTCGGGACGCCGTCGCGCGTCTTCACCAGCGAGGATTTGGTCTCCTCGCGGATGATGTCGTTGCACAGCTCGACGCATTCGTCGCAGATGAACACGGTGGGGCCGGCGATGAGCTTCCGCACCTCGTGCTGGCTCTTCCCGCAGAAGGAGCAGTAGAGGGTGCTCTTGGAATCGCTGCCGCTAAGCTTGGTCATTCTCGTCCTGACGGGCGCGTCGCGAGGCGCCCTTTGCCTAAGAGGCCATCCTAGCCCGCCCTATCGCACGACCACAATGGCTTATTGATTAACGCCGGTGGAGACCGCGATCCCCGCCCCGGGCCGAGTGCCGGGGAAGGCGATTTGTTCCCTCCGCCCCGGCGCTTATCCCCCATGTGGCCCCGGCATGGGCGGACGGCAAGGGCGTCGGGAGGCGGCCTCGCGGCACGCCCGATCCCGGTGCCCCGACCGGGCGGAAGGGTCGTTACCGGGGCGGTGAAGGGACAAAGCCGTCCCCGCCGGTCCTGAGGCCGCCCCGCGACCGGTGGCGCGGGCGATCGCCGGCGGCCCTTTCGGACCCGGGGTCGCTGCTAAGTTGAAAGCAGATTCAACTTCGCTGCGGCACTCGATGACGTCGACACACCGTGCCCATCCCGGCTAGAGGCCGACGCCATGAACCGGGACGAGAAGAAGGCCGCGGCGGCGGCGTGGAAGGAGCGCAAGGCGCCGGCGGGCGTCTACGCGCTGCGCTGCACCGCGAGCGGGCAATGCTGGGTCGGCCGCGCGACCGACCTCGACGCGATCGAGAAACGGCTGATGTTCAGCGTCCGCATGGCGAGCACGCCGCACCGGACCCTGCTGGCGGCGGCGCGCGCGCACGGCGGCGAGGCCTTCGCCTTCGAGCGGCTGGAGCTGTTCGAGGACGAGGACGCCGGGCCGGAACTGCGCGACGCCCTGCTCAAGAAGCGCGCGGAATTCTGGCGGGAGGAACTGGGGGCACAGGCGCTCTGACGTCGAAAGCGGAACGTGGCACGCGCCCCTTCTGACGGAGCGTCCCAATCGCCGCGGCGGGCTTCCGGCGGGTGTTGGCGTCAGCGCTTCGACTCGGTCGCAAAACAGGGCGCCAGGTACCAATCGCTCGCGGCCAAGGCCGTGACGAGCTCCGCCGTCAGAACCACGTCGCAGGAGACGCTCTCGATCCCGCTGCCTTCGAAGGTGGAGCTCGCGAAAGTGAAGGTCAGCGACCCCCCGACATGACCGTCGATGGCATGCAGGAAGACCGTGTCGTCGGGAGTGGGGAAGCTTGATTTGCATTTCTGGAGGAGTGCGCAACGCTCGGCGGCGGGTGCGTAGGTGATCAGCCGGCTCAACGTCTGCTCGCCGGGAACCTGGAGGGCGGCTGCATCGGCCTGCGGCTTGATCGACAGGTGCCAGTCATGGCGCTCCGCGACTGCGAAGCTGTTCCATCGCTGTCTCACTTGGATCCCCGGCCCGTTGACGGTGAGGATCACGTCCTTGATCGTGGCGCCGTGACCGCTCAGGCCGGCATTGCTGAATGTCGTCTGCCCAGCGAACCGCGTCGCGACGGAGCCGTCGGGATATTTGTCGAAGTAGATCAAGATTCGGTCGGGCGGAAACTGCCGCACACGCGGACCCATGAGATAGCCGCTGAATTGGTAGGCCGTGGACAGCAGCGCAAGCAGGAACGCGGTCGCAGCGAGAACGTCGGCTTTCCGCACGAGAACGAACCCGAATAACTGAAAGTAGGGTTCGGGAGGAGCGGACGCGGCAGCGCCGCTTTCTTCTCGGGCGGGCGCGGCCACGCGCTAGCGGTGGATTACCGGGACAGCCGGGACCACCTTCGCACTGTCGACACCGCCGTTGCGGCGGGTCGTCGGCTGGTCGCAGCCGGATCGCCTGTAGCGGGGCAGCAGGCTCGGATCGCGTTCGGCCCGGCGGCGCAGATTTTCGCACTGTTGGCGGTTGAAATGCTGGGGTCGGCCGGGTTCGGAAATCGCCGTCTGCTTCATACCAACGTGGCCGTCGTCCGCTCCCTCTACGGGGGAGGCGACTGCGCCAAGGGCGCAGAAGATCAGCGCCGCCGAAATTCTCGTGTTGCGCATAGCGAAATCCCCCTTCTCCGCAGGAGCGCAAGATGAAGAATCTGCCTTTCCACCAATCGAGTCAAGGTCGGTCAAAGCTCTCGGGAAGGGCGAGACACGATCGGCCTAGTCGATGCCGGTTTTTCCCAGCCTTGGATAATGACGGCAGCCGAGCCAGCGACACGAATGGCGGTCGATTGCCCGCGCACGCGAAGCCGTGCCTCGCTGGATGGCGGGACGGCAAACGGCGGAACACGTATTTTCCGGCGGAAAGTACGTGTCCTCGCGGGAGCGCGTGCATATTTGCGACATCTCAGCAGGAGCTCCCCCCATGACCGATCTCTCCGCCTTCCCCATCACGCGGCAGTTCCCGCCGCGGCACCCCGAGCGCCTCCAGCTCTATTCGGCGCCGACGCCGAACGGGGTGAAGGTGTCGATCATGCTCGAGGAGGTCGGGCTCCCCTACGAGCCGCATTATGTGAATATCTTCGAGGATCGGAGCCATACCGACGAGTTCAAGTCGCTCAATCCCAACGGGAAGATCCCGGCCATCCTCGATCCGGACGGGCCTGGCGGGCGGCCGCTGCCGCTGTTCGAGTCGGGAGCGATCCTGCTCTACCTCGCCGAGAAGACCGGGCAGCTGCTGCCTGCCGATCCGGCGGCGCGGTGGGAGACGGTGGCGTGGCTGATGTTCCAGATGGGCGGGCTGGGGCCGATGCTCGGGCAGGTCGGCTATTTCAACAAGTTCGCCGGGCGCGAGATCGAGGACAAAAGGCCGCTCGAACGCTATGTCGGCGAGGCGAAGCGGTTGCTCGGCGTGCTGGAGGCGCGGCTCGACGGCCGGGCGTGGATCATGGGCGGCGACTATACGATCGCCGACGTCTCGATGCTGGGATGGGTGCGGAACCTCATCACCTTCTACGAGGCGCGCGAGCTGGTCGGCTTCGACGATTTCCCGGCCGTCGGGGGGTGGCTGGAGCGCGGGCTGGCGCGGCCGGCGGTGCAACGCGGGCTTACGATCCCGGCGCGCGGCTGAGCGCGCCGCTCGGCGCCTCGACGACCGGCCAGCCGTCGCGCCACGCGAGGCGATCCAGGAGCATCACCCGCCGCGTGTTGACCGGCTCGCCGGGGCGGTGCGTGTCGATCGCGTGGTAGAGGATCCAAAGCGTGCCGCGCGCGTCTTCGATCAGGCTGTTGTGGCCGGGGGCGAGCCAGCGGCCGCTCGCCTCCAGGATCGGCGCGCCGCGCTTCTCGAACGGGCCGGTGGCGCTGCGCGCGCGGGCGACCATGACGGCGTAATGCGCCTTGGGGCCGCAGCAATTGTCGCCGGAGTAGAACAGGTAGTACCAGCCGCCGCGGCGAAGCATCCAGGCGCCTTCGATGAGCGCCTGGTAGGGTGCCCCTTTGTCCGGCGCGACCAGCTCGACGGCGCGGCTGCCGGGGGCGAAGGAGAGGCGGTCCGGCGCGAGCTCGCGCACCTTGATCGGGCCGAAGCCGGAGCCCCAGTAGAGGAGGCGCCGGCCGGTGGCCGGGTCGTCGAACGCCATCGGGTCGATGTTCGCGAAGCCCTCGCCGCACTGGAGCGGACGGCCGGAGTCGGTGAAGGGACCTCCCGGGCTGCGCGCCGTGGCGACGGCGAGGCACAGGCCCTGCTTCGGGTCGGCGAGCGCGGCGTCGGGCTTGGCCGAGTAATAGAGATAATAGAGGACGCCGTGGCGGACGACGTGCGGCGCCCAGAAATCCTGGGTGCGGCGTGCCCATCGGGGCTTCACCGGCAGCGCGTCGCCGAGCTGTGCCCAGTGCACCAGGTCGCGGGAACGGGCGACCTGGATGTCGACCATGCGGCCGCCGCGCTCGGTCTGGGTGGCGTAGGCGTAGTAGAAGCCGTCGGGGGCTTTGAGGACGGCGGGATCAGGGAAGTCGGCGTCGAGCACGGGGTTCGCGTGGCGCGGAGGCGGTGGGGCCGCGGCGGCGAGGAGGAGCGCGAGGAGGAGGGTCACGGGGCGGAGCATCAGCGCAGCATAACAAGGGACATGTTCCTTTTCGAAGAAAAGGTACGTGTCCCGGGTCGGAGGGGACACGTACCTTTCCGCTCGCGCGCAAAGGAACATGTCCAAGCCTCAGCCGTCCCAGAGGCCCTTGAGCTTGGAGAAGAAGCTCTTGGAGGCGGGGCATTCGTCGCCGGTCTCGGTCTTGCGCAATTCCTCGAGCAGCTCGCGCTGGCGGGCACTGAGCCTGGTCGGCGTCTCGACGTCGACCTGGATGACCATGTCGCCATGGCCGCGGCCGTTGAGGACCGGCATGCCGGCGCCGCGGACGCGCAGCTGCTTGCCGGACTGGATGCCCGCCGGGATCGTCACCTGGTGCCGGCTGCGATCGAGGCCGGGCACCTCGATACAGCCGCCCAGGGCCGCGGTGGTGATGCTGACCGGGCAGCGGGCGAAGAGGGTCGTGCCCTCGCGCTGGAAGATCGGGTGCCGCGCCAGGTGGACGAAGATGTAGAGATCGCCTTTCGGCCCGCCGCGCACGCCCGCCTCCCCCTCGCCGGAAAGCCGGATGCGGGTGCCCTCGTCGACTCCCGGCGGGATGCGCACCTCGAGCGTCCGCTGGGTGTCGAGGCGACCGTCGCCGCGGCAGCGCTCGCAGGGGTCCGCGATGGTCTCGCCGACGCCGCGGCAGGTCGGGCAGGTGCGCTCGACCACGAAGAAGCCCTGCTGGGCCCGGACCTGGCCGCGGCCGTGGCACATCTGGCAGGTGCGCGCCTGCGTGCCCGACTTGGCGCCGGCGCCGCCGCACGGCTCGCACGGCACCGTCGTGTCGATCCTGAGCTCGACTTCCTTGCCCGCATAAGCGTCGTCGAGGCTGATCTCGAGGTCGTAGCGCAGGTCCGCGCCGCGCAGCATGTTCGAGCGGCGATCCTGCTGACCGCTGCCGTTCATGAACTCGCCGAAAATGTTCTCGAAGATGTCGCTGAACGAGCCGAAGCCTTCGCCGCCGGCGCCGAAGCCGCCGTTGCCGCCGTTCCGGAAGGCGGCGTGGCCGAAGCGGTCGTACGCGGCGCGCTTCTGCGGGTCCTTCAGGCAGTCATAGGCTTCGTTGATCGCCTTGAAGCGCTGCTCGGCGTCCGGACACCCGCCGTTGCGGTCCGGATGGCATTCCATGGCGAGCCGGCGATAGGCGGACTTGATCGTCTTGTCGTCCGCGCCCCGCTCGACCTGGAGGAGCTCGTAATAATCGGTTTCGGTCACGACATCCCTCTCCCTGCAGGGGAGAGGGACAGCCGCCGCGCAGCGGCGGCAGGGTGAGGGCCCCACGGTCCCATCCAAACCGAGTGTCGATCAGTCTCGCTCATGCGCGCCCTCACCCTGCCGCTGCGCGGCTTTCCCTCTCCCTGCCGGGCTCCCATCAAAGTAGTACTTTGATGGGAGCCCTAGGGAGAGGGAGGGTTCCTCAGCCCTTATGCTCGTCGTCGACCTCGGAGAATTCGGCGTCGACGACTTCCTCGCCGCCGCCGGCTTCCGCGCCCGGGGCCGCGCCGGTCTCGGCACCGCCCGCGGAGGCGCCGGCGGCCTGCTCCTTCTCGTAGATCGCCTGGCCGAGCTTCATCGCGACCTGGGCGAGGGCGGACGCCTTGGCCTTCATCGTCTCGGGGTCGCCGCCCTCGATCGCCGTCTTGGTCTCGGCGATCGCGCCTTCGATCTCGGACTTCAAGGACGCGTCGACCTTGTCGCCATGCTCGGCGAGCTGGCGTTCGGTCGAGTGGACGAGGCCTTCGGCGTTGTTCTTCGCCTCGGCCGCCTCGCGACGCTTCTTGTCGTCCTCGGCGAAGCTCTCCGCCTCGCGGACCATCTTCTCGATGTCCGCGTCGGAGAGGCCGCCCGAGGCCTGGATGCGGATCTGCTGCTCCTTGCCGGTGCCGCGATCCTTGGCCGAGACGTGGACGATGCCGTTGGCGTCGATGTCGAAGGTGACCTCGATCTGCGGCACGCCGCGCGGCGCCGGCGGGATGCCGACCAGGTCGAACTGGCCGAGCAGCTTGTTGTCCGCCGCCATCTCGCGCTCGCCCTGGAAGACGCGGATCGTCACCGCATTCTGGTTGTCCTCGGCGGTCGAGAAGGTCTGCGACTTCTTGGTCGGGATGGTCGTGTTCCTATCGATCATCCGGGTGAAGACGCCGCCCAGGGTCTCGATGCCGAGCGACAGCGGAGTCACGTCGAGCAGGAGGACGTCCTTGACGTCGCCCTGGAGGACGCCGGCCTGGATGGCGGCGCCCATCGCCACGACCTCGTCCGGGTTGACGCCGGTGTGCGGCTCCTTGCCGAAGAAGTCCTGCACCACCTGGCGGACGCGCGGCATGCGCGTCATGCCGCCGACGAGGACGACCTCGCTGATGTCCTTGGCGGCGACGCCGGCATCCGCGAGCGCCTTCTTGCACGGCTCGAGCGTGCGCTTGATGAGATCCTCGACGAGCTTCTCGAGGTCCGCGCGGCTGAGGCTCTTGACCAGATGCTTCGGGCCGTTCTGGTCAGCGGTGATGAACGGGAGGTTGACCTCCGTCGTCTGGGCCGAGGAGAGCTCGATCTTCGCCCGCTCGGCGGCCTCCTTGAGGCGCTGCAGCGCGAGGCGATCGTTACGGAGGTCGATGCCTTCCTGCTTCTTGAACTCGTCGGCGAGCCAGTCGACGATCTTGGCGTCGAAATCCTCGCCGCCGAGGAAGGTGTCGCCGTTGGTCGACTTCACCTCGAACACGCCGTCGCCGATCTCGAGCACCGAGATGTCGAACGTGCCGCCGCCGAGGTCGTAGACGGCGATGGTCTTGCCGTCCTGTTTCTCGAGCCCGTAGGCGAGCGCGGCCGCGGTCGGCTCGTTGATGATGCGCAGCACCTCGAGGCCGGCGATCTGGCCGGCGTCCTTGGTCGCCTGGCGCTGGGCGTCGTTGAAGTAAGCCGGCACGGTGATCACCGCCTGGGTGACGGTCTCCCCGAGATAGGCCTCCGCCGTCTCCTTCATCTTCTGGAGGATGAAGGCCGAGATCTGCGACGGCGAATAATCGGTGCCGCCGGCATTGACCCAGGCGTCGCCATTGGCGCCGCGGACGATCTTGTACGGGACCAGCTCGGTGTCCTTCTTGGTCACCGGGTCGTCGAAGCGGCGGCCGATCAGGCGCTTCACCGCGAAGATCGTATTGTCGGGGTTGGTGACCGCCTGGCGCTTCGCCGGCTGGCCGATCAGGCGCTCGCCGTCCTTGGCGAAAGCGACGACGGAGGGGGTGGTGCGGGCGCCTTCCGCATTCTCGATGACCTTCGGCTTGCCGCCTTCCATGACGGCGACGCAGCTGTTGGTCGTGCCGAGGTCGATACCGATTACCTTAGCCATATGGATCCTCTTGTGCCCCAGAATTTCACGGACCCGCCCCTCCGCCCGTTGCGGCACGCGAGGAGCGTTTCGTCAGCGGATATAGGCGTCGATTCGGAGGCGACAAGAAGCCCGGCCCCGCCTAAAGGCGCGGGGAAGATGATGAAGCCGTTCAAATGGCACGGACTTGCGGCGGCGGCCGCGGCGGCGCTCGCCTTGAGCGGGTGCGGCCCGGCGCCGGCGAAGAAGGACCGGGCGATCGCCGTCGAGCAGCCCTGGGTGCGCCTTCCCGCCGTCGCGGGGGAGCCGGGCGCCGCGTATTTCCGACTCACCGGCGGTGCGGAGGGGACGACGCTCGTGAGCGTGTCGAGCCCGCTGGTGAAGAGGATCGAGCTGCACGAGAGCATGACGGCGAACGGCACGGCGTCGATGAAGAAGCTGGACGACGTCGACTTCGCCTATGACGGGACGATCGCGTTCAAGCCGGGCGGCCGGCACGCCATGTTGTTCGGCATCGCGCCGGCGGTGAAGCCCGGCCTGTCCCTTCCCCTGACCTTCGCCTTCGACAATGCGCCGCCGATCACCGTCAGCGCCGAAGTCCGCAGCGCGGCCGGCGAGACGGGTGGGGAGCATGCCGGCCACTGACGCGGGTCGGCCGCTGACGGTCGGCGAGCGGGCGCTGGCCGCGTCGGTGTTCGGCCGGCCGCTGGACCCGGAGCCGGTGCGGATCGTCGCGCGCACATGGTGGCCGCTGCAGCCGCGCGGCACGGCGATGGCGCCGGACGGCAGCATCTGGTTCCACCCGCGGAGCGAATGGCTGTCGCAGGACTTCAGCCGCGAGCCGCTCGGCACGCAGGCGCTGTTCGTCCACGAGCTGGTCCATGTGTGGCAGGTGCAGCGCTGGGGCCGCTGGCACCTGATCCTGCTGCGCCACCCTTTGTGCCGCTACCGGTACCGGCTCGTGCCCGGGCGGCCCTTCCGCCGCTACGGCCTCGAGCAGCAGGCCGAGATGGCGCGGCACCTGTTCCTGTGGCGGCACGGACTCGCCGCGGCGGGAGCGGCGCCGCGGGAGGCGTTGGAGGAGGTCGTGCGGTTCGGGTGACACGAAATGGGGACACGTACCATTTGAACGCACAAGGTACGTGTCCCCAACTCATTGCTTGTGCTGCACCGAGTTGAAGAAGCTGCCGATCTGCGGCGGCGGGGGCGGGGCCGTCGGCCTCGGGCGCTGCGCCTCGGCGACGACGGGGGCAGGCACCGTCCCCGGAACGTCGGGGACCGGCACGGCGAGGTTGCCGATCGCGTCGGGCTTGGCTTTCTGGACGACCGCGGCGACGTTGCGCAGCTCCTCGGGGGTCGCGCACCAGCGGATCCAGGCATCGGCAAGGAAGTCCGACGGATCCTCATAGGCGATCTTGGGGCTCGACCCGACGATCGCCACCCCCGCCGGCGTCACCACGAACGGGACGAAGCCGTGGGTGGTGCGCGCCGACACCTCGCCGCAGGCGGCCCCGCCGGGACCCGGGTGGACATTGCGATATTGCGCGGTCTTCGCATCGGGCAGGACGGCGGGCAGCGCCTTGTCGATCAGCGCCTGGACCTGGGCGGCGCCGTTCGCCTCCACCGCCGCGAGGTTGGGCATCAGATCGGGCGGCGGCGCGTCGGCCATGTTGTTCGCGTCGACGCCGTCCTTGGCGCCGCAGCCGGCGAGGAGCAGGAGAATCGGCCCCATGCTGGTGATCGTCTTCGTCATCGCGCGCGACATTGCCGGGGGAATGGCCGCGTGAAAAGCTTCACCGCGCGCCGCCGCTCCGCTACGGTCGCGCGCCAAGGGCCCCAAGGGAGAAGAACGTGCGGCGTGCGCTGAGCCTTATCTGTGTTTTGAGCCTGGGCGGCTGCGCCGGCTACGCCTCCGATTATTGGCGGCCCAAGGGTCACCTCATCGCCCCGCAGCTCGCCCGCTACGGCATGAGCGGGAGCGAGGCGGCCTGCGTCGAGCAACGGCTGACCAAGGCGCTCGGCGTCAAGTACTTGAGGCAGCTCAGCGATCTCGCCGAGCGGCTGCAGGCCGGCGGCAACAATCCGACGAAGCTCGGTCCCTATGATTTCGCCTATGTCGCCGGGCTCGCGAAGGATCCCGAAGTCGGCGCCGAGACCCGCAAGGCGCTGGAAGGGTGCGGCCTCCGCCTCACCGGCGCGCCCGCGCCTCCGCCGCCCGCTGCGCCCGCGCCGTCGGTGGCCCCGCCCGTCCTCGCTCCGGTCACCCCGCCGGCGACCGCGCCGTCGCCCGACCGGCCGCCGCTCTGGGTCAATCTCGGCGTCGCGCCGACGGGCCAGGGAATCGCCGTCGACGCGTCGAGCATGGTCACCGGCCCGGTCTACCGCGAGGCCTGGTTCCGGCTGCTGAACGGCGACCGCGCCAATGTCGGCGACCTCGGCTATCGCCTGCGTATCGACTGCGCGGCGCACACGATCACCGCGCTTGCCGGCCGCAAATATGCGCCGAACGGGACGCTCGTCGAGCAGAAGGAATATGCGAAGCCCGAGGGGCCGATGCCGCTCGAACGGGGGACGGTGCTCGAAATCGCGTTTCGCGGCGTTTGCACCTGAACCTGCGATGAGCGGCCGGCCCGCGGGGTCGACAAAATGGGGTCTGGCGCTAGAGTATTGACGGGACTGGGGAATTTTGCGGGAGGGGTAGAATGAACGGATCGGCGTTGCGCGGGGTCGCCCTCGCGGCACTGGCGCTCGGCCTGGCGACCGGCGCGCCGGCGCGGGCGGACAAGCCGATCCCCGCCGGCACGACGATCGCCCCCGACCCGGCGGTGAAGCGCGGCACCTTGGCCAACGGCCTGCGCTACGCCGTGATGCGCAACGCGACTCCCGCCGGGGCGGTCTCGATCCGCCTCGCGATGGACGTCGGCTCCTATCTCGAGAGTGACGACGAGCTCGGCTACGCCCATTTCATCGAGCATATGGCGTTCCGCTCCACGAAGCAGGCGCCGAACGGCGTGCTCGACAACCCGTTCGGCGCGCTGGGCGTGGGCTTCGGGCGCGATCAGAATGCCGCGACGACGATGACCTCGACCGTCTATCAGGTGGATCTGCCGCGAAGCGACCTCGCCTCCGTGCAGACCGTGCTCGACTGGATGCGCGGTGCCGCCGACGGCATCCTGTTCACCCCCGAGGCGGTCGACCAGGAGCGTGGCGTCGTCCTGTCCGAGATCCGCACCCGCGCCAGCGCTTTGTCGCGCGCCAGCAGCGAGATCGGCCGGTTCGAGCTGGCCGGCAGCCGCTCGCCGCTGCGCGAGCCCGGCGGCACCGAAGCGTCGCTCCGCGCCGCCACGCCGGCGAAGCTCGCCGCCTTCCACCACCGCTGGTACCGGCCGGACAACGCGATCCTCGTCATCGTCGGCGATGCGGACGAGGCCGAGCTGGTCAAGGCGGCGGAAAAGGCGTTCGGCAGCTGGAAGACGGAGGGCCCTGCCCCGGAGCGCCCGGTCGCCCCCAAGGCCCTGCCGGAGCGGCCGCTCGCCGCCACCGTCGTCGCCGATGCGAGCCTGCCGGCGAGCATCGCCGCCTGCCGCGCGATGCCGGCCGAGGACAAGAGCTATTCGCTCGACCATGAGCGCCGCGACCTCTACTCGCAAATGTGGACCTCGATCCTCGACGCGCGGCTGAAGCGTGCCGCCGACAAGCCGGAGACGGGGTTGATGGGCGGCATGGCGATGGTCAGCCGCGCCCTGCCGGACGCGGCCGACACGTGCATCGTCGCGGTGCCGATCCAGGGCAAGTGGAAGGAGGGTCTCGCCTCCGCCCAGGCCGAGATCCGCCGCTTCGCCAAGGACGGCCCGACCGAGCTGGAAGTGAAAGCCGCCGTCGCCCGCCTCGAATCGCAGATCGGCGGCAGCGTCTACCAGTCCGACACCCGTCCGACCGCCAGTCTCGCCGAACGCATCGCCCAGTCCGAGCTCGACCGCGAGCCCTTTCTCCACCCGACCGAGGCGGCGCGGCTCTACGCGCTGCTGACCGACGGCACCGGCCCCGCCGACATCAAGGCCGCGTTCGACCATGACTGGCGCGGTACCGGCCCGATCCTCGCCGCCATGACGCCGACGCCGCTGGCGAAGGAGGAGGTGCTCGCCGCCTGGCAGGCCAACGAGACCGCCGCGCCGCTCGCCGCTTATGCCGACGCGGGGACGGCGGAATGGTCCTATTGGGACTTCGGCAAGAAGGGGAAGGTCGCCAGGAAGGAGCAGGTCGCCGACGGCGGCTATACGCGCTACCGCTTCCGGAACGGGACTTTGCTCAGCGTCAAGCCGACCGCCTACAAATCCGGCGAAGTCGAGATCCGCGTCCGCTTCGGCCATGGCGAGCGCGCGCTCGACAATGCGACGCGGGCGCCCGCGGAGCTCGCCGCCGGCGCGTTTGCCGAGGGCGGCCTGGGGCGGCTCGACCACGACCAGATCGGCACCGCGCTCGCCGGCACGACCTGGGCATTCAAGCTCGACGTGACGCCGACCGCCTACGTGCTGAGCAGCTCCACGCTGACCGACCAGGTCGGCACCGAGATGCGCGTCCTCGCCGCCTACATGACCGACCCCGGCTTCCGACCGGCGATGGACGCCAAGCTGCCCACCGCCGCCGACCTCATCGACCGCCTGCTCCACGCCGAACCCACGGTCGTCGCCACCGAGGCCCTCGACAAGGCGCTGTTCCCGACCCAGCCGTCCTTCCCGAGCCGGGAGGAGATGGCGACGTTCAAGAGCGCGCGCTTCGCCGACATCCTGAAGCCGGTCCTCACCTCGGCGCCGGTCGAGGTGACGATCGTCGGCGACATCCGCGAGAAGGACGCGCTCAAGGTCGCCGCCGAGACGTTCGGCGCCCTCCCCGCCCGCGCCGGCCTCGCCGCGCCGGCGGGACCGGGGCCGTTCCGCCATTTCCCCGACAGCCTGCCGCGCGAGACGGTCGGCTATCACCAGGGCCCGCCGGAGAAGGCCGCGGCTCTGGTCCTGTGGCCGCTCTACACGGCGACGCCGGCCCGGCGGCAGGAGGAATATGCGCTCCGCCTGCTCTCCGAAGTGTTCGAATCGCGGCTGCTGCAGAAGGTGCGCGGACAAATGGGCATGGTCTATTCGCCGACCGTCGCCAATCCGATGCCCGACGATGCCGACCAGGGCTATCTGGCGGCCCAGCTCGAGACCGCGCCCAAGGACCTCGAAGCCGTCGTGGCGGCGGCGCGGGCGATCGCGGCCGAGCTCGCGGCCGGCAATATCAGCCAGGAGGAAGTCGACCGGGTGCGCGAGCCGCTGATCGCCGAGCGCCGCCAGCTCCAGGCCGAGAACGGCGCCTGGGCCGGCGCCATCTCCGCCGCGGCGCGGGCGCCCGCAGCAATGCGCGAGCTGCTCGGCTACGAGAAGGACATGCGCGCGCTCACCCTCGCCGACGTCAGGAAGGCCGCGGCGACCTGGCTGACCCGCGAGCCGGTCCTCGCCAAGGCGCTGCCGGAGCGCCTGCGCCCCGCGCAGACGGCGAGCGCCGGCCCGGCGCCGGTGGGGCCGTCGCTGGCACGCTGAGCGTTCCGCGACGAACTTCGTCATGCCGGACGGAGGGACCCCGTCAAAGTGGTACTTTGAGGGGAACCCTGATCCGGCATCCACCTTCTATTCGCTCGGCCGCGGAAGAAGGTGGACCCCGGATCAAGGCCGGGGTGACGGTTCACCCCAGCCCGGCGCCCTGCCTCAGAAGCGCTGGCGCGCGGTGATGCCGATGATGCGGGGCTGGCCGACGTTGAAGCCGAGCCGGGCGCGGCCGCCGCGCTCGCGGTCGAACGAGAGCAGAGGATTCTCGTCGAACAGGTTCGACACGTAGGCGGTGAGGCTGAGGCCGGACTTCCACTCCACCCCGGCGCTGAGGTTGACCAGATTGTAGGACGGCAGCTTCAAATTGACGATCGTCACCTCGTTGCCCGTCGCGCCGGCGAACGGCAGGTTCGAGACGAAACTGCGGGGGTTGTTCTCCTGGTCGCTCGGCTGGGTGTAGCGGCTGCCGACATGCTGGAAGGAGGCGCTGAACACCGCGTCCATCCCCTTGGTCGGCATCACCGGCACCGTGTAGGTCGCGCTCGCCGCCATCTGGAAGCGCGGCACGGTCGGCAGCCGGTTGCCCTTGCGGATGCCGCCGATCACCGCGCCGGTGCCGCTCGTCACGGTTGAACCGAACTTCGAATCGATGAGGCTTCCGGCGATCGACAGATCGAGACCCGGTGCCGGCGTCGCCGCCAGCTCCGCCTCGATTCCCTGGGTATGCGCCTTCGGAACGTTGAAGACGATGCGCGACGAGCAGGAACCGGCATCCAGCGTCACCTGCAGGTTCGAGATGTCGTTGTAGAAGGCGGCGGCGTTGAAGCGGATGCCATGCTCCGCGCCCTTCACGCCAACCTCGTAGTTCCAGAGCTTCTCGTCCTTGTAGGTCTGGTAGCCGCCGAAGATGGTCTTGTCCTGGGGCGTGCACAGCGGAAGGTTGAGCGGATCGTTGACGCCGCCGAGGCGGAAGCCGCGGGATGCCTGCGCGTTGATCCGCCACCGGTCCGAGACCTTGTAGGTGGCGATCACCCGCGGCGTGAAGCCGTTCGACGTCGTCTTGTCGGTACGGTTGTCGTCGTTCGAGAACAGCCCGCCGGACTTGAAGGACCGCCGCTCGTTGAAGTCGTAATAGCGGCCGCCGGCGGTCAGCTCGAATTGGCCGAAATCGTAGCTCGCTTCGCCGAACACAGCCTTTTGCTTGATCACATAAGGCAGGTCCGAATTGTACGGCGAGTTCAGCGGGAAGCCGTTCGCCACCGCGGCCGAGGTGCCGGCGCCGAAGCGGGCGTCGGTGAAGGCGTCGTAGCCGGGGGTCGGCAGCCGCTGGCGGTAGAAGCGGTGGATCTCCGAATAGAAGCCGCCGAACACCCATTGGAGGGGGCCCTTGGCCGACGAGGAGAGCCGCAGCTCCTGCGAATATTGGTCGAGGTCCGTCGTATCCCTGAGGTTCGACGGGAGGATCACCGACGCGGCCGGATAGCCGAGATCGACCGAGACGCTGCCGGTCAGCGCGCTGGCGTCGCGGCTGACGAGGATCTTGCGGTTGATGTAGCTCGACACCGAGGTGAGCTGCACGCCGCCGAGATCGGCCGAAGCGGTGAGGTCGGCGATCAAGGTGTCGTCCTTGAACTTCTCGGGCAGCAGCAGATATTGCTGGCGCTCCTTGAAGATCACCTTCGGCCGCGTCGTCGTGAACGGATTGCCGTCGAGATTGTAGACTTCCTCGCGGTTGAAGCCGTCGGCGCGGACCTGCTGGTACACGACCCGCGGGGTGATCTTGATGCCCGGCGCAGGCTCGAACAGCAGGGCGAGGCGCCCGCCGGCGCGGCTGCCGCTGTTGACGTTGCGGCGGACGCCGTTGGGCGTGATCGCGTCGATGAAGCCGCCGTAGCGCGTATAATAGCCGACGGCGCGGATCGCCGCGGTGTTGCCGAGCGGCGCATTGATGGCGCCTTTCAGATAGCCCCCGAAATCGTCGCCGGCGACGAGATTCGCATTGGCCTCGACCACGCCTTCGGTGCGGCCGAGCGTCGGCTGGTTGGTGATGTAGCGGATCGTGCCGCCGACGGAGCCGGAGCCGAACAGGGTGCCCTGCGGCCCGCGCAGCGTCTCCACGCGATTGAGGTCGAACAGGTCGAGATCCGGGGTGAACAGCGAGAGCGAGATGACCGATTCGTCGAGATAGACGCCGACCTGCTCCTTCACGCCCGGCTGGTCGCGGACGATCTGGCCGGCCGAGACGCCGCGCACCGACACCTGGCTCTGGCCGGGGCCGAGATTCTGGACGGTGAGGCCGGCGACGTTGCGCGCCAGGTCCTCGATGCCGGTCGAGCCGGAGCGCTCGATGTCGGCCTCGGTCTGCGCGTTGATCGAGAAGGGGACGTCGATCAGCCTTTGCTCGCGCTTCTGCGCGGTGACGACGATGATATTCTCGTCGGCCGGGGTGCCGGCCTGCGCCTGCCCCTGCCCCTGGCCCTGCGCGCCGGGCTGGTTCTGGGTCCCCGCGGACGCGCCGGCGGTGCCGCCGGTCTGGCTCTGCCCGCCCTGCGCGAGAGCGGGGGCCGCGGCGAGCGCGGCGGCAGCGATCAGCGCGATGCGGGAAGCGCCAAGCGACAGGGAGAGACGACCCATCTCAATCTCCTTCGTTGCGAGGACGGAACATTGAACCTGGGCAAGCCTCGCGGCAAGGCGGAGGCGCGCGGTTGTGTCGGGATTGTGGCCACACTGTTGCGGCTATGTAACAGACGCGATTGACTCGGCGGCGGCGCCCGCCGAACCTGGCCTGGACTTTGAAGGAGGGGAAATGGCCGTCACCCGCCGCACCGCTCTGGCCGGAGGAGCCGCGGCGGCCGTCGCGACCACCGCGCGGCCGGCGCGGCCCAGAGCCTCGGGCGCCCGCGACGTCGTGGTGGTGGGCGCCGGCGTGTTCGGCGCCTGGACGGCGCGCCGCCTGCAGCAGGCGGGGCGCCGCGTCCTCCTCATCGACGCCTGGGCGCCGGGCCATGCGCGCGCCTCGTCGGGCGGCGAATCCCGCCTCACCCGCGGCAGCTACGGCGCCGACGAGGTCTATACGCGCATGGCCTGGGAGTCGCTTGCGGACTGGCGGGCGCTGTCGGCGCGCTCGGAGCTGCCGCTCTTCCACCGCGCCGGCATCCTCTTCTTCTTCCCGCAGATGGAGGATTATGTCGCGAAATCGGTGGAGGTGCACCGGCGCCTCAAGCTGCCGACCCAGGTGCTCGACCGCGCGGCCATGGCGCGGCGCTTCCCGCAGATCGATTTCGACGGCGTCGAGATCGGCCTCCACGAGCCGGAATTCGGCGCCCTGATGGCGCGGCGGGCGGTGCAGACCCTGGTCGCGGAGTTCGTCGCCGCGGGCGGTGAATATGCGCAGGCGCAGGTGGCGCCGCCGATTGCCGGGTCCGGTCCCCTCCGCACCATCGCCCTCGCGAGCGGCGAGACCGTCGCGGCATCGCGCTTCGTCTTCGCCTGCGGGCCGTGGCTGCCGAAGCTGTTCCCGGACCTGCTCGGCCGCCGCATCTTCCCGACCCGGCAGGAGGTGTTCTTCTTCGCCCCGCCGCCCGGCGATGCGCGGTTCGGACCCGGCCGCCTTCCCGGCTGGGCCGACTTCAACCAGGGGGACATCTTCTACGGCTTCCCCGATCTGGAGGGGCGCGGCTTCAAGGTCGCCCACGACGCGCACGGGCCGCCCATCGACCCCGACGCGGGCGACCGCTCCCCCTCCCCCGCCGCGCTCGCCGAGGCACGCGCCTACATGGAACGGCGCTTCCCCGCGATGCACGGCCGGCCACTCAGCGAAGCGCGCGTCTGCCAGTATGAGAACAGCGCCAACGGGGATTTCCTCATCGATTTCCACCCGGAGCGGCCGAACGTCCTGCTCGTCGGCGCCGGCTCCGGCCACGGCTTCAAGCACGGCCCCGCGGTCGGCCGCTACGCCGCCGAGCTCCTCACCGGTGTTCGCCGCGCCGCCGAGCCCCGCTTCTCCCTCGCGACGAAGGGCGAGGTGCAGAATCGCGCCGTGCACTGATCAGCACGAAGGCGAGTTCCCTCCCTTGCCAGGCCGCGGCCATAGCCATCGCGGAGCAGCCGTGCCAGACTGCGGCGAGGCCGCGGGAGATACGCTTTGGAACAGCCGCTCGACACCTATCGCTCCTCGACCGGCGGCTGGCTGCTGGGCTCGCTGGCCGGCTGGGGCACGATCGTCCTGGCGGTCGCCGGCATCCTGCTGTGCGCGCCGGGGACCTGGGGCCGCTGGCCGCTGCTCCTGACGATCCTTGCGCTGGGGCTGATCGGCGCGCGGTGGCTCAGGAACATGGCGGCCCGCTACGACCTCACCGAGGACCGGCTGATCGTCAGGCGCGGCATCTTCATGAAGAGCCTCGACGAGGTCGAGCTCTACCGGGTGAAGGACATCCGCCTCGATTTCTCGCTGGTCAACCAGATGGCCGGCATCGGCACCATCTGCCTCCTCTCCAGCGACGAGACGACCCGCGCCGCGCCCCTCGTCATTCCCGACGTCCCCCGCGCCGCCGCCCGCCGCGAGGCGCTGCGCGACCTCGTCGACAAGGCCCGCCAGAAACGCCGCGTCCGCGAGATCGACATGGCGCCGGAGCCTTATTGAGGCTTCAGCCGCCGCTCTCGATCACTTCGCGCAAATAGTCGCGATGCTCTCGGAACGCGCGCTCGCCGGCACGGGTGATCGAGACGCGGGTACGCGGCTTCCGACCGACGAAATCCTTGGCCACGGCGACGTAGCCGGCCGTCTCCAGCGTCCCCAGATGGCTGCCGAGATTCCCATCCGTGGCGCCGGTGAGGGCCTTGAGGCGGCTGAACTCGATCCCCTCCTCGGCACGTGCCGCGTGAAGCGCGGCCATGATCTTGAGACGCAGCGACTGATGGATGAGCTCGTCCGGCTTCGCCACGTCAGACGGTCCGCAGCCACAGGCCGCCCGCGACGAGACCGCATCCGCCGGCCGCCGCCCAGATGGCGCTCCACTGCGGCGCGAAGGCGTAGCCGCCGAGGGTGAGCAGGAATACGCCGGCGCCGATCCAGACGAAGCGCGGCATCCGCGCCACCGCCCCCGCCAGCGCATAAACCAGGCCCGCCACGAAGGATGGGAAGATCAGGTACGGAAGCGGGCTTTGCGGCTGGAACAGGTAGTAGACCGCCGCGATGAAGGCGAAGATGGCCAGCCCCATCACCGCGGCCTGCCCGAACGAAGAGCGTTCGGCAGACCCGGCGTGCGAACTGCGCGCGCGCATGCCGAACCAGGTCGAGCCGAGGGCGCCGACAATGACGAGCGGCAACCACGCCATTCCCCAGCGCTCCGGCGGCAGCACCGCGCAGGCGCCGTAGCCGGCGATCCAGATCAGTCCCCAAAGGATGAGATAGGGGCTGGCGATCGCGTAACCGCGCGCGCGGTAGGTGCGCTGCTCGACGCAATCGATGTCGTCGAGCGCCGCGGCGGCCTGTTGGGGAGAGAGACTCATGGCTGGGATCCTCCTGATCAGCTCTGCCATACAGAGTACTCTGAAGGAAGTCAATATGCCGACAGCGAGAGGAAACGGACCTCAAGGCGCAAAGACCGGATGGGCGCTCGGACGACGGAGAGGCCGTGGGAGATTCACGGCGGCGGCGCGCCAACCTGCGGGCCGCCGGCGTGCGAGCGAAGTTTTCATTCTTTCTCAAATTCCGACGTTTACGACGGGGCCATGAATGCTCCCGCCGTCATTCCGGGCGTCGGCCAAACCGTTCCACCCGGCGCCGAGGGTCAAGCCGAGCTGTTCACAGGACGGTTCCTCAAGAAGGTTGCGGAATTCGAGATCTGGATGGTGCGGCTCATTGCCGCCGCCGATCCGACAGCGAGAATCGACACGCTCATCGGAAAACGCGTCGGCGCCTTGCGTGCGGCAGTCGAAAAGCGGCCGGAGATCGTCCGCGACCGGAAGAGGGTCGAGGAATTATTGGACCGCCTGCAGCCGTACCTGGCGCTGCGAGCGGAGCTTGCGCACGGTTGCTCCACGACGCTCACGTCAGAGGACGGGAAGCGCATCTACCTGTTCGAGACAGCGTCAGCCTGTCCGGCGCATCTGTGGAAGGTCCGCACCGTCATCCGAGAGGATGAGATCGCCGTGCTTTACCGAGGACTGTCGCAGATCATCAACGAACTGCGCCAGCAGACGCCGCCTACGCCTTCTTCGCCACGCCCACGAGCGCCGGCCTGAGCAGGCGGTCCTTGAGCATGTAGCCCGCCTGCATTTCCTGGACGATGGTGCCCGGCTCCGCATCGGCGGAGGGGATCTCGACCATCGCCTGGTGGCGGTTCGGGTCGAGCGCCTTGCCGATTGCCTCGACCTTGGTAACGCCGTTGCGGGCGAAGACGCTGTCCAGCTCGCGCGCGGTCGCCTCGATGCCTGTCAGGAGGGCCTTCAGCTTCTCGTCCTGCCGCAGCTCATCGGGCACGGCCGCCAGCGCGCGGTCGAGATTGTCCTTCACGCTCAGCATGTCGCGGGCGAAGCCGGTCGCCGCGTAGGTGGCGGCGGTGAGCTTCTCCTGCTCGAGCCGCCGGCGCACGTTCTGCGTCTCCGCCTGCGCGTAGAGGACGTGCTGGCGCACCTCCTCCAGCTCCTTGACGAGATCGGCAAAATCCTGCTCGGGCGCGCCGTCGCCTTCCTGCCCGCCGTTGATGTCGACCTGATCCTGGACGTCCTGTTCTTCGTTCATGCCATCAATCTCGATAGTGCCTGTGCCGTGAAATCCACCATGGGTACGACCCGCGCGTAGTTCAACCGCGTCGGGCCGATCACACCGACGACTCCGACCACCTTGCCGTCGCGGCCGCGATAGGGCGCGGCGATAACGGATGAGCCGGACAAAGCGAACAGCTTGTTCTCAGAGCCGATGAAGATCTTCATCCCCTCGCCTGCCCGCGCCGCGTCGAGCAGGCGGACGATCTCCTCCTTGCCTTCGAGTTCCTCGAGCAGCTGCCGCACCCGCTCGAGGTCCTCGGCTGCGCCGGGCTCCAACAGGTTCGCCTGGCCGCGCACGATCAGCACCGGCCGCTGGGCGCCGTCCTCGGACCACAAGGCGAGGCCCCGGTCGATCAGCTCGCGCGCCGCCTTGTCGAGCGCCGCCTGGCCGGCGCGAATCTCGTCCGCGAGGCGGCGCTGCGCCTCCGGCAGCGTGAGCCCGGAAAGCCGGGCGCTGACGTAATTGCCGACCTCGGCCAGCGCGGACGGGGTGATGCCCGGGGGCAGGTCGATCACCCGGTTCTCGACGATCCCCTCGGCACCGACCATGACGGCGAGCGCCTGGCGCGGCGACAGCTGGACGAAGCCAAGCTGGCGCAGCACCGGCTCCTGCTTGGGCACCAGGACGATGCCGGCGCAGGAGGAGAGGCCGGAGAGCGCCGCGGTCGCGGCCGACAGCGCCTCCTCGATCGGCCCGCCGCGCGGGATGCGGGCCTCGATCGCCGCCCTTTCCTCCGCGCTCGGCGCCGCCGCCTGCATCATGCCGTCGACGAACAGCCTGAGCCCGCTCTCCGTCGGCACGCGGCCCGCCGAGGTGTGCGGGTGGCTGAGCAGCCCGAGCTCTTCCAGATCCTGCATGACGTTGCGGATCGAGGCGGGCGAGAGATTTACCCCCGGCAGCCGCGAGATGGTGCGCGAGGCGACGGGGGCGCCGGCATCGAGATAATTCTCGACCACGCGCCGGAACACCTCCCGCGCCCGCTCGGTCATCTCATGGACGGGTGTCGACGCCATGGCGGGAGAGATAGGAAAAGCGGTCCGCGAGGTCACGTCCCTTGTGCGCGGGCTGTGCGCGGGCTTTGCGTTCGTCCGCGACGGCGGCTATCGGGCGCCCACTCATTCGAAAGGACCCCCTATGCGCCCGTCCGGACGCGCCCCCGACCAGATGCGCGCGATCGTCCTGGAGCCGGGCTTCACCCGCCACGCCGAAGGGTCGTGCCTCGTCGCGTTCGGCGACACGCGCGTGCTGTGCACCGCGTCCGTCGAAACCAGCCTGCCGC
The DNA here is from genome assembly GCA_019239415.1 of Alphaproteobacteria bacterium. Taxonomy (GTDB): domain Bacteria; phylum Pseudomonadota; class Alphaproteobacteria; order Sphingomonadales; family Sphingomonadaceae; genus Allosphingosinicella. The sequence goes on from JAFAZW010000001.1 coordinate 25,300, forward strand.
CCTGGCTGCGCGGCAAGGGCAAGGGCTGGGTGACGGCCGAGTACGGCATGCTGCCGCGCGCGACTCACACGCGGGGTCGCCGCGAGGCCGCGGCGGGCAAGCAGAGCGGCCGGACGCAGGAAATCCAGCGCCTGATCGGCCGATCCTTGCGGGCGGTGGTCGACCTGCAGGCGCTGGGCGAACGGCAGATCACGCTCGACTGCGACGTCATCCAGGCCGACGGCGGCACCCGCACCGCCGCCATTTCCGGCGCCTGGGTGGCGCTCCGCATCGCCGTCGACTCGCTGCTTCGCCAGCAGCTCATCCCCGCCGATCCGATCCGCGGCCGGGTCGCCGCGGTGAGCTGCGGCATCCACGGCGGCACGCCCGTCCTCGACCTCGATTACGACGAGGATTCGACCGCCGGCGCGGACGGCAATTTCGTCCTCACCGACGACGGCAAGATCGTCGAGGCGCAGCTGACCGCGGAAGGGGAGTGCTTCGACGAGGAGGGCCTGTTGCGCCTGCTCCGGCTCGCCCGCATCGGCTCCGACGAGATCTTCGCCGCCCAGGCGAAAGCGACCGGCCGGTGAGGACGCTCGGCCCCGGCAAGCTGGTCATCGCCAGCCACAACGAAGGCAAGGTGCGCGAGATACGCGACCTGCTCGGCCCCTACGGCGTCGAGCCCGTCTCCGCCGCCGAGCTCGATTTGCCCGAGCCCGACGAGATCGGCGTCAACTTCATCGAGAATGCCGACCTGAAGGCGCGCCAGGCCGCCGACCTGTCCGGCCTCCCCGCTTTGTCGGACGACAGCGGCCTGTGCGTCGAGGCGCTGGGCGACCGCCCCGGCATCTTCTCCGCCCGCTGGGCCGAGGCCGAGGACGGCAGCCGCGACTTCTTCCGCGCCATGCAGCGGGTCGAGGACGAGCTCGCCGCCTTGGGGCCCGACGTCAGCCGCGACGCCCATTTTGTCTGCGCCCTCGCCCTCGTCTGGCCCGACGGCGAGAGCGAATGGTTCGAAGGCCGCGTCGAGGGCACCCTCGTCTGGCCGCCGCGCGGAAGCCGCGGCTTCGGCTACGATCCGATGTTCCTCCCATTGGGCGGCGAGCAGACGTTCGGCGAGATGGACCCCGCCGACAAGCACCGCATCAGCCACCGCGCCAACGCCTTCCGCAAGCTGGTGGCGGCGTTGTTTTGATGGAAAGGCGTCACCCTGAACTTGTTTCAGGGTCCAACTGGTCGCCCGCCCGGGAGGCGGAGAACTGGATGCTGAAACAAGTTCAGCATGACGATGAGGGGACGAATTCCGCCCTCGCCCTCTACGTCCACTGGCCGTTCTGCGTCTCGAAATGCCCCTATTGCGACTTCAACAGCCACGTCCGCGCCTCGATCGACCAGGATAGCTGGCGCGACGCCCTGCTCGCCGACATCGCTTTCGAGGCGCAGGCTTGGCCGCAAGGGCCCCTGACCTCGATCTTCTTTGGCGGCGGCACGCCCTCGCTGATGGAGCCGGCCACCGTCCACGCCCTCATCGCAGCGGCCGACCGGCAATGGGGCTTGGCCGCCGACGCCGAGATCACGCTCGAAGCCAACCCCTCTTCCGTCGAAGCCGCCCGCTTCGCCGACCTCGCCGCGGCGGGAGTGAACCGCGTCTCGCTCGGCCTCCAATCGCTCGACGATGCCGCGCTGCGCTTCCTCGGGCGCGCCCACGACGTCGGCGAGGGGCTGGCGGCACTCGCGACGGCACAGCGCCATTTCGGCCGCGTCAGCTTCGACCTCATCTATGCCCTGCCCGGCCAGAGCGAGGGAGCCTGGGAGGCCGAGCTGGCCCGCGCCCTCGGCTTCGGCACCGGGCACCTCTCCCTATACCAACTCACCGTGGAGCCCGGCACGCGCTTCGCCGCCCTCGCCGCGAAGGGCGCGTTCACCGAAAAGGATCCCGACGAGGCGGCGACGCTCTACGAGCTGACCCAGGCGATGACCGAAGCGGCAGGGCTTCCCGCCTACGAAATCTCCAACCACGCCCTCCCCGGCGAGGAGAGCCGCCACAACCTCGCTTACTGGCGCTACCGGCCCTATCTCGGCGTCGGGCCCGGCGCGCACGGCCGCCGCGGCGGCACCGCGACCTTACGTCACAAGAAGCCCGAGAACTTCCTCTCGGCGCTCGCCCGCAACGGCAGCGGCCTCGCCGAGGAAGCGCCGCTCGCGTCAGCCGACCAGGGGCGCGAGCGGCTGCTGATGGGGCTGAGGCTGCGCGAGGGTGTGCCGCTCGACACGATCCTCCCGGTCCTCGATCTCGCCGCCGTCGCGCGGCTGGAGCGGCAAGGGCTCGTCCGGCGCGATACCCGACGCCTCTACGCGCTGCAGCCGCTGCTGCTCGACGCGATCCTCGGCGAGATCGCCGCCTAATCCTCGCGATCGGAGGCCGGCGAGACGACGACGCTGCCGGACGCGGTCACTTCGCGCACCTCCAGCGCCCGCACCGCCACACCGTTCGCGGCGAAGCGGTAGGCGCCGTCGATGCCGGTGAAGCCCGCCGGGTCGCGCAGCGCCCGCTGCGGATAGGGGCCTCCCGGCCGCCAGTCGCGCGACGTTCGGATCGCCAGCAGTACCGCGTCGTAGGCCAGGCTGGCGAGGCGGTAGGGCGCGGCGCCGTAGCGGGTACGGTAGCGGCTGCGCATCTGGTTGAAGAGCGTATCCGGCACCGCCGCATACCAGGCTCCGCGCAGCCCCGCGACGCTCCCGATGGCGGGATCGTTGCCCCACAATTCCGTGCCGAGGATATGGGCACGCGGCACGGCGGCGCGGATCGCGGGCACCGCCAGCGCGGCGGTGCGCGCGGCGTCGGCGATCAGCACGGCGTCGTAGGCGCCGAGACGCCCCGCCGCGGCGCGCAGGCCGGCCACGTCGCGGTCGAACTCCTGGATGCCGACCAGGCGACCGCCCGCCCGCTCGGTCGCGTCGATCATCGCCTGCCCGACGCGCCGGCCGTAGACGCCCCGCGGCGTCAGCGCGGCGAAGCGGGCGAGGCCTTGGGCCCGTGCGTAACCGACGACGCGGGCGACGGAGCTCGACGGCGTGAAGCCCATCAGGAAGACGCCGCTGCCCGCGACGCTGACGTCGTTCGAGAAGGAGACGACCGGCACGTCCGCACGCCGCGCGACCGGCGCCACCGCGCGCACGTCCTCGGCGAGGAGCGGGCCGAGGAACAGGCGGTTGCCGTCGGCGAGCGCTTGCTGCGCGGCGGCCGCGGCGCCGGTTTTGGCCGTGTCGTAGACGGTGAGGCGGATCCGGTCGCCGCCGGCATCCAGCAAGGCGAGGGTCGCGGCATTGGCCAGCGACTGGCCCACCCCCGCATTGGGACCGCTGAGCGGCACGAGCACCGCGACGCGGTTGCGCGCTTCGTCGCGCGGCAGGTCCCGCGTCGGCGGAGGCGACGCTTCCGTGAGGGGCGGAGGCGCGGTGCGGACCGGCTCCGCCGGCGGCGCCGCGGCGGCCGGCGGGGGCGCCTGCACGGCCGGGGCGGGCACGAGCGCGCATCCCGCGAGGCCCAGGGCGGTGAGGGCGACGAGCAGCGGCCGCCGCCGCCCTTGCCGATGCGAGGGCTGCTCTGCCATGACCCTGACGCGCATGAACCCTCCCCTCTCTCCCGGCCTGTATATCGTGGCGACGCCGATCGGCAATCTGTCCGATCTGAGCCCCCGCGCCGCCGACACGCTGGCGCGATGCGACGTCATCGCGGTCGAGGACACACGGGTGACGGCGAAGCTCCTCCACCATATCGGCGCGCGCCGGCCGATGCTCCCCTATCACGACCACAATGCCGACCGCGTCCGGCCCGAGCTGCTCGCGCGGATGCGCAGCGAGGCGGTGGCGCTCGTCTCGGACGCCGGCACGCCGCTCGTTTCCGATCCCGGCTACAAGCTGGTCCGGGACGCGCGCGCCGCCGGCATTGCGGTCACGACCGTCCCCGGCCCCTCCGCGGCGATCGCGGCGCTGACCCTCGCCGGTCTGCCCACCGACCGCTTCCTCTTCCTCGGCTTCCTGCCCGCGAAGGCGGCTGCGCGTACCGCGGCAATCGTCGAAGCGGGGGCGATCCGGGCCACGCTCATCCTCTACGAGAGCGGCCCCCGCCTCGCCGCCACCCTCGCGGCGCTTGCCGAGGGTCTCGGCGCGCGCGACGCGGCGGTGACGCGCGAGATCAGCAAGAAGTTCGAGGAGACGGTGACCGGCTCGCTCGCCGAGCTCGCCGCCCGCTACGCCGACGCGCCGCCGAAAGGCGAGATCGTCGTCGTCGTGGCGCCTCCGGGCGCCGCCGAGCCGGCCACGGCGGCCGAGATCGAGACGGCGCTTCGCGAGGCAATGACTCGCCTCTCCGCCTCCCGCGCCGCCGCCGAAGTCGCGGCGTCGCTCGGCCTGCCGCGCCGCCTCGTCTACGAAAAGGCGCTGGCGCTCAAATGAGCCGGCAGGCCGCCGAACGCGGCGGGCGCCGCGCCGAGACGCTCGCCGCCTGGTGGCTGCGGCTGACCGGCTGGACCATCCTCGGCCGCCGCGTCCGCACGCCGGTCGGCGAGGTCGACCTCGTCGCGCGCCGCGGCCGCACCGTCGCCTTCGTCGAGGTCAAGGCCCGCGCGACGCGGCACGAGGCCGGCTTCGCGCTCGACGAATGGCGGCTGCGGCGGGTCGCCGCGGCGGCCGAAGCGCTCGCCCCTCGCTACGCTCGCCCCGGCGACGACGTCCGCATCGACGCGATGCTCGTCGTGCCGCGCCGCCTCCCCCGCCACCTCCCCAACGTCTGGCAAGGATGACCATGCGCGCTTCTCCGCTCCTGCCCCTGCTCGCCGGCCTCGCAGGCTGCCATGCCGACAAGCCGGACTGGGCCCAGCGCGGGCAGCAAACCGCCGTGCCGGCGGCGGTCTGCAAGGAGATCGACAAGGCCGTGGCGCAGATCCGCGCGTCCCGCGGCGTCGAGGTGACCGACAAAGGCGAGGCGACGCTCCCCGCGGCCGCGTGGAACGCGATGCCCGCCGACCAGCACGACCAGTTCCTGCGCACCCTCGCCTTCCACGCCGCCTGCGTCGCCGGCGCGCAGAGCGACGCGCAGCCGGTCGTGGTCCGCGGCGACGACGGCATCGAGCTCGCGCGCCGCACGATCTCGACCCGCGTCGACACGGGGGAGCTGCTGCGCGACTAGCGCAGCGCGCGAAGCCGCCTTACGGCGCGCACGATAGGAGGAAGCATGAAGCTGCGCGTCGCCGTCCAGATGGACCCGCTGGAGAGCGTCAACATCGCGGGGGATTCGACCTTCGCGATCATGCTCGGCGCGCAGCAACGGGGACACAGGCTGTTCCATTACGCGGCGGAGGACCTGAGCTGGCACGACGGGCGGCTCTGGACCATGGCGCAGCCGGTCACGGTGCGGCCGGTCGCGGGCGATCATTTCAAGGCGGGGGCGCCGGAGGTGCTCGATCTCGGCCGCGACGTCGACGTGGTGCTGATGCGGCAGGACCCGCCCTTCGACCTCGGCTACATCACCGCGACCCACCTGCTCGAGCGGATCCAGGGCGAGACCCTGGTGGTCAACGATCCGGCGGCGGTACGCAACGCGCCGGAGAAGGTCTGGGTGCTCGACTTCGCCCGCTTCATGCCCCCGACCACGCTCACCCGCTCGATCGGCGTCGCCCGCAAGTTCCTCGAGCAGCACGGCGCGATGGTCGTGAAGCCGCTCCACGGCAATGCCGGTAAGGCGGTGTTCAAGGTCGGCGCCGACGGCGCCAACCTCGCCTCGCTGATCGAGATGTTCAATACGGCATACCGCGAGCCGCACGTCGTCCAGGCCTTCGTTCCGGAAATCAGCGCGGGCGACAAGCGCATCGTGCTCGTCGACGGCGAAGTCGCGGGCGCCGTCAACCGCATTCCCGGCGAAGGCGAGATCCGTTCGAACCTCGCCGTCGGCGGCTCGGCGGCGAAGACGGAGCTGACCGACACGGAGCGGGAGATCTGCGCCGCGCTCGGACCGGAGCTCAAGCGGCGCGGGCTCCTCTTCGTCGGCATCGACGTGATTGGCGGCAAGTGGCTCACCGAGATCAACGTCACCTCGCCCACCGGGATCGTCGCCATCGACCGGTTCAACGGCACCGACACGCCCGCCATGATCTGGGACGCGATCGAAGCGAAGGTTCACAAGTGACGCATTTCCTTCCGGATTTCATCCGCGACCACGGTTATGTCGCGGTCTTCCTCCTGATGTGGATCGAGACGATCATCCCCATCTTTCCCTCCGAGCTGGTGATGCCGCTTGCCGGCCTCATCGCCTCTCAGGGGAAGTTGTGGCTTCCCGGGGTGATCCTCGCGGGAGCCGCCGGGTCGCTCACCGGCGCGATCAGCTGGTACTGGGCGGCGCGCGCACTGGGCCTCGCGCGCTTCGAGCGGCTGGTCACCCGCTACGGGCGCATCACCACCGTGTCGCCGCACGAAGTGGCGGTGCTGCAGCGCTGGTTCGAGCGGTTCGGCAGCATTCTCGTGCTGGTCGGCCGGGTCGTGCCGGCGGTGCGCACGGCCATCTCGATCCCGGCCGGGCTGGTGCGGATGCCGTTCGGCCGCTTCCTCGCATTGAGCATCGTCGGCATCCTCATCTCGTGCGGCGTGCTCGCCTGGCTGGGCTGGCTGCTCAAGGACCATTACACGGCCATCGAACATTATGCGGGGCCGGTGAGCACCGCGATCGTCGCCGCCGCCTTCCTGCTGTGGTTGACCCGGCTGATCCTCCAGCTGCTCAGGAACCGCCGCTCCTAGGCGCGCGGATGGGCGTTGCGGTAGACGTCCATCAGGTGCGCCGCGTCGACCGAAGTGTAGATCTGCGTCGACGACAGGCTGGCATGGCCGAGCAGCTCCTGGAGCGCCCGCAGGTCGGCGCCGCGGCCGAGCAGGTGAGTCGCGAAGCTGTGGCGCAACGCATGCGGCGTCGTCCGGTCCGAAAGGCCGAGACGGACGCGGGCGCGGCGGACGACACGGCGGATCACCTCGCCGTTCAGCGGCCCGCCGCGGGCGCCGCGGAAGAGCGGCTCCCCTCGTACGACGGCATGCGGCGAGAGCGCCAGATAGTGCTCGATCGCGTCGCGGACCCGCGGCAGCAGCGGCACGACCCGGGTCTTGTTCCGCTTGCCGGTCACGGTGATCGCCGCCCCGAGCGGCAGCGCCGCCCCGGTGAGGCCGAGCGCCTCCGCGACGCGCAGGCCGGAGCCGTAGAGAAGCAGGAGCAGCGCGAAATCGCGCGCCGCGATCCATTCCGCCCGCGCGTCCTCGCCCACCTCTTCGGCGAGGGCCACTGCCTCGGTCGGCGAGACCGGGCGCGGCACGCTGCGCGGGCGCTTCGGGCTCTTGAGGCGCGGTACCGCCCCCTCCCCCGCTTCGGCTGCGGCAAAGGCGAGGAAGCCGCGCAGCGCCGAGAGCTCGCGCGCCGCCGAGCTGTTGCCCAGGCCCTCGGCGCGGCGGCGGGTGAGGAAGGCGCGCAGGTCTGCCGGCGTCAGCCGCGCGAGTGCCGCCGCGTCGGGGGGCGCGCCGAGATGCTCGCCGAGAAAGTCGATGAGCCGATAGGCCGTCGCGGCATAGGCGCGGACCGTGTGGCCGGAGCGGCGGCGCTCGCGCGCGAGGTGCTGCTGCCAGCGAAAGGCGGTGTCGCGCGCCGGCGCGGCGGTCAGGGGATCAGCCACCGGCCCATGCAGCGCGTGAGGACGCGGCCGAGGAAGACGAGCAGCTCCGAGCCGTGCCGGGTCTCGAACCCCTGCTCGGCGCGCTGGCCGAGCGCGAGCAGTCCGCCCGGCAGCGGCGGCGCGGTGTCGAGACGGATCAGCGCCTCGGCGCGGATCAGCGGGCAGGCGGGGCCGAACAGCGGGTGGCCGCGCTTGCAGCCGCGCAGCACGACGCCTTCCAGGCCGGCGAGCGAGCGCTCGATCATGCGCGGGTCGACGAATTGCAGGCCCGAAGCGTCGGCGCGCAAGCCCTTGTCGCCGACGAAGAGGCCCACCGCCACGGCGTCGAGACCCAGGATCTGGGGCCATTCCTGGGTCACGATATGGATGAGATGGTCGAAACCCTCGGCATCGACCGCGCTCAGCACGGCTTCGTGGATCGAAGCGACGGCGCCCGAATGGCCGCGGGCGAAGGCGATGAGATCCTGATTGGCCTCCTCCGCCGCCGCGACCCGCGCGCGCAGGTTCGCCACCGCCTTGTCCTCGAAGTTGATCACCGTGCCCATGCGGCGAAGCTAAACCGAAGATGGTTAAGAAGCTACGTCATTGCGACGAGGCGCTTTCACCCGATCTTCTGGCCCGTCTTCGCCCAGTCGGCGAGGAAACCTTCGATGCCGCGGTCGGTCAAGGGATGCTTGAAGAGCTGGCGGATGACCGCCGGCGGCGCCGTCATGACGTCGGCGCCGATCAGGGCGGACTGGAGGACGTGGACGGGGTGGCGCACGCTCGCGACCAGGATCTGGGTCGCGAAATCGTAATTGTCGTAGATCTGGCGAATCTCCGAGATGATCTGCATCCCGTCGAAGCCGATATCGTCGTGCCGGCCGACGAACGGGGAGATGAAGGTCGCCCCCGCCTTCGCCGCGAGCAGCGCCTGGTTGGCGGTGAAGCAGAGCGTGACGTTGACCATCGTCCCGTCGCCCGTGAGCTGGCGGCACGTCTTGAGGCCGTCGATGGTAAGGGGCACCTTGATCGTCACGTTGTCCGCGATCTTCCGCAGGATCTCCGCCTCGCGCATCATCCCGTCATGGTCGAGCGCGACGACTTCCGCCGAGACGGGGCCCGGCACGATCGCGGCGATCTCCTTCACCACTTCGAGGAAGTCGCGACCGGCCTTGTGGACCAGCGACGGGTTGGTGGTGACGCCGTCGAGAAGCCCCGTCTCCGCCAGGTCGCGGATCTCGGCCGTGTCGGCGGTGTCGACGAAGAATTTCATTGCGGGCTCGCCTTTCGAATGAGAATCGCCCCTCTCTAGCGCGAGGGGAACGGCTTTGGCGACGGCGGATCGAGGCTGGGCGCTGCACCGGGCGATCTGGGCGATCGCCTTGCCCTCGATGCTGACCAACATTGCGACCGCGCTGTTCGGCCTCGCCGACCTGTGGGTGATCGGCCAGCTCGGCCGCGCGGACGCCCAGGCCGGCGTCGAGCTCGGCGCCAAGTTCATGATGGGCCTCCTCGTCGTCTTCAATTTCCTCAGGACCGGCACCATCGCCCTCACCGCTCAGGCGTCGGGGCGGAACGACGAAGCGGCGCAGGCGGCAACGCTGGCCCGCGCCCTCGGCGTCGCCGGGCTGATCGCCGGCCTGCTGGTTTCTCTGAAGCCGCTCGCGGTCGGCGCCGGTTTCGAATTGCTCTACGCGCGCGGCAGCGTGGCGCGGGAGGCGGGACTCTACGTCGACATCCGCTATTGGGGCGGGCCGCTGTGGCTCGCCAATGCCGCCCTCACCGGCTGGCTCATCGGGCGCCGCCGGGTGCGCGCCGTGCTCGCCCTCGAAGTCGCGGCGAACCTGCTCCACATCGCGATGGACGCCGCGTTCGTGCTCGGCCTCGGCTGGGGCGTGGCCGGCGTCGCGACGGCCACCTTGCTCTCCGAGACCGCCAAGACGATCGCGCTCATCGCCGTCGCGGCTCGCCAGCCTCCGGCGCGGGAAGTGCTGGCGGCCCTGGCGGACCGCGCAACCTGGACTGCGGCGGCGATCGGCGGCCTGTTCCGGCTCAACCGCGACCTGTTCGTTCGAACGATGCTGCTGACCGGGGCGATCCTCGCCCTCACCCGGGTCGGCGCGCATCAGGGGCCGACGGTGCTCGCGGCCAACGGCATCCTCTACCAGCTGTTCATCCTGTCGGCCTTGCTGCTCGATGGCTTCGAAAGCGCGGCGCAGGTGCTTTGCGGCGAGGCCGTCGGCGCGAACGACCGGGCCGCCTTCGCGCGAACGGTGCGGGCGCTGGTGCTCTGGGGCCTTGCCGGAGGGCTCGCCGTCACGCTCGTCTACGCCGCCGGCGGCGACCGGTTCGCGGCCAGCTTCAGCACCGACCCGGCGGTGGTGGCGACGACCCTGCGCTACAGCGGCTGGGCGGTCCTGCTGCCGCTGCTGGGGGTCACGTCCTACGTCTTCGACGGGGTCTTCATCGGCGCCACCTGGACGCGGGCGATGCTGCTGACCATGGCCGCGGCGGCCGGGCTCTACGCGCTGCTGCTGGCCCTCAACCCGCTCGGCAATCACGGCCTGTGGCTCGCCTTCAGCCTGTTCTTGGTGGCGCGGGCGGCGGCGCAGGCGCTGGCGATGCCGCGGCTGGAGCGCGCGACGTTCAGCCGCCCGGCCGCCGCGGCCGCCGCGGCCGCTGCTTCGCCGACACCGATTTGACGATCAGGCGTTGCGGCGCGGCCGGATCGAAAGGGGGCTCGGCGCGAGCCATCGCTTCCGAGATCAGCGCCTGGACCTCGGGCATGTCCAGCCGCTCCGGCGGATCGAGGCGGATATGCCGGACCCGGCTGCCCGCGCCTTTGAGCAGGCCCGCCGGATCGGGGAGCCCCTTGCCCTGCAGGAAGCAGAGCGTCACCCAGCGCGGGAACACGGCCAGCGAGAGCACCGCCGCCCCGGCCTTGTCGCTGGGCCCGAAGCCGATCGCGAGCGCATTGTAATTGTCGTAGACCAGCACCTGCGCCCCGGCGATGCGGGCGCGCATCCTCGCGAGGAGCGAACGCGCCTGCCCGGCCACCTCCGGTTCGAACTTGGCGAGAAAGCCATCCAGCTGCGCTTCTGCGTCGGGCACGCCCCATTCCTTCAAGAGCGATCCTACCACGTCGGCGGCGGCGGCCGAAGAGGCGTCCGGTGGGCGGGGCGCCGGCGGCGTCGCATGGGCGCGCTAGGCTCGATTCCCCGTTTCTGATATGCCGCCGACCGCACAATGTCAGGGGGGAGCTGATCCGATGGCGCAGACGCTCGGCGCGGAAATGACCGCGGGTTCCGATCCGGCTCCGGTCAAATTGTTCAGGGGATATGACACCGTCGCGCGCGGCATTCTCTCCCAGAGCGCGGTCGAAGGGGGTTATGAGGATAACGGCGCGAGCAGCGGCGTTCGAATCCAGGTGTGCGAAAGCCTCTCCGAGCTCGCCGATGCGCTCGAGATCGACGCCTCGCTCTCGGTCAGCTATCTGAAGGCCGTCGACGTCACCGCGAAGATGGAGTTCGCGCGCAAGCTCAACATCACCGCCCGCAGCGTCAGCATCGTCGTCTACGCCAAGCACGGGATCGGCACTTGGGAGGTCAAGGACGTCACGCTGAAGAGCGGCGTGAAGGTGCCCATCGACGACAAATCGGCGGCCGGTTTCGCGAAGGCCTATGGCGACAGCTTCATCAAATCGGTGACTTTGGGGGGCGAGTATTTCGCGGTCTATATCTTCAACACCGAGACGCGCGAGCAGCAGCAGGAATTGGCGACCTCGCTCAAGGCCGAGGTCGGAAAGGCGGCAACCGTCACGGCCGAGGCCCAGGTCAAGCTGACGAACTTCCTCAAGACGACGAAGACGAGCTGGACCCTCAAGCAGGACATGACCGGGATCCTCAATCCCGACTTCCCCGACCAGGATAAGTTGATCCCGTTCGCGATCGGCTTCGCGAAGCTCCCGCTCACCGGACCGGTGGTCACCAATATCCGCGTCAACGGCTATGAGGACCTCGATGAAATCAATGAGACCTTCGAGAAGGTCGTCGAGAACCGCGACTATTTCCTCGACCGCCGGCGCGGCCTTCTCCAGAAGTATGCCCGCCTCACCACGGTCGCCAACCAGGCCGGCTGGCTGAAGCGGATCTACCAGCGCTACGATTACAAGGGCGACGCGGCGCTGACTGCCTTCGCGGAGAAGGTGGAGACCGATCTCGAGGCGATCGACAAGCAGATCGCCGCCTGGAAATTGAATGCCATCCGCAAGTTCGTCGCGCCCGACCTGCCGTCGCTGAAGGACGGCGAGCCGGTGCTCAGTTTCCAAGAGGCCCCGCCGGTGAGCTGGGGCGGCTCCGGGGCGGGACCCTGGCAGGTCGATTCCGTCGGCGACCTGATCCGCAACCGGACCCGCATCAAGTCGGTCCAGATCGCTTCCGGCCAATTCGACAATAAGGAGCTGCTCGGCCGGCTGATCGTCGAATATGATTCGGACAAGCGCAGCTGGACCGAGACGCACGGCGACGGCCCGGTGAAGGTCATGGACCAGAAGCTCGATTTCGAGGGTCATTTCCCGATCCGCTTCGAAGTGCGCCACGGCACCTTCGTCGACTGGCTCAAGATCCACCTCGACGACGGACGCAGCACCCAGGCGGGCGGCTCCGGCGGAGTCGCGACCATCTGGAGCGTGCCCCAGGACCATTTCGTCGTCGGCTTCGGCGGCCGGTCGGGCGGCGTGATCGACCAGCTCCAGATCCGCTACGCCCGGCTCAATCCGGCGAAGATGGTCAAGTTCGACTAGCGGACGGAGCAGGCGCCTGGGCCGTCGCACACGGCGGCGGTTGCCTTTCGGCTTTCGCGACTCGATCTTAGCGCGGTGACCCGCGCCCGCGTCCTCCTCCTGAACCCCGCTTTGGGTCCGCTCGACTATCGCGTGCCGCACGGCATGGCGGTCGAGCCCGGGTCGATCGTCCTCGCCCCGCTGGGGCCCCGCCAGATGACGGGCGTCGTGTGGGAGGAGGACAGGCTCGAGGCGGAGAGCGTCGGCGACAACAGGCTGCGGCCGCTGCTCCAGGCTTACGACCTCCCGCCGCTCGAGGCGCCGCTGCGGCGGTTGATCGAGTGGACGAGCGATTATTATCTCGCGCCGATCGCCTCGGTGCTGCGGATGGCGCTGGCGTCCGCCAGCGCGCTCGACGGCAGCCGCACCGTCACCGAATATCGCGCCACCGGCCTCGTCCCCGAGCGGCTGACGCCGCAGCGCGCGCAGGCGCTGGAGCGGATCGGCGAGCGCCAGGGGCTGGTGCGCGAGCTGGCGCTCGCGGCTGGCGTGTCCGACGGCGTCATCCGCGGCCTCGTCAAGGCCGGGGCGATCGAGGCCGTCGACGTCGCCCTCGACGACCCCTTCCCGCTCCCGGACGCGGACCATGCGCCGCCCGAGCTGGAGCTGGCCCAGGGCGCCGCGGCGCACGAACTGGTCGAAGCGGTCCGCGCCGGTGCGTTCGTCCCCTTCCTCCTCGACGGCGTCACCGGCTCCGGCAAGACGGAAGTCTATTTCGAGGCGGTCGCCGAGGCGCTGCGGCGGGGACGGCAGGTGCTCGTGCTGCTCCCCGAGATCGCGCTGACCGAGCCGTTCCTCAAGCGTTTCGCCGCCCGCTTCGGCCACGAGCCGGTGGCATGGCATTCGGGTCTGCGGCAATCGCAGCGCCGCCGCGCCTGGCGTGCCATCGCCACCGGCCAGGCCAAGGTCGTCGTCGGCGCCCGGTCCGCCCTCTTCCTCCCATACCCCGAGCTCGGGCTGATCGTCGTCGACGAGGCGCACGAGACCAGCTTCAAGCAGGAGGACGGGGTCCAGTATCATGCCCGCGACGTCGCGGTGATGCGGGCGAAGCTCGAGGGTTTCCCGATCGTCCTCGCCTCGGCGACGCCGGCGATCGAGACGCGGCAGATGGCCGAGATCGGCGTCTACCGCCACATCCGCCTCCCGGACCGCTACGGCGCGGCAGAGCTCCCGGAGATCGCCGCGCTCGACCTCCTCGCCGACCCGCCGCCGCGCGGCGCGTGGCTCGCGCCGACGCTGGTCAAGTCGCTCGCAGAGACGCTGGCGCGCGGGGAGCAGGCTTTGCTCTTCCTGAACCGCCGCGGCTACGCGCCCCTCACCCTCTGCCGGCATTGCGGCCATCGTTTCCAATGCCCGAACTGCACCGCCTGGATGGTCGAGCACCGGCTCGTCCACCGCCTCGCCTGCCACCATTGCGGGCACGTCATGCCGCCGCCGCGGCTCTGCCCGGAATGCGAGGAAGAGGACAGCCTCGTCGCCGTCGGCCCCGGCGTCGAGCGCATCGGCGACGAGGTGAAGGCCTTGTTCCCGGAGGCGCGAACCGCGATCGTCACGTCCGACACGATCTGGTCGCCGGCCAAGGCGGCGGAGTTCGTCGGCCGCATGGAGGCCGGCGAGATCGACATCGTCATCGGCACCCAGCTGGTGACCAAGGGCTATCATTTCCCCAACCTCACCCTCGTCGGCGTCGTCGATGCCGATCTCGGCCTGCAGGGCGGCGACCTGCGGGCGGCAGAGCGCAGCTTCCAGCAGATCGCCCAGGTCGCCGGCCGCGCCGGCCGCGGCGAGAAGCCGGGGCGCGTCCTCGTCCAGACCCACGACCCGGACGCCCGCGTCATCGCCGCCCTGGTCAGCGGCGACGCGGAGAGCTTCTACGACGCCGAAACCGAAGCGCGGCGCGAGGCGGCGATGCCCCCCTTCGGCCGCCTCGCCGGCATCGTCGTCTCGTCCGAGGATGCCGCCGAGGCGGCGGAGACCGCGCGGCTGATCGGCCGCGGCGCGCCGAAGGTCGAGAACATGGCCGTCTTCGGCCCCGCCCCCGCACCGCTTGCCATGCTGCGCGGCCGCCACCGCCAGCGCCTCCTCGTCCACGCCGCCCGCAGCCTCGACGTCCAGGACGTGATCCGCGACTGGCTCGGCAAGCTCGCCTGGCCGAGGGGCGTGCGCGTCACCGTCGACGTCGACCCCTATTCCTTCCTGTAAGCGGGCGAAGTTCACGGCGCACCGCCGGTCGAGCCGATCTTCGCGCGCCTCCACGCCGCCGCCAGCCGCCAGTTTCCGGCATTGCGGCCGTTGCGGCCGGAGGCGCGGGGCTTCACGACCTTCACGCCGCCGGCGCTGCAAACGCCTCGCACTTGCACGGCGCCGAGCCGCTGCTCGAGCGCCTCGACGCGGGCGGCGAGGCGCTTCAGACGCTTGCCGAGGCGACGGGCACCGCCGCCCGCGCCGTATTTCCCTGGCTGCTCGGCGACCAGGAGGCGCGCGAGCAGCGCGTCGGAATAAGGGACACGCATGTGGCTGAAGCGGCCATAGGCGTAGACCGGCTCTTCCACCCCGTCGACGGCGCGCTGGAACGCGACGAGCTCGAGCGGGAGCGTCGTGGCGCGGCGCGCGAGATCCCAGTCTCGCGCGAAGACGCCGTCGGCGGCGCGGTGGTTATAGGCGGTGCGGTTGGAGATGCCGACGAGCGCACAGGCCTCGAGGACGGTGTAGCCCTCGCGCAAGGCGGCGCAGAACAGGAGTTTCCGCTCTGGGCCAAAGCCGTCACCCCGCTCGCGCCCCATCTTCGCTGCTCCCGCGCCTTGACTCGCCAGCGCGACAGAGAAGCAGACGAATTCCTATTCTGTAGGCCTTTTGTTCGATCTATGTTCGAGACGCTCCGACCCCAGCCGCGCTCCTTCCTCCGTCCGCTCGGCGGAGGGACTCGCTTCATCGCCCCGGCTGCGCTAACCTCCTGTTTTCCTGTGGGACGGGGATGAAATCGTGAAGAAGATGCAGGCCCTCGCGGCCGTGGCGCTGCTGCTGTCGCCGGTGGCGGCGCGCGCGGAGTGGAGGAAGTACGACACCCAGCATTTCGTCATTTACTCGGAAGCCGGCGAGAAGGAGGTCACCCGCCTCGCCGAGCGGCTCGAGGCAGTCGACGGCCTGATGCGGATGGCGAGCGGCCTCAAGTCGGAGATCGAGCCGGTCAAGGTCCGCATCTACCAAGTGGCGAGCGACGACGAGGTCGAGAAGGCGCTCAACGAGCACAACAGCGGCGTCGAGGGCTTCTACACCACCAATATCTTCGGGCCCTTCGCGGTAACGCCGCGCAAGACCCACACCGAGGGCGACTTCACCGCCGAGCTCGTCCTCCACCACGAATATGCGCATCATTTCATGCTGCAATATTTCCCCGCCGTCTATCCGGGCTGGTACGTCGAGGGCTATGCCGAGCTGATCGGCTCGAGCAAGGTCCTGCCCGACGGCAGGATCGCCTACGGCATGCCGGCGCGGCATCGCGGCGACGAGATCAGCGCGTCCTGGACGTCGATGGAGGACATTCTCCTCAAGGCGCCCGACAAGATCCACAATTTCGACCTCTACGGCCAGGGCTGGGCGATGACCCACTTCCTCACCTTCTCGCCCAAGCGCGCGCCGCAGTTTCGCAAATATCTCGCCCTGCTCACGGCCGGCGCCGCCCCGGCCGATGCCGCTCGGACCGCCTTCGGCGATATCGGCGAGCTCAACCGCGAGGCGCACCGCTATCTCGACGCCGGCAGCTTCGAATATCGCCCGGTGGCGGTGCCGATCGCCAAGCCGGTCATCCAGAAGTCACAACCGATCGGTGCCGGCGAGGCGGCGCTGATCCCGGAGATCATCGCCTTTCGCGACGACGACCCCAGCGGCATCAAGAAGGACACCGAGCGGGCGCGCGAGCTGAAGGCGCGGGCCGACACCCTCGCCCATGTCAAGGAGAAGGCGGCGCGATTCGCCACCGATCCGTTTGCCCTCTATTTCCTCGCCCAGGCCGAATATGGCGCCGGCGACTATCGCGCCGCCGAGGCCGCCGCCGACCGCCTGCTCGCGCTGCAGCCCGGACACGTGCGCGGCCTGGTGGTGAAGTCGCTCTGCGTCGCGGAGGCGGCGGGGCGGGCGGACGGCGCGCAGCGGGCGCAGCTCGCCGGCGAGGCGCGGCGGCTCGCCCAGCAGGCCAATCGCGCCGACCCCAACGACCCGCTGCCGCTGGTCGCTTACTATCAGAGCTACCACCTCGCCCATCTGAAGGCGCCGAAGGAGGCGGTGAACATCCTGTCGCAGGTGGTCGCGACCATGCCGCAGGACACGCACATGCGGATGCTGCTCGTCGACGCGCTCGCCGCCGACCGCCGCTTCGCCCAGGCGATCGCCTTCCTCATGCCGATCGCCAACGACACCCATCCCTCGCCGCAGCGCGACGCCGCCCAGGCGCTCCTCGCCCAGCTCCAGGCCGAAGCGGCGAAGGAGGGGAAGCCGGGCGGGGGGTGAGCGCCCAGGGTGGTTTCCCGTCTGCTTCACCCGCACCGTTCGCCCTGAGCCCGTCGAAGGGCTGTCCTTCGTACTCCGCAAGGGAAGGACAGGGCTTCGACAGGCTCAGCCCGAACGGGGAAGAGAAAGGGGGTGCTCGCCTGACGCCCCGCCGCCGACCGTCCGTGCCTCCTTGTCGAGCAGGCGGCGCTTGCGCTCCACTCCGTAGGCATAGCCGCCGAGCGTGCCGTCGCCGCGGATCACCCGGTGGCAGGGAATGAGCACGGCGACCCGGTTCGCGCCGTTGGCGGTGCCGGCCGCGCGCACCGCCGCCGGGCGGCCGACGGCGGCGGCGATCTGGGCGTAGGTCCGCGTCTCGCCCGGCGGAATGCGGGTGAGCTCGCGCCACACCGCTTCCTGGAAGGCGGTGCCGCGCACGTCGAGCGGCAGGTCGTGCGGCCGGTCCGGCGCCTCGACCGCCGCGGCGGTGCGACGGACGAGGTCGGCCATCGCCGCGCCCCCCGGCTCGACCGTCGCATGGGGAAAGCGGCGGTGCAGCGACGCCTCGTCCTCGTCGAACGACAGGCGGCAGATGCCGCGCGCGGTCGCGGCGACCAGCATGGTGCCGAGCGACGTCTCGGCCGTCGCCCAGCGGATCGTCTCGCCGCGCCCGCCGCCGCGCCACGCCGACGGGGTCATGCCGAGCCGGTCCTTCGCGTCGGCGTAGAAGCGGCCGGGGCCGGAATAGCCGGCCTCGTAGATGGCGTCGGTCACGCGGGTTTCGGTCGCGAGGCTCTCGGTCATGGCCTTGGCCCTCCTGGCGCGTGCGTAGGCGGCGGGGGTGACGCCGGTGGCGCGCTTGAAGATGCGGTGGAAGTGGAAGGGCGAGTAGCCGGCGCGGGCGGCGAGATCGTCGAGGCTCGGCGGGCTCTCGGCCTCCTCGATCAGCCGCAGCGCCTGGTCGACGGCGGCGGCGTCGCGGGCGACCGCGTCGGGCTTGCAGCGCAGGCATGGCCTGAGGCCGGCCGCCGCCGCCTCGGCGCCGCTGGCGAAGAAGCGCACATTCTCGCGCCTGGGATGCCGGGCCGCGCAGGACGGGCGGCAATAGATGCCGGTGGTGAGCACGCCGGTGACGAAGCGGCCGTCGGCGCGCCGGTCGCGGGCGAGGACGGCCGTCCACGCGGCGTCCGGATCGGGAAGGGCCTGGGTTGCCATGGCGCCGTTGTACGGCCGATTCGCCGCGGCCGCATCCCGGCGCTTGCGGTCAAAGCGGCCGGGACGGCTCGTGCCGCTTCCTGCCCACCGCCACCCAATAGGGCTCCTCCTCGCGGAAGGCGACGTCGACGAGGCCGCAGCGGCCCATCATCGCCGCGATCTCGCCGCGCGTGAAGCGTTGCTCCAAGGAGGTCCCGAAGCGGTCGAGGGCGTCGGTGCGCATCGCGTAGAAGCTGAGGTTGCGGTAGCTGTAGAGCGGCAGGCCCGCGGCCGGGAGGCCGGCCGCTTCCGCCAGCCGCGCCAGGCGCGCCAGCGGGAAGTATACCGCACCGGCGAGCATGTCCGTCACCGCCTTGCGGGCCCGGAAAGGAAGACGCGAAACGGACTTGCGGACGAGGTCGCTCGCCCGCCACAGCGCGCGGAACCAGGCGGGCCGGCCGTCGAGGCGGTAATAGAGGTAGACGAGGAGCTGCGCCCCCGGCTTGAGCTTGCGCACGCAGTCGCGCATCGCCGCCTCGGCGTCCGGGATGTGATGGAGGACGCCGATCGAATAGCCGAAGTCCTGGCTGTCGTCCGGCAGGGGGATCGCGTCGGAAGCTGCGCGATGGAACGAGACGTTGTCCAGGTCCGCGAGGTTGCGGCGGGCGACCGCCAGCGCCTCCCCGGCGGGGTCGATGCAATGGAGGTGGCCGACGCGCGGCGCCACGAGCTTCGCCCAGCGTCCCGATCCGCAGCCGAGGTCGAACCCCTCGCCAAGACCGTCGAAGGCAAAGAGCGAAAAATAGGCGGCGAACAGCCGCTCATGCTCCTCCGCATCGAGCCCGGACTGGTCGTAGGCGGCCCATTCCCGGCCGAATCCCTCGACCGTCCGCCAATCGATGTTCGTCCAGGTCGCCATCGCCCAGGCCATAGCAGAGAATGGATCGACCGCCATCCGGCGGCGCCTGCCACCTACCCCGGTTGCATCGCCGTTTGCCCCCTGCTAGGGGCCCCGCAACCCCGCTAAGGGCCGCCCAGCCGGCCCTTTTTCGCACGGGGCAAAACCCACTGACGGAGTAGAGGCGCGCGTGGAGAATTCCGGCGGCATTCAGGCAAGCTTGGCGGGACGCTATGCCACCGCATTGTTCGAGCTGGCGCGCGACGAGCAGAGGCTCGAGGCGGTCGGCGCGAGCCTCGCGGCGCTGAAGGAGGCGCTGCGCGAGTCGGAGGAATTGCGCGCGCTCACCACCTCGCCGCTGATCGGCCGCACCGACGCGCTGAAGGGCGTGAACGCGGTCGCGGCGTCGATCGGTCTCGATCCGGTCACGGCCAAATTCCTCGGCGTCATGGCGCAGAACCGGCGGCTGGGCCAGCTGCCCTCCGTCATCCGCTTCTTCAACCTGCTCGCCGCCCGCCACCGCGGCGAGACGACGGCGGAGGTCACCTCCGCCCACCCGCTCGACGACGGCCAGGTCGCCGCGCTCAAGGCGAATTTGAAGCGCCGCGTCGGCTCCGACGTCGCCATTGACCTCCACGTCGATCCCACCATCTTGGGCGGGCTGGTCGTCAAGATCGGCTCCCAACAGATCGATGGTTCCATACGAACCAAACTCAACAACCTCGCTTCGGCAATGAAGGGCTGAAAATGGACATCCGCGCCGCTGAAATTTCCAAGGTCATCCGCGACCAGATCGCGAGCTTCGGCACCGAGGCCGAAGTCTCCGAGGTCGGCACCGTGCTGTCGGTCGGCGACGGCATCGCGCGCGTCTACGGGCTCGACAACGTCCAGGCCGGCGAGATGGTCGAGTTCGCCAACGGTATCAAGGGCATGGCGCTCAACCTCGAGGCCGATAACGTCGGCATCGTCATCTTCGGCTCCGACGCCGAGATCCGCGAGGGCGACACCGTCCGCCGCACCGAGACCATCGTCGACGTGCCGGTCGGCAAGGCGCTGCTCGGCCGCGTCGTCGACGGCCTCGGCAACCCGATCGACGGCAAGGGCCCGATCGACACCACCGAGCGCCGCCGCGTCGAGGTGAAGGCGCCCGGCATCATCCCGCGCAAGTCGGTGCACGAACCGGTGCAGACCGGCCGCAAGGCGTTGGACGCGCTCGTCCCCGTCGGCCGCGGCCAGCGCGAGCTCATCATCGGCGACCGCCAGACCGGCAAGTCGGCTGTCGCGCTCGACACCTTCATTAACCAGCGCAAGGCCAATCAGGGCGACGACGAGAGCCAGAAGCTCTACTGCATCTACGTCGCCATCGGCCAGAAGCGCTCGACGGTCGCGCAGATCGTCCGCGCGCTCGAGGAGAATGGCGCGATGGAATATTCCATCGTCGTCGCCGCGACCGCCTCGGAGCCGGCGCCGCTCCAGTTCCTTGCGCCCTACACCGGCTGCACGATGGGCGAATATTTCCGCGATAACGGCATGCACGCCGTCATCGTCTACGACGACCTTTCCAAGCAGGCCGTCGCCTACCGCCAGATGTCGCTGCTGCTCAGGCGTCCGCCGGGCCGCGAGGCCTATCCGGGCGACGTCTTCTACCTCCACTCGCGGCTGCTCGAGCGCGCGGCGAAGATGAACGACGATCACGGCAACGGCTCGCTGACGGCGCTGCCGATCATCGAGACGCAGGCGGGCGACGTGTCGGCCTACATCCCGACCAACGTCATCTCGATCACCGACGGGCAGATCTTCCTCGAGACGGAATTGTTCTACCAGGGCATCCGCCCGGCCATCAACGTCGGCCTGTCGGTCAGCCGCGTCGGCTCGGCCGCGCAGACCAAGGCGATGAAGAAGGTCGCCGGCTCGATCAAGCTCGAGCTCGCGCAGTATCGCGAGATGGCGGCCTTCGCCCAGTTCGGCTCGGACCTCGACGTCGCGACGCAGCGGCTCCTCAACCGCGGCGCGCGTTTGACCGAGCTCCTCAAGCAGCCGCAATTCAACCCGATGCCGGTCGAGGAGCAGGTGGTGTCGATCTTCGCCGGCGTGAACGGCTATCTCGACACCATTCCGACCGCGGCGGTGACCCGCTTCGAGGCGTCGCTTCTCGCCCATGTCCGCGCCGACCATGCGGACGTGCTCGGCAAGATCCGCGACACCAAGGCGCTCGACGACGACACGGCCGGGCAGCTGAAGACGATCATCGGCGATTTCGCGAAGACGTTTGCGTAAACGTACTGAGGTAGAAGGTAAAACCGTCATCCCGGCGAAAGCCGGGATCTCATTGGGTGAAGGGCGCCGGCGCTCTTCACCCCCCGAGACCCCGGCTTCCGCCGGGGTGACGAGATAGGGAACGAAGATGGCGAGCCTCAAGGCGCTCAAGAACCGGATCGCGTCGGTCAAGTCGACGCAGAAGATCACCAAGGCGATGAAGACGGTCGCCGCCGCGAAGCTGCGCCGGGCGCAGCAGTCGGCGGAGGCCGCCCGTCCCTACGCCGAGCGGATGGCGGCGGTGATGGCGAGCCTCGCCTCGAAGGTCGCCATCGGCCCGGAGAGCCCGAAGCTCCTCGCCGGCACCGGCAAGCAGGACACCCACCTCATCGTCCTGTGCACGTCGGACCGCGGCCTCGCCGGCGGCTTCAACACCAACATCGTCCGCGCCGCCCGCCGCGCCGCCGACGGCCTGATCGCGGACGGCAAGACGGTCTATTTCTATCTCGTCGGCCGCAAGGGGCGCGCGGTGATCCAGCGCCTCTATCCGCGGCAGATCATCCACCAGTACGACACGAGCGCCATCCGCCAGCCGGGCTTCGCCGACGCGCAGGCGATCGCCAGGGACGTCACCGACCGTTACATGACCGACGGCATCGACGTCGTGCACCTGTTCTACGCCGAGTTCCGCTCCGCGCTCGTGCAGGAGCCGGTCGGCCGCCAGATCATCCCGGTTCCGCCGGTCGAGACCGGCAAGACGGCCGGCGCCTCGGCCGCGGTCGAATACGAGCCGGACGAGGAGGAAATCCTCGCCGAGCTGCTGCCGCGCGCCATCGCCGTCCACATCTATCGCGCTTTGCTCGAGAACCAGGCCGGCTTCTTCGGCGCGCAGATGACCGCGATGGACAATGCCACGCGCAACGCCGGCGACATGATCAACCGCCTCACCATCCAGTACAACCGGACGCGCCAGGCGGCGATCACCACCGAACTCGTCGAGATCATCTCGGGCGCCGAGGCGCTGTAGAAGAGAACGAACCAACCCGTCACCCCGGCGAAAGCCGGGGCCTCAGCGGGTGAAAGGCGCCGTCGCCCTTCACCCCACGAGATCCCGGCCTTCGCCGGGATGACGAAAGAAGAAGCATGACACGGGACCCCAGCCCTTCGCTGGGGTGACGACATCAGAAGGCAAAGAGGACAGACATGGCCACCGCCGCAATCGATCGCCCTGAGGGCACCAGCACCACCACCACCGGCCGCATCAGCCAGGTGATCGGCGCCGTCGTCGACGTCACCTTCGAGGGCGAGCTGCCCGAGATCCTGTCGGCGCTCGAGACGGACAATGGCGGCAACCGCCTCGTCCTCGAGGTCGCGCAGCATCTCGGCGAATCGACGGTCCGCACCATCGCGATGGACTCGACCGACGGCCTCACCCGCGGCCAGGAAGTGCGCGACACCGGCTCCCAGATCCGCGTCCCGGTCGGGCCGAAGACCCTGGGCCGCATCATGAACGTCGTCGGCGAGCCGATCGACGAGCGCGGCCCGATCGGCAATGCCGAGACGGCGCCGATCCACGCGGAGGCGCCGCTGTTCGTCGATCAGTCGACCGAGACGTCGATCCTGGTGACCGGCATCAAGGTCATCGACCTCCTCGCCCCCTACGCCAAGGGCGGCAAGATCGGCCTGTTCGGTGGCGCCGGGGTCGGCAAGACCGTGCTGATCCAGGAGCTGATCAACAACATCGCCAAGGGCCATGGCGGCACCTCGGTGTTCGCCGGCGTCGGCGAGCGCACCCGCGAAGGCAACGACCTCTACCACGAGTTCCTCGACGCGGGCGTCATCGCCAAGGACGCGGAAGGCAACGCCGTCTCCGAGGGCTCGAAGGTGGCGCTCGTCTTCGGCCAGATGAACGAACCGCCGGGGGCGCGCGCGCGCGTCGCCCTGTCGGGCCTCACCATCGCCGAATATTTCCGCGACCAGGAGGGCCAGGACGTGCTCTTCTTCGTCGACAACATCTTCCGCTTCACCCAGGCGGGCTCGGAAGTGTCGGCGCTGCTCGGCCGCATCCCCTCCGCGGTCGGCTACCAGCCGACGCTGTCGACCGACATGGGCGCGCTCCAGGAGCGGATCACCTCGACCAACAAGGGCTCGATCACCTCGGTGCAGGCGATCTACGTCCCCGCCGACGATCTCACCGATCCGGCGCCGGCCACCTCCTTCGCCCACCTCGACGCGACGACCGTGCTCAGCCGCGCCATCTCGGAGCTCGGCATCTACCCGGCCGTCGATCCGCTCGACTCGACCTCGCGCGTGCTCGAGCCGCGCGTCGTCGGCCAGGAGCATTACGAGACCGCCCGCGCCGTCCAGGAGATCCTCCAGCGCTACAAGTCGCTGCAGGACATCATTGCCATCCTCGGCATGGACGAGCTTTCGGAAGAGGATAAGCTCACCGTCAGCCGTGCGCGCAAGATCCAGCGCTTCCTGTCGCAGCCCTTCCACGTCGCCGAGGTGTTCACCGGCATCCCCGGCAAGTTCGTGCAGATCGAGGACACGGTCCGCTCGTTCAAGGCGGTGGTCGACGGCGAATACGACCACCTCCCCGAGGCGGCCTTCTACATGGTGGGCGGCATCGACGAGGCGGTCGCGAAGGCGCAGAAGCTGGCGAGCGAGAGCTGACACCCGATCCCTCTCCCTCCAGGGGAGAGGGACAGCCGCGAAGCGGCAGGGTGAGGGCTGCGGCGTATCCGCCAACGGGCCCTCACTCTCCCGCCGCTCCGCGTCGGGCCCCTTCCTCTCCCTTGAAGGGAGAGGGGTCGTGGAGAAAGAATGAGATGGCCGACCTGCAGTTCGAACTGGTGACTCCCGAGCGGCTGGTCCGCTCCGAGGCGGTGTTCATGGTGGTGGTGCCGGGCACGGAGGGCGATTTCGGCGTCCTCGCCGGCCACGCGCCGTTCATGTCGACGCTGAGGAACGGCGAGATCGCCGTCTACCGCTCCGGCTTCGGCGACACCCCCGAGCGCATCCCCGTCGAGGGCGGGTTCGCGGAGGTCAATGAGCGCGGCCTTACCGTGCTCGCGGAACGGGCCGAAACCGCGGCCTGACCTCCTCCCACCGCGGGGACAGTCACCGATCCACGGGCCTCGTCGTAAACCCGCAGGCGTGAGGGGATCGGTGACTGTCCCCTCCTGCTCCCGCCGGGCCCTCCGACCGCTTAGGCATTTGTCAAAGTTTCCTGCTTATTCACCAGCGCCGAGAGTGAGACAGGCGAGGGTTCCCTGATATGAGTGCTTTCGGACGACGCGGCGGCGCGGGCGGGACGAGTGGGGGACGGCCGGCTTTCGGAACCGCGCGGCCGATGAAGGGCCCGGCGCCGGCGGGCGCCGCGCCGCTGCCGGAGGGCGGCGACCAGTTCCCGCCGCTCGACGAGCTCGCCTTCGCTCCGGACGAGAGCTTCAACCCGCCCGCCGCCGCCGGCACCGGCGACCGCGGCGACGCGATGAGCCGCCTCGCCGAGCGCCAGGCCGCCTCGTCGGAGGCGCCGGTCAGCCGCAACGAAGGCTTCGAGGCCTCGATCCACCGCATCAAGGAGCAGGTGCTCCCCCGCCTGCTCGAGCGCGTCGATCCCGAAGCGGCGGCGACGCTCAGCAAGGACGAGCTGGCCGAGGAATTCCGGCCGATCATCGGCGAGGTGCTCGCCGAGCTGAAGATCAACCTCAACCGCCGCGAGCAGTTCGCGCTCGAGAAGGTGCTCGTCGACGAGCTGCTCGGCCTCGGCCCGCTCGAGGAGCTGCTGAACGACCCCGAGATCAGCGACATCATGGTCAACGGGCCGCACCAGACGTTCGTCGAAAAGAAGGGCAAGCTGCAGGTCGCGAACATCCAGTTCCGCGACGAGGAGCATCTCTTCCAGATCGCGCAGCGGATCGTGAACAAGGTCGGCCGCCGCATCGACCAGACCACCCCGCTCGCCGACGCCCGCCTCCAGGACGGCAGCCGCGTCAACGTCATCGTCCCGCCGCTGTCGCTGCGCGGCACGGCCATCTCGATCCGCAAATTCTCCGAGAAGCCGATCACCGTCGACATGATGAAGAATTTCGGCTCGATGTCGGAAAAGATGGCGACCTGCCTCAAGATCGCCGGCGCCAGCCGCTTCAACATCATCATCTCGGGCGGCACGGGCTCGGGCAAGACGACCATGCTGAACGCCCTCTCGAAGCTGATCGACCCGGGCGAGCGCGTCATCACCATCGAGGACGCGGCCGAGCTCCGCCTCCAGCAGCCGCACTGGCTGCCGCTCGAGACGCGGCCGCCCAACCTCGAGGGCCAGGGCGCGATCACCATCCGCGACCTCGTCATCAACGCCCTGCGTATGCGCCCGGACCGGATCATCCTGGGCGAAATCCGCGGCAGCGAGTGCTTCGACCTGCTCGCCGCCATGAACACCGGCCACGACGGCTCGATGGCCACCTTGCACTCCAACAGCCCACGCGAATGCCTGGCGCGTATGGAGAACATGGTGATGATGTCGGACATCAAGGTGCCCAAGGAGGCGATCAGCCGGCAGATCGCCGACTCGGTCGACCTCATCGTCCAGGTCAAACGCCTGCGCGACGGCTCCCGCCGCACCACCAACATCACCGAGGTGATCGGCATGGAAGGCGACGTCATCGTCACCCAGGAATTGTTCAAGTTCGAGTATCTCGACGAGACCGCCGACGGCAAGATCATCGGCGAATACCGCTCGATGGGCCTCCGTCCCTACACGCTCGAAAAGGCCAAGCAGTTCGGCTTCGACCAGCCGTATCTGGAGGCGTGCCTGTAGGCAGCCCATCACTTCTGGCGCCGGTGCAGAGTGCGCCCCATCGGGGCAGCACATGACGGTCCGGAAGGCGGGGAAGTTTCGAAGTTTCGCGCTAAAAAAATCCAATCGATCAATAGGCCGGCCTTCGATCGGTTTTTCCGATCGATCCCGGCGACCCCGGCGTGGGGACCCCGCGCGAGTCCCATCGTTCCACTCCGCCGTGTCAAAGAGCCTGCAGCCATGGCCACCGATGGAACATAGCACAAACATACCCGCGCCGCCACCCGTTTTCGCCGCCGCGCCCGACGCCGGTTCAAAGGCATTCCGGCCGTGCCGATGCCGTGCGGATGCCGGGTCGGTGCCGGGGGCGTTACCGGGCGGGTGCCGGGCCGGGACCGGTCCGGCACCGGGTGCTCGCGCGTTCGAACCGTTGGCCCGCGGCCTTGGCATGCGCCCGCACGCGCGCCGGAACGCCTCCATCCGGGTCCCCGCCACAGCGAAGTTGAACGAAGGTTCAACTTGTCCGGCCCGGCGGCGCGGCGCTCGGCGGCGTCGGAGCAGATCGAGAGCGGCAACATCCAGGTGAGGAACGGCGTCAACCTGCCCCGAGAGGGCGTGAATGCCACGCAGTGGCTGTCGCTGCGTCAGTCTGCGCCACCCCGGCGGAAGCGGAACCGTCTTCGGGGGGAGGCGGCGCGGTTGATCCCGCGGGGATCCCGGCTGCCGCCGGGATGACGCTCGCTGCCCGCATAGACTGTCCCCCACCTGTCGCCTAAGCTTCCCCCGAGCGAGGGAACGGGAGAGGCTGAATGGCAGGTGCGGCGGCGGCGGCGGCGGGCGACTATGTGATCGACGCCAGGCGGGACCGGCTCGTCATCTTCGCCTCGACGCTCGGCACCGTGTTCGAATGGTACGACTTCTTCGTCTACGGAACGCTCGCCAACGTCATCGCGAAGCTGTTCTTCCCGGCGGCGAGCCCGACGGCGGGGCTGCTGCTGACGCTCGCGACGTTCGGCGCGGGCTTCGGCGTGCGGCCGGTCGGGGCGGTGCTGTTCGGCTGGCTCGGCGACAGCCTCGGCCGGAAATACACCTTCCTCGTCACCATCACCGTCATGGGTGTCGCCACGGCGGGCGTCGGGCTGCTGCCGACCTTCGCCGCGATCGGCGTCGCCGCGCCGGCGTTGCTCGTCGTGCTGCGCCTCTTCCAGGGACTGGCGCTCGGCGGCGAATATGGCGGCGCGGCGATCTACGTCGCCGAGCATGCGCCGCGGCACCGGCGGGGCTTCTACACGAGCTTCATCCAGGCGGGCGTGATCGGTGGGTTCCTGCTGTCCGTCGCGGTGGTTCTGGTCTCCAACTGGTTCGTCGACCCGGCGGCCTGGGAGGCGTGGGGCTGGCGGGTGCCGTTCGTCTTCTCGCTGCTGCTGCTCGCGGTGTCGCTCTGGGTGCGCCTCAAGCTCAAGGAGAGCCCGGTTTTCCAGGCGATGAAGGAGGCCGGCGAGACCGCGCGGAACCCGCTGAAGGAGAGCTTCGACAGCCCCGGAAAGTGGAAGCTGATCCTCGTCGCCCTGTTCGGCATCGCGGCGGGGCTCACCGTCATCTGGTACACGGCGCAGTTCCAGGGCCTCTACTTCCTCCAGAACGCGCTCCGCATCGACGACAATGCGGCACGGCTCATGATCGGCATCGCCGCCATATTCAGCCTGTTCTGGTTCATCCTGTTCGGCTGGCTCAGCGACAAGGTGGGGCGCAAGAAGCCGATCGTGATCGGCTATGCGCTCACCATCCTGCTCATGTTTCCGCTGTTCCACTGGATCGCGGCGGCGGCCAATCCGGAGCTGTCCGCGGCGATGCAGCGCAGCCCGGTGGTGGTGACCGGCAGCGACTGCGCCTACGCGCCCTTCGCCAAGGCGCAGCCGACCGCCTGCGGCAAGCTGCTCGACACCTTGTCGAAGAAGGGCGTGGGCTACCGCAAGGCCGAGGGACCGGCGGGAAGCGCGCCGGTCGTGACGATCGGCGGCGCGCCGGTCGCCGACACCGGCGACCAGGGCCTCGACGCGGCGCTCAAGGGCGCCGGCTACCCGCTGCAGAAGATCGTGCCGCCGGTGTCGCGCGCCTGGCAGATCGTGCTCGCGATCGTCGTCATCGGCATGCTGTCGGGGATGACCTTCGGCCCGGTCGCGGCTTTGCTCGTCGAGCTGTTCCCAGCGCGGGTCCGCTACACGTCGATGTCGGTGCCCTACCATGTCGGCACCGGCTATTTCGGCGGATTTCTGCCGTTCATCAGCCAGTATATCGTCGCCAAGACCGGGGATCCGTTCGCCGGGCTCTGGTATACGGTGGCGGTGGTGGCGATGGCGCTCACCGTGACGGCGCTCTGGCTGCCCGAGACGGCGGGGAAGGAACTGGAATAGCGCGTCATCCCGGCGAAAGCCGGGATCTCCATTCGGAAGGGCGCCGCGGCTAATCTCCATGAGATCCCGGCTTTCGCCGGGATGACGGTTCTTCCTCCCCTCCCTCCCTCCCTCCCTCCCTCCCCCTCCCCTACCCGTCCTTCCCCTTCCCTCCCCCTCCCGCCGCCGCTATCGCCGCAGCCATGCCGCACAGCCCGCTTCGCCTGGTCCTCGAAGGGGAGGCGCTCGTCGCCAACTGGCGGTGGTGCGACGCGCGCAGCGGCGACGCGGCCTGCGGCGCGGCGGTGAAGGCGGACGGCTACGGGCTCGGAGCGGCGGAGGTCGTCCGCCGGCTGCGGGCGGCGGGGTGCCGCGACTTCTTCGTCGCGACGTGGGCGGAGGCGGCGGCGCTGGCGAGGGAGGCCGAAGGCGCGTCGCTCTGCGTGCTGCACGGCCCTGCCGAGCAGGACATGGCCGAGGCCGTCGCCGCGCCGGCCCGGCCGGTGCTGAACAGCGCCGAGCAGGTGCGACGCTGGCGGCAAGCCGCGCCGGAGCGGCCATGCGACGTGATGATCGACACCGGCATCGGCCGGCTCGGCCTGTCGCCGGAGGAAGCCCGGTCGGGCCTGCTCGACGGCCTCCCCATCGACACGCTGATGAGCCACCTCGCCTGCGCCGACGAGGACAGCCCGGCCAACCCGCGCCAGCGCGACCTGTTCGCCGAACTCGCCGCGGCGATCCCGGCGCGGCGGCGCAGCCTCGCCAACAGCGCCGGCCTCTGCCTCGGCCGCCGCTATGCGTTCGACCTCACCCGCCCCGGCCTCGCCGTGTACGGCGGCGTGCCCCGGCGGGAGGCCGAGGGGCATGTCCGGCAGGTGGCGCGCGTCGAGGCGCAGGCCGTGCAGGTGAAGGAGGTGCCGGCCGGCGCCGGCATCGGCTACAATGCGACCTGGCACGCACCCGAGCGGTGCCGCCTCGCCATCCTCAACATCGGCTATGCCGACGGCTATCT
Organism: Alphaproteobacteria bacterium; assembly: GCA_019239415.1. Classification (GTDB taxonomy): domain Bacteria; phylum Pseudomonadota; class Alphaproteobacteria; order Sphingomonadales; family Sphingomonadaceae; genus Allosphingosinicella. Next base: position 54,852 of record JAFAZW010000001.1, read on the forward strand.
GCGCGGCTTCTCGAGCCGCGGCCGCGCGCGGTTCGAGGGCGCCGCGCTGCCGGTCGTCGGCCGCGTCTCGATGGACCTCACGGCGATACGCTGCGATGCCGCGCCAGGGCTGCGCGAGGGCGATTGGGTGGAGATCGACTATGCGCTGCCCGAGGCGTCGGCGCAGTCGGGGCTCTCGCAATACGAGCTGCTGACGACGCTCGGCGGCCGGCACGCGCGCAGCTGGCGCTGAACCGGAACGGCTGCGGCTCGTTCACCGGCCATGCCCGCCCGCATCGCCCACCTTTCCGACGTGCATTTCGGCGCAGAGGACGCGAAATGCGTCGCGGGCACGGTGGCGTGGCTGCAGGAGCAGCGGCCCGACCTCGTCATCGTCAGCGGCGACTTCACCCAGCGGGCGCGGCGCGCCCAATTCCGCGCCGCCGCCGCCTGGCTCGAGCGGCTGCGCGCGGACGGGCACCGCATCCTCGCCGTGCCGGGCAACCACGACGTGCCGCTCTACGACGTCGCGCGGCGCTTCGCGGCGCCGCTCAGGCGCTACAAGCGCTACATCTCGAACGATCTGTGCCCCTGGTTCGAGGACGAGCATGTCGCCGTGCTCGGCATCAACACGGCGCGCTCGCTGACCTTCCGGGACGGGCGGATCAACCGCGACCAGATGGCGCTGATCGAGGCGCGGTTCGGGGCGGTGGCGGCGGAGAAGACGCGCATCCTCGTCACCCATCACCCGCTCTACGCGATGCCGATCGGCGAGGGGAATGAGCTTTCCGAGGCCGTCGGCCGGCACGAGGCGGCGGCGCAGGCGGTGAGCCGCGCGGGGGTCCATATCGCGCTCGCCGGCCATTTCCACCGCACCTATGCGGCCGCGGCGCGGCGGATGACGGACACGGCGGGCGGCGCGCTGGTCATCCAGTCGGGGACGTCGACCTCGGTGCGCCTGCGCAATGCCGAGCTGCAGAGCTTCAACTGGCTCCACGTCCACCGCAACGACGACATCGAGCTGCAGGTGGTCGCGTGGAACGGCGCGGCCTTCCAGCGCGGCAGCCACGTGCGGTTTGCCTATGCCGACGGGGTGTGGACGTCGCGGACCGTGGCCGACGGGGATCTTGCGCTCCTCCCCGTTCCGGGGAGGAGCTATTTGGGCGGCGCCAGGCTCGCCATGACGTCGCGGGCGACGAAGCCCTGGGCGCCGGCGGGCTTGTCGCCGCGGAACATCTGGACCTGGAAGTCGCGGGGGCGCGGGCTCGCGTTCATCCGCCGGGCACGCATCGCGCCGAACCCGCGGCGGCCGGGACGCAGCGCGAGCGCATCCGTCGACGAACCTTCCGCCGCCGGGTCGGGCGCGGCGTCGGCGAGGTTGCTGCGCTTCAGCACGAACCAGTCGTAGCCGCGCGCCAGCGTCTCGCGCGCGGCGCGGACCAGCACCTCGCGCCGCACCTCGTCGCGCGAGGAGCGGGGGTAGACGCGGGCGGTGAGGATGAAGCTGTCGGGCGCGACGACCTGCACGCGGAAGCTCGACACGGCGTGCGCCTGCATCGACGCGCAGCCCCCGAGGAGAAGCAAAGCCGCCGCGATCCCCAACCTCGTCCGCATCCCCTGCCTCCCCGGCATCCGAGCCGCCGATGCTAGACCAAGATCGTTTCAGGCTGAACTGCCTGAAACGTGAATCTTGGTCTCGCCTATGAATGGAGAGCCTGATTCACGCCATCGGCCGAAGCGCGAAGCGCTTCGACCTCGGACGATCAGGCTCTAGGCCGTCAGACGCGGGCGCGGAAGGGGGTGAAGTCGGTGGCGGTGTCGTAGACGTCGATGCCCTCGCGGCGCTTGAGGAAGCCGACCGCGGCATAGGTGAACGGGGTGAGGAGGACCTCCCAGGCGACTTTCAGCGCCCACTGGGTGAAGAGGACCGTCAGCACCAGGTCCGGCGTCCAGGCCGGCGCGCCGAGGAAAGCGAGCGGGTAGAAGATAAGGCTGTCCACCGCCTGGCCGACCACGGTCGAGCCGATGGTGCGGGTCCACAGCATCCGCCCGCCGGTCCAGATCTTCATGCGGGCGAGGACGAAGCTGTTGGCGAACTCGCCCGCCCAGAAGGCGGCGATCGAGGCGAAGACGATGCGCGGCACCTGGCCGAACACCGCCTCGTAGGCGGCCTGCCCTTTCCAGCTGGCGGCGGGCGGGAGCGCGACGACGACGGTCGCCATGAAGGCCATGAACAGCAAGGCAGCGAAACCCGCCCAGATGCAGCGACGGGCGCGGGCATAGCCGTAGACCTCGGTCAGCACGTCGCCGAGCACGTAGGAAACGGGGAAGAACAGGATCCCCGCGCCGAACGGCCATGCGCCGATGCCGGGCAGGTACACCGTCGCCACCTTGCCGGCGCCGATCACGTTGGAGAGCAGAAGGATGGTGACGAACGCCGCCATCACGAAGTCGAAATAGCGCAGATGCGCTCCCTGGAGCGCGGCGGCGTCGATCCGCTTCGGTGCATCCCCCTCCGTCATCGGCGGAGCGGTAGCGGGCTTCGGCGGCGCTGGGAAGCCGGCCTCAGGTCATCAGCGCGTAGGCCGTGGTGAAGCCGATGACGATGAGGCCGAAGGCGAACAGCATCATGCCGAAGATGATGAGGGCATAATGAACCGGATCCTCGCCCTCGGGCCGCGTCGGGCGGGTCTTGGCGGGGAGCCCCCGCGCGGCGCGGCCGGACTCCCACAGATCGCGCACGACGCGCTGCCGGAAGGCCATGTGGAATCCGGCCACGGCGAAGAGGAGGCCGAGCAGATCGACGAGGATGACATGCGTGGACATGCTTCCCGCCAATGAGCCTCCGCGGCGCTTGTTCCAAGGCTCGACCTGCGGCTAGCCTCGTCCCCAGGGAGCATGAGACGTGCTGATGACGTTGCTGGCCGCGCTGGCGGCGCCGGTGCCTTGCGATCTCTCCTGCCGGGCGCGGGAAGCCGATGCGACGCTCGCCGCGGTGGCGACGCGGCTTCCCGACGCCATCGCATCGATCGGCGCCGATCGCCCGCCGGAGGACGTCGCGGCCTGGAAGGCTGCGGCCGCGCAGGCGGTGCGGCGGTGGATCGCCTTCCGCGATGCGCGCTGCGACACGGCATTGCTGCGGTTCGAGCGGGGCCGCCCCGATGCGCCGCTTTGCCGGATCGCGATCGACGGCACCGCGGCCGCAGACCTCAGGCTACGCTACGCGCTCGACGGCGCGGGGCTCGGCCGCGCCGACGTCGAGACGCTCGCGGCGCGGGCGTCGGCCAGCCCGGAGGACGAGGGACCGTGCGCGCACGCGCCGCCGGCGGAGTGCGACTATTGCGGGATGAACCATTGCTGGGAGGCGCGGCTGCGGGCGGACGATGCGCGGCTGAACGCGGCGTGGCGACGGGCGCTGGCGCGGATCGCGGCGAAGCCGGGGCTGGGGGCGGCGGAGCGGGCGGCCTGGACGGCGCGGCTGCGCGCGGCGCAGCGGGCGTGGCTGGCGTGGCGGGACGCGGATTGCGCGCTCGAGCGGCTCGAGACGCCGAACCCCGCCGCCCATTCGATCTATGCTCTGGTGACCGGCCCCTGCCTCGCGCGCGAGGCGGAAGCGCGGGCGGCCGTGCTCGAGCGGACCTACGCCCGCTGAGCTACATGTTCTGGAGCGCGCCCTTCAGCGCCGCGACGTCGGCGTCGTTGTAACCGGCGCCGGTGGCATCGGTCGGCGCGGCAGCGTTGGCCTCGCCTGAATCGCCGCCGGCCAGGGAGGAGACTTCGTACGCGGTCCAACAGATTCCCATCGCCCAGAACAGGGCGGCCCAGCGGCTCCTGAAGAGGCGGGAATAGCCGGCCATCCCCCTCCCCTGCGCCCGGCATGGTTAAGGAACCGCCTCCAGCGCGAGCAGCGCGAAGGTCGCGAGCCAGTGCTCGCCCATATAGTCGCCGGCGACGTGGGGGAGGCTGGCGTCGAGATGGGCCTCGGCCGCGGCGCGGGCGAGGGCGGCGCGCGGCGGATCGAGCGCGCCGGCGAGGCCGCGCCAGCACCAGGCGCGGGAGAGGTTGACGCCGTCGAGATGGGCGATCTTGCCGTCGGAGCGGTCGGAGACGTGGGCAGGGGTGAACAGGCTCGCGGGCTCGCGCTCCCGAAGCCGGGGAAGGAACGCGTCGAACCAGGGCCGGAAGCCGGCCTCGGGCAGGCACCGGCGCATGCAGAGCGCCTCGACCAGCGCAGACGAGAGGAAGTCGTCGCCGCCGGGCTCCCAGGCGGGGCAGTCGCGGTCGCTGCCATAATAAGCCCGCGCGCGGTCCCGCAGAAGCTCGGCGAGGCCGGAGTCATTTGCCTCCGCCCATTCGAGCGCCAGGACGATGGCGAAGGCGGTGTTGAAGTGGGTGCCGGTGCGGATCGGGTAGGTGAGCTTCGGCAGGAACGCGCGGAAGCGGTCGGCGAAAGCCTCGGCGAGCGGACCGAGCACGGCGGCCCAGGCGCGGTCGCGGTGGCGTTGCGCCTCGGCGTGGAGGGCGAGCAGCCACGCCCAGCCATAAGGCCGCTCGAAGCCGCCCGTATAGGCGCGGTCGAGATAGGCGCGCTCCCCGGCGACCTTCTCCTCGGTGAGCATCTCGCCCGCGAGCGCCTCGGTGCGGCGCGCGACCGCGAGGTCCGGATAGAGGCGGCGGACGCGGAGCAGCAGCCACCAGCCGTGGACGCAGCTGTGCCAGTCGAAGCTGCCGAAGAAGATCGGGTGGAGCGCGCGCGGCCCGCGCAGGTCCTCCGGTCCTTCCAGCACCTGGTCGAGCTTGTGCGGATATTCGCGGGTGACGTGCCCGAGCGCGATCTCGGCGAAGCGCGCCGCAATGTCGGGGGTGAGGTGGTAGGGCATGGTGCGCCTTACTCCCGCGCGGAATGGGGACACGTACTTTTTCGCGAAAAAGTACGTGTCCCCATTCAGAAGGCCAGGAAGTAGATGAGGGCGGTGTTGACGGCGAGCAGCGGCAAGGCGGTGCCCACCTGCGCCTTGATGACGGCGTTCGGGTCCTTGAGCTCGAGCAAGGCCCAGGGGACGACGTTGAAGTTCGCCGCCATCGGCGTCAGCAAGGTGCCGCAGAAGCCGGCGAGCATGCCCACCGCGCCGATGATCGCCGGATCGCCGTGATGGGCCTGGACGAGGAGCGGTACGCCGATCGCGGTCGCGATGACCGGAAAGGCGGCGAAGGCATTGCCGGTGAGGATGGTGAGCAGCGCCATGCCCAGCGTGAAGGCGAGCACCGCGGGCAGGACGGCGCCTGTCGGGATGACGGTGAGGACGAGCTCGCCGATCGTCTTGCCGACGCCGGTGTCGGCGAGGACGAGGCCGAGGGAGGCGAGCATCATCGGCAGCACCGCCGCCCAGCCGAGCGCGTCGACGAGCCGGCGCCCCTCCTCGACCGGCGCCAGCGGGGACGGCTTCAACCAGGCGTAGGCGAGCGCCAGCGCGACCAGGACGCCGACGCAGAGCAGGACGAGCGTCTCGCGATTCTTCTCGAACAGGCCGGTGCCGAAGAGCGTAGGGACGTAATCGTAGAGGAGCGTGCCGGCGACGGCGATGCCGATGACGAGGAGGATCGGAAGGAACAGCCGGTTGCCGTGGCGCTCCCCTTCGGCCGCGCGCGTCTCCTCGTCCGTCGCGGGCCTGCCGCGGCCGATCAGGCCGAAGGTGGCGAGCGCCGCCAGCGCGAGGACGATGCCGCCGTTGGCGAGGTCGCCGAGCCAGGTGCCGGCGATGAGGTTGAGGGCGAACAGGCCCCAGAACGCGGCGTTGCCGAACCGCCTCGGATTGGTCCGGTCGAACAGGCTGAGCCAGGCGTAGGCGGCGAAGCTCGCGCCGACGATCGCATAGACGAACTGGCTGCCGATCATGATCGCCGCTCCTTCGCCAGCGCGCGGTCGAGGAGCAGCAGCCGGACGGCGTGGATCAGGAAGGCGGCCACCGCGGTCGGCATCGCCCAGACCGAGAGCTGGAGCGGCGACAGGGCGATGCCGTACGCCTCCAGCGTCTTCTGGATGAGGAGGATCGAGCCGATGGCGAAGAAGATGTCCTCGCCGAAGAACGCGCCGACATTGTCGGTGGCGGCGGCATAGGCCTTGACGCGGTCGGCCGTCGCGTCGTCGAGCGGTCCCCCTTTCTCGGCTGCGGCGACGGCCATCGGCGCGACGAGCGGCCGCACGGTCTGCGCCTGGCCGGCGGTGGCGACGAGGCCGATCGCCGAGATCAACTGGCGGTAGAGCAGATAGAGGATGAGCAGCCGCCCGGCGGTGGCGGCGCGGAAGCCGGCGATGACGGCGCGGGCGCGCTGCTGGAGGCCGTAGCGCTCGAGCAGGCCGATCACCGGCAGCACGATCCACGGGATGGCGATGATCCGGCTGTCGGTGAACGCCTTGCCGAGCTTGGCGACGACGGTGGCGAGGTCGAGCCCCGCGAGCAGGCCCGTGGTCAGCGCGGCGGCGGGGACGACCGCCATCGGATTGAAGCGGAGGCCGAAGCCGACGACGATGACGAGGATGCCGAGCAGGGGCAAATAGTGCATCATGTTGTTCCTCCCCGGAACGGGGAGGGGGACCGCCGCCGCAGGGGGCCTAATGTCGGCGATGCGGAGGCGTGGGCCCCTTCCACCATGCTACGCATGGTCCCCCTCCCCGTCCCGGGGAGGAGCGAGCGGTCCATATCCCCCTCCCCCCGGCGTCGCGATGACGAACAGGTCGCCGGGGCGCATCTCGGCCGAGGCGGTGGCGGTCAGCGTCTCCACCGTGCCGTCGGCGCGGATCACCCGGTTGACGCCGGGCGCGCCGTCGCCGCCGCCCGCGATGCCGCGGGGCGGGACCGCGCGGCGGTTGGAGAGGATGTTGGCGCGCATCGGCTCGCGGAAACGGATGCGGCGCTCGACCCCGTCGCCGCCGCGGTGCCGCCCCTCGCCGCCCGAGCCCCGCCGGATCGCGAAGCGCTCGACGACGACCGGGTAGCGGCTTTCGAGGATTTCCGGGTCGGTGAGGCGGCTGTTGGTCATGTGGGTCTGCACCGCGCTCGCACCGTCGAAGTCGGGACCCGCGCCGGCGCCGCCGGCGATGGTCTCATAATATTGGCGGCGGTCGTTGCCGAAGGTGAAGTTGTTCATCGTTCCCTGGCTCGGCGCCAGCGCGCGGCAGGCGGCGAACAGCGCGTCGGTGATCACCTGGCTGGTCTCGACGTTCCCGGCAACGACGGCGGCGGGGTAATGGGGGCGGAGCATCGAGCCGTCGGGGACGATCAGGGTGATCGGGCGGAGGCAGCCGTCGTTCATCGGGATGGCGTCGTCGACCATCGTGCGGAAGACGTAAAGGGTGGCCGCCCGACAGACGGAAAAAGGCGCATTGAAATTATTGGGCTGCTGTGGCGACGTGCCGGTGAAATCGACGGTGGCGGAGCGGCTTTCCCGATCCACCGCGACGGCGACGCAGACTTCGGCCCCATTGTCCATCGCGTAGCGGAAGCTGCCGTCGGAGAGGCGGCCGATCAGCCGCCGCACCGCCTCCTCGGCATTGGCCTGGACGTGCGCCATATAGGCGTCGATCACGTCGCGGCCATATTCGCCGGCGACCCGGTGCAGCTCGGCGGCGCCGCGGGCGCAGGCCGCGATCTGCGCGCGGATGTCGGAGACGTTGCGATCGGGGTTGCGCGCGGGCCAGCGGCCCTGGCCGAGCCGGGCGCGGAACTCCGCCTCGAGGAACCGACCCGCATCGACGAGCAGCATGTTGTCGAGCAGCACGCCTTCCTCGAGGATCGACGTGCTGTCGGGCGGCATCGAGCCCGGCGCGATGCCGCCGATGTCGGCATGGTGGCCGCGTGCCGCGACGTACCAGGCCGGGGCCGGATCCTCGTCCGCGGCGAACACCGGCATGATCACGGTGACGTCGGGAAGGTGGGTGCCGCCGCGATAGGGCGCGTTCAGCACATAGGCATCGCCGGGCTTCATGCCGCGGCCGTCGCGTCCCGCGCCGCGGGCCTCGATCACCGTCCGGATCGAATCGCCCATCGAGCCGAGGTGGACCGGAATGTGCGGCGCATTGGCGATGAGGGCGCCCTCGCGATCGAACAGGGCGCAGGAGAAGTCGAGCCGCTCCTTGATGTTGACGGAGCTCGCCGTGTTCTGGAGCGCGACTCCCATCTCCTCGGCGATCGCCATGAAGAGGTTGTTGAACAGTTCGAGCATGACCGGATCGGCGTCCGTACCGATCGCGCGGCGGGTTTCGCGGGCGACGGCGCGGGTGAGGATGAGGTTCGAGCGGACGTCGACTTCGGCCTGCCAGCCGGGCTCGACGACCGTGGTGGCGGAGGGGTCGACGATGAGGGCGGGGCCGGAGATGCGGGTGCCGGGAACGAGGGCGGCGCGGTCGAGCACTTGCTCCTCCCCGTTCCGGGGAGGAGCATTCAACCGCCTCGACGATCGCCGTCTCCACCACCACCCGCGTCCCGGGAGAAGCGAAGCCGAAGCGGGTGCGGTGGGCGTCCTCGAACGCCTGCTCCATCTCCTCCCCCACCGGCACTTCCAGCGCGGTGTCGCTGCCTTCGTAGCGGAGCGCGGCGCGGCGGCGGACGTCGACCCGTTCCACCCCCTGCGCCTTCAGCGCCGCTGCCGCTTCCCCGGCAAGCGCCTCCAGCACCGTCTCCAGCGGTTCGCCGCCGAGGCTGCGCTGGCGCAGCTCGACCCGGTCGGCGAGGCCCATGCCGTAGGCCGAGAGGACGCCGGCGAGCGGGTGGATCATCACCCGCTCGATGCCGAGCGCGTCGGCGACGAGACAGGCGTGCTGGCCGCCCGCGCCGCCGAAACATTGCAGCGTGTAGCGGGTGACGTCGTGGCCGCGGGCGATCGAGATCCGCTTGATCGCCTTGGCCATGTTGTCGACGGCGATGCGGATGAAGCCCTCGGCCGCCGACTCGGCGCTCATGCCGGCGTCGCGGCCAATCTCGGCGCACAGGCGGCGCGAGGCGTCCGCATCGATCGCCTGGTCGCCGGCCGGGCCGAAGACATGCGGGAAGCGCTCGGGACGGATCTTGCCGAGGACGACGTTGCAGTCGGTGACGGTCAGCGGGCCGCCGCGCCGGTAGCAGGCGGGGCCCGGGACGGCGCCGGCGCTGTCCGGGCCGACGCGGAAGCGGGTGCCGTCGAAGTGGCAGACCGACCCGCCGCCGGCGGCGACGGTGTGGATCTCGAGCATCGGCGCGCGGACGCGCACGCCCGCCACCACCGTCTCGTTGGTCCGCTCGTAGACGCCGGCATAATGGGACACGTCGGTCGAGGTGCCGCCCATGTCGAAGCCGATGATGCGTTCGTAGCCGGCCGCTTCGGCGGTCCTGACCATGCCGACGATGCCGCCGGCGGGCCCGGACAGGATCGCGTCCTTGCCCTGGAAAGCGGCGGCATCGGTGAGGCCGCCGGAGGATTGCATGAAGAGGAGGCGGGTATCCGCGCCGAGTGCGGCCACCACCCGGTCCACATATCTCCGCAGGACCGGCGACAGATAGGCGTCCACCACGGTCGTGTCGCCGCGGCCGACGAGCTTGATGAGCGGCCCGACCTCGTGGCTGACCGAGATCTGGGTGAAGCCGATCGCGCGGGCCGCCTGGGCGAGCGCCGCCTCGTGCGCGGTCCACCTCCAGCCGTGGATGAGGACGATGGCGACGGCGCGAAAGCCCTCGGCGAAGGCGCTCGCCAGATCGGCGCGGGCGCGCGCGAGGTCGAGCGGGCGCAGGACCTCGCCGTCCGCGGTCACTCGTTCGTCGACCTCGACGACCCGGCCGTAGAGCGCCTCCGGAAGCACGATCCGGCGCGCGAAGATGTCGGGGCGGGACTGGTAGCCGATGCGCAGCGCATCGCCGAGTCCGGCGGTGATGGCGAGGACGAGCGGCTCGCCCTTGCGCTCAAGCAGCGCGTTGGTCGCGACGGTCGTGCCCATCTTCACCGCGCCGATGGGGGCCGCGCCATGCTCTGCCATCAGCCGGCGGATGCCCTCGACCGCCGCATCCTCATATTGCTCGGGATTGTCGGAGAGCAATTTGGCGGTGTGGAGGCGCCCGCCGGGCGCGCGCGCGACGATGTCGGTAAAGGTGCCGCCGCGGTCGATCGAGAAGGACCAGCTTCCGGTCATCCGCGGCGGCGCTTCGCGTCAGCCGGCGATGTGCGTCTGCCCGACCATGCAATAGAGCATCGGGATCGACAGGATGAGGTTGGTGCGCGACGCCATCATCGCGATGCTCGCGGACTTCGCCTTGGCCTCGGGGCTCGCCTCGACGATCCCGAGGGCGCGCTTCTGGTTCGGCCAGATGATGAACCACACGTTCGCCGCCATGACGATGCCGAGCCACATGCCGGTGCCGATGGTGCGGTAGCCGTCGGCGAAGGTGAGCGCGTGGCCGCTATAGCCGCCCTGCGTCATCTCGGCGACGAGCAGGCCGAGGACCACGGTCGCAAGCGCCGCGTAGCGGAACCAGAAGAGGGCCGCCGGGGCGATGTACTTGGAGACGCCGGGCTTCAGCTCGGCCGGCACCTTCGGCATCGTCGGGATCTGCACGAAGTTGAAATAATAGAGCAGGCCGATCCACAGGATGCCGGCGAAGATATGGAGGTAGCGCAGGAACTGCGCCCACGGATAATGGCCGCCCGACAGCTGGTCGTGGTGCAGGCCGAACATCGCGGCGACGAGCAGGACGACGCCGATCAGCAGCGCGAGATGGAAGTTCCCCAAGATCTTGGCCATGCCGTTTCCCCCTTAGTTCTTCGTGATCGGCGGCCTCTCTACCGCAGCCGAAGGCGGCGCGTCGAGCCGCCACATGACGCTCGCCGAAAGCGGGGTCCACAGGCCGGTGCGCACGCCTGCCGCGCGCAGGGCGCCGCCGGTCCATTCGTTGCATGTGCGCAGCGCGGTGTAGGTGCCGGCGGCCTCGTAAAAGGCGTCGGAGGCGCCGTAGCCGCGGCCGGCAACGGAGATCGTGCGACCCTGCGCGTCGTAGCGGAAGCTGGCGCGAATGTAGGCGACGAGGCGGCGATATTCGTCCCGGCTGAGGGTGATCGGGCGCTGCGCCGGGCCCGGCTGCGGGCGGTCGTCATGATCGGCGTGCAGCAGGCTCGACCCGGTGCCGAAGGCGGCGGCGAGCGCGTCGGCCGGCTTGAGGTCCGCCCAGGTGGGCGTGTTCAGATAGACTTCGCGGTTGCCGTAGCCGATCGCCACATAGTCGCCATTGCCCCAGCGTGGGTCCCTGAGATCCCTGCCCGGCACCAGCGGCCGCCAGTCCATGTCGGCCGACACGGTCGGCACCATGATCCAGGTGTGGACGCCGTTGGTCCGCACGAAGACCCGCACGCCCTCGCGCGCCTCGTGCCATCCGGCGTTGGCCGGGATGGTCGCGAGGAGGAGCGCGGCGGTGAGGTAGAGGATGGGGACGGCGAGTAGCGCGAGGAGAAGCCTGAGGCCGATGCGGGCGGCGCGGCGCATGCCCGGATGTTTAACTCAACTACCTGAGTTGAGAAAGCGCTTTCTGCTACCGCCCCGGGGCTTGCGCATGCCCGCCACCCGTCGCAGGGAGCGCGAATGGGGGAATGGACGATCGGCATCATCGGCGGCTCCGGCCTCTACCGGCTCGACGCGCTCGAGGAGGTGCAGGCGCTCGCGATCGAGACACCCTGGGGGGCGCCGTCGGACCGGCTCGTCACCGGGCGGCTCGCGGGGCACCGCTTCGTCTTCCTCCCCCGCCACGGGCAGGGCCACCGCATCCCGCCGTCGCGGGTCAACTACCGCGCCAATATCGACGCGCTCAAGCGGGCCGGCTGCACCGACCTGGTGGCGATCTCGGCGATCGGGTCGCTGCGCGAGGCGCTGCCGCCGGGCCGGTTCGTCGTCGTCGACCAGTTCGTCGACCGCACCGTCGGCCGCGCACGAAGCTTCTTCGGCGAGGGTCTCGTCGGCCACGTCTCGATGGCCGACCCGGTCTGCGCCCGCCTCTCCGCCGCCGCCGCGGCGGCCGCCGAAGCTGCCGGCGCCGAGGTCGCGCGCGGCGGCACCTACGTCGCGATCGAGGGGCCGCAATTCTCGACGCGCGCGGAAAGCCGGCTCTACCGGCAATGGGGCTGCGACGTCATCGGCATGACCGCGATGCCGGAGGCGCGGCTCGCCCGCGAGGCCGAGCTCCCCTACGCGCTGGTCGGCATGGTCACCGACTATGATGGCTGGCGCGACGAGGAGGCGGGCGTCGAGGCGTCGGACGTGCTCGCCCAGCTCGCCGCCAATGCCGGCACCGCGCGGCGGCTGGTCGAGCAGCTCGCGCTGGCGCTTCCCGCCCGTCGCACGCCGGCTCCGGCCGACACGGCCCTCGACGGCGCCTTCGTCACGGGCATCGAGACGCGGGACCCGGCGATGCTGGCGAAGCTCGACGCCGTCTGCCGCGGCTGGATTCAGCGCGGCCGCGCATAGTCGAACGGCCGGGCGCGGATCCAGCGGCTGGCGAGCCATTTCTCGCCCCGCGCCACCGGCAGGCCGGCGTGGCGCGACAGCGGATCCTGGCGGCCGTCCTCGCCGGTGTTGCGGAACAGGATCGCATCGCCGGGCTCTCCCCGCAGGGTGAGGCCGGTCAGCGGAAACTGCGTCTCGCCGCCTTCAAAGCCGTCGTTGAGCCACACCAGCATGGTCAGCACGCGCTGGTTCTGGAAGCCCGGGATGGCGTCGAGATGCGGACGATATTCGCCGCCGACGCCGTAGCGGAGCACCTGCAGCGGCTCGCCCTGCGCGGCGGCCGTCCCGCTGGCGGCGGCGATGCGGCGGTTGAGCGCGTGGACGGCGGGCGATTCGAGCAGGACGTTGAATCCGGCGGCGTGAGACGTGCGCTCCGGATCGAGGCGCTGCGCGCCGGTGCGCGGATCGATCACCACCGAAGGCGCGAGCAGCGGCGTCGCGACGCCCCGCAGGTAGGCGCATTCGCCCGCCGTGAAGAGGCCGCGGAACCGGACGACGTGCGGCCGCTCCGACACGGCTTCCGGGGCCGGTACCGCCAGCGGCTCGCCGTCGGCCGTCAGCGCCATCCCGCCGATCGCGGCAAGCTCCTGTCCCCACCGCGCGCCCCATTCGGCCATCGCGGCGAGGCCGCTCAGGGCGCCGGCCCAATCACGCGGTCCGCCGAAGCCGGCGGCGAGGAAGTTGGTGTGGACGACCTGCGCGCGCCGGTCGCCGGCCGCGGCGGCGGCGGCGAAACCGGCGCGCGCGCCGGCGGCGTCGCCGGCATGGAGGCGGGCGAGAGAGTCGTCGAAGCCGGCAATGTTCATCGCCGCCGCTTTGCCGCGCGCTTCGCGCCGACGCAAACCCGCTTTGCGCCGCCGCCGGTGCGCGGCTATCGGAGGCGGCGATGAAGCCGCTCCCTCCTTATGCCGAGCTGCTCGGCCTGCGTGCCGAGCGCCGCGGCGACGAGACCTTGTGGATCATGCCCTTCCACGACGCGGTGGTCGGCCGCCCCGGCTATCTCCATGGCGGCGCGATTGCGGGCCTGCTCGAATTCGCCGCCCTGGGCACGGTGCAGGAGGCGCTGGACGACGACGTCAGCGTGAAGCCCGTCAAGGTCAGCGTCGATTTCCTGCGCGGCGGGGCGGCGCACGACACCTTCGCCAGCGCGACGGTCGCCCGGCTCGGCAAGCGCGTCGCCCATGTCGAAGCGCATGCCTGGCAGCTCGACCGCGCCAGGCCGATCGCCGCCGCGCGCATGAACCTGGTCGTCCGGCGGCAGGTGCGCGAACGGTGAGCGCCGGGCACGAGAACAACCGCACCTTGCTGATCGCGCTGGCCGCGAACCTCGGCATCGCCGTCTCCAAGTTCGTGGCGGCCGCGATCACCGGTTCCTCGGCGATGCTGACCGAAGGCGTGCACAGCGTCGTCGATTCGGCGAACCAGCTGCTGCTGCTGTGGGGACGCAAGCAGTCGAAGAAGCCGCCCGACCGCAAGCATCCCTTCGGCTACGGGCGCGAGCTCTATTTCTGGAGCTTCGTCGTCGCGCTGCTCGTCTTCGCGCTCGGCGCGGGCGTGTCGGTCTACGAGGGCGTCGTCCACATCCGCCACCCCGAGCCGGCGGTGTCGCCGCTCATCGCCTACTCGGTGCTGCTCATCGCCTTCCTGCTCGAGGGCGGCTCGACCGTCTCGGCGTTCAAGGAATTCCGCGCCGCCAAGGGCGAGCTCGGCTGGATCGCGGCGGTCCGCGAATCGAAGGACCCGCCGACCTTCATCGTGCTGCTCGAGAACGGCGCGGCGATGGCCGGCATCGTCGCCGCGGCGATCGGGCTGGCGCTGAGCCAGGCGACGGGCAATCCGGTCTTCGACGGCGCCGCCTCGATCGTCATCGGCATCATCCTCGGCGTCACCGCAACCCTGCTCGCCAAGGAATCGAAGGCGCTGCTGATCGGCGAGGCGGCGGATCCGGAGCTGGTCGAGTGCATCCGCGGGGTCGCCGCGGCGCATGCCGGGATCGCCGGCGTCGGCGTCGTGCTCACCGTCCACTCGGCGCCCGACCAGATCACCGCCATGTTGAGCGCCGATTTCGTCGACACGATCAGCGCCGGCGAGGTCGAGCGGATCGTCGCGGAGATCGAGGCCGAGGTGGCGGCGCGTTGGCCGCAGGTCAGGCGCATGTTCATCCGCCCCGAGCAGGGCGCCGCCGAACGCCTCGCCGCCATCCGCGCCGATGAAGCTTAGCGGCGCCGCGCCGGCCGCCGCGGCGGCGGCGGGGTTCACCGCCTCGACCGCCTTGTTCTGGCCCGGCATCGCGCTGTTCGACAGCGTCGAGCAGTACCGCCAGGCGATCACCGGCGACGTTACCGACTGGCACCCGCCGGCGATGGCGCGGCTGTGGGGCCTGCTTGCCCAGGTCTGGCCGGGAACCGCGCCGATGCTTCTCCTCCAGCTCGGCCTCTACTGGCTCGGCCTCGGCCTCCTCGCCGCGGCTCTCGCGAGGCGCGAGCGGCGCCTCGCCGCCTGGGCCGTGCTGCTCGTCGGCTGCGGACCGATCCTCTCCTGCTGGATGGGCGCGGTCCTCAAAGACGCGCAGATGCTGGGCGCGCTCTCCGCCGCGACGGGGATCGGCGCCTGGCATCCGCTCGCCGAGAGGAAGCGCCCCGTCGCCGTCACCGGCCTGCTGATCATTTTCCTCGCCTACGCCACCCTGGTGCGCGCGAATGCGGTATTCGCAACTGCGCCGCTCGGCCTCGCGCTGCTCGGCTGGCCGGGGCTTTGGAGCAAGTGGGCCCGCGCCGCGGCCTGCCTCGGCCTCGTCGCCGCCGTCCTGGTCCTGGCGCCGCCGCTCAACCGCGGCGTCTTCGGCGCGGCGCGGGAGGGGCCGGAGAACAGCCTCCTCCTCTACGACATCGCCGGCACGTCGATCCGCGCGGGCGCCGACTCGGCCGGCGTGCCCGCCGCGCGCTGGACCGCGCTCGCCGACGCGGGCTGCTATTCCGCGGAAGGCTGGGACGCTTTGTCCGAGCATGGCCGCTGCACGATCGCGCCGGGGCTCGCGGCGGACCCGGACACGCCGCCGCTCTACGCCGCTTGGGTCCGCACTATCGCCGCGCACCCGCTCGCTTATGCGGCGCACCGCCTCGCCCATTTCAACGCGACAATGCGCTGGCTGATCGCGAACGGCGAATATGGCGCGGTGGGTCCGGTCGATTCCGAGCCCAACCGGCTCGGTCTCGGCGCACCGGCGAAAGCGGCCGAGCTGCTGGTCCACGTCTGCGGAGAAGCCTGGACCTCATCGCCGATCGGATGGCCGGTCCTCTGGCTGGCCTTCGCCGCGGCCGGCCTGTGGCTGTCGCGGCGCGCACCGCCCGGGCCGGCGACGCGACTCGCCCAGGCCCTGCTCCTTTCCGCCGTGGCCGGAGGCCTCAGCTACGCCGTGGTCAGCGTCGCGTCCGACCTGCGCTATCACCTCTGGACGGTCCTCGCCGGCGGGCTCGGCCTCGTCCTGCTCGCGAGCGCAGGCGGGATCCGACGCCGCGGGGCGGTGGTCCTGCTCGCGGTCGCGCTGGTCGTCGTGACCGGCGGGACGCTGTCCCGGCTCCTCCTCCCGCCGCTGCCGGCGCACGTCGATTGAAACGGGCGCGGCGGCGGGGCATGACGCAGGGCGCCAGTCCAAGGGGTTTGCCGTCCATGAAATTCGCCTTCGCCGCCGCCGCCGCCTTCGTCGCCGCGCCGGCCGCCGCCGACACCGTCGTCGTCACCGCCGACCGGATGGTCGACGTCCTCGCCGGTTCGACGGTCGAGCAACCGGTGGTCGTCATCACCGACGGCCGCATCGTCTCGGTCACCGGCCGCGGGGCGGCTCGTCCGAACATCCCCGCCGGTGCACGCCGCATCGACCTCCCCGGCCGCACGATCCTGCCCGGCCTCATCGACATGCATGTCCACCTGACCTCGCTGGCCGAGATCGGCGGCTATCGCGGCTTCGAATATACGGACAGCTTCTGGAGCGCGGTCGGATCGGCCAATGCCGCCAAGACCCTGCGCGCCGGCTTCACCACGGTACGCAACGTCGGCGCCGACGGCTTCCAGGACGTGGGGCTGAGGCAGGCCATCGACGGCGGCTGGCTGCAGGGACCCCGTATCGTCACCGCCGGCTATGCGATCGGCGCCACCGGCGGCCATTGCGACGAGAGCAAGCTTCCGCCCTCCTACGACCGCAAGGAGGTGAACATCGTCAACAGCCCCGAGGAGGCGCGGGCGAAGGTCCGCTGGCTCCACAAATACGGGGCGCAGGTGATCAAGATCTGCGCGACCGGCGGCGTCTTCTCTCACGGCGACGCGGTCGGCGCGCAGCAATTGACCTTCGACGAGATGAAGGCGATCGCGGAGGAAGCGCACATGCTGGGCCTGCGCGTCGCCGCCCACGCCCATGGCGACGAGGGCATCCGCGCCGCCATCCTCGCCGGCATCGACACGATCGAGCATTGCAGCCTGGCCAGCGACGCGACCATCGCGCTCGCCGCGCAGAAGCGCACCTGGTTCGACATGGACATCTACAATGACGACTACATCCTCGCGACCGGCACCGCGAACGGCACCGAGCAGGCGAGCATCGACAAGGAGAAGATGATCGGCCGGCTGCAGCGCGAGACCTTCCGCAAGGCGGTGCGCGCCGGCGTGCCGATGCTGTTCGGCACCGATGCCGGGGTCTATCCCCACGGCGACAACGGGCGGCAGTTCGCCAAGATGGTCGAATGGGGGATGACGCCGATGCAGGCGATCCAGGCGGCGACGAAGAGCGCGGCCATCGCCCTCAACCGCGAGAGCGACGTCGGCGCGATCGCGCCGGGCCGTTACGGCGACATCGTCGCGGTCGCCGGCGATCCTTTGAAGGACGTGCGGCTGCTCGAGCATCCCGACACCGTCATCAAGGGCGGCGAGGTGGTGAAGCGCGACTGATGCGGTCCGCGGTCGCCTTGGCAGCCTTGGCCCTGAGCCAGGGCGCGGCCGCGACGCCGCCGCCCTGCCCCGGCCCGCGCACCGACCCCGCCGTGCCGGGCCCGCGCCTCGTCCTCGACGCGAACTTCCCGGACCCGTTCGTCGCCCGCTTCGGCCGCACTTATTATGCCTATGCGACCGGCGCCCAGCTCGGCGAACGGCGGCGCAACGTCCAGGTGATCCGTTCCTTGGACCTGCGCAACTGGTCCGCGCCCGCCGAGGCGCTGCCCGACGCGAACCTCCCCCGATGGGCGGATGCCAGGGACGTGCAGGTGTGGGCGCCGGAAGCGGCCCGGATCGGCGGCCGCTACGTCCTCTACTTCAATGCGCGCCACCGGACCCTGACGCGGACCGAGACGCCGCCGTCCGGTCCGCAGGTGCTCAAGCGCCATTGCATCGGCGCCGCCGTCGCCGCACGCCCGGAAGGGCCGTATCGCGGGGCGGCAAAGCCCCTCGCCTGCGCCGCGTTCCGCGACGGCACCATCGACCCGAGCCCGTTCCGCGACTTCGGCGGGCGGCGCTACCTCTACTTCAAGGACGACGGCAATTGCTGCGGCCGTAAGTCGGCGATCTGGGGCGTGCGCCTCCGCCCCGACGGCCTCGCCCCGGCCGGTGCGCCGGTGAGGCTGTTCGAGAACGACCAATCGCCGGCCAAGTATGACGACTGGGAATGGCGGGTGGTCGAGGCGCCGACGATGGTGCGGCGCGGCGGCGCTTACATCCTGCTCTATTCCGGCAATTATTTTGGCAACAAGAACTATTCGGTCGGCTACCGCGTCTGCGCCGGCCCGCTCGGCCCCTGCCGCGACCCCGGGGACAATCCGATCCTCTGGTCCCACCGCGCCTCGCCGCTGATCGGCCCCGGCAGCCAGTCGGTGCTCGCAGCGCGGACGGGCGACCTCATCTTCTTCCACGGCTGGAACCGCGACCCCGACGCGCACGAGGTCGCCGGCGTCCACAAACGCTGCCTCTACGTCGCCCCGCTCGAGTGGGTTCGCGGCCGCCCCCGCGTCGCCGGCGGCACCCCGCAGCCCTGACGGCTAGGACTCCGTCGTCGCCGCATAGGCCCGCATCAGCGGCTCCCAGTCCGCCAGCGGCGGATCGCGCTCGTAGCGGTGCGGGGCGCGCGTTTCGGCCCAGGGAAGCTGCTCCGATGTCCACAGTTCGACGAACGGCGCGAACCAGCCATGATCGTCGAGCATGGTCGGGCGCAAGTTGACGAACCAGTCGAACCCGTCGGCGCGGGTGAACAGCCAGCTCTTGCAGCGGGGGCAGTGGAAATGGTGCTGCTGCGGATGGTGGGTGCCGCCGATGACGGGTTCGCCCGCGGTCAGTTCGAACCCGTCGGCCGGCAAGGTCAGGGTCAACGAGAAGGCGCTGGCGCTCATCCGCTGGCAGCCGCTGCAGTGGCAGGCGCCGGCGAGGAGCGGCGGCTTGGTCACGCGCAGGCGGACCGCGCCGCAGCGGCAGCCGCCTTCCCACGGCAGCGGCGGCGGCCTCGAGGGCGTCGGGTCGATCTCAGTCATCGGCCTTTTTCATTACGCCGGCGGGTCAGGCGCGGCTAGGGCGGAGGCGATGCCGCTCGACGATCCCCAGGCCATCGCCCGCGCCTTCGCCGACGCGGTGAACATGACCGCGGACGAGATCGACGCGTGGCTGGAGACGCCGGAGAGCCGCAAGGTCGGCTTCCGGCGCGAGGGCGCGGCGGAGTCGGTCGGCCACGCTTCCGGCCGTCGCATCGCGGCGATCCTCCGCACGCCGGAACCCGAACGGACGGCGGAGGATTACGCCCACATGCGCAAGGTCGTCGGCTTCGTCCGCCGCCACCGCGCGCAGGAGCCGGCCAACCCCGTCACCTCGCGCTGGCGCTGGTCGCTGATGAACTGGGGCTGCGACCCGTTGAAGGATATCTAGGGAGCGAGAGCGATGAAGGGCTATTGCGACAATATCGAACGGCGCACCGTCGAGAACGACGATTTCCGCCGCGTCCTCTACACCGGCAAGCACCTCCAGCTGGTGCTGATGACGCTGAAGCCCGGCGAGGAGATCGGCGAGGAGGTGCATGAGGATCGCGACCAGTTCTTCCGCATCGAGGAGGGCCAGGGCACCGTCTATATCGACGGGATGGGGAACGAGGTGGAGGACGACTTTGCGGTGATCGTCCCCGCGGGCGCGCGCCACAACGTCGTCAATACCGGCGACGAGCCGCTCCGCCTCTACACGCTGTACGGGCCGCCCGAGCACAAGGACGGCGTCGTCCACAAGGACAAGGCCCAGGCCGAGCGCGACCACGACAACGACCATTGGGACGGCGAGACCAGCGAGAAGGCCGGCTAGGACGTTCGCCCCTGCGGCCGAGCCCGGTTCGTCATGCCGGACGGAGGGACCCCATCAAAGTATTACTTTGATGGGAACCCTGATCCGGCATCCACCTTCTGCCTTCAATGTCCGTTGCTTGGGGAAGGCGGACCCCGGCCCAAGACCGGGGTCACGATCCCATCTGGGGGTTCGACGCTGTAGCACCGAACTGGGCTCAGGCGCCGGCAAGCTCCAGGATCGCCGCCCATTCCCCGTCGCGGACCGGCGAGACCGAGAGGCGCGACTGGCGGAGCATCTCGAGGGCGGCGAGGCGGGGCTCGGCCTTCATCGCTTTCAGCGTCACCGCGTGCGCCAGCGCGCGCACCGGCTCGACCCGCACCGAGACCCAGTCGGCGTCCTTCGGGTCGGGCGCCGCCGCGCGGGCGATGCGCATGATGCCGACCGCCGCCTTGTCGGCGCCGCTATGGTAGAAGAGCGCCGCGTCCCCGACGCGCATCGCCCTGAGGTGGAGCCGCGCGGCGGGGTTACGGACCCCGTCCCATTCGGTGCCGCCGTCGCGCAGCAGGTCGTCCCAGCCGTAGCTGCCGGGCTCCGACTTCATCAGCCAGTGCGCCATCCGCTTCTCCTCCTCGTGCCGCGATTCGGCTGAGTTCCCGTCGATACGGCGGCGACCAACCGTGCGCAAAAGTGGCCGGAAAACCACGCCCGCTCAAAAAGTTCCGCGCCGCTCAACTTTTTTCTTCGGCGTATCCCTGCGGCCACACGGTTCGTCGCGCGAATCGGGGCCGGATGTTGCACGACGGCCCCGGTTCCACCATTTGCCGCTCAGCCACAGAGCGAGAGCGGGGGCCCGCGGCGCGAGACGCGCCGGCCGGCGGCACGCGAGACGGGGGGCGATCGGGGATGCGGTTCTCGCATCCGGGGGATCGGGCACCCGCATACGAAAAGAGAGTCGATGACCCGGACCCTTCGGGCGGCGGAGCTTTCCGCCGCGACGGTCGCGCTGTTCGCGGCCGTGAGCTTTGCCGCGCCCTCCCTCGCCGACACCGGCGCGCCGCAGCCCGGCCACACCGCGACGGCCGCCGCGCCGCAGGGCTATCTGGCGGCGATCTACGCGAAGGCCGTGGCGGTGCTCGGGCTCGACGAAGCGTCCCCGCCGGCCGCCCCCGCGGTCCAGAAAAGCCTCGACGAGCTCGTCGGCGAGCATGAGGCGACCGCCGCCACGGACGGCGAGCAGGACTGCCTCGCCAAGGCCGTCTATTTCGAGAGCCGCGGCGAGCCGATCGAGGGCCAGCTCGCCGTCGCCGAGGTGGTGATGAACCGCGCCGCCTCGGGCCGCTACCCGACCAGCCTGTGCGACGTCATCACCCAGAAGGCGCAATTCTCCTTCATCCGCCACGGCCGCTTCCCGACGCCGGACGAGACCTCCCAGGCGTGGCGCAAGGCGGTGGCGATCGCCACCATCGCCCGCGACAAGCTGGTCTCCACCTTGCCGTCTGACGTGCTCTGGTACCATGCCGACTATGTCGCCCCGGCCTGGGGCAAGCGCCTCACCCGCACCGCCCAGATCGGCCTCCACATCTTCTATAGCTGAGCTGATTGCTCCTCGCCGGAAACGGGGAGAAGCTATTTCATCGTCCGGAACGTCACCGAGTAACGGAGCGCCTCGGCCGGCGGGATCGAATGCTCCCACTCGGTACGCGCCGGGCCGCTGAGGAGGTAGGCGCTGCGCGGTGCGACGACGAGGGCGCGGCGCTCCCACCTGGCGCCGGCCTTGCGGCGGAAGCGCAGCCGCGCCGGCGACAGGAGCGAGACGCCGACGACGTCGCCGAACACCGCGCGGTCGCGATGCCAGCCGATCGCCGCGCCCGGCGCATATTCGGTCAGCAGGACATGCTCCAGCCGCTCCGGCGCGAGGCCCGCCCAGCGCGCCGCCTTGTCGCGCAGCGGCAGGAGCCAGTCCGGGATCGGCTCGGCCGCCTGCAGGCCGCTGCCGTCGAAGACGTAGTGCCAGCCGTAGCTGTGGGTGCGCCGCTTGCCCTCGAAGCCGTGGAAGGCGAAGGCCGCGAACGGCACCTCCCGCATCCGCCGGACGAGCGCCTCCTCCCCGCCGGCATCGAGCAGCGCGGTGGCGTAGCGCAGGCCCTCCGGCAACGCGGGATCATTGTCGAACAGGCGGGGTGCGCTCATCATCGCTGATCAACCAAGCATCTGGCTTCGGCTAACAATTCGGCAACCCTTTCTGTGCCATAGGCCTCGCGACATTTCTCCGGGTGGGGCTGCAATGCACGAAATCCGTTCCACGATCCTCGGCGACGCCAAGGCCAATCTCGTCGCCCACAAGGCCAAGAAGGGCGAGGCGGGGACGGCCGGCCTCAGCCGCATCGCCATCAAGCGCCAGGAAACCCGGATCACCAACCAGCGGCTCGAGGACCGTCACCGCGACGTCGTCGAGGCGGCGACCATCGTCTTCCGCCGGAAGCGACTGTCCGTCGGCGTCGTCAACGTCTCGTCCCGCGGGGCCATGCTCGTGACCGACATCGAGCCCAAGATCGGCGAGAAGCTCGACATCCTGTTCACGCCCGACAACAAGACCAAGTCCGCGGTGCGGTGGGTGCGCGCGGGGCGGATCGGCATCGAGTTCCTCGACGAGACGATCTTTTGGGAGACCGGCGCCACCTTTCGCTACGAGCCGGCCGCGCCGGAGCACGCGGCGGATGAGGAAGCCGAAGCGGGGCGCGTCTACCAGCTGCGTGAGCCGCGCCAGCGCCTGCTCCGTTCCGGCACGCTGCACTGGGGCAAGATCTCGATCCCGGTGCGGCTACGCAACATCTCCGGCGGCGGCGCCCAGCTGGAAAGCGACCGCCAGCTTCAGCCCGGCTCGGAGGTCGAGCTCGACCTCGGCGAAGGGGGGTGCAAGGCCGCCGAGATCCGCTGGTCGAGCGACGGCCAGGTGGGGCTTCGCTTCTTCGAGGATTTCGACTTCGAAGCGCTGGCCGCGCAGGCCCAGCCGGCCGAGC
The DNA here is from genome assembly GCA_019239415.1 of Alphaproteobacteria bacterium. Taxonomy (GTDB): domain Bacteria; phylum Pseudomonadota; class Alphaproteobacteria; order Sphingomonadales; family Sphingomonadaceae; genus Allosphingosinicella. Next base: position 77,667 of record JAFAZW010000001.1, read on the forward strand.
GGCCGGCCGAAATGCTTAAGCCGGCTTGGCTGGAGACCGAGCTCGATCCGGACTCGCCGTGGGCGGCGCGCTTTGAGCGGCTGACGCTCACCGAGCTGCGCGCCCTCGACAAGGACTGAGCTCCCCCGTCATTGCGAAGCGAAGCAATCCCTGGTGGCTGGATTGCTTCATCCCCCGGCTGCGCCGGGCTCCTCGCATTGACGGCTGAGGGCGGTCACTTCGCCATGGCGATGAAGATGCCGACGACGATGAAGATGAGGCCGGCCGCCGCCATGAACAGATAGGCCGGACCCGGCTTCCTGGTCTCGAGCACACACTCCTCCGGCTTCTCCGGATTGTAGCGCACCAGCGGCGCCGTCCCTTCCGTGTAAGGCGCCAGCGCCGCTTCGGCCTTCCTGCGGCTCGAGCTGCGGTAATTGCCGAAGCGCAGCCGCGTCCCCTGCAGCTCGCGCCCCGCCACCGCATAGCCGTAGGTGACGACCGGGTTGTACCAGGTCGTCGTGTTGCCGTCATTGTCCTCGGATTCCTCGACGTCGACGCGGCACGAGACGACCCGCCCCGGCGCGGTCGGCCAGGTCTCGGCGGCCTTGGCCTTGCCGACGGCGCGGAAGTGCGCCCAGGCGAATGCCGCGACCCAGATCAGGCCGATGAGGATGATCGCGACGGGTACCATGTCCATTCTGTACGCCTCCTTGTTTCGGCTTATTGAGCATTGCGAGGACGGCCGAGTAAAGGGCTGAATCCGCACGGAGGACCCTTGCATGCGCGCCATGTCCGGACTGCTCGTCGCCGCCGCCGCGGCCCTCGCCTCCCCTGCCCCGGCGCAGGCGCCCGACTACGGCGCGCAGCTGCGCGACGCGGACGTCGTGCTCAAGGACTTCCGCTTTGCCGACGGGGAGCGGATGGCCGAGCTCAGGATCCACTACGCGACGCTCGGCACGCCGCACCGCGGCGCCGACGGCGAGATCGACAATGCGGTGATGGTGCTGCACGGCACCGGCGGCACCGGGCGCCAGTTCCTGGCGCCGCAGTTCGCGGGCGAGCTGTACGGGCCGGGCCAGCCGCTCGACGTGCGCCGCACCTTCGTGATCCTCCCCGACGGGATCGGCCACGGCAAGTCGTCCAAGCCCTCCGACGGCCTGCGCATGCGCTTTCCGAAATACGATTATGCGGACATGGTCGAGGCGCAGCGGCGGATGCTGGCCGAGGGGCTCGGCGTCAAACGGCTGCGGCTGCTGATGGGCACGTCGATGGGCTGCATGCACGGCTTCGTCTGGGCCGAGACGCACCCGGACTTCGCCCGCGCGATCATGCCGATGGCGTGCCTGCCGACCGAGATCGCCGGGCACAACCGGATGTGGCGCGACGCGGCGATCAAGGGGATCGAGGCCGATCCGGCGTGGCTGGGCGGCGCGTATCGGGCCGAGCCGCTGCAGGGGCTGCGCACCGCCGTCAGCCTGCTCCAGGTGGCCGGCTTCGCGCCGCTCTACCTGCAGAAGGCGTACCCGACGCGGGCGGCGGCCGAGGCCTATATCGAGGACCGCATCGCCAAGGACCTGCCGACCCGCGACGCCAACGACCTCATCTACCAGCTCGACGCGTCGCGGACCTACAATCCGTGGCCGGCCCTCGAGCGAATCCGGGCGCCGATCGTCTGGGTCAACAGCGAGGACGACTTCATCAACCCGCCGGGCTACGGCATCGCCGAGGAGGCGGCGCGGCGGATGAAGACGGCCCGCTACATCCTCGTGCGCGCAACCAGCGACACGCGCGGGCATGGCACGCATACGTGGGCGAAGTTCTGGCGGCAGGAGCTGGTGGACTTGCTGCAGAGGACCGAGCGGTAGGGGGACATGTTCCTTTCCCCCTGGGAAAGGTACGTGTCCCCTGACTGTGGGGACACGTACCTTCCTTCGGAAGGAACATGTCCCCTGTGCCTACTCCGCCGAGCTGACGTGGTTGAGGGCGATGACCCATCGGCCGGCAACCTTGCGCATCAGGCGGGTGTTGATGCCGTCCTGGGGCTTGCCGCCGCCTTCGAGCCGGTAGCGGCTGATGAGCTGGGCGGCGTCGGCGGAGAACAGCTCCACCTTCACGTCCCAGAAGTGGAGACGGCCGCGGCGGGCGGGATCGCCGCCATAGTCGCGAACATAATGGTCGAGCGTGCCCTGCCAGCCCTGCTGGAACCGGCCCTTCGAGACGAACACGACGTCGGGCTTGCTGAAGGCGGCCATGTAGCCGGCGAAGTCGCCGCGGTTCCAGGCGGCTTCCATGTGCGCGACGACGGCGCGAATCGCCGCTTCGTCGCGCGCGGCGGCGGCGCCGTGGGGCGGCGGACAGGCGGCGGCGAGCAGCAGCGCCGCGGGCAGGAGACGCGCCGCATGCCGGCTGGGGCGCGGCAGGCTGTTGAACAGGCTTGGCTTTCGCACGTTTAACCCCTCGAGCGGAGCAGGACAGGAGTATTTGTCATGACCAGCGTTCTGAAGAAAGCGGTGCTCGGCACCGCGCTGGCGGCGATGGCGGCGACGACCGCGACCCCCGCCGACGCGCAATATCGATACCGTCACTACCGGCACTATCGCGACAATACCGGCGTCGCCATCGGCGCCGGTATCCTCGGCCTCGGCATCGGCGCCGCGATCGCGTCGAGCAGCCGCGGCTATTACTCGCCTTACAGCAGCTACTATAGCGGATACGGGTACGATCCCTATTATAGCGGCTACGGCAGCTACGGCGGCTACAGCGGCTATTACGATCCCTATTACGGGAACGGCTACGGCTATTACGGCTACCGCTGCACGACCACGCGGCAGTGGGATCCGTACTGGCGCCGCTGGGTCCGCGTCCGCACCTGCTGAGGTCGCGGCTGAACGGGGACAGTCTAGCTGAACGAGGACAGTCTATCTGACTGTCCCCGCTCCGGCGGTGGTACTGGGACAGTCAGATAGACTGTCCCCGGCTTACTGTTCCCGCTGCGGAGTGCGTGAGCGGGGACACTCAATAGAGTGTCCCCGGCGTCAGCGCGTGAACTTCTCGCCCGCTTCGGCCTTGCGGACGAGGAGGTCGGCGAGGGTGAAGTCGGGGCCGAGGCGCGCCTGCTGGGCGCGCAGGCCGTCGACGATCTTGCCGAGCCCTTCGGTGTCGGCCCAGAACATCGGGCCGCCGCGATAGACCGGCCAGCCATAGCCGTAGACCCAGACGACGTCGATGTCGCTGGCCCGCTGCGCCATGCCTTCCTGGAGGATCTTCGCGCCTTCGTTCACCATCGTATAGAGGGTCCGCTCGACGATCTCCTGATCGGTGATCTCCCGCTTCTCGACGCCCTCTTTCGCCCGGAACTGCTCGATGATCTCGGCGACCTTCGGGCTCGGCGACGGGCGGCGCTTCTCGTCATAATCGTAGAAGCCGGCGCCCTTCTTCTGGCCCCAGCGATCGATCGCGCACAGCGCATCGCGGATATTCTCGATCCGCGTCGGGTCGCGGTGCCAGCCGATGTCGACGCCGGCGAGATCGGCCATCTGGAACGGGCCCATCGGCATGCCGAATTGGACATGGACCCGGTCGACCTGCTCGGGCGTCGCGCCTTCGAGGAGCAGCCGCATCGCCTGCGTCTGGCGCGGGATCAGCATGCGGTTGCCGATGAAGCCGTAGCAGACCCCGGCGACGACCGCGACCTTGCGGATCTTCTTCGCGAGGCTCATCGCCGTCACCAGCACGTCCGGCGCCGTCTTGGCGCCGCGCACGACCTCCAGCAGCTTCATGACGTTGGCCGGCGAGAAGAAGTGGAGGCCGACCACGTCCTCGGGCCGCGACGTCGAGGCGGCGATCTCGTCGATGTTGAGGTAGGAGGTGTTGGAGGCGAGGATGGCGCCGGGCTTGGCGATCTTGTCGAGCTTGCCGAACACCTCCTTCTTCACGTCCATGTTCTCGAACACGGCCTCGATGATGAGGTCGCAATCGGCGAGGTCGTCGAGGCTGAGCGACGGCTTGAGGAGACCCATCGCCCCTTCGACCTGCTCGGCCGTCATCCGGCCCTTGGCGGCGGTCGCTTCGTAATTCTTGCGCATCACGCCGGTGCCGCGGTCGAGCGCTTCCCGCTGCATCTCGACGATGGTGACGGGGATGCCGGCCGAGAGGAAGTTCATCGAGATGCCGCCGCCCATCGTGCCGGCGCCGATGACGCCGACCCGGCGGATGTCGCGCGGCTGCGTGTCGTCTGGCAGGCCCTCGATCTTCGACGCCTTGCGCTCGGCGAAGAAGAAATATTGCTGGGCGCGCGACTGGGTGCCGCCGGCGAGCTCCATGAACAGCCGGCGCTCGTCCTGGACTCCTTCGGCATAGGGCTTGGCCACCGCGGCCTCGATCGCCCTGACGTTCGCCTCGGGGGCGTCGAAACCGCGGAACCTCTTCGCATTGGCCTTGCGGAAGTCGGCGAAGACCGACGGGTCGGTCCCTTCGATCTTGTCCTGGCGCTGGCTGCTGCGCGGGACCGGACGCACGTCCTTCACTTCCTCCGCATAGGCGACGGCGTGCTGCTCGAGATCGCCTTCGATGAGGCGGTCGACGAGGCCGATGGCGTACGCCTCCTTCGCGCCGATCGGGTTGCCGGTCGCGGCCATCTCCAGCGCCTTCGGCACGCCGGCGACGCGCGGCAGGCGCTGGGTGCCGCCGGCGCCGGGAAGGAGGCCGAGCTTCACCTCGGGGACGCCGAGCTTCGCGGAAGGGACGGCGACGCGGTAATGGCTGGCGAGCGCCACTTCGAGGCCGCCGCCGAACGCGGTGCCGTGGATCGCCGCGACGACCGGCTTCGAGCAAGTCTCGATCGCGTCGACGACCTGCGGCAGCGCCGGCGGCGCGAGCGACTTGCCGGTCGCGAATTCGCTGATGTCGGCGCCGGCGAAGAAGGTCTGGCCCTGGCAGAGGATGACGACGGCCTTCACCGCCGCGTCGGCCTCGGCCTCCTCGATGCCCTTCACCAGGCCTTGCCGCACCGCGTGGCCGAGGGCGTTCACCGGCGGGTTGTTGGAGACGATGAGAAGGACGTCGCCGTGGCGGCGGGTGGTGATCGGGCTCATGTCGCTCTCCCCGGAAGATGGTCCGGGCTCCGATAGGCCTTGCTTTACGTAAACGTCAACCGGCGGTTCCTTAGGCGGCGCTTCGGAAGAGGGTTCACGCGGAGACGCGGAGACGCGGAGGGAGTCCGGGTCCCACTTCCCGTCATCCCGGCGGAGGCCGGGATCTCCCTCAAGACTCGCGCCGGGGTCGGTGCCGGGCGAGGAATCGCCGCCGTGCCTTTCGCCGGGGAGATCCCGGCTTTCGCCGGGATGACGGACTTCCTCCGCGTCTCCGCGTCTCCGCGTGGCATCTAACGCCGCGGCGATCGCGGCTTCCGCTTCCTCGAGGCGGTGCAGGGGGTGGCGGGGCGGGTCGCGGTCGTTGGAAGGTTCGGAAGGTGCGGAAGGTGCGGAAGGTGCGGCTTGCATGGGAGAGGAGTGGGGGTTGCCCTGGAACTCGAAATAGTCGTCGCGCTCCGCGCGGGCCTTGGCGAGTTCGAAGCCGCGGATGCGCCTGGTGTCCTCCTCGACCTTGCGCTCCTCCTCAGGGCTCAACCTTCGGGAATACCCCTCATCGCCCCAGCAACCATCCTCCTCGCCGTCGAAGCCCTCCGGCGGCGGGTAGGAGGTCCAGATGTTGCCGTCCTCGCCGGTCCACAACTCGGTTCCGGTGTACGGCAGCCTCTCCCGCGCCGGCCGGCCGGGAAGCGGGGCGCCCGCCGCGACGGCCTCCATCCACCCGTCCCAATCCTCCTCCACCGTAAGGCTCTCCGGCCGCGGTTCGAGAAGGGGACCGACCTTGCCCAGCAGATAGGTGAGGAGGCGGTTGTCGTAGACCCGCTCCTCGCTCTTCAATTCGCCGCGCCAGTAATGGCCCTTCACCGTGCCCTCGATGGCGCGGTCGTAGGCGGTGGCGAGGATGCGGTTCTTCGCGCCGATGCGCTGCGCGCCCTCGCAGGCGAGATCGAAGCTCCAGGCCTCAGGGCGGCGGCGCAGGCGGTTGACGCTGTGCTCGCTCATGCCGACCATCGCGGCGGCCTTGCGGATGATGCCGGTGTCGGCGAGCGCCTCGAGGAATTCGACCTGGCGCGCCGGCGTCCAGCCGTCGCGGCGATGGCGCAGCGCGACGGGCTCGTAATCGGCGAAGGCGCCGGCGGCGCCCGTCGCGGGCGCGGTGGAGCGAGAGGAAGCGCGCTCATAGGTCGACGCTTCGGGGGCGGCTCGGTTCGTGCTCTGTTCCATCCGTGAGGATAAAGCACAAACAGGGGGGTGTAGGAAAATGTTTTTTTGTTCTCGGGGGACAGTCACAGTGACTGTCCCCCACACAGAGGCTGGGGACAGTCACTGTGACTGTCCCCGCCCCGCATCACGCGTGCCGGACACGGCATCACGGATCTGATAAGAAGCGGCGATGATCCTCGCCGCGCTGCTGCTTCAGTCCTACGTCCATCGCGTGCCGCAGGTGACGCCGGTGGCGCGGTTCGGGGCGATCGCGGTCGAGCGGGAGGACCCGGTCGCGACCGGCCAGGCGGTGCTCCACGAGATGCCGCTCCTTCCCAAGGCGCGGCTGGTCTGGTCGTCCGCCGACGGGCTGGTGCGGGCGCTGTACGAGGATGACGGCCTCTGGCTCAACCACGGCGTGATGATCCGCCGCAAGCCGGGCGCGGGACCGGACGTCGACTGCTCGATGTGGGACGGGAGCACCTTGTACGGCGCGCGCGCCGGCGGCGCGGAGGCGTGGCGCGAGGGGATTGTGGCGCTGCGCCGGCAGCTGGCCCAGTGCGGCGGCATCGACGCGGAACGGGCGGCCGGGTACGAGCGCGAATATCGCGCCGCCGCCCCCCAGGCCGCCGCCGCCGGCAAGGCGCTGCGGTCGCTCGCCCGCACCATGTTCGGCGGCCTCAGGCGCTGCGCGGCGGCGAAGACGCGCTATGGTCCCGCCTGGGACGTGCGGTGCGCGCGGCGAGAGGGGCCGGACTGACGCATATCGCCAGGACGTTGCATCCCGGTCGCCGACAGCCCCTAGGCGCCGCACCTGCCACGTGGCCTATCCCACGTGCCGAAGGAGATTTCGACGCGGCGATTCTTTTCATCCCGTCGCCCGTCGGGGGTCTCGACGTACCGATGGGCCTCGCCGAATGCGCCGATCGTGACGAGGGCGTCTGCGATGCCGTGGCGCGTGAGATAGGCTTTGGCCTGCTCCGCACGGCGACAGGAGAGGCGGAGATTGGCCGCGGCGGAACCGGAGCGGTCCGTATGGCCGGTGATAAGGATGCGCGTGCCGGGGATCGTGCGGTAGATGGAGATTACGTAATCGAGGACCTCCGCGGACCGGGGCGAGATTTCGGAGCTGTCCCAGTCGAAGAAAAGCATGAAGGGACCGGGGATGATATGCGCAGCGGGCGGCGTCTCCGGCGGCGCGGGCGCAGATGACTGTGCGGCGAGGAGGAGGGCGGCTGCGGCGATGAAGGGCATGCGCTGGAGCATCGCAGCGGCAGAGCCGTTGGTCTAGAGCGCGTCCGAACCCGGAGGAACGATCGTTGATACCGCGCGAGCAGCTGGGGACGGCGAAGGTGCCGGGCGGGGCGGAGCTCAGGCTCTACCGGCGCGGCGGCGACTTCATGATCGTGCTCGAGCGCAACGAGCTGATGAACAGCCGGATGCGCGGCTCCGAGGAAGCGCTGGCGACGCGGACGATCGCGCGGCTGCGCGACGCGGCCGCGGCGCGGCTGCTGGTCGGCGGCTACGGCATGGGGTTCACGCTGAGGGCGGCGCTCGGCGCGCTGGGGCCGCGGGCGGAGCTGGTCGTCGCCGAGCTGGTGCCCGAGATCCTCGCCTGGGCCCGCGGGCCGATGGCGGCGCTGACCGCCGGCTGCCTCGACGACCCGCGGGTGCGGGTGGTCGCGGCCGACGTGGCGGACGCGATCGCCGGCGCGGCCGCGGCGTGGGACGCGATCCTGCTCGACGTCGACAACGGCCCGGACGGGCTGGTCCGCGCCGCGAACGACCGGCTCTATTCGCGCGAAGGGCTGGCGGCGGCGAAGGCGGCGCTCAGGCCCGGCGGCGTGCTGGCGATCTGGTCGGCGGCGCCGGATGCCGCCTTCGCGCGGCGGCTCGCGCAGGCGGGCTTCGCCGTCGAGGAGGAAGCGGTGCGGGCGCGGGAGAACGGCAAGGGGCCGCGGCACGTCCTGTGGTTCGCACGGCGGCGATGAGGCGCGCGCGCAATCACCAATAGATCGCAGAATGGCGGTCCGCCGGGCGGCAGCCGTACTGTACAGGATAACATGACCACGATCATTGAAAAGTGACCAGAGGGATGATCCATGATAGAGTGTCACGGCCGACAAGGAAAAAGGAGTCGCAGCCGTGGAAGAGTCTGGCTTTATGGAAACTGCCGGTTTTTTTCTGTCGCTTTTGGGAGAAGGTCAATCCCTTTCGGATATTTTCCACGGCGGGCCTGATTTTCATGACATGTTGGTGCAATTGGAAACCGATCTCATGAACATATTCAACCAGATTTTAGCTAATGACGCAGTGAGGCAGGCCACTTCTGCGGCACAATCCAGTTCGGATTGGCTACGGATCGAGTATATAGATGCTATTAATGCGGGAGAGACGAAGGAAGAACTCTGGTCGCTTTTGACAGACTCTTCCGATAATCCGGGACTAAACGGCCTGAAGCAACAGGCCTTCGATATGGAAAGCTGGGCGAGCGAGAATCCCACCGACATTGCTCAGCAGACCGCGCCGCTGGCGCTGATGATCCACGGCCTCATCGTCGCCATTTTTCGGGAGCGCGCGCGCCAGGCGCCGGACCCCGCCACCGCGGCGGCCGAGACGAGCAACCAGATCCGCTATGCGCAGGAGGGATTCTCGCGCGTCGCGCCGCTCTTCGCGCGGTTCAGGCAGGGCCGCTTCGGCGGCATCTCCGCTCCGAGCGAATTCATCGTTGGGAGCGGCTTCGTGGAGTGGAACGTGGAGGACCCGTGGCCGGGTGCCCCAGTGCTGACGGCCTTCGGGAGGTGGAACGCGACCCCGAGCATCAAGTCGCAGTGCCAGCAGGCCTGGCGCGCCTACCTGCGCGTGCTTCAAACGGGATCCGACAGCGCGGCCGCGGACTTCACCAACGCCGTCTCCCAGGGCGCTTTTTCCGGAGACGGGGGGGCGCCGGATGGCGGCGCCCTGATCGCCAACTATCTTCCGGCATTGCAGGCGACGGGAAAATGGATGGCGTCGGCTCCCGCGGGCTTGCGGGGGCTGTGGGCGGTCGCGGGAGGACCGCCTGAATATGAGGTCGCCTATCAGGGGCAGACGAACCGCAGCCTGTGCACGTTCGGCAATGGCGGGCCCAACGACTGGCTGGAGGGCTTCGCGGACGGAACGGTGCCGAGCATCATCGCCACCCCTGACGGAGGCTATTTCATCTCCTTCCAGGACAGCAACGGCAGGCTTCGCCATGCGGGAAGCGGAGGCTCCCATGACGACGTCATGGCGCTGGCACCAGGCACCAGCCCCAGCGTCGCGAGGCTCGACGACGGTAGCTTCCGCTCGTGGTATCAGGAGCAAGGGACCAACATCCTCGCCGCGGCGACCGCCGGGCCGGACTGGAATGTGCAGGAATATGAGCTCGGCATGATGCCGGGCACGAGCCCGAGCGTCGCGCTGGTCGGCGGCGACGTCTCCTACGCGTTCCAGGCGAATACGGGGGCCTTGTGGGTCAACGGCGCCGGCACGCCGTGTTTGATGGCCGCGGGCTCCAGCCCAAGCATCGCCGCGTTTCCCAACGGCACGTGGCTGGTCGCGTTCGCGGACCGCGACGGCACCCTGACCACGTGGGACGGCACCGATGCCAACCCGTTCCAGGCCCAGGTCGCACCGGGCACCAATCCCGTGCTCGCCGCCGCCGGCGATGCGAGCTTCCAGATCGCCTTCCACGCGGCCGACGGCACGCTGCAGCTGGCCGGGCCGGACGGCGTCGCCGCGACGGGCAAGGCGATGATGGCCGGCACCGGTCCGGGCATCGCGGCGCTCTATGTCGGCGGCTACCAGCGGACTTTCCAGGCCGCCGACGGGTCGCTCGTCGCCGCGGGCGACGCGGGGAGCGCGACCGCCACGCTTCCCATCTACAACGAGGCCAGTCCCGCCATCGCCGGGATCAGCCTCGCGCCTCAGCCCTGAGCGTTGAGCGGCCCCTCCGCGGACGGCAGGAGCGAGCGTCGCCGAAAGGTCGGCGCGACGGCCGGGCACGTACCGGCAGGCCGCCGTCAGAACGACGTGCGGCCGTAGTCCTGGCGGTAGAAGGGGTGGGAGGCGCTGAGGCCGCCGTCGACGACGAGGGCGTGGCCGTTGACGTAGCTCGATTCGTCGGAGGCGAGGTAGAGGGCGGCGCGGGCGATCTCGTCGGGGACGCCGCCGCGCTTCAGCGGGTTCAAATGGCCGATCAGATCCTCGCGGCCGGCGGCGCGGGCATTGTCGTAAAGGGGGCGGGTCATGCCGGTCTCGATGAGGCCGGGGCAGATGGCGTTGACGCGGATGTTGGCGCCGGCGAGCTGGGTCGCGGCGACCTTGACGAGGTTGATGACGCCGGCCTTCGACGCCGAATAAGCCGGGCCGCCGGCGCCGGCGCGGATCCCGGCGACGGACGCGGTGCAGATGATCGAACCGCCGCCCCGCTCCTTCATGTGCGGCGCGGCATGCTTGATGGCGAGGAACGGGCCGATGAGGTTGACCCTCAGGATCGCCTCCCAGTCGTCGGGCGACTGCTCGAAGAGCGAGGCGAGGCCGCCCGAAATGCCGGCGTTGGCGAAGACGATGTCGAGGCCGCCATGGGTGGCGACGGCGGTGGCGACGAGGCGCTTCACGTCCTCCTCGGAGCCGGCGTCGGCGGCGACCACCCCCTCCCCTTCGGTCCTGTCGGCGGCGATGACCTGGGCGCCTTCGGCGCGGAACAGCGCGGCCGTGGCCTTGCCGATGCCCGACGCGGCGCCGGTCACGATCGCGACTTTTCCTTCGAGTCTCATGTCTCCGCTCCTCTTGCTCCCCTCCCTGCAAGGGAGGGGTTGGGGGTGGGTGCGCCGCAGGCCGGCTAAACTCCGCAGCTGGAATAGTCTCGCTGCGCTCGCCTACCCACCTCCGGCCCCTCCCTTCCAGGGAGGGGAGATCACAGCCCCACCCCCGTCGTCGAGCCGCCGTCGACGACGATGGCCTGGCCGGTGACGAAGGTCGAGGCGTCGCTGGCGAGGAACACGGCGGCGCCGGCGATTTCGTGGGGCTCGCCGATGCGCTGGAGGGGGGTGTGGGCGGTGACGGCCTTCAGCGTCTCGGGGTTTTCCCACAGGGCCCGGGCGAAATCGGTGCGGATGAGGCCGGGGGCGATGCAGTTGACCCGCACCTGCGACGGGCCGAACTCGGCGGCGAGGTTGCGGGCGAGCTGGAAGTCGGCGGCCTTCGAGATGTTGTAGGCGCCGATCACCGCCGACGCCTTCAAGCCGCCGATCGAGCTGACGATGACGATCGAGCCGGCGCGGCGCTCCAGCATCTCCGGGGCGACCATCTGGATCAGCCAGTGGTTGGCGATGACGTTGTTCTCGAGGATCTTCCTGAACTGGTCGTCGCTGATCCCGCCCATCGGCCCGTAATAGGGATTGGAGGCGGCATTGCAGACGAGGACGTCGATGCGGCCGAGTTGGCGGCGGGTCTCGTCGACGAGGTGCTGGAGCTGCTCCTTCGACGAGATCGACGCGGCGACCACGATGGCGCTGCCGGGGTGCTTGGCGTTGATCGCATCGGCGACCTCCTGGCAGGCCTCGGCCTTGCGGCTGGAGATGACGACCTTCGCGCCCTGGTCGGCGAAGGCTTCCGCGATGGCCCGGCCGATGCCGCGCGACGAGCCGGTGACGATGGCGACCTTGCCGGTCAAGTCGAAGAGGGACATTCGCTTCTCCTTCGTCATCCCGGCGAAAGCCGGGATCTCCTGTCGCTACAAACGCGGCGCCTCTCACCCGACGAGATCCCGGCCTTCGCCGGGATGACGGGCTAATCGAACACGATCACCGACCGCGCCGCCTCGCCGGTGCGCAGCGTGTCGATGGCGCAGTTGACATCGGCGAGCGGGATGCGTTCGGCGATCAGCGCGTCGAGGTCGAGGCGGCCGGCCAGGTAGAAATCGGCGAGGCGGGGAATGTCGAGCGGGAAGCGGTTGGAGCCCATGAGGCAGCCCTGGACGCGCTTCTCGGCGAGCAGGTCGATCGCACCGATCGACAGGCGCTCGGTAAGCGGCATCATCCCGACGATGGTGGCGGTGCCGCCGCGGCGCAGCAGCGACAGCGCGAGCTCCCCGGCGGAGATGCGGCCCACCGCCTCGATGGCGTGGTGGACGCCGCCTTTGGTGAGCTCGACGACCGCTTCCCTCAGGCGTTCGGAGTCGGGCGCGAAGGTGGCGGTGGCGCCGAGCCGCTCGGCGAGCGCGCGCTTGGCGGGGACCGGATCGATGGCGACGATGTGCCGCGCGCCGGCGATGCGGGCGCCATTGACCGCGGCGAGGCCGATGCCGCCGCAGCCGATTACCGCCACGTCCTCGCCGGCGGCCAGCTTCGCGGTGTTGAGGACGGCGCCCGCGCCCGTCACCACCGCGCAGCCCATCAAGGCGGCGCGGTCGAACGGCATGTCGGGGGAGATGGCGACGCAGCCATTCTCATGGACGAGCAATTGCTCGGCATAGCCGCCGACGTTGAGGAGCTGGTGGATGGGGGCGCCCTCCAGCGCGACGCGCGGCGCCTCGCCCTTGCGGCGCTTCGTCGCGGCGTCGGTGCAGAGCGAGAGGCGGCCGGTGACGCAATATTCGCAGCGCCCGCAATAGGCCGAAAAGCAGGTGACGACATGGTCGCCCGGCTTCACCGCCGTCACGTCCTCGCCCACCGCCTCGACCACGCCCGCCGCCTCGTGGCCCGGGATGGCGGGAAGCGGAGTCGGATAGGCGCCGTCGATGAAGTGGAGGTCCGAGTGGCACGCCCCGCAGGCACGGGTGCGGATCAGCACCTCGCGGGGACCGGGCTTGGAGACCTGCACCTGCTCGATGGACAGGGGGGTGCCGGGCGCGTGGAGAAGCGCGGCTTTCATTCTGCCTCCCCATGCCTCGGCATGGGGAGGGGGACCACCCGGAGGGTGGTGGAGGGGTAAGTTCGCGGGCCTGCGCCAGTTACCCCTCCACCACCTTCGGTGGTCCCCCTCCCCATCTTCGATGGGGAGGCACTTCCAACCTCACCCATGTTTGGCGAACTCCAGCCTCGCGATGGCGCGGTTGTGCACCTCGTCGGGGCCGTCGGCGAGGCGGAGAGTACGGATGCCGGCCCAGCTCGCGGCGAGCGCGAAGTCCTGGCTGACGCCGGCGCCGCCATGGGCCTGGACGGCGTCGTCGATGATGCGCAGCGCCATGTTGGGCGCCTGGACCTTGATCATCGCGATCTCGGCCTGCGCCGCCTTGTTGCCGGCCTTGTCCATGAGGTCCGCGGCCTTGAGACAGAGCAGGCGCGACATGTCGATGTCGATGCGGGCGCGGGCGACGCGCTGCTCCCAGATCGAATGCTCCATCAGCCGCTTGCCGAAGGCGACACGCGACTGGAGGCGCCTCACCATGGCTTTCAAGGCCTCCTCGGCGGCGCCGATCGTGCGCATGCAATGGTGGATGCGGCCGGGGCCGAGGCGGCCCTGGGCGATCTCGAACCCCCTGCCCTCGCCGAGCAGCATGGCGGACGCGGGGATGCGCACGTCCTCGAGCGCGATCTCCATATGGCCATGGGGAGCGTCGTCATAGCCGTAGACGGTGAGGGCGCGCTCGACGGTGACGCCGGGCGCGTCGAGCGGCATCAGCACCATCGACTGCTGCCGGTGCCTGGGCCCGTCGGGATCGGTCTTGCCCATGACGATGGCGACCTTGCAGCGCGGGTCGCCGGCACCCGACGACCACCATTTGCGGCCGTTCAGCACGTAGGAATCGCCGTCGCGCCGGATCTCGCACTGGATGTTGGTGGCGTCGGAGGAGGCGACGGCGGGCTCGGTCATCAGGAAGGCGGAGCGGATCTCGCCGTTCATCAGCGGGCGCAGCCACGCGTCCTTCTGCGCGCGCGTGCCGTAGCGGTGGAGCACCTCCATGTTGCCGGTGTCGGGCGCGGAGCAGTTGAACACCTCGCTCGCCCAGGGGACCCGTCCCATCTCCTCGGCGCAGAGGGCATATTCGAGGTTGGTGAGCTGGGTGCCCTCGAATTCGAAGCTCTCGTCGACATGAGCGAGCGCCTGGCCGGGGGGCATGAACAGGTTCCACAGGCCCGCCGCCTTCGCCTCCGGCTTCAGTTCCTCGATGACCGGGATCGGCTGCCAGCGATCGCCCTTAGCGAGCTGCGATTTGTAGTCGGGCGTGCGCGGCCGAATCCGAGTCTCGACGAACTCGCGGACCCGGTCGCGGTAGAAAGCCTGCCTTTCCGTAAGGTCGAAATCCATGGCTCCCCTCCCGTGCTATCCGGCGCGGTTCACCTGTGCCGGAAAGGAGACTTTCGCGCCAGTCCGTCATCCCGGCGGAAGCCGGGATCTCCACGAGGGAAGGGCGCAGTGTTCTTCACCCGACGAGAACCCGGCTTTCGCCGGGATGAGGCGAGGTTCGCCGGGATGACGCGAGGTTCGCCGGGATGACGGCTACCTTTTCCCGCGTTGCGCCGGCGCTGCCTCCAGGAAGGCGGCGTCGCCCCAGGCGATTGAGGCGGGAGCGAGGGGTTCGTTCTTCTCGGGCCGGGCGACGAGCTCGACGAGGGCGACATTGGTGACGTCGGCGTCGATCCGCTGGGCGGGTTCGCCAAAGGCCATCGCCTTGGTCTTCGCCAGCAGCCTGCCGTCGCCGTAGACGAAGAAGCGGACCTTCGCGCCGGTGTTCCGCGTGTTGTCGTCGACGCCGACGAGGGCGGCGAAGCCGCGCCAGCGGCCGGTGTTGCGCACCTCGAGGCGCGAGCCGGCGAGGATGCCGATGCCGGCGCCGAAGACGCGGCCGGCGACTTCGAGGTTGGTGCCGTAGGGGGCGGCGTCGGCCTGGGCGCCGCCATAGCCGCCATAAGCCGGGCGCTCGCCGGGACCGCGGGTGCCGGCCCAAGGGTTGACCATGCGGTGGACGAGCGGGTCGACCTCGGGGCGCGTGACGCCGTCGACGGCGACGTTCACGGCGCCCGGGAGCTCGGAGAGGTACATGCCGGCGGGGAGGAGGCGCCGGCCCTTGGCGATGAAGAGGCGCGTCTCGCGCGGGGCGAGGACGAAGCTCGTTTCGCCGGTGAAGCTCATGTCCTCCTTCGACCACAGGTCGTGGAGGGCGATCGGGGCGCCCCGCGCCATCTTGAGATGATCGGCGGTGAGGATCGCCTTCATCGGCGCGAGGCCGCGGTTGAAGAGGAGGACGGCCTTGTCGCCGGTCGAGAGGGTCTTGACGAGGATCTCGAAATCCTCGGACGTGTAGGCGCGCACCGCCTGGTGGCCGGCCGGATCCTGGTTCAGCGCGATGACGTCGGCATTGCCGAGGATGTCGAGCAGCGGCCTGGGCGTCTTCGCCAGGTCCGTGCCGATGAGGAGCGGCGCGTCGAGCATCGCCCAGAGCGAGAAATGGCTGCGCGCCTCGACGAGGTGGTTCTCGTCGAAATCGCCGAGGCCGATTTCAAGCATGTCGGGATCGTTCCACGCATAAGGCTGGGCGTAGAGCGGGCGGCCGGCGGCGCTGTCGTAGGTGTGGAGCATGCGCGTCCAGGACGGCGTGATGTCGTCGCTGGTCCGCCAGAGATTGCCGACCTCCTTGCCCCAGCGCCGCACGTCCGCCTGCCCCCAGGCGCAGATCGAGAAAACATAGTCGCCGTTCGGGCGGTGCTTCTGCAGCGCTTCGGCGACCGCGACGTAGAGGCCGCGCAAGCCGGCGATGTCGGTGCGGTTGAGGACGCCGCGCTCCATCAGCGGCTCGAGCGGCAGATATTGCTGCTGGGCGACGAGGTCGCTCTTGCCGGCATAATCGGCGAGGCCGCAGGCATCGACCTTGACGTAGTCGAAGTTCCAGTCGCCGAAGAACAAGCCGATATCCTGGTCGACATGGCCGTAGAGGCCGACCGCTCGCTCCTCGGGCGTGCCGACAGGGAGATTGGGAGACTTGAGGTCGAAGGCCTGCGAGCAGGCGTAGCGGCCGGCGTCGGTGTAGATGCCGGCCTTGAGGCCGAGGGCGTGGAGGCGGTCGGTGAAGGGGCGGAAGCTGGTCTCCTCCGGACCGCCGGTGGCGGCGCTCGGGAAGATCGCCGTGCGGATCTGGAGGCGTCCGTCGGTGGCGCGCCGCTTCAGCCACCAGCCGTCGTCGATGTTGACGTAGGTGTAGCCGAGCCTGGCGAGGCCGGTGTCGACGAGCGCCTGCGCCGCGCCCATCACCTTGTCCTCGGTGATGCGGGTGCCGAAGGCGTTCCAGCTGTTCCAGCCCATCGGCGGCGTCCGCGCCGCGCCGCGCTCGTTGGCGCTCCAGCGGCCGGTGGGGGCGAGCGGGTCTTTGGCGGCGGCGGGGGGAGCGGCGAGCAACAGCGCCAGCGCGACGCCCAGCAAGCTCAAGTTCCGACGCATACCCACTCCCTCGCTCGAGGCGCCGTGAGTAGCTCCGCTGTCACCGACGCGGAAGGGGAAAGGCAACCGGACGAGCCTCGGGGAGATCCCGGCTTTCGCCGGGATGACGCGAGCAGCCCTTTCATCGTCATCCCGGCGGAAGCCGGGATCTCTTCGATGAAGTCCATCGGCGCGCGGTTCCCTTCGGAACGGGGGCGTTCGGATCGCGTTGTTGCGGGCAAAGGAGACGAAAAGATGCTCCAGCGTAAGCACTTGCGTACCATTGACGGGTCTCTCGCCACGGCTCGCATCCAGACGTTTCAACTCAACTATCCCAAGCGCCGCGTCCACAGGCATTGAGAGCGGCGCGGTCCGGGCCTCCAGGCCTCTCGAAGGATAGACCGAGCGACATCTACCGCCCGCCGGCTGCGGCGGGCCCAGAAGAAGCCGGCGAGCCTGCCCTTCGGCGCGCCGGCTTCGCCGCGTCGGCGCCCTCCCCTTCCCTGCCCGGCCGGCCGCTGCCATGGTAGGCGCATGGCGGATGCGGGGATGAGGCCGGAGGCGGAGGCGCTCGACGTGGTCATCGTCGGCGCCGGCCTGTCGGGGATCGACGCCGCCTGGCGGCTCCGGGAGCGGCTGCCGAAGCAGCGTTACGTCCTCCTCGAGGGACGCGCGCGGATCGGCGGGACGTGGGACCTGTTCCGCTATCCGGGGGTGCGCTCGGACAGCGACATGTACACTTTGGGCTTCCCGTTCCGGCCGTGGCGCGGCGACCGGTCGATCGTCGAGGGGCCGGCGATCCGCGACTATATCGAGGAGACGGCGCGGGAGGCGGGGATCGACCGGCACATCCGCTTCGGCCACCGCGTGGTGCGCGCGGACTGGTCGTCCGCCGAGGCCCGCTGGACGATCGAGGCGGAGACGGCGGACGGGGTGCGGCGCTTCGCCGCGCGCTTCCTCTATCTGGGCAGCGGCTATTATCGCTACGATCAGGGCTATCGGCCGCAATGGCCCGGCGAGGCGGCGTTCCGCGGCACGATCGTCCATCCGCAGCACTGGCCGGACGGTCTCGATCATGCCGGCAAGAGGGTGGTCGTGATCGGCAGCGGCGCGACGGCGGTGACGTTGGTGCCGGCGATGACCGACAAAGCGGCGAAGGTGACGATGCTGCAGCGCTCGCCGACCTACATCGTGTCGCTGCCGGCGCGGGACCGGATCGCCCGGGCGCTGGGGCCCCGGCTGGCGCGGCTCAAGAACGTGCTGCTCGGCCTGTTCTTCTTCAACCTGGCGCGGCGCAAGCCGGCGAAGGTGCGCGACAACATCCTCAAGATGGCGCGCGCGGCGCTGCCGGACGGCTATGACGTCGAGCGGCACCTTGCGCCGCGCTACGATCCCTGGGACCAGAGGCTGTGCCTGATCCCGGACGGCGACCTGTTCGAGGCGATAAGCGCCGGCAAGGCGGAGATCGTCACCGACGAGATCGCGCGGTTCACGGCCGACGGGCTGTGGCTCAAGTCGGGGGCCGAGCTGCCCGCCGAAATCGTCGTCACCGCGACCGGGCTCGACATGCGGCTGCTCGGCGGGATCGCCCTCAGCGTCGACGGCGCGCCCGTCAACCCCGCGGAACGCTTCGCCTACAAGGGCATGATGCTCGACGGCGTGCCGAACCTCGTCCTCGCCTTCGGCTACACCAATGCCTCCTGGACGCTGAAATGCGACCTCACCGCCCGCTGGTTCTGCCGGCTGCTGCGGCACATGGCGCGGCGTCGGCTCGCCGTTGCCGTCCCGCGCCTCCCCGACCCGCCGCCCGAGCGGGTGCCGATGCTCGACTTCACCTCCGGCTACGTCCAGCGCGCCGCCGGGCTGCTGCCGGCGCAGGGGCCGGAGGCGCCGTGGCGGGTGCACCAGAATTACCTCAAGGATCTCGCGGCGCTGCGCTTCCAGCGACTGGAGGACGGGGTGCTGGCCTTCGTGGCCGGTTGACTCGTCCGGCGCGGCGCGGCAGTTGACGTTTACGTAAAGGAGAGGGCTCCCGATGGCCGACCTTGATCAGTTCAGGACCGAGACCCGCGCCTGGCTGGAGGCGAACTGCCCGCCCGAGATGCGCGAGCCGATGCGCGACGAGAGCGACGCCTGCTGGGGCGGGCGCAATCCGGTGTTCAAGAGCGAGGCGCAGAGGCTGTGGATGGAGCGGATGGCGGCGCGCGGCTGGACCGTGCCCGACTGGCCGCGCGATTATGGCGGCGGCGGGCTGTCGCCGGCGGAGACGAAGGTCCTGAAGCAGGAGATGGCGCGGATCGGCGCCCGCAATCCGCTGATGAGCTTCGGCATCTCGATGCTCGGGCCGGCGCTGCTCAAGTACGGCACCGAGGCGCAGAAGAAGCGGTTCCTGCCCGAGATCGCGCGCGGCGAGATACGCTGGTGCCAGGGCTATTCGGAGCCGAATGCCGGCTCCGATCTCGCGAGCCTGCAGACGAAGTGCGAGGACAAGGGGGACCACTGGCTGGTCAACGGCCAGAAGGTCTGGACGAGCTATGCCGACAAGGCCGACTGGATCTTCTGCCTCGTGCGCACCGATTTCCAGGCGCCCAAGCACAAGGGGATCAGCTTCCTGCTGTTCGACATGAAGACGCCGGGCGTGTCGACCAAGCCGATCCTGCTCATCTCCGGCACGTCGCCCTTCTGCGAGACCTTCTTCGACGACGTGAAGGTGCCCAAGGACCAGGTCGTGGGCGAGGTGAACAAGGGCTGGGACGTCGCCAAATACCTGCTCGGCCACGAGCGCGAGATGATCAGCGGCATGGGGCTGGGCGGCCAGGGCGAGAGCCTCGGCGCGGCGCTCCGCGAGCGGCTGGCGGACGATCCGGTGCTGCGGGCGGAGGTCGCCGAGTTCGACGTCGACGCGATGGCGTTCCGGGCGATGTCGGAGCGGTTCATCGACGAGCTGAAGGCGGGGATGGCGCATCCCGCCCAGCCGTCGATGATGAAATATGCCGGGACCGAGCTCAACAAGCGGCGCCACGAGCTGGTGATGGCGGCCGGGGGTTCCGACGCGCTCGAATGGGAGAGCGAGCGCTCGCGCGGCGGCAAGGCGGCGCGCGAGTGGCTGCGCACCAAGGCCAACTCGATCGAGGGCGGGACCAGCGAGGTGCAGCTCGGGATTGTCGCCAAGCGGATCCTGGATTTGCCGGGGGCGTGAGCAAGATGCGTCATCCCGGCGGAAGCCGGGATCTCGACGCGGACACGCGCCTGCGCCTTTCACCCCACGAGATCCCGGCTTTCGCCGGGATGACGGAGTAGACGATGCCTCTGTACCTGACCGAAGATCAAACCATGCTGCGCGATACGGCGCGGGCGTTCATGGCGGCGGAAGGATCGATCGCGACGCAGCTTCGGCACTGGCGCGACATCGGCTGCAAGGACGGGTTCGGGCACGCCCTCTGGAAGCAGTTCGCGGAGCTGGGCTTCACCGGCATCCTCATCCCCGAGGCGCAGGGCGGGCTCGGGCTCGGCCATGTCGAGGCGGGGATCGTGCTCGAGGAGATCGGGCGCAACCTCACCCCCTCCCCATTCCTGGTGACCGCCGTCGCAGCGGTCGAGGCGCTGAAGGGGACGCCGCACGCGGACCGCTGGTATCCCGGCATCCTCGCCGGCGAGACGGTGGCGGCGCTGGCGGTGGACGAGGCGCCGAAGCACCGGCCCGAGCGGATCGCGATGACGGCGGAGCGGGCGGGGAACGGCTTCCGCTTGTCGGGGAACAAGCAGTTCGTCGTGCAGGGGGCTTCGGCGGACGTCGTCGTCGTCGCGGCGCGGGCCGAGGAGGGCGTCACCCTGTTCGCGGTCGAGAAGGGCGCGGCCGGGCTGGACGTCGAGGGCGTCCGGCTCGCGGACGGCAGCATCGGCGCGCGGATGCGGTTCGATGGCGTCGTGGACGCCGACGCGGTGATCGGCGAGGTCGGCGGCGGCGAGGCGGTGCTGGCGCGGGTGCTCGGCGCCGGCCGCGCCGGCGCGGCGGCGGAGCTGGTCGGGCTGGGGACGCAGGCGATGGGCATGACCGTCGACTATCTCAAGCAGAGGAAGCAGTTCGGGCGCCTCATCGGCGAGTTCCAGGCGCTGCAGCACCGCGCCGCGCATCTCTATGCCGAACTGGAGATCGCCCGCGCGGCGACGCTCAAGGCGCAGCAGCTGCTCGACGAGGCGAGCCCGGAAGCCGAGGCGATGGTCAGCGTCGCCAAGGCCAAGGCGGGCGCGGCGTCGCGGCTGGCGGTGCAGGAAGGCGTGCAGATGCACGGCGGCATCGGCATGACCGACGAATATGATATCGGCCTCTACATGAAGCGCGACCGCGTGCTCGCCGAGCTGTTCGGCGACGGCGCGTATCATGCCGACAAGGTGGCGCGGATGCGGGGCTATTGAGCAGCCTTCCCCTCCCTGGAAGGGAGGGGCTAGGGGTGGGTCCGCCGCAGGCGGGCCGAACCTCGGACTCAGCAAGAAGTCTCGCTCTGCTCGCCTACCCACCCCTGCCCCTCCCTTCCAGGGAGGGGGGAGCTTAGCCATGCCCCTCGACCCGGACTCGTTCGACCTCCTCCTCGACACCGTCCGCCGCTACGTGCGCGAGCGGCTGCGCCCGCTGGAGGAGCGCGTGGAGCGCGACGACGCGGTGCCGGAGGAGGTGATCGCCGAGATGCGGGAGATGGGGCTGTTCGGGCTGTCCATCCCCGAGGAATATGGCGGCCTCGGCCTCACCATGACCGAGGAGGTTCGGGTCGCGCTCGAGCTCGGCGGGACCACGCCGGCCTTTCGCTCGGTGTTCGGCACCAATGTCGGGATCGGCAGCCAGGGCCTCGTCATGGCGGGCTCGGACGCGCAGAAGCGCCACTGGCTGCCGCGCATCGCCAGCGGCGAGGTCATCACCAGCTTCGCGCTGACCGAGCCGGGCGCGGGCTCCGACGGGGCGTCGGTGCAGACGAAGGCGGTGCGCGAGGGCGAGACCTACCGACTGTCCGGCGCCAAGCGCTACATCACCAATGCGGACAAGGCCTCGCTGTTCACGGTGATGGCGCGGACCGGCGGGCCGGGCGCGGCGGGCGTTTCCGCCTTCCTGGTGCCCGCCGACCTTCCGGGCGTGGCGGTCGGCAAGCCCGAGCGCAAGATGGGCCAGCAGGGCGCCCACGTCTGCGACGTGACGTTCGACGCCGTGCCCGTGCCGGCGGCGAACCGGCTCGGCGAGGAAGGCGAAGGGTTCAAGATCGCGATGCGGGTGCTCGACCGCGGGCGGCTGCACATCGCCGCGGTCTGCGTGGGCGTCGCCGAGCGGCTGATCGCCGACGCGGTCGGCTACGCCTCGGAGCGCAAGCAGTTCGGCAAGGCGATCGCCGAGTTCCAGCTCATCCAGGCGATGATCGCCGATGCCAAGACCGAAACGCTGGCGGCGAAGGCACTGGTGCTCGAGGCGGCGCGGCTGAAGGACGCCGGCGCGCCGATCACGCTCGAGGCCGCCGCGGCGAAATATTTCGCCAGCGAGACGGTCGGCCGGGTGGCCGACCGGACGGTGCAGATCTTCGGCGGCGCCGGCTACATCGCCGACTACGGCATCGAGCGCCTCTACCGCGACGTCCGCCTGTTCCGCATCTACGAGGGCACCAGCCAGATCCAGCAACTCGTCATCGCCCGAGAGACACTGAAGCGGGGCGGGTGACGGCTTCGGCGACGGCGCGGTCCGTCACGGAGCGCGGGGGCGGGTGGGGCCGGCGACCTGGAGGCGCCGGACCTCGCGGATGGCGCCGGCCTCGACGCGGCCTTCGACGATCTCCGCACCGGTCAGCGCGAAGACGCGGCCGTCGGTGAAGATCGGCCGGGTGTTGCCGTACCAGTCGATGCAGGAGACTTCGCACGCATAGCCCGGGATCGCCTGGTCGGCGATGCCGTAGCGGCCCCGCATCGGCTTGACGCTGGTCGCCAGGGGCCCGAGCGAGCGCAGCGCGCCGGCCGGATCGACGGCGAGGAAGCTGACGTCGGAGGCGCCGCTGCGGAACCACCAGCGGCCGGAATCGGCCTCCTGCCGCACCGTCGGGATGCCCATGATTCCCGCCCCCCCGGGCTCGACCAGGCTGTTGAAGGCATGCGAGCGTCCTTCGCTCTCGAAGCGGCCTTCGAGCTTCACCGTCGAGGCGACGTGCGGCGCGGCCTTCAGGCCGAGATAGCTCAGCTGAAGCCCCGAAGCGTCGCGATAGCCGCTCATCACCACGTCGTCGCCGACCCGCTCGACGCGGTTGATCGTGTGGGGAATTGTGAGCGCACTCGTCGCGGCCGGCCGGCGCAGCGGAACCGCGAAGACCTTGCCGTCCGGCCGCCGCTCCCGCTCCTCGGCGTCCGGCGGCCACGACCCCCACCGGCCCATGCCGCCGTAGACGAGATAGCGATCGGTGAAGCGGTCGGCGACGAGCGCGGAGCCCGGATCCGGCAGGGCCGTATAGGCGCCGACGGGGGCTTCCTCGACGAGGGGCCCGAACGAGTCGAGCCCGGCGGCGAAGAAGCTGAGATGCGGGTCCGGAGGCGTCTCCTCGCTCCACCAGCGCCGCCGGCGCGCATCGGCCTCGTCCCCGCACGCCCCCGGCGGTTTGAACAGGAGGGCGTGGAGGGTCTTGCCGTGCGCTTCGATGGCGAAATGGTCGACCGGCTCGCCGCGCGCGCCGAGCACGCCCGGATCGCCGCCGGCGAGCGGCAGCCGGTAGACGGCGGCGGGAATGCCGTCGGCCCAAGGCTTGGGCGAGCATCCCGGGGCGCGGGCGAAATCCTCCGCATCGCCGTCCCCCATCGAGGTCCACAAATAGGCGTCGGTCGGCGAGACGTAGAGCTCGCGCGCGGTCGGGCCGACGAAGCCGGTCGTGCGGCAGCTCAGCTCACGCTCGCTCGCCACCTCGGACAGCGGGCACACCGAAATCGCGTGGATCACCGGATAGAGGGTGGGGAGGACCGGCCGATACACGTCGCGCACGGAGAAGAGCAGCTTGTGCGCCGACTTTTCGGGCTCGCCGCGGGTCCGCGGCGTCCAGCGCCACACGATCGGCCATTGGAGGGGGTGCTTCGCGTCGACGTCGCCGATGTCCACCGGCGTGTAGACGACGAGCCGGTCGCCGACGATCCGGGTCGCGTAATTGTCGCTGCTGTAATAATCGTAGGAGCGCCGGTAGAAGGTGCCCAGCGAGGTCAGACGGCCCTTCGGATCGACCCGGAAGACCGAGAATTCGGTGGCGCGGTGCTCGTAGGAATAGCCGGTGACGAGGACGCGATCGCCGGCGACCAGCATCTCGTCATACCACATGTCCTCGGCGGCATCGCGGTAGACGTTTACGCGATCGGCGACGGCGAGGCCGGGGGCGCCGCCCGGCCGGGTGTCGACCGAGAAGATCCGGCCGTCCTGCAGGATGAGCAGAAACTGGCCGACCTGCTTGACGATGTCGCCTTCGTCGACGCCGATCGTCTGGTTGTTGGTGATCGAGCTGTTGTGCGGCGGCACGCGGCTGCCGGTGACGATGATCGATTCGGCGGCGGGACGGCAATCGGGCCGCTCGGGCGGACAGGGATCGGGCGGCGGCGCGTCGCTCTGGGTTCCCGTCGCCGGCTGCGCCTGCGCGAACCGCAGCCCGGTCGCCCGCGCCGACCAGCGCTCGCGCGCCCGCTGCGCGCCCGCCACGTCGGCGATATAGCGCCGCAGCGCCGCTTCGCTCTCGAAGCGCTCGAGGCGCGGGCTCGGCCGCGGCGGGTCGGTGGGCCCGGCCAGCGCCCGCGCACTGGCAAAGGCGAGCAGCGCCAAGGCCGCCGCACCGCCCAGACGATTTGCACGCATCGGCCCCTCCCCCTGCTGCCTGCGCCAGGCTATGCGGGTTCGCGGCCGCTGCCAAGGCGGGGCGGACGACGGGATGGGTGACGCACCGGGCGGTCCGGATCTCCGGCGGCGGCGCCGATATCGCCGATTACTGGTCCGGCGATCCAACATCGCCGCCAGGCGTCGAGCGCGGCGGGTGACGGGGGTGGCCCGGCGCGCAGCCGCCGGTTACGGTGCGCCCGAAACCGTGGGAGATCGAGAATGCAGGTCGGGGCGATGGCGGCGCTCGCCCTCGCGGGAGCGGCGCCGGCGAAGGGCGATCTCACCGCCACCTACCGTGCCCACGACGGCGGCATGAACATGGCGATCCGAGTCGAGGTGTCCGCCAATGGCGACATCCGCGCCGACCTGAATGTGCCGGGCCTCACCATGATCCGGAAGGCGGGGCGCAGCTACTTCATCACGCATGGCGAGTCGGGGCCGCTGGTCGAAGACCTCGAGGACATGGGCGCGGTACTGCAGGAGGAGATGCAGAGGTCCGATCCGCACTTCTGCGACAAGTTCCGCACGCCCGAATCGGCGGCGACGCTGAAGCCGGCGGGGACCGTCACCATCGCCGGCTTTCGCGGCGAGGCCTACGCCCTGGTGCCCCGCGCCGGCGGGCGCCCCGACCTCGTCATCAGCCGGGATCCCGCGCTCGCGGCTCTCGGCGGGGCACTGGCGGCGCAATTCAGGCTGAGCAAGATGATCCTCGGCGAATGCGCGTCGCGGATGCCGATGATGGGCCAGATGGACGCGCTCCTGGAAAGCGGGACCGCGCTGCAGCTCGGAGCCACCATCCTCGAGAAGGTCGAACCGGGGCCGATCGACCCCGCGCGCTTCGACCTTCCCGCCCCACCCGCGACGCGCGAGCAGGTCCGCGAGACCATGATGCGCAAGCAGGGGCCCGTCGTGACGCTCGCGCCGCGCGGTACCAAGTAGACGCCCGGAGCGGCGGAGACGGCATGACGCTGAAGCGGGCGGCGAGGCCGACGCGGGGCTCAGCGGACGTCGAAGGTGATCACGATCTGGTAAGCGGTGCTGAAGGTCAGCACCGACCGCACCGGCTTGCCCGCGGCGTCCTTCGCCGGCTCGTAGCGGCCATGGGCGATCAGCGACTTGCAGCCGTTGGCGCGCAGACCGGAATTGGGACTCGCCTCGAGCACGTCGCACTTTTCGACCTTGCCGTCCGGCCCGACGGTGAGGCGGAAGGCGGCGCCGGCGCCGAAATCGCGCCACGTGTTGACGGCGCCGAGATCGCGCTCGTCGAGCCACTTGCTGGTGTTGCCGATCGGCTTGGGCAATGTGCCCCCAGGGCCGAACGCGGCGGGATCGGCGCCCCAGTCGACGGCCTTCACCTCCTCGCAACGGCGCAGCGCCTCGACCGCGCTCTTCGCGGACGCCGGGACGGGAAGCTCGACGAACTGCTTTCCGCCCGCGCCGACCGCCAGCGTCTTCGCCGCCCCGAAGGCGGTGAGGAATTGCGGCGGAAGGCCGCTGAATGCGACCGCCTTGCCCAGCTCCCCGCCGAGCGCCACCATCGCGCCGCGCCGCTTGAAGCCGTCGACCTGCGGGAACAGGACGATGTCGGCCCCGTCGGCGACGCGCGCCGTCCCGGCCGGCCAATCGGCCCTCGCCAGCATCAGCTCATAGTCTCCCGACAGCGGCAGGACGCGCAGGATGACGGTGGTCGCCGGGTCGAGCGGACGCGTCAGGATGCAACGGTCGCCGCTCCCGTCGACGTGCCAGCGGGGCGCGGCGGCCGACGGCGGCGTCGGGACGGGCGGTTCGGCGGCCGCGTTGCCCGCGGCAAGACCGAACAGGCCAAGCACCATCGACAATGCGCCCACGACGACGACTCCTCCCCATGGCACCCGACCGGTGCCGACTGCATGAAGTAGAAGAGCCCGAGTGTTTGGAAAAGAAGGAAAATTCCGCCTCGCGCGCGCTCGCCGGAACGGTTCGGGCGGTGGATGCGTAGGGGGGCCGGGCGGAGTTGATCCAGGTCAGCGGCAGGACAGTTGCATAATTATGCAGTTTTCTGCATGCGCCTCGTATGATTCGGGTCGCGATCCTCGGTGCGTCGGGCTTTGTCGGCGCGGAGCTGCTGCGGCTGCTGGCGCTGCACCCGGCGCTGGAGCCGGTGGCGGCGTTCGGCGACAGCCAGGCGGGCCAGCGGCTCGCCGACGTCCACCCGCACCTGGCGCTCGCCTATCCGGAGCTGACGGTCGAACGTTATGCGGCCGGCGCGCTCGCCGGCGCGGAGCTGGTGTTCGCCGCCCTCCCCCACGGCCATTCGCAGGCGCTGGCGGCGGAGATCCTCGCGACCGGCGCGAAATTCGTCGACCTCGGCGCCGACTTCCGCCTCGACAGCGCCGAGGCGTATGAGCGCTGGTACAAGGAGCCGCACCAGGCGCCGGAGCTGCTCTCCACCTTCGTCTACGGCATTCCGGAGCTCCACCGGGAACGCATCGCCGGCGCGCGGGCGGTGGCGGCGGCGGGCTGCTATCCGACCTCCGCGATCCTCGCGCTGAAGCCGCTGATCGGGCTGGTCGACCCGGAGACGATCGTCGTCGACGCCGCCTCGGGCGTCTCCGGCGCGGGCAAGGGGCTGAAGGAGGAGACGCATTTCAACAGCGTCGACGAGAATTTCTCCGCCTACGGGCTGCTCGGCCACCGCCATACGGCGGAGATGGAGATGGGCCTCGGCGCCCGGGTGCTGTTCACGCCGCACCTCGCGCCGATGAACCGCGGCATCCTCGCCACCTGCTACGGCGTGGCGAAGGGCGCCTGCGATCCGCTCGCGGCGTTGCGGGAGGCCTATGCCGGCGAGCCGTTCGTCCACGTTTCGGAACGGCCGCCCTCGACCAAGTGGACTTATGGGTCGAACGCCGTCCACCTCACCGCCCGCTACGACCCGCGCACCGGCCGCGTCCTCGCGATCGCCGCGCTCGACAATCTCGTGAAAGGAGCCGCCGGCCAGATGATCCAGTGCGCCAACCTGATGCTCGGGCTCGAGGAGAGCGCCGGCCTGCCGCGGGTGGGGGTGTGGCCGTGAGCGCCGCCTTCGGTAGCGCCTCCCCGGCACGGGGAGGGGGACCGCGGCGCGTAGCGTCGTGGTGGAGGGGGCCCGCCTCCTCGCCGCTCCTGCCCGGGGCCCCCTCCACCATGCTTCGCATGGTCCCCCTCCCCGTTCCGGGGAGGTGCAAGAAATGAGCGTCACCGCGGCGGAAGGGTTCGTGGCCGCCGGCTGCCACGCGGGCGTCAAGCGCAAGCGCTACGACATGGCGCTGGTCGCGACCGAGGACCGCAGGGCCGTGACCGCGGCCGCCGTGTTCACCCAGAACAAGTTCGCGGCGCCGCCGGTGATCCTCGACCGGCGCATTCTCGCCACCAACGGCGGGCGCGCCGCAGGCGTGATCGTCAATTCGGGCAACGCCAATGCCGGCACCGGCGCGGCGGGACTCGCCGATGCGGAGGCGATGGGCAAGGCGGCGGCCGAGGCCCTCGGCGTCGCGGCGGGCGACGTGCTGGTCTGCTCGACCGGGATCATCGGCACGCCGCTGCCCATGGACAAGATCCTCGCGGCGACGCCGAAGCTCGCGAAGAAGCTGTCAAAGGCCGGCGGCGAGGACGCGGCGCGCGGGATCCTGACGACCGACCACAAGCAGAAGGAGGCGGTCGTCCGCGGGGCGACCTTCACCTTGGGCGGCATGGCCAAGGGCTGCGGCATGATCGCGCCGAACATGGCGACGATGCTCGCCTTCCTCACCACCGACGCGGAGGTGGACCAGGGCGCGCTGCAGGCGATCCTGCGCGACGCGGCCGACCGGACCTTCAACACGCTGAACGTCGACGGCGCGACCTCGACCAACGATACCGTCATCGTCCTCGCCAACGGCCGGCGCGGCAAGCCGGACATGGCCGAGTTCGCGGACGCGCTGCACAAGGTGTGCGAGGAGCTGACCTACCAGATGGCACGCGACGCCGAGGGCATGACCAAGATGGCCCTGCTGCGCGTCACCGGCGCGGCTTCGGACGCGGAGGCGCGGATCGCGGCGAAGAACATCGCCGAGAACAACCTCGTCAAATGCTCCTGGTATGGCGGCGATCCCTATTGGGGCCGGTTGCTCGGCGCGGCGGGCTCGGCCGGCATCGCCTTCGAGCCGGAGAAGACGAGCGTTTCGTACGGGGGCATCGTCGTCTCGCGGGGCGGCACCAATGCCGAGCACGACCATGAGGCCGTCAGGGCGCACATGGCGAACGAGAAGATCGACATCGAGGTGGCGCTCGGGCTCGGCACGGGCTCCGCGCAGGTGATCGGCATCGACCTGGGGCCGGGATATATCAAAGAGAACAGCAAGACATCATGAGCACAGTCTTCGTCACCCCGGCGAAAGCCGGGGCCTCCCTGCGGGTTCGCACCGCCGCGCGTACTCTCCACGAGATCCCGGCTTTCGCCGGGATGACGCGGTACGCTGTGCCCGCCGGAGCCACGGCATGATCGACGCGACGCATACCGCGAACGTCCTCGTCCAGGCGCTGCCCTACATCCAGCGCTTCGCAGGGCGCTCCGTCGTCGTGAAGCTCGGCGGGGCCGCGCTCGACGCCGAGCTCGACCGGGCGCTGGCGCAGGACGTGCTGCTGCTCCGCTCGGTCGGCATGCGGGTCGTGCTCGTCCATGGCGGCGGCCCGCAGGTCGACGAGATGATGCGGCGGCTCGACATGACGCCGGTGTTCAAGGACGGCCTGCGCGTCACCGACGCCGCGACGCTCGAGATCGTCCGCATGGTGCTGGTCGGGAAGATCAATCGCGACCTCGTCGGCACGATCAACCGCGAGGCGGCCGAGGAGCCGGTCGCGGTCGGCGTCTCGGGCGAGGACGGCGGCCTGCTGACGGTGACGCCGCGCGATTCCGGGCTCGGCTATGTCGGCGACGTCAGCTTCGTGCGCGCGTCGGTGCTCAATCGCCTGCTCGACGAGGGGCTGACCCCGGTCGTCTCGACGGTCGGCGCGGACGAGGGCGGCCAGCCCTACAATATCAACGCCGACGAGGCGGCGCGGGCGATCGCGGTGGCGATGGCGGCGGAGAAGATCGTCTACCTGACCGCCGCGCCGGGCCTGCTCGAGGATCCGACCGACGAGGACAGCCTGATCCACCGCCTGACGTCCGCCGAGCTCTACGCGCGGATCGAGCACGAAAGCGTGTCGAAGGGCATGATCCCGAAGCTGCGCGCCTGCGCCGAGGCGGTCGACGCCGGCGTCGGCACCGCCCACATCATCGACGGCCGCGTGCCGCACGCTCTGCTCATCGAGCTGCTCACCGACGAGGGGATCGGCACGATGATCCGCCGGGAGAAGAACTGGTGACGGGGCACCTGCTGTCCATCGCCGACCTCGGACGCGACGGGGTCGCGGAGATATTGCGACTGTCCGAGAGCGCGGACCTCGGCCGGCCGCTCGCGGGCAAGGGCGTGGCGCTGGTCTTCCAGAAGCCGTCGGCGCGGACGCGCAATTCGATGGAGATGGCGGTGGTCCAGCTGGGCGGCCACCCGGTCTACATCCAGGGCCACGAAGTCGGCCTCGGCGCCCGCGAAACGGCCGAGGACGTGGCGCGCACCCTCGCCTGCTTTCATTCGGTGCTCGCGGCGCGGGTGATGGACCATGGCGATCTGGAGAAGATGGCGGCGGTGTCGCCGCGGCCGATCCTCAACATGCTCTCGGACCGCGACCACCCGCTGCAGGCCCTCGCGGACCTGCTGACGGTGAAGCAGCTGCTCGGCCGCGTCGAGGGCGCGCGGATCGCCTATGTCGGCGACGGCGACAACAATGTCGCCCGGTCGCTGGCCGAGGCGGCGAGCTTCGCGGGCGCCGAGCTCGTCATCGCCAGCCCCGAAGGATATCGGCTGGGCCAGGCGCCGGAAGGCGTGCGGCAGGTCGAAGACCCGGTGGAGGCGGTCGAAGGCGCGGACGTCGTCTACACCGACGTCTGGGTATCGATGGGCCAGGAGGCGGAGCGCGGGCGCCGGCTCGCGGACCTGGCACGCTACCGCGTCGACGAAGGGCTGATGGCCGCGGCGCCGGACGCGCATTTCCTCCACTGCCTGCCCGCCCATCGCGGCGAGGAGGTGACGGATGCGGTGATGGAGAGCCCGCGCAGCGCCGTCTGGCGGCAGGCCGAGAACCGCATGCACACGGCGCGCGGCGCGCTGGCGTGGCTGATGGGGGTGCGGGCGTGAGCCTGAGGTGCGACCTTTCGCTCCTCCCCGGCACGGGGAGGGGGACCGCGCCCGTCAGGGCGTGGTGGAGGGGGCCCGCCTCTTCGCCGCACCGTACGCTGGGCCCCCTCCACCAGCCTTCGGCTGGTCCCCCTCCCCGTCCCGGGGAGGATTTATGACCGACGCGCGTCTTCGCCGGCAGCGCGCCATCGCGGATCTGCTGCGCCGCGAGCCGATCGGGAGCCAGGAGGAGGTGACGGCGCGCCTTGCCGACGCCGGCTATGAGGTGACGCAGGCGACGGTGTCGCGCGACCTCGAGCAGCTGGGCGCGGTCAAGGTGAAGCGCGGCGGCACGCTCCGCTACCGCCTCCCCGAGGAGATCGGCGACAGCGACTGGGCCGCCTCGCGCCTCGGCCGCATCCTCGCCGAATGGGTGCTGTCGATCGAGACGTCGGGCCACATGCTCGTCCTCAAGACGCCGCCCGGCTCCGCCCATATCGTCGGCGTCGCGCTCGACCAGGCGAAGCTGCCCGAAGTCGCCGGTACGATCTGCGGCGACGACACATTGTTCGTCGCCCTCGCCGACGAGGTCGTGCCGGGCATGATGGCCCGCGATTTCCGCAAGCTGATCCAGGAACCCAAATGACCCAGACTCCGCCGAAGAAGGTGGTGCTCGCTTATTCCGGCGGGCTCGACACCTCGATCATCCTCAAATGGCTGCAGACCGAATATGGCGCCGAGGTGGTGACCTTCACCGCCGACCTCGGCCAGGGCGAGGAGGTCGAGCCGGCGCGGCGCAAGGCGGAGATGCTCGGCATCAGGCCCGAGAACATCTTCATCGAGGACCTCAGGGAGGAGTTCGTCCGCGACTACGTCTTCCCGATGTTCCGGGCGAACACCGTCTACGAGGGCCAATACCTCCTCGGCACCTCGATCGCGCGGCCGCTCATCGCCAAGAAGCAGATCGAGATCGCGCGGAACGTGGGCGCCGACGCGGTCTGCCACGGCGCGACCGGCAAGGGGAACGACCAGGTCCGCTTCGAGCTCGGTTATTATGCGCTCGAGCCCGACATCCGCGTCGTGGCCCCGTGGCGCGAATGGGAGTTCGGGAGCCGCGAGGCCTTGCTCGACTTCGCCGAGAAGAACCAGATCCCCATCGCCAAGGACAAGAGAGGCGAGGCGCCCTTCTCGATCGACGCCAACCTGCTGCACTCCTCGTCCGAGGGGAAGGTGCTGGAGGACCCGGCGATCGAGGCGCCGGAATATGTCCACCAGCGCACCATTTCGCCGGAGGAAGCGCCGGACAAGGCGACGGTGATCACGATCGGCTTCGAGCGGGGCGATGCGGTGTCGATCGACGGCGCGGCGCTGTCGCCGGCGGCCCTGCTGACCAGGCTCAACCAGCTCGGCCACGACAACGGGATCGGCCGGCTCGACCTCGTCGAGAACCGCTTCGTCGGCATGAAGTCGCGCGGGGTCTACGAGACGCCGGGGGGGACGATCCTGCTGGCGGCGCACCGCGGCATCGAGTCGATCACGCTCGACCGCGGCGCGATGCACCTCAAGGACGAGCTGATGCCGCGCTATGCCGAGCTCATCTACAATGGCTTCTGGTTCGCGCCCGAGCGCGAGATGCTGCAGGCGGCGATCGACCATTCGCAGGCCAATGTGACGGGCATCGTGCGGGTCAAGCTCTACAAGGGCAATGCGACGGTGATCGGGCGCGAGAGCGGGCAAGCGCTGTACGACCAGGACCTGGTGACGTTCGAGGAGGGCTCCGGCTCCTACGACCAGCGCGACGCGGCGGGGTTCATCAAGCTGAACGCGCTGCGGCTGAGGATCGGCGCGCGGCGACGCTGATCGGCGGATTGGGGACACGTACCTTTCGCCGAAAGGTTCGTGTCCCCTTCTTACTCCAGCCTCCCCTCGTGGAGGCGCAGGACGCGGTCCATGCGGGCGGCGATGCGCTCGTTGTGGGTGGCGACGAGGGCGGCGCTGCCTTCGCCGCGGACGAGCTGGAGGAACTCGGCGAAGACGATGTCGGCGGTGGCTTCGTCGAGATTGCCGGTCGGCTCGTCGGCAAGCACGAGGAGCGGACGGTTGGCGATGGCCCGGGCGACGGCGACCCGCTGCTGCTCCCCGCCGGACAGCTTGGACGGGCGGTGGGTCAGTCGTTCGCCGAGGCCGAGCGCCCCGAGCAGCTCGGCGGCGCGAGCGCGCGCCGCGGCGGTCTCGGCGCCGCGGATGAGCTGCGGGATGACGACATTCTCCTGCGCCGAGAAATCGGGCAGCAGGTG
Source organism: Alphaproteobacteria bacterium (assembly GCA_019239415.1). Lineage (GTDB taxonomy): Bacteria > Pseudomonadota > Alphaproteobacteria > Sphingomonadales > Sphingomonadaceae > Allosphingosinicella. The sequence goes on from JAFAZW010000001.1 coordinate 110,704, forward strand.
GTGGAACTGGTAGACGAAGCCCAAGGCATCGCGGCGCAGGCGCGTGCGGCCGTCATTGTCGAGGCTGGCCGCTTCCTCGCCGGCGATGCGGATCGACCCTTCGAAGCCGCCTTCGAGGAGGCCGACCGCCTGGAGCAGGGTCGACTTGCCCGAGCCCGAGGGGCCGAGCAGCGCGACGATCTCGCCGGCCCCGACGTCGAGGTCGATGCCGCGTAGCACGTCGATGCGCACCCCGCCCTGCTCGAAGCTGCGCTCGAGGCCGCGGACGGCGAGGATGGGGGACGTCATGGGCGTGCGCTCCCCACGGGGGACACGTACTTTTTCGCGAAAAAGTACGTGTCCCCGATCCAGTCCCCCTCCCCGTTCCGGGGAGGAGCTTCGGCGCCGCTACTCATAGCGCAGCACCTGGACCGGGTCGGTGCTGGCCGCCTTCCACGCCGGGTAGAGGGTGGCGAGGAAGCTGAACGCGAGGGCCATGACGACGATGATCGCGACCTCGACCGGATCGGGCTTGGACGGGAGCTCGGTCAGGAAGCGGACCGACGGGTCCCACAGGTTCTGGCCGCTCACCGCCTGGATCGCGTCGACCAGGCCCTGGCGGAAATAGAGGAAGACGGCGCCGAGGATCAGGCCGGCGACGATGCCGAGCACGCCGATCGTCACCCCCACCGTCATGAACACCTTGAGCAACGCGCGGCGGCTCGCGCCCATCGTGCGCAGGATGGCGATGTCGCGGGTCTTGGCGCGCACCAGCATGATCAGCGAGGAGAGGATGTTGAACACGGCGACGAGGATGATGATCGAGAGGATGACGAACATCACGACCCGCTCGACCTCCAGCGCCTGGAAGAGCGAGCTGTTCTGCGAGCGCCAGTCGCTGAGGAAGGCGCGGCCCTGGAGGCGCGCGGCGAGCGGGTGGAGGATCTCGCCGACGCGATCGGCATCGACGGTCTGCAGCTCGACGACCGAGACGTCGTCGCCCATCATCAGCAGGGTCTGGGCGTCCTGCATCGGCATGATCACGAATGCCTTGTCGTAATCGTAGACGCCGACCTCGAAGATCGCGCCGATCCGGTAGGAGACGATGCGCGGGACGGTGCCGAACGGCGTCGCCGGCCCTTCCGGGCTGATCAGGCTGATCTGGCCGCCGACGCTGGCGCCCAGCGCCTCCGCGAGGCGGGCGCCGATGGCGACATTGCCCGAGCCGGGCGTGACCGAGGCGAGCGCGCCCTGCGTCACCTTGCCCTGCAGGACGGGATTGTGGGCGATGTCGCGCGGCAGCATGCCGCGGATCAGCACGCCTTCGACGCGGCCGTTGTAGCTCCCCATCAGCGGCTGCTCGACGAGCGGCGTGGCGGAGACGACGCCTTGGGTGCGCTGCGCCTCGGCGAGCACCTGCCGCCAGTCGGCGAGGCGGCCGCCATAGCTCTGGACGACGGCGTGGCCGTTCAAGCCGATGATCTTGTCGAACAGCTCGGCGCGGAAGCCGTTCATCACGCTCATCACGACGATGAGCGCGGCGACGCCGAGCATCACCGCGGCGAGGCTGATCGCCGCGACGAGGAAGATGAACCCCTCGCCCTTGCCCGGCAGCAGATAGCGCCGCGCGATCATCCGCTCGTAGCGGTTGAGGATCATGACGGCCCCAACAGGCCGTCACCCCGGCGGAGGCCGGGGTCCCAGCTCATCTGGCAGAGCCTATTTCTCGCTGGGATCCCGGCCTTCGCCGGGATGACGGAGATGTTCATCCCGCCAGCCTCGCCAGCGCGCTTTCGGCGCTGAGCTCCTCGCGTTCGCCGGTGGCGCGGCGCTTCAGCTCGACGACGCCGCGCTCCAGCCCCTTGGGACCGACGATGAGCTGCCAGGGGAGACCGATCAGGTCCATGGTCGCGAACTTGGCGCCGCCGCGCTCGTCGCGGTCGTCGTAGAGCGTGTCGATTCCCGCGATCCCGAGCTTGCCATAGAGTTCGTCCGCCGCGGCGGCGCAGCGGGGATCGTCGGCGCGCATGTTGATGAGGCCGACCTTGAACGGCGCCACCGCCTCGGGCCAGACGATGCCTGCCGCATCGTGGCTCGCCTCGATGAGGGCGCCGACGAGGCGGGAGACGCCGATGCCGTAGCTCCCCATTTCGGGGTGGACCTGGCCGCCGTCCGGCATCTGGACGATCATGTTCATCGCCTTGGTATATTTGGTGCCGAAGTAGAAGATGTGGCCGACCTCGATGCCCCGGGACGTTCGGAGGTCGGCGCCGGCGGCCTGCTCCCGCGCGTCGTCGCGCTTCTCGTCGGTGGCGGCGTAATCGTTCGTCAGGCCGGCGACGAAGGCCTGCAGCGCCGCCGCATCGTTCGCATCGACCCCTTCCGCCTCGGCCGCGCGGTCCGCCTCCCATGCCTTGTGGTAGAAGACCTCGCTCTCGCCGGACGGCGCGAGGATGATGAATTCGTGGCTCAAGTCGCCACCGATCGGACCGGTGTCGGCCTGCATCGGGATGGCGGTGAGGCCCATCCGCGCGAAGGTTCTCAAGTAGGCGATGAACATGCGGTTGTAGCTGTGGCGGGCGCCCGCCTCGTCGAGGTCGAACGAGTAGGCGTCCTTCATCAGGAACTCGCGGCCGCGCATCACGCCGAAGCGGGGACGGACCTCGTCGCGGAACTTCCACTGAATGTGGTAGAGGATGCGCGGCAGGTCGCGGTAGCTCTTGACCGCGTCGCGGAACAGCGCGGTGATCATCTCCTCGTTGGTCGGGCCGTAGAGCATCTCGCGGCCGTGCCGGTCGGCGATGCGCAGCATCTCGGGGCCGTAGGCGTCGTAGCGCTCGCTCTCGCGCCACAGGTCGGCCGACTGGATGGTCGGCATCAGCATCTCGAGTGCGCCGGCGCGGTCCTGCTCCTCGCGCACGATCCGCTCGATATTGGCGAGGACGCGCTTGCCCAGCGGCAGCCAGGCGTAGATGCCGGCGGCGGTCTGGCGGACGAGACCGGCGCGCAGCATGAGCTGGTGGCTCACGATCTGGGCGTCGGCCGGCGTCTCCTTGGTGACGGGGAGGAAGTAGCGGGTAAGGCGCATAGGGGCGGCGGAGTTCCTCAGGCGGGGCGGTCGTGCTGAGCCTCTACGGAGCGGGCGCGGGCGTGGCAACTGTGGGGGCCGGGGACTGGGGACTGGGGACTGGGGACTGAATGGCCGTAGGGGCTCCGATGCAGCGCACACCGCGACGCCCCAGTCCCCAGTCCCCAGTCCCCAGTCCCCGTCTGTGTCTCCGCCGCCACAGGGTGGGAGCAAAAGGGCACAAGTCCTTGATTAGGCCGTGACAGGCGGCGCCGCGCGGTCCTAGCACAGGGCCCACGAAGCGAGGGTTCAAGCCCCGGTTCGGGGAGGCTTCACGCCCCGCGCCGCCAAGCGAGGTGGCGGCGCGCGCGGGCGGAAGACTCATACAAGGGGGTTGACGGCTGCAAAGCGCGTCACACGGGTGCCCGGGCAGCAATGCCCGGGCACTTGGCTTTTCAGGGCAGGCGAACGCGGTGGGTCGGCGTGGACCGCGGAGGCGGGGCGGTACCGGGCGACCGGGCGTGCTCGCCGGGCCGCTGCGCGGCGACTGTCGGGCCAGCCGGCAAGTGGAGCGTTCCTTACCGGCGGCCCGAACCGGTCTGCGCGGCGCCAAGCCCGCGCAATTCCCCCTCATGAACGACGGGTGCGGGAAGATCCTTTCGTGTCCCTTCCTCGCGCCGATCTGCTAAGAGACCCGACGTGGACGGAAAGACCCGAAGATGAGCAGCGATGCCCTGCTCGCCCGCTACCCCCCGGCGGTCGCCGAGACGGCGGCCGCGGTGCGCCGCACGCTGCTCGACGTCTTCCCCGCCATCGAGGAAACGCCCGACGAGAGCGCGGGAGTCATCGGCTATGGCGACGGCCCGGGCTACAAGGGCCTCGTCGCGACCATCATCCTGTCGAAGAAGGGCGTGAAGCTCGGCCTCTCGGGCGGCGCCTCTCTCCCCGACCCGGACGGCCTCCTCGCCGGCAGCGGCAAGGTCCACCGCTATGTCGAGATGGCATGCCCCGCCGACGCCGACCGCCCGGCGCTGCGCCGGCTGATCGAGGCGGCAAGGGCGGTGCGCGCGGCGCGCGGCGGGTGAGGAGCCGCGGCGCCGCAAAGGCCGTCCAGCGGCGCGTCAGGCCGGGGCGGGTGTCTTGGCGGGAGCGCACGGCGCCGCCGACCCTGGACTTCGCGCCGGCGCGCCGCGGGATCGTCGAGGGCGGCGGCACGGCGGCGGGGCGCTGCCGTCAGAGCCTGGCGCCGGAGGCGCTGAGCCTGGCGCGGCTGGCGGCGCGGACGGAGGCGTGCCGCACGGCGCACGGCGCCTCCCCTCCCCGCCCCGGACCGCATGATACGCGCGCCCCGGCCACGCCATTCGCATCGGCGAGGCCGGCGGCCCGCGCGCTCCTGTCGGGTGCGTGGTCCGCTTTGCGGTGGAGGTGCGGCGGCAGCGCCGACCGGCGCCGGCGGCCGCGGGGCGCTCAGGTCGCGCAGCGCGCCGGGCGGGCGGGGCGCGGGAGGGGCCACACGCCCTCGCAGGTCCACAGATAGGAGCGGAGCGCCTCGTGCGTCTCGGCGGTGAGGCCGATGTAGCGCAGGCGGCAGTCGTCGGGATCGGACGAGCGCGCGGCGAGCCCGCGTTCGAGCAGGGCCAGGATCCAGCGGTGGGCGGTGGTGGCGGGCACCGGCGCCTCGGAGCAGAGCGTCGAGACGGTGACGCGCCGCCCCTCCTCCTCGGCGACGAACAGCAGCAGCAGCAGGTCCCAGGCCGGATCGGAAAACAGCGTCTCCCCGAAGATCCGCTCCCGCTGCCGCCGCTGCGCGATCCGCTGCCGCGCCAGCGCCCCCTCGAGCGAGAGGCTGCGGGAGGCGCAATGCTTCACGGGCGGGCGGGCATGCCGGCGCTAGACCAGGCGCGGCTTACGGTGTTCGAAATAATAGTCGATCGCCTCGACCTGGTCGGGACGGAAGGCGTCGACAAATCCGAAATAGTCGGGGACGTGCTCATCGAGGAGCACAGAGGGGCTTTGCCCATCAAAATTGTTGAGGTTTGAGGGAAGCTGCTTGTAACCGACCAACTCCGCCAGCTCCTGCGAGAATTCCCGTGCGATGTGTGGTGGGTATGAGAGCATTTGGTTCTCGTACGGCTTCAACCAGCTCAAGCTATAGCCCACGGCGAGCGCGCGTCGGATCTCCTCGCTCTCGTTCGCGCCTTGCCCATGAAGCGTCGAGCCGAGAAAGATCAGCACATCGCCTACCTCCATCTCGACAGCAATGGCGCGATCATCGGAAACGTATTCACCTATGTTCGCACGATGACTACCCTTCCATACTAGCGTCGCGCCGTTCTCGCGCGAGAAACGACTCAGAGGCCAAATGGCATTGACCATATACTCCACCTCACCCTTTGCACCGTTCCACATGTCCTGGTCCCGATGCGGCAGCTGGGCAGGAGCCCCAGGGTGTACGGCGATCCCTTGGGTGAGATTCAACTGGATACTATCGCACCAAGGAAGCAGCACGCGCTCCGCGATGCCGAGCACGGTCGGACTCTGGATCAAGGTCCTCGCGTGATCGGACCGGAGGAGCACTCGGCCAAAGCGAACGGTTCGCTCTCCCGAAAAATTCCCCCGGCTAAACGGTGTCTGCGCAAAGCAATTGGCGAAGTCGCCATCGAGCGAGTGGATAAGGTCGGGGTCCGCGGCGCTCGGTACTACGACGAAGCCTTGGTCGAGTAGCAGAGCGGAATAGCGCTCGACGTTCGCTTCCATCGTTAGCGGATTAGGCTGGGTGGCCAAGTCTCGTCCCCTCACGCAGCAAGATCTTCCCGTTCCACCATGCGAAGTACACCCGAGTGGTATTTGCCTGACGCCTGGAGGCGCCGTATCGTATCGGGCTCGATATGAACCACCAACGCGCCGACCATTGAGCCGCCCAGCATGCGCGGCATTCCCAGTGGCTCACACCGCCAACCGGCTGACAGAACTCGGCCTAGCCAGCCGATCTCCGCCACCCCCGTGTAGGCGCGAATACCCGTCAGAAGCGCGTACTCCGTCATCGCGCTCGCGAGCAGGTTTCGATACACTATCCGCTCCGACCCCCGGTGCCGCGGTGAGAGACACATCCGAGAGATTTCACGAATGTCAGGTCCCGACGGAACAGGACCGTCGCACAATTCTGGGAAAAGCGATCCGAGAATGTGCGTTTGATCGGTTCGGAGCAGCCGGAGCGAGGCTAAATGCTCCGACGTTTCTAGGTCCGTGACTATGAGGTATTCGGCGGAAGCGTCGTCAAACTGGTCCCGTTCGCGGCGCCCATCGTGCGCAAGGTCCCATTTCAACAAGTCTACGAAAACGGCTTTCCGGTCCTCGTACATCCTCTGCAACAGCCGCTCATGACTGTTACGATTGCGAGCGGTAACCAGCTCGACCATGGGAGCCCCTCCCTGATTGGCCCCAATCATTAAGATGACGTCGCCGCCGCACCATCCCTCTTAAGCAGGGGGTGGGGTGGCGCTCGTAGTCCGATGTCACTCCCCCAATGAGGGGAGTGCGGGAGTTGGTGTTTCAAGGTTCCTTAGTTGAAGGGTCAAAGGGAGTGGCAGCGTGGTCAAGCATGCCGTTTCAAAGCCGCCGCAAAGGGGCTGGGCGTGAGCCGGTCCGTAGGCGTCGTGCCGAGTGAGGCACCCCCCTCGGGCTCGGGAAGCGCGCTTGCCGACTTCGCTCGTCAACTGTGGTGGGAAAGGAGGCTGCGCAGCCGCTATTTCCCCATTGAAATATTCGCGGATCCGAGCTGGGACCTTCTTCTCGAAGTGTATGCGGCACAGATTGCAGACAAGCCAATCCGGCTGAACAAAGCACATCTCAGCGCTTGTGTCCCACCATCGATTGCACAGAGGCGATCGCGGGACCTCGTGCAGCTGGGAATCTTGGTCACAGAGCGCGCGCGAACTGATCGCCGCGGCGTCCAACTTACCCTCTCTCCGGCGGCGAGGTCGCGCCTTGAGCATCTTTTGCAATCTATCCTAGCACAACGCTACGTGCAACCACCTAAGATGATCAACGGCCGTTCTGCAAGGAAAGCAGAGTTCACTATATTACTCACTGCCCTCAAGGCAATCCGGGAAGAGATGGACAGCATGGAGCTTTGGATAGCCGGCGCATACATTAGTCAAGCAATAACAACCCTAGAAGAAGGCTAGCGTCGTTGCTCATTTCAAAATGTCATAAAAGGTGATATCTCCATTGTAAAGAGCGTGAACCACGAGTTCGGTGCGCCGACTTACTCCACATCGTGTTCGAGCCGCATCTACATGGTCGCTAACGGTCTGCTCTTGAACGCCAAGGATTTTGGCAATTTCCCAGTCGGTTTTTCCGCGGGCGATCAGAACGACGCATTCGAGCTGTCGCATCGTCAGCTTGTGCCTGGGAGTAGCTCTCACAATCGGTTGACCCGACAGTTGGATCTGACGGGCCGCTTCATAGGCGAAGCTGCCGACTAGTTGAGCCATAGGCAAGTTAGCCTCAGGAAGAGGCGCAGAGTCACGAACTACGAATGTGCAAGTACCATTCGTTTCTCCGGGAATGTGCGCAGGAACACAGAAGCCATCCGTCATCCCGTCGCGACGTGTGGCCGCAAGTATCTCGCGCTGCCGGTCATTCAGCGAGATCATGTGGGGAATTTGGCTGAACCGGAAACCGACCGAGGTTCGATAACTTGCTATGTGCACAGGATCATCGCTCGTAAATTTTTGCTCAAAGAAATATTGAAGCCACGCTCGCGAGTAATTAGAGATGGCTAGCAGTCCCTTGTTGGTCCAGCTGAAATGGTGAACGTGCTGAAATAGCGCGTAGGAGTGGAAGCCCATCTCCAGAGTGATCGCCTCCATAATCCGGCGCAGATCATCAGCCGTACGGCATTGCCGCGACCTTTCGATGAAGACGTTAACGTCGCTCAGGCGGGACATGGCTTTACCGTTAGAGACTGGGCAGAAACCCGACACAAACCGCGCGAGTACCCCGAGACATAGACGCGGAGAATTCGCTTTTCTTGGACATGAAAGGGCGAGTCGAGAGTCATCGGATGACGTCGTAAATGGTGAGCTGACCGTCAGCGATTGCGTGAATCGCGGCCTGCACACGCGTTCCTACGTCGTAGCGCTCACGGGCCGACCGGATGTGATGCTTAACCGTCTCCTGTCCGATGCCAAGAATTCGAGAAATCTCCCAGTCGCTTTTTCCCTTGGCGACCAGTGCAAGGCACTGGAGCTGCCTTGTCGTAATTGTCGGGCTCGCAACCGCAGAATTCGTAGGGTTTCCTCCCACTCTAGAAGGCGGACTCGCCGCCAGCTGAATGCGGCGCGCCGCCTCGTAGGCAAAGTTCCCAACGAGCTGCGCCATTGGAAAATTTGCCTCTGGCAGCGTAGATGTTGACCCAACGGTAAAGGTACACGAGCCGTTTATCTCTCCTGGGATGTGAGCAGGAACGCAGAAGGCGTCCACTATTCCTGCGCTCCGGGCAGCACTGAGTATCTTCTGGTGCCGCTCCGTCATGGTGATAAGAGAAGGGATCTCCGCCAGTCGAAAGCCAACTGATGTCCGATAGCTGGCCACCATGGCTGGGTCATCCTTCCCAAAATCGTTCTCAAAGAAATATTCTAGCCAGCCTCGAGAGTAGTTGGAAATCGCAAGCAGCCTGTTATTAGTCCAGCTGAAATTCTTCACATGCTGGAACAGAGCATAGGACTCGAACCCCATCTCCCGCGTGATGGCCTCCATGAGGCGGCGCAGGTCGTCGGCCGTGCGGCAGGCGCGCGATTGCGTGATGAAGGCATTCACGTCGTCCAGGCGGGACATGGGCACCCCTCGGCCGGTGCCGCCAATTAGCTTCGCATGCCCCGCGAGAGTCAAGCCATGTATAGCTGGATATCGCCGCCCAGTCTCGAAATAGACGGAGCCGAGCCTATTATCACACCAGCCGACTCTGCTTCACCGCCGCCTCGATGAAACTGGCAAATAATGGGTGGGGGTCGAAGGGCTTGCTCTTCAGCTCCGGGTGGAACTGCACGCCCACGAACCACGGATGGTCCGGGCGCTCGACGATCTCCGGGAGCGCGCCGTCGGGGCTCATGCCGGTGAAGAGGAGGCCTCCTTCCTCCAGCGCGCCCTTGTAATGGATGTTGACTTCGTAGCGGTGGCGGTGGCGTTCGCTGATGTGGGTGCCGCCGTAGATGCTGGCGACGTGGCTGTTGCCGGCCAGCACGGCTTCGTAGGCGCCGAGGCGCATCGTGCCGCCGAGGTCGCCATTGGCTTCGCGGCGTTGCTTCAGCCCTTCCGCGTCCATCCATTCGGTGATGAGGCCGACGACGGGCTCGGCCGTCTCGCCGAATTCGGTGGTGCCGGCGCCGGCCAGGCCCGCCTGGTTCCGCGCCGCCTCGATGCAGGCCATCTGCATGCCGAGGCAGATGCCGAAGAAGGGGACGCCGCGCTCGCGCGCGAACTGGACGGAGGCGATCTTGCCCTCGCTGCCGCGCTCGCCGAAGCCGCCGGGGACGAGGATGCCGTGGAGGGGCTCGAGCTGGGCGGGAATGTCGGCTTCGGGGTGCTCGAAGAGCTCGGCGTCGAGCCAGCGTATCCCGACCTTGACGCGGTTGGCCATGCCGCCGTGCACCAGCGCTTCGGTGAGGCTCTTATAGGCGTCCTGGAGGCCGACATACTTGCCGACGACGCCGATCGTCACCTCGCTCTCCCAGTTGAACAGGCGGTCGGTGACGTCGTCCCAGCGGCGCATGTCGAGAGCCGGGGCGCGGTCGAGCTCGCCAAAGGCGCGCAGCACCTCGGCGTCGAGGCCGGCCTCCGAATATTGCTGGGGGACGGCGTAGATGCTCTTGGCGTCGAGGGCGGGGATGACCGCTTCCTTGCGGACGTTGCAGAACAGGGCGATCTTCGCGCGCTCGTTGTCGGGGAGCGGGTGCTCGCAGCGGCAGACGATGATCTCGGGCTGGATGCCGAGGCTGGTCAGCTCGCGCACCGAATGCTGGGTCGGCTTGGTCTTCAGCTCGCCGGCGGCGGCGATGTAGGGGACGAGAGTGGTGTGCACGCTGAGCGTCCGTTCCCGCCCCTCCTCGTTGCGGAACTGGCGGATCGCTTCGATGAACGGGAGCGATTCGATGTCGCCGACGGTGCCGCCGATCTCGCAGATGAGGAAATCGAGGTCCGGGTCGAGATCGGCGCGGATGAAGTCCTTGATCGCGTTGGTGACGTGGGGGACGACCTGGACGGTGGCGCCCAGATAGTCGCCCTTGCGCTCCTTGGCGATGATGCCCTGGTAGATGCGCCCGGAAGTGACGTTGTCGCTCTGGCGGGCGGGGACGCCGGTGAAGCGCTCGTAATGGCCGAGGCCGAGATCGGTCTCGGCGCCGTCGTCGGTGACGTAGACCTCGCCGTGCTGGTAGGGCGACATCGTCCCCGGATCGACATTGAGATAGGGGTCGAGCTTGCGGATGCGGACCTTGTAGCCGCGCGCCTGGAGGAGGGCCGCCAGGGAGGCCGCCATCAGGCCCTTGCCGAGGCTGGAGACCACGCCGCCGGTGATGAATATGAACCGCGCCATGGGAGCCCCGGATAAGCGGGGCGAGGGTGCCGGGGCAAGGGCGGCAAGGGAATAATTTCGCGTACTTTCGTCATCCCGGCGAAAGCCGGGATCTCAAGGGGTGAAGAACGCTGCGTGCGTTCTCGCGAGATCCCGGCTTTCGCCGGGATGACGGTATCGGCTTGGGGTGACGGCGAGCGGCATGGCCGCTACGGCCAGACCCCATGAAGATCGTCATCGTCGGGGCGGGCTATTCGGGGAGCATGGCGGCGGTGGAGGCCGCGCGGGCCGTGGCGAACGCGGAGGTGACCCTGATCGACCGCCGCGGGACGTTCGCGGCGGGGGCGGCCTATTCGACGACGAACGCGTCGCACCTGCTCAACGTGCGGGCGCGGGGGATGAGTGCGTTTGCCGACGAGCCCGATCATTTCGCGCGGTGGGTGGAGGCGGCGGGGCTGGGCGGGCCGGACACGTTCGTGCCGCGGCGGGACTACCGGCGCTATCTGGAGGGCGTGTTGGCCGGCGCGGCGGTGGCGCGCGTGCCCGGCGAGGCGGTGGCGGTAGAGGACCGGACGCTGGTGCTGGCGGACGGCGCGCGCATCGCCTCCGATGCGCTGGTGCTGGCGGGCGGCAATTATGGCGGACGGCTGCCGGCGCGGATCGCGGTGCCGACGGTCGACGATCCGTGGAGCGCCGAGGGGCTGGCGGCGATCGCCGGCCTGGCGCGGCAGGAGAAGGACGTGCTGCTCGTCGGCACCGGCCTGACGATGGTCGACGTCGCGCTGAGCCTGGTCGACGCAGGGTTCGAGGGCCGGATGGTGGCGGTGTCGCGGCGTGGACTGCTGCCGCGGCCCCACGAGGAGCCGGCGTCGCCGCCGGCCGAGATCGAACCGCCGGCGCGCTTGGGGGCGCTCGTGCGGGCGGTGCGGAACATGGAGGCGCCGTGGCGGGCGGCCGTCGATTCGCTGCGGCCGCACACGCAGGCGCTGTGGCAGGGGCTGAGCCTGGCGGAGAAGCGGCGATTCCTGCGGCACCTGAGGCCCTGGTGGGACGTGCACAGGCACCGCATCGCGCCGCCGGTGGCGCGGCGGATCGAGGCGCTCATCGCGATGGGCCGGCTCGAGGTGCTGGCCGGGCGGCTGCGCGGCGGCGAGGGGGGCGCGATCACGGTGGCGGTGCGCGGCGGCGGCACGCGGCCCTTCGACATCGCCGGCGCGGTCAATTGCACCGGACCGGAAGGCGCGATCGCGCGGGTCGAGGACAAGCTGATCCGCCAGCTCCTCGCCAGCGGCCGGGCGCGGCCGGACGCGCTCGGCATCGGGCTCGACGTCGATGCGGGGAACCGGGTGATCGGCGCCGACGGCGCGCCCTCTCCCGGCCTCTATGCGGTGGGGCCGCTGACCCGCGGCGCCTTGTGGGAGATCGTCGCGGTGCCGGATATCCGCCACCAGGTGCGGGACCTCGCCCGGGCCCTCGACCGAGAGTCGAGAGCCTGATTCACGCCATCGGCCGAAGCGCGACGCGCTTCGTCTCAGACGATCAGGCTCTTGCCGGCTGAGCCGCCTACTGGGCGAGCGGGACGCCGCCCTTTGCCGGCGGAGCCTTGGCCGGCGGCGTCTGGCCCGCCGCGCCGGCGAGCGGGTCGGCGACCGGCGGACGCGCGGACCCGAGCGGCGTGCTGCTCGCCGGCGCCTTGGGGACCGCGTTCGGATCGACCTGGACCGGCGCCCGCTGGAAGGTGGCGAGGCCCGCCAGCACGATCGCGAGGATCACGAACAGGGTCGCGAGGATCGAGGTGGCGCGGGTGAGGAAGTCCGCCGCGCCGCGCGCCGACATGAGCCCGGAGGGGCTGCCGCCGACGCCGAGACCGCCGCCTTCCGACCGCTGCATCAGGATCACCGCGACCATCGCGGCGGCGATCAGCGTCTGGACGATCAGAAGGAAGGTATACATCGAAAGCCTCGAAGGAGATGGAAAGCGCGCGGCCCGGAGCGGCGCGCGGTTGCGCCGGGACTTAGGGGAAGAGGCGCCGAGGTTCAACCGGTGAAGAGCCTCGCGTCGCTGGCCCCTCCCCTTGATGGGGAGGGGTTGGGGAGGGGTGGAGGCTCCGGAGAAGCCGGGCGCTTCATCGCCTCCACCCCCACCCTGCCCTCGCCCATCCAGGGGGAGGAAAGAAGAAGATCGGCTCTTACCCTCAGCTCTTTGCGGCGGCCTCGACGATCGGGACGAACGCCTCGGCGGTGAGGCTGGCGCCGCCGACGAGAGCGCCGTCGACATTGTCGCAGGCGAACAGGGCGGCGGCGTTGCTGGCGTTGACCGAGCCGCCGTAGAGGATGCGGATGCGGCCGCCGGTATCCCCGAAGCGGGCGAGGAGATGCTCGCGGATGACGCCGTGCATCTCGATCGCGTCGTCGGGCGTGGCGGTGCGGCCGGTGCCGATCGCCCAGACCGGCTCGTAGGCGACGACCAGCTCGGCCTCGCCGCCGAGTTCCGGAAGCGAATGTTCGAGCTGGTAGAGCACCTTCTCGCAATGCGTGCCGGCGACCCTCTCCTCCTCGACCTCGCCGACGCACAGGATGGTCTGCAAGCCCGCGGCGAGCGCCGTCACGGCTTTGCCCCTTACCACGGCGTCGCTCTCGCACTGATCGGCGCGGCGCTCGGAGTGGCCGACGATGACCAGCTTCGCCCCCGCTTCGACCAGCATGCCGGCCGAGACATTGCCGGTGTGGGGGCCGGACGCTGCCGCATGGCAATCCTGCGCCCCGATGGCGATGCCGCCGGCGCGGGCGACGGCGAGGCTGATGAGGGTGAAGGGCGGGCAGACGGCAACGTCGACCCCGGCCGCCGCGCGCGCGGCGGCGGCGATCGGCCCGAGCTCGGCCAGGGCGGCGCGGCTGCCGTTCATCTTCCAGTTGCCGGCGACGAGCTTGCGGCGGACGTGCATGGGACTTGGCTCCTCGGTTGGCGCGAGCGCCTAGCAACGGCTCCGGCGGCTGCCAAGCTTGCCGGGCGGGCGCACGGCTTCTATGAACCGGCCTGACCTTCTCACCTCAGCACAAGGCGCTCCATGCTCTCCTTCTTCCGCCGCGGCGTCATGGCCAAGGCCGCGCTCGGCATCCTCTTCCTGACCCTCGTCGCGATGGTCGTCACCGGCTTCGGCACGGGCGGCATGGGCGGCCTCGGCGAGCTCGGCGGCGGGCTCGGCGCGTCGACGGTGGCCAAGGTCGGCGGCCAGGCGATCACCAGCGACGAACTGCGCGACAATGTCCAGCGCCAGCTCGAGCGGCTGCGCCAGCAGCAGCCCGAGCTCGACATGGCCCAGTTCGTCCGCCAGGGCGGCGTCGACGAGGTGCTGGAGCAGATGATCAGCGGCGCCGCGGCGACCGACTTCGCCGGCTCCTCGGGAATCGTCGCCTCCAAGAAGATGGTCGACGCCCAGATCGCCGCCATCCCCGCCTTCCAGAATGCCGCCGGCAAGTTCGACCAGGCCGTGTTCCAGGCGGCGCTGCAGCGCGAGCGGATCACCGAGGACCAGCTCAGGAAGGACATCGCCCAGCGGCTGATCGAGCGGCAGGTGGCGCTGCCCGCCGGCGGCTCCGCGGTGGTGCCGCGCGCCATGGCCTTCCAATATGCCTCGCTGCTGCTCGAATCGCGCAGCGGCACGCTGGGCGCCGTGCCGGCGAGCGCGATGGGCGGCGGCAACGAGCCGACCGACCAGGAAGTCGCCGACTTCTACAAGAAGAATATCGGCCGCTACACGATCCCGGAGCGCCGGGTGATCCGCTACGCCTTGTTCGGCACGGACACGCTCGGCGCCGCCGCCAAGGCGAGCGACGCCGAGATCGAGGCGGTCTACAACCGCGACACGGCGAGCTACGGACCGCGCGAGATCCGCACCCTCTCGCAGGTGGTGCTGACCAGCGAGGCGGCGGCCAAGGCGTTCCAGCAGAAGCTCGCCGCCGGAACGCCCTTCGCCCAGGCCGCGCAGCAGGCCGGATTCGCCGCCGGCGACATCGCCCTCGGCGCCAAGAACAAGGACGAGCTGACCCGGCTGAGCTCGGCGGCCGTCGCCAACGCCGTGTTCGCGGCGCAGAAGGGGGCGACGGTGGGGCCGGTCCGCGATGCCCTGGGCTGGCATGTCCTGAAGGTCGAGGACGTCAAGACGATCCCGGGCAAGCCGCCCACGGCCGTGCGCGCCGAGATCGCCGCCGTGATCGAGGCGCAGAAGGCGCAGCGGATGCTCGCCGACCTGGCCGGCCGCATCGAGAACAAGGTCGGCGACGGCGCCAGCTTCGAGCAGGTGACGAAAGACGAGAAGCTGGCGGTCACGGAAACCCCGCCGGTGACCGGGGCCGGCGCCGCGCCGGACAATCCCGACTGGAAGGTGCCGCCGGAATTCGCCGCCGTGCTGAAGGGCGCCGCGCTGCTCGGCGCGAACGAGCCGCCGCAGGTCGCGCAGGTCGTGCCGAACCAGAAATATGCCCTGGTCAGCGTCTCGCAGGTGGTCGCCGCGGCGCCCCCGCCCTTCGCCAAGATCCAGGCGCAGGTGAAGGCGGACCTCGTCGCCCAGCGCGCCGCCGACCGGGCGCGGGCCGTCGCCCAGTCGATCGTCTCGAAGATCAATGCCGGCGTCGCGCCGGCCGAGGCGTTCAAGCAGGCCAGTGTCGGCCTCCCGGCGGTGCAGCCGCTGACCGCGGTGCGTCGCGACATCGCGCGCCAGGGCCAGCAGGTGACGCCGCAGCTGCAGGTGCTGTTCACCCTGCCGCGCGGCAAGGCGCGGATGATTCCGGCGCCGCAGAATGGCGGCTGGCTGATCGTCACGCTCGACAAGATCGTCCCCGGCGATGCCAACAAGGAGGCCGGGATGGTGGAGAGCGTGCGGGGCCAGTTCGTCTCGGTCCTCGGCGACGAATATGCCCAGCAGCTGGTCGGGGCGGTCCGCGCCGGGCTCAAGGTCCGCCGCAACGAGCAGGCGATCGCGAAGCTGAAGGCCGAGCTCGCCGGCAACCGGCCGACGAGCTGAGCCGCGGCGGGCGGCGATGATTCTCGTCGTCGACAATTACGACAGCTTCACCTGGAACCTCGTCCACCTCATCGAGGCGATGGCCGCCGAGGTGCGGGTGGTCCGCAACGACGCGCTTTCGGCCGACGACGCCCTCGCCACGGGCGCGGCCGGCATCCTGCTGTCGCCGGGACCGGGACGGCCCGAGGCGGCGGGAATCACGCCGGTGCTGGTCGCCGCCTGCGCCGGGGCGCGCCGGCCGCTGCTCGGTATCTGCCTCGGCCACCAGGCCATCGCCGCCGGTTTCGGAGCGGCGATCGTCCGGGCGCCCCGGCCGGTCCACGGCAAGGTCTCGGCGATCTCCCATGGCGGTGAAGGCATCTTCACCGGCCTCCCCTCGCCCTTCCCGGCGGCGCGCTACAACTCGCTGACGGTCGCGCCCGTGACGCTGCCGGCGGCGCTGGCGATCACCGCGCGCGCCGAGGACGGGACCGTGCAGGGACTCGCCCACCGGAAGTTGCCGCTGCACGGCGTCCAGTTCCATCCGGAGAGCATCGCAAGTGCCCATGGGAGTGCGCTTCTGGCCAATTTTCTCAGGCTTTGCCGCGGCGCCGCGGGGCGCGGAACAAAAGCCGCTTGACAGCCCGCGGAACGTTTCCTACACGTTCGGCGTCCGTTCCTTAGGGGGATTCACGATGCTGACCCGCAAGCAGTCCGACCTTCTCACCTACATCCATGAACGCCTCAAGGAGAATGGCGTGTCGCCTTCCTTCGAGGAGATGAAGGACGCCCTCGCGCTCAAGTCGAAGTCCGGCGTCCACCGGCTGATTTCGGCGCTCGAGGAGCGCGGCTTCATCCGCCGGCTGCCCAACCGCGCGCGGGCGCTCGAGATCCTGCGCATGCCGGACGGCCGCCCCGGCATCGCCTCGAACCGGGTGCCGGTGACGCCGCCCCAGGCCGCCAACGACGGCGTCATCGAGCTGCCGCTGCACGGGCGGATCGCCGCCGGCCTGCCGATCGAGGCGATCGAGGGGCAGAATAGCCTGCCCGTCCCCGCCGCCCTCCTCGGTCCCGGCGAGCATTTCGCGCTCGAAGTCGCCGGCGATTCGATGGTCGACGAAGGCATACTCGACGGCGATTATGCGCTGATCCGCAAGACCGACACCGCCCGCGACGGCGAGATCGTCGTCGCGCTGATCGAGGAGACGGAGGCGACGCTCAAGACCTTCCGCCGCGAGGGCCAGATGATCCGCCTCGACCCGGCCAACCGCCGCTACGACCCGCAGCGCTACCGCCCCGAGCAGGTGCGCATCCAGGGCAGGCTCGCGGGGCTGCTGCGGCGCTATTGAGGGGGTCCTCGCCCGTCGCTCCGTCCGCCGCACGGTTCGCATCCTCGGCGGCGTCATAAGGTCCCCGCGTCGACGGGGGTGCTGGCCGGGCGACCCGAGCCGCTTCCGGGCGCGGCGTCCTTCTATCCCCCCTCCCCCTCGATGGGGGAGGGGGCAGGAGAGCTGACCATGGCCCGCTTCAACTATGTCGAGCTGCCGGTGGCCGAGATCGGCCCTGCCAGGGCTTTCTACGAACAGGCGTTCGGGTGGGCCCTCGCCGACTTCGGGCCGACCTATGCGGCGACGCTGACCGGCGACACGGACCTGGGCCTGCAGGCGGACGCCGCCGAGGCCACGAAGGCGCCGTTGCCCGTGATCGACGTGCCCGATCTCGAGGCCGCCCTCGCCGCGGTCGCGGCGGCCGGCGGCCGGATCGTCCGGCCGATATTCGCCTTCCCGGGCGGCCGGCGCTTCCACTTCCTCGACCCGGCCGGGAACGAGCTGGCGGTCGTCACCGCCGATCCTTGACGGGGCGCACCGCAGCGGTTGCATTCCACGGCGGGCGCCTCTAGATGCGCGCTCTGCCCGACAGGCATGGACGCATAGCTCAGTTGGTAGAGCAGCTGACTCTTAATCAGCGGGTCCTAGGTTCGAGCCCTAGTGCGTCCACCACCTCGTCAATCGCTGCGCCGCGGATCGGGGCGGCCATTCCGAGGACAGCGGGGTCGTCATTCCGACAATAATGCCACCTCGCGGACCGTCGGCAGTCGCGGAGGAGCCAGCGCGCCGGCCCGGCAGGGGACGAGGGTGCCTTTTGCGATCGAGAGCGGTAGGATCGCCCGATGCGTGCGCTCCTCGATCATCTCCCTTCGCCAAAGCAGCCTGAGCCCCAGCACGTCGTCCGCGTGCTCTTGTCCCCAAGCGAGGCGAGGCCGTGACGGCGAAGATCCGGCTCGAGACGCGTCGTGAAGCCACTCGATCGAGGAAGCCGATGAGGCCGGCAACGGGACTGATCGAAGATTCCGTCGCGGACCGTCTTATCATCGACGGCATCGCGCGCGCGTCGCTCGGCAGCATCGCGGCGTTCGTGAGGACGTGCGGGAATCTCGGGCACATCCTTTCCTCGACCGATGTTTCCCCGCTCCCCAGCACGCGTGGGGACGTCAGCATATCGGACCCGATCCCGTTCCACTCCGACGGCGCCAGTGCGGACGTGGTCGCCTGGTTCTGCATCAGGCAGGATGAGGGGAGGGGTGAATCGATGCTCATCGACACGATACCTCTCCTGCAGGCGCTCGCACCGAAACATAGAACGCACCTGCTCTCGGTCGAAGTATACGACTATGACGGCGATCGGGGTGAGCGCGACAGCTACTGCCCGCTGCTACGCGGCAACGACGAGACGGATTGGCGGGTCAACTACACGCCGTGGATTCTGCCGGAGATGAGCAGGGATCAAGAGGCGGCCGTCGCAGCGTTCGATGATCTGCTTCGCGCGGCCGAAGCAACTATTTTTCGGCTCGCGCCCGGTGAGGCGCTTTTCGTCGACAACTGGCGCATCCTCCACGGACGCGGTCCGCTCCGGTCGGACAGCCCCCGCCAGTTGAAGCGCGTCTGGCTGCGTACGTCGCGGACATCGAGACGGGATCGGATCGTGCCGGGTCACGAGAGGCTTCCGTCTGACGATACCCTCTGACGAGACAAGCCCGGCGCGCGAACCGCTTCAGAAACCGGCACGCCTGCTCCCCGCTTGCCTCCCTCGCAGCGGCGCGGGCGAGGATATTCGACGCGCATAGCCTCCCCGCCACACGTCGAGGCCGCACAGCGGTGGCGACAACCGGCGAGGGCCGCTCATGTCAGACATGGACGGCCCAGCTGGTGTCGGCGAAGACCTGCTCAGGCTCGCCAACCGTCTCCCGGACTGCGCGCATCACACCCGGCCAAGCCGGCGAGAAGTCGTGGCCGGCGAGCACCCCCCCTCGCCGCAGCTTGGGTCGCCAATCGACGATCTGGCGGATAACGGCCTCGTATGTGTGGATCGCGTCGACATAGACGACGTCGAGCGATGCGTCGGCGAAATCCCGGACAGCATCCTCCGCTGAGGCCTTGAGCTTAATCACGTTCGCCAGCGTCCCGGCACGGGCGTCGAACATAGCCTCCACCTCGCCCATGCTCGGGACCGGAGCATCCTGGATATAATTGAGCACCCCCTGGTCGACGCACCCTTCCGATATACTTGCGCAATACTCCTCGGCCCAAGGATCGATCGCAAACACCGTACCAGCGAAGCGCGCGAAGATCTCGGTGGCCTCACCGCTAAAGCAGCCGAGCTCGACGAGAAGGTCGCTGGGGCCGACGAACGCACGGCACAAATCCTCAAGTCCAGTCGTGAATTCCCCGATGCGCATTTTCATCGTCAGCTGGCTCATCTCGACCGCTCCTTCGCGCCGTAGGGTATGCCGCATCGCCGTGCAGATGTCGTCTCCCATGCGGGCGCATAGGTCTTGGCGCAAAGCACGACGTCGTGCCGGCACCTGAGGACTCGGGGAAAGTCGTCGACGCAAGCTATTCTTCTGACGGGTGCGGTTGCAGATGGTTCACAGTTCACTCGCCCCGCCTTGTGCCGACCGGCAGCCGCCACGCGGTACTAACCGATGAATCGCCCGATTTCGGGCCCGACCTGAGTTGACTACAGACTGACCCTGTGCGATTTTCGACGCCTTCCAGATATTGGAGGTGAACAATGTCGGAATCTGACCCCATCTTCGTAAACCCGGTCCGTGTCCTGAAGGTCTCTGAACTCGACAAGATCGTTGGCGCTGCTTCCGGTCAGCAGTTTCGTTATAAGACGACCAGCAGCAATGACAATCAAGGCAAGCTTCCGGAATAGCGACACGGCTGACCAGTTGCGTTAGGGGCCGTTCTCAGTGTCGTGAGGGAAAATGCTGAGCCTGAGAGCGGCACTCGGAGATTTGGTCGAGTCCTGTGAGCTGGTAGACGGAGGCGCACGCTTTGGGGGGAGCAGAGTCGAGGTATTCCGCTCCCCACAACTTCACTTCTCTGCCGCGATCCACTCTCAGCTAACCGTCCTGTGGATCGGCGAGGGTGACGATCCCCTTCGCGCCACGCAGAGATCTGCTCCGAATCCGGAGGCCTATCGGAATTTTCTGGAGTTCGAGGGCGTTGCCGTATTCCTCCGACAGGCGGAGGGCGGGGCGCAAATCGAAATCGCTCGTACGACAGCGGGAAGTTGCCCTCTTTATGTCAGCGCCGAAAACGGCGTGCTGACATGCTCCTGGCGGTTTGAAGATGCCGTCCTCGCGCTCGCGGAGCGCAGGCCCGACGTCGAGGCCTGCCGGCTTCTGCTCGAGCACGGGACGTGTCAGGTTCGAAACACGGTCATCGAGCGAGTTCACGCATTGTGGCCGGGCGAGGCCGTGGCGTTCGACCGGGATGGCCTCGTGTTTCGCGAAATCACCGAAGCCGAGGCCGTCGTTCCCGGCAGCTTGCGGGATGATGCGCGCGCCACCGACGAGTTGATGCGGATCATCGAGACCGTCCTGCGGCCGCGCATCGACAAAGCGCGCTCGGTCGTGGTCGAGGTCAGTGGCGGATATGATTCATCCCTCGTCGCGTTGGCAGCCTCGAAGGTGCGTCGGCCCCTGCATTCCTACGGTCTCGTGCACGGCGGCGCGATGGGCGCGCAGCAACGCAATCGTCGCCAGGAGCTGATCTCCCTCTGCGAATTATCGGACGCGCCGCATTCGTCGGGGGACCCGGGACCGCTGGCAGGACTGGAGTTCGAGGAGTGTAGCCTCACCGCCAACGATGACATATTTCGCATGGCCTGCGCCAGGGGCGTGGACCTTCATCCAGCCCAGCCGTTCGATCTGATACTCACGGGCATCGGTGGTGACGAGTTGACCGGGACCGACACGTTCTACAGGCGCGAATGGGAGGTTTACGGTCCCTCGTCGTTATCGACCATGGTCGCTGCCGCCGGCCGGTGCGACATGTTCATGAGACGAGGAATCTGGGTGTTTCAGCCCCTCGCTCATCCTCATGTCGTAAACTTCTGTCGAGCCCTTCCGGAGAAGATCCGCGCGAGGCGGACGCTGCCGATAATCGCGCTGGCCAGGGCAGGTCTCAGCGACGGCTTCCTGTTTCCACGGTTCCACGAGCATTACGGTAATCTGGTTCAGTACGAAGCCTCCCAATTCGATTTCGAGAAGGCCCTCGGTCGCACGATCGTGGCGGATTACGGGATCCAGGATTACGGCCCGCTGCTTGCTCGGGCTTACGAGGCCGGGACCGGCGGATTTTCCTACAGCCTGGTTGCGGAGTTGTGGGGATATTTGAAGCTGGACTTGGTGCTCAAGCGGTACCTCACGGCCTAGTGACGATCCATTGCACATGATCAGGCCGTTTCCGCTTTTTGGCGCACCTCGATCGAAGATCAGGTTGGTCAGGCAGGCCGAAACGGTCGAATGCGGCCTCGCCTGTCTGGTGATGGTCGCGAACTTTCACGGGCGCGGGATTGACCTGCCTGCCGTGCGGAAGGCGGTGCCGTCGTTGGCGCGAGGCGCCTCGCTCAGAACTTTGTCGACGCTGGCCGATCATTTCGGATTCGTGGGGCGGGGAGTGCAGCTGCAACCGCGCGACTTCGATCGACTCCGGCATCCGTTGATTTTGCATTGGAACAACGACCACTTCGTCGTGCTCGAGACGCTCGCGAACGGCCATGCGCTCATCCACGACCCCAAGGGCCTCACCCGATGGATGACTCTGGGAGAGCTCGAGCGCCATTTTACCGGCTTCGCGTTCGAAATGTCTCCAAGCGGCGAGTTCGGTACGGACGGGAGTGCGCCTCGAAGGGACGTCTCTTATCTCTGGTCGCACGCGAGAGGAATGAGATCCGAGATCGTGCAGGCCCTGGTCCTGACGCTGTTTCTTCAGATCGCAGTTCTCGCACCGCCGTACTTTGCGCAGATGGCGCTGGACAGGGCCTTGCCGCAGAAGAATCATGGCTTCCTCGCCGCCATGTCGATCGCGTGTTGCGCGTTCGTCTTGTTGAACGGCGCGGTCTCCTTCCTGAGACTGAGCATCATTCGCCATATCGGTGCTACCTTCACCGCGGGCTTGGCTTCCCAGATCGCACACAAGCTCTTCCGTCTGCCAATGGACTGGTTCCGGAAGCGAGAGGCCGGGGGCATCCTCTCCAGATTTCAGTCCATCTTCCCGATCAAGCATTCGCTGTCGGAAGCTCTGCCGGCCGCGGCCATCAACGTCGTGCTCGCGGCCCTCACCTTCGTGATGATGCTGATCTACTCGCCGGTGCTCTCGATCATCGGGATTGTCGCGCTCGCGCTGTACGCCTTCGTCAGAGCGGCGCTGCTGCCCCGTCAAAAGCAGGCCCTATCGGAGATGATCGAGGCGGTTGGGAAGGAGCAGGCATTCCTGATCAGCTCGCTCCACTGCATGCGCTCGCTGAGGCTGTCGTGCCGGGAGGTTGAGCGGCACAGGCTGTGGAGCGGGAAATTCGCCAGCTTCGTCGCGGCCGAGACTCGCCACAAGAAATGGGCGGACTGCCAGGCGGCGTTCCAAGCGACCCTTCTGGCCCTGGCTTATATCACGGCACTGTGGATCGCCGTCGCTTTCGCGATGCGCGGCGGTTTCACTCCGGGAATGATCTTCGCGTTCATGTCTTATATGCTCCAGTTCCTCACGTCTGGGACGGAGTTCATCGATAAGCTCTCCAGCTTCAAGGAGCTGGACGCCCATCTGGATGGGTTGGCCGACATCATGGACGCGCAGGAGGATGCGGCGTTCGAAGCCCCCACGTCGGCGAGCCTGTCGCTGAATGGCGCCATCGAGCTCAGAGGTGTTTCGTTCAGATACGGGTTTGACGGAGAGGATGTCCTGAAGGACATCAATCTTTCCATCCAACCCGGCGAATCCGTGGCCATTACGGGTCCCTCGGGAGGGGGCAAGTCGACGCTCGCGCAGATCCTCCTCGGACTGAACCAGCCCAATACGGGATCCATGCTCGTCGATGGCCGTCCCCTCGCCGACTTCGGCCTGCGCAACTACTTCAGACAGGTGGCGGCAGTGCTGCAGGACGAAGGCCTGTTCGCCGGCACCGTCCTCGACAACATCACCCTCTTCGCCGAGTGCGTCGACATGCAGCTCGTGGAGGAGTGCACTCGAGCTGCGGCGATCAACGACGAAATCCATTCATGGCCCTTGAAATACGCAACGCTTGTCGGAGACAGAGGGATCGCCGTCTCGAGCGGCCAACGGCAACGCGTCCTTCTGGCGCGGGCTTTGTATTGCCGGCCGCGCATATTGGTGCTCGACGAGGGAACCGCGCATCTGGATAGTCGCTGCGAGAAGCGGGTGAACGACGCCATTCGCCGACTGGGTATCACTCGGATCATCTTTGCCCACCGCCGGGAAACGGTCGCAAGTGCCGACCGGATCATGATCTTGAGGGACGGCAGACTCACCGATGCGACGGTCTCGAACCTGGAGGCGCTTCATGCTTGAATTAGCGATGGGAGCGGCGCTGCGGCGGCTTGAGCCATTCAGTGACGTGAGCGGTCGATGAAGAGCGAGCCGGGGCGGGCGCCGGCGGGTGCCCTCGATCTTACGCTGAGCTCGCAGAAGGCGGACCCAAAGAGGTTCGTCGATGCGTTTGAAGAGTCCGTCGTCCGTCATGGATGCGCGTTCATCACCGATCACCACGTCGAGCCCGCGCTCGTCGCCGGGGCGCTATCGCGCCTGACGGAATTGACCCGAGAATCATCCGCCCAGACGGCAAGATTTGCATTGCCCGCCGGGCGCGACACCCCGGCGCAAGGTTATGAGCCATCGCATCGAGGCGAGCTCTGGCAAACCTCGCGAAAGGCGCTGGCGGGCTACCGAAGCCCCGGCATGCGGCCGGACGTCTCAAAGGGGTTTCGCGATACCGTCAGCCAACTCTTTTCCGAGCTGGATCGATGTGGGGCCAGGATGCTCGCGGCCATCGCCCGGTTCCTTTGGCTCCAAGGCGACTGGTTCGATGAACCTATTCGTGAAAGCGAGAGCGTGCTCCAGCTGCTCAGCCTCGCTGGCGGCAGCATCGAAGGCAGCGCGCTCACCGACGGCGAGGACCCAGACCTCATTTCGCTCATCCTGACTGACGGCGAACTGGACCTGGAATTCCGTCACCGCTGGCATGAGGAGAGGTGGCAGCGCGCCACGCTGACGAACCGCCACATTCTGGTCATGTCCGGCACGATGCTGCAGCGCATGACCAACGACATCCTCAAGCCTCCGATCTACCGGTTCGCGCCCGACCAGTTGACCGCCAATCCGCCGCGACGGCTGGTGCGCTTCTCGATTCCGTTCCGCGACGACTACGCAATTCGATCGATCGCGGAATGCGTCGACTCGGAGAAATACCCGGACCGCTATCCTGAACCGATTACCAGTCGCGACTTCCGGCAGATGGAGAGGTCACAGCGGCGACGCCGTCAGCCGGCTAGCGCCTGATGGAGGTGCGGATGTGATCTACAGCATCGAGGAGTATTATAAGAACCTGTTCGCCAAGCTCGACCGCGCCGGGCTCGATGCCCTTCTCTCCAGGGATCGCGTGGCCATGGCGATGATCCTTGCCAGTGGCTCGCACGGCAAGGCCGAGGTTGCGTTCGCCGATTTCCTCGCCATGGCCAGGCTCGCCGAGAAGTTCGGCTGCCTCGATGTCTACGTGAACTTTTACGGCCGTCCGGTGAGTTATGTCATCTGGGGCACGTGCGACCGACCCCCGCCAGCTGCTGACCCCGAAGTCCGGTTCGGCGGCGCATCCGGCGATCTCTACCTCGTGGATTTCGCCGTGCGCGAGGGCAGTCTCGATGCGACCGTCGATTTGTGGCTGAGCGAGCGGACGGAACACTCGATCACCGTCCGCAGGAGCGACCGAGCGAAGCAGTACAGGACCTATCCTGTATCCAGAATAAGAAGCTTTCCCTGGCGCGTCTCCACGATCAGCGGCCGATTTTCCGCTGAGAAGGGACCGGGTCTGCCGGAATTCGAGGCGATCGTCCGAACCGGCGTCGACACGTACCGGATCGTGCAATCGGTCCTCGAGGCCATCGGTCATGACGGGCAGGTTCGGGCCGAAATCACGAAATCCGTACCGCTGCTTTACGAGCTGTTGGATCTTCAGCAATTGCATGTCGCACTCGAGGATGGGGCCTGCACGGCCGCTCTCGCGGTCGCCCTGTCGGAGGCGCCGGCTTGGCGCCAGCGGACGGCAACTGACGTTCTCGCTCTACCCTTTCGATCATTTGTCGACGGCCCTGACCTCGTCCTTGTGGAGCTGTGCGGCCACGATCTCAGCCTTGAAGGGCTGCGAGCACCTCTCCTCAGGGCACTCGCCCAGGAAGGCGAGACACAGCTCACCGTTCGCGCTCTCTCCTCTCCCGATGCATCGCGGCGTGCCTGGGACCGCGCATGCCCCGACCATTGGCGCGCGACGCCCTCGGCGAATGATGGCCTGATCAGCCTGGTGCGAGCCTGATCCCCTTCATGGAAGACCTGCCCACACCCTGCGCATCAATGATCGCCAATGAGCTGTCCTCCGTCAGGATAGGCTTGAAACGCCTCGACAATGCCAAGGTCATCTGGGTCAACGAGCGGGCGGGCGCGTTCGATCGGGAATATCGGGGAAGCTTCGCGGACGAGGACACTTACCGGGCGCATCTGCTCGACGCTTGCGCTTTCGTCATCGCGCGGTCGGAGCCCGCGGACGGCTATGGCTGGGCGGACCGCTACGGGGGAGCCGGCATCGGGCGGCATGGGGGGAGCGGTCGCAGCGCCATCGTGAATGGCTACAGCGTGAAAGGCATCGGCCCCACTCCCCTGCTCGGCGTCGGGGAGGGGCTCGCCCATAGCTCGGGCGGGGCGTATCTGGAGGAAGCGATCAGGGAGATCCTCTTCTCGCAGCTGCTGCAACGCATTCTTCCGCATGGCGCCTTGCCGATCCTCGCGATCATCGACACCGGCGTCGACCAGGCTTGGCACCTCGAAGACGCGATCAAGCTCGAACGGCGGGTGCTCATTGTCCGGCCCTTCTCGTTGCGTCTCGCTCATTTTGAGCGCGCGTATCGCTATTGCCCGGGAAATTATCAGGGCAAGCGGGACGACATGCGCCGGGTCCGGCACAACCTCGCTATCTTCTCGGACAGGTACGGCGTCGATTGGCTCAAGCGGAAGTTGGCGACCGGCTATCTCAACTGGGCCGAGCAGATCGCTTACGCCTCGATCCACAATCTGGCGCTCGGGACCTCCCCCTCGAACCTCGCCCTCGACGGCGGGATCCTCGATTTCGGAGCCGTTTCGACGCTACCGGTTCGAGCGAATTACGTAACTTCGCCGGGCAATACGGTGCTTGCCGAGTTCACGAAACTGACGGATTCGCTCGCTGAGCTCGCCCTCCCGGCGAAAGATTTCGACCACTCGGCTTTCCGCGACTTCGACAGCGATCTCGAGAGCAGGATCGTGGACACCTATGAGCGCAGGCTGCTGCGCGAGCTCCTCTCACGGATCGGACTCGGCGCCTGCTACGAGCAGGTCGCGGATGATGCCCGCGCTCGCGAAGAGATCATCAGGGGGTTCCTGGCGCATCACCGGCAGGCGATGCGGTTGAGAGTGGATCTCATCGCGCCTCACTACAACGTGACGCATCCCGCCCTTCCCTCTCTGGAATCCATCTGGTCCGACGACCGCGCGGCGTCGCTCCAGATGCTCGCGTCCACGCTGGAAAGATACTTCCCAAAAGCTGAATTTGATCCGACGCAACCGGTCACCGACCTGTGGAGTGGCACGCGCGAAAGCTTGCGTCAGGAAGTCACGAACTATCTTGCAAGCTGCGGGCCGCTCGTCGACTTGGCTGAGGCGATCTCGTATTTCGGTACGAGATGGGCCTAACTCCTGGCGCCTTGGGGAATTGCTCGCACGGTAGCAATGTCTCTGGCGCGGCGACAGCGCCCGCGGCAATTATGACGTCAGCTTACAGACACGTCGCATTCAAGGTCTTCCCGCGCGCTGTAGATGTCCCAGCCCGACCGCTGTTCATCGTCCAGAAATCGGCTGGCTGGGAGGGAGGCAAATGATGCTTGCACAGGCTCCGCCCGCCGTCACGCAAACGGAGAGCCAATCCGAGGTCATCGAAGTCGTTGCCACCCGTCCGGATCAAGGCCTCAAGGTCGACCGGCGCACCTATCGTGTTCTGCAAACGCCACACTCGGCGCAAAAGGATGCGGTTCAGCTCCTTCGCGGACTGCCGGCTGTGACGATCACGTCCGACGACCAAATTCTTCTCCTCGGCAGCGGAACTCCCAAAATCCTGATTGATGGTCGGCCCTATGCGGGAGACGCGCGAAAGTATCTCCGGACCCTGCATGGCACCGATATCGAGCGGATCGAGATCATGACGAATCCCTCCGCGCAATTCTCGGCGGAGGGCACGGGCGGTATTATCAACCTCGTGCTACGTAAGCAGAATAGCGCGGATACTTCGGGAAACGTCAGCTTCGAGGCATCGACGTTCCGCCGCCTTCAGACCGACCTGACCCTGAAGGGAAAGCAAGGGCCGTTGGCATATGAGCTCACCGCCGGCGGCAACGTCGGTTGGCAGTCCCGGTGGTCCTTTGAACGGCGGCGAGGCGTGCGGGCGACGCCTGCCGGGGAGGAGTCAATGGTCGTCGAGAATGGCAATGGCGGCTACCGAGGCACCGACGGACGCTTGAATGGCAAGCTCACCTACGATCTCGGTGCAAGGACAAGCGTGTCCGCGAGCGTCGTCGGCGGCGGCGGGGTCGACGAGCTTTTCAGCGCTGGCAATCTTGAAAGTCCAACGCCCGGTTCTTCGTCGGTCTCGGAACGCCGGGTCGTACGCAGCGTCGCAAGTTTTCTCACGGCCGGCCTCAATGTCGAGCACAAAGGGGAACGGGACGGCGACACCTTCAGCATTGCCGCGCAGCTGTACGGGAATCCCCAGGTGCGGGATGCCACCACGGCCCGGTTCGGCGATGGCAGTTCATTTTCCGCCGAGGAGCGCAAGAAGGCTCTGGAAACCCACATTCAGACGGATTGGGCTCGCCAGGTCGGCAAGGGCCAGCTGCTATCGCTCGGTGGGAGCTGGGATCTCAACACCAGTTCGTTTCTATATCGTTTTGCAAGCCAGGGCGCTGGCGCCGCGCTCGGCCTGGATACCGCCGATCAGTACGAGGCGACCAGCAGCACGCTCGCGGCGTACGCGAGCTTCCAGCAGTCGCTCGGCAAACTGACGGTGCTTGCCGGCATCCGCGGGGAACGGAACACACTCGAGGTGACCAGTTTCGCCCCCACGGGAGTGAAGACCGATCGAACGCATCTCTTCCCGAGCGCTCACATCAAATATGTGCTCGGCAAAGGCCTCGATCTGACTGCGAGCTACAGCAAGCGCATCGATCGCGTGCCGCTGCAGTATCTGCGGCCTTACGGTTCGGTCGAGGATTCGGTTACGCTCTTCGAGGGCAATCCCCACCTCCGGGACCAATCGACCGACGCCTACGAGATGAACCTGCACTATCGGGCCAAGAAGGTCGAGGCGGGAGTCATCGCCTATGTTCGCCAAACGAATGACCTTTGGAGCAAGAGCTACTCCGTAACGGGGGGCGGAGCAGCTACCTATACGTATGTCAACGCCGGGCGCCGCCAGGACAGCGGAGCGCAGGTCGATGTGAGTGCACCACTGCTGCCCCGGGTCAAGGCGAATGCGAGCATCAACCTTTTCCACCAGCGAGGACCGATCGAGACCGAGGCCGGGCGCCAGACCTATGCATCGTTCCGGTACACGACCACCGGAACCCTCCAATGGACCTCTCCCGACCGGGGGAAGGTGCCGGGCGACGTGGCGCAGCTGCAATGGACCTACAATGGCCCGTCGCGGAGCTTTCAACTGCGGGAGCTCGCATGGTATGATGTGACGCTGAGCTATACGAGGAGCTTCACTCGCGAACTTTCGCTGTCGGCCACCTTCCGGTACCAAGGTCCTTACCGGTACCAGCTGTCGGCGCCCTTGATCCGGGAAGAGTATTCTAGGCGACGATCGCCGGAGTTCAGCGTCAAGCTGCTCAGGACATTTGGAAGACACTAGCCGCACATGGTGGCTGCTTGTGTGCGCTTCACCTTGGCGGCGCCGCGCGACTCTCTCCGCTCGCGCGGTTGGCGCGATGGAGACGCAGCAATAGCTCCCCATAGGCGGTCCGCTCGGCCCGCTCCTCATTCCGGCGCATGCAATCCTGCTGGAGGGCCTCCCAACGCGAGCCGCCGAGCTTCGACAGGAGGCGGTCGATGGCGGCAAGAAACGAGGCGCGATCCGACGGTTCGAAGAGGAAGCCCGTGACGCCATCGGTAACAGTATCCGGCAGACCTCCCACCCGGGAGACAACCGGGACGCAGCCGTAAAGCTGCGCATGCTGCTGGCTCAGCCCGCACGGCTCGGTCAGAGACGGCATGAGGAGACCATCGGCACCGCTCAGCAGGAGGCGGGCGTCTTCTTCGTTATAGGGGGTCATCAGCGCCACGCGACCCGGGTTCGCCGCTTCGAGGTTTCTCGCCGCGTTGACAAGCGGCTGGTCTCCCTCGCCGGCAATGACGAGACGGCATCCCCGGTCCAACAGGGCGCTCACTTGCTTGAACAGGAACTCGAAGCCCTTCGCCTTCGTCATTCGACTGAGCGTGGCGAGAATAGGCCTTCCGCTCCGTGGCCAATTCAGGCGCTTCTCCAGAGCCTCCCGATTAACGCTTCGGCGCCGGAGCGTGGAAATTCCGTAGGGGGCAGGGATGAAATTGTCGCAGGCCGGATTCCAGACCTCCGTCTCGGGCCAGTTGATGATCGAGACCAGCTTTTTCCTGGCCCTTTCACGCATGTAATACCAATTGAAGCGGCTGCGCTCCGCCATCTCCTCGACATAACGGGGACTGACCGTCGTCACCACGTCGGCGAGATGCAACCCCGCCTGCAGGAAGCTGAAGCCGGAGAACAGTTCGGCGGCCTCGGTGACATCGGCGTTCTTGCCGAGTTCCAGGCTCCCGATCTCGCTCTTCGGAAACCGGCCCTGGAACATGAAATTCTGGACGGTCAGGACGACGGGAATGCCTACCCGATCGTCGAGATAAGCGGGGGTGAGCCCCGCATGCCAGTCGTGGATATGAAGAATGTCCGGTGGCGGAAGTTCTGTGCTACCATTCGCTATGGAGGCAGCGGCACGGCAGAGAACACCGAAACGCTGCGCGTTGTCGCTCCACGGGGTTCTGAAGCTCTCCATGTATAGATTGCCAGGACGGTCATAGAGCGGGTCACACCGGACGACCACGATCTCCATGCCGTGCATATGCTGGACCACAAGTTCCACTTGATGGTCAAGCGCGAGGACCTTGCCGCGCGTGGTCGCGTCGGATCCGAGGTTACGGATAATAGACCTGTAGCCAGGAATTACGACCCGTACATCGAAACCATAATCACGCAGGGATGCAGCGATGGAATAGACCATATCGCCAAGACCACCCGTCTTGGCCAGCGGCCAGAACTCGGCCGTCACAAGCGTGACTGCAAGCTTTGCGCTCACCCTGCCGCCCAAATCCGCGTCAGGTATGGAACACGCCTCATGTGCATACGTGACAATTTCTGCCTATACCGTCGCGACCGGTGACCTTACCCCAAGCATAAACTGGACGCCCGCCCGAGACTACCCCTCTCGAGATCAGCGCCCATGACCCGCACCGGGGCAGAGGGACCGGGATCAACTGAGTCTTGCTAGTGACCTTCGGTGGGTTCCGCGGACATCAACTCGGTCACGGTCGGTCCGGATACCACGGAGTCGTCCGGAGACAATTCCGCATCGCGAGCCCATCGGAACCGACCATACGACGCCCGGCGTCAACTCCTAGGACGCCAAAGCGTGTAGATATCACCCCCGCTTTGCCGTGCCAGATCCGGCGAGCTGTTTATGATGTCGTCTTGGTCCCGGCCGTACAAGCTGCGGGGCTGGTTATCGATGTGATAGGTCCATTCCCAACAAAGGCGCCACCCGGCGGTTCGGGCCTCAATCGCGAGGTTGTCCGGGTCGATGCGACGAAAGGGAACACAGCCCGGATTTTCGCGGCGGCTGGCGACCTCGTCGAAACGAGCCCGGTCGATCGTATCGACGCGAGCCCTTCCGTCGTCCAGATACGACAGGCCGTAGGATTCCTCGTCGACCGGCGAGCGGCTGAAGGCAAGAACCAGCACTCCGTCGGAGGATGACACTTCCGCTAATTTCTTGAGAATCCTCGGGACCATGGTCGTGGGCACGTGCTGCACAACGTGACTGCAGAGGATGAGATCATACGGGCCGCCGTCGACGTCCATGATCGAGCCGTGTTCGAACTGCACGGCCGTGTCGGCGATGGGTGCCTGCGCTTTCGCCTGCGCTATCCGGTGGGAATCGGGATCAACCGCGGTAATGCGCGCTGCAAACTTGGCCACCCACGGCAGAAGCCGTCCCCAGCCGCACCCGGCATCGAGACCGTTCACTGCCTCGCGGGATGGCAGGAGGGTCCTCAGCTTCCGATCCAGGCGGTCGCGGCCGCGCCTTGCACTCTCGTTCCAGTATCCGGGAAACGGCTCCCATTGCTCGATACCAGCCGTCATGATCTCGTCGTTGGTATCCGGATACC
This sequence comes from Alphaproteobacteria bacterium, assembly GCA_019239415.1. Taxonomy (GTDB): domain Bacteria; phylum Pseudomonadota; class Alphaproteobacteria; order Sphingomonadales; family Sphingomonadaceae; genus Allosphingosinicella. The sequence goes on from JAFAZW010000001.1 coordinate 142,401, forward strand.
GATAGCCGTTTGGCATTCTTTTCCCCTAAAAAGAATCCCGATTCGATGGGACCGGACATACCGACTTAGCAGCAATCACCGTGATGGCGAGACTACCATTGGACCCGACGGTTCTCGTTCTCCGCGCTGACCTGGAAAGTTATTCCGACAACGTTCAGCTGCTGCCGGGTCGGTCGGTTGGTCGGCCGCGATCCTGTCGCGCGTCTCGCAGACGACCGCCCGTCCGCCTGCGGTGAGGCGGTCGAGGGCGTCCGGGATTGGCCGAGGACGATATCCTTGAGAAGCGGCCCGTCTGCCGCCGCTCCGGCACCGGACCGAACCCACAAGGCGCGCCCGCTTATCCTTCCTTCAGGCAATTTTCCGCGCGCGATTGCGCAACGATTCTCCGCAAGGAGTCGGGCCGTGCCGATCGCAGCGCGGCGACGATACCGATGAGATCCCGCTGCTGCCGTTCCACTTCTCGTATCGTGAGCGGATGGGAGCGGATGCACCGCTCGGCGGCGGTGGTATAGTGGTCGACAGCGAGCCGTCGTGACACGTAGCGATCGACGCTGTCATACGCCCGCCTCGCTGCCCACGCGCCGTTGCGCGCCGGATCGTCGCCCAGCGCGCGTATCGCATAGGCCGCTGCAGCGAGGGCATCCTCGCCAAGCGCGGCGGCGAAGCCGGGCTCGTCCTCCTCGTCCGGCATCGCCGCAAGCAGCCGGTCCTCTGCCTCCTTTGCGTCGAAGGGCTTGCCATCGAGCAGGAACGCGCAGAGCTCGTCGAGGGCAGCGGCGATCAATGCTACGTGACCACCCCCGCATTCGGCGTTCGCGTTGGCGAGCCGCCCGGCGCAGGCCGCGGCGAAGCAAGCCTGCCCCGGCCAGGGTGCCTGCTCCAACGCGGCAATCAGACTGTCCTCGTCAAAGCGCCTCATTGCCAAAGATCGTCCACCATTGCCCCCTGCAGACCCTTCGCGACGCGAGGGGTTCCAGAGTGGGATCGCCCGCTCCCAATTCCTCGAACCCGCTCAACCTTGCTGCGACGCCTGCGGAGACAGCTTGCCCGCATTGAGGGCGAGCACGCGATCGGCGCTGGCGATCGTCTCCCGCCGGTGCGCCACGATGACCCGGGTTATGCCCAAGCCCCTGATGGCGCGGTTCACCTCTTTCTCGAGCGCCTCGTCGAGGTGCGAAGTGCCCTCATCCATGAACAGGATGCGCGGCCGGCGGTAGAGCGCCCGCGCGATCAGGATGCGCTGCCGCTGGCCTCCCGACAGCGCGCTCCCCATGTCGCCGACGAGCGTTTCGTAGCCCATGGCCATGGCATCGATGTCGCCGCTGATCGCGGCGGCTTTCGCCGCTTCGCGGACTCGCGCCATGTCGGCATCTTCGTCGAACATCGCGATATTCTCCGCGATCGAGCCGGCGAACAAAGTATCCTCCTGCAGGACCGCGGCGATCTGACGGTGATAATTCTTGAAGCCGAAGAGCGGGAGCGCCGCCCCGTCGACCAGGACCTCGCCCCGCGTCGGTTCGACCAGGCCGACCATGATCTGGAGGAGCGTGGACTTACCTCCGCCCGAGGGTCCGGTGATCGCGACCGATTCCCCGTCTGCGATAGCCAGATCGATGCCGCTGAGCACGAATGGGTCCTCCGGCCCGTAGCGGTAATAGACATCGCGCAGTTCGATCCTGCCGCGCAGCTCCACCTCGGCGCCCGCCGGCATCTTGAAGCTGACGTCGTCGTCGGACAGGGCGATATCGGCAACCCGCTCCAGGTGCAGTCCGATCATGCCGTAGGCGCTGGCCTTATCGACCAGCGAAGCGCCGGCGAGGAGAAACTGCGTCTTGTAGGCGAGGTAGGCGAACACCATGCCGATGCTGAACCCGCCCTTGATGACGAGCGACAGCGCGAGCCACACCACGGCCACGTTTTCGAGCGCGAACAAGGTCGTCTGCAGCGCGGTCTGGATGTTCGCGAACTTCTGCAGGCGCACGCTGGCGTTGACCGAGTCCGTCATCCGCGCCTGCCACAGCGCGTGGCGCAGCGTTTCCTTGGCCGAAAGGCGAAGCGAGCGGATGCCATGGAGGCTTTCGATCAGAATCGACTGCTCGCGCCCCCCCGAGACGAGCATGTCGTCCTGTGCCGCGCGCTGCATGCCGAAGAGGACCCATCGCACCGCCGCGTAGAGGAGGAGCGCCAGGGCGGAGACGAGCGACAGCGTCGGCGAGTAGACCATCATCAGCGTGAAGGTCAGCAAGGCGAGCAGCCCGTCGACGAAGACGGCGGGCGCATTCTCCGCGAGCATCTGGCGGATGGGAAGGATCGACTGGAAGCGCGAGAGAATATCGCCGACGTGACGCGTGCCGAACCAATCCACCGGCAGGCGGAACAGCTTGCGAGCGACGGCCGACGACAGGCCGTAGCCGAACGACGCGCCGGCCGAGAGGAGCACCGTCGCGCGCAGCAGCGTGACCACGCCGGTCAGGACCGCGAACAGGCCGAAGCCGATCGCGAGAACCGAAAGGAAGCCGAGGTTGAGCTCGGGAACCGCGGTGTCGACGGCAAGCTGCAGATAATAAGGCGAAACCAGCGCGAACGCCTGCAGCATCAGCGAGAGCAGGACGGTCTGGGTCACGGCGCGCTTGAGGCCTCGGATCCGCGTCCACAGCTGCCGCAGGCGCACGCGCTGGCGCGCCTCTCCCGGTTCGAAATCGACGGAGGGCTCCAGCTCCAGCGCCACGCCAGTGAAATGATCGGAGACTTCGGCGAGCCGCATCCAGCCGCTGCGCCCGCCGGGATTGTGGATCAGCGCCTTGCGGTTGGAGACCGCCTCGAGGACGACGAAGTGATTGAGGTCCCAATGGAGGATCGCCGGGAGTGCGAGCTCGCCGAGCGCCTCGAACTCGACGCGCAGCGGCCGCGGCGTGAGCCCGAGCGCATCGGCGATCGTCATCAAGGCGCGCAGCGTCAGACCGCGCGACGAGGGCGGGAACCTGCGGCGCAACGTCCCCATGTCGAGGCGCAGCCCGTGAAAGTCGGCCACCATGCCGAGACAGGCAAGCCCGCATTCCGCCACCTGCGTCTGGCGGATGAGGCGGACTCTGCGGCGGCCGAACAGGCCGAGCGACTGGCCCTCCGTCACCGCGCCGCTCCGGCGTAAAGGGGATCGAAGAGCCATCGCAGCAGCGACCTTCGCTCGGTGACGATTCGCGCCGTGAACGCCATTCCCGGGAGCAGGAACGCCTTCCTCCCGTAAGCGGTGAGATTGGGCCGGTCGAGCACCGCCGTCGCCACGTAGACCGGCGTGACGGCGCCCCCCGTTCCCGGCTGCGGGACGGGCGCCGAGGACATGCCGACGATCCGCCCGCCGAGCGTGCCGAATCGCTCGGGCGGAAAGGCCTCGAAAGCAAGCCTCACTTCCTGGCCGATGCGGACGAAGCCGGCCGCCTTCCCCGGGACGTACAGCCTTGCGACCATGCGGCCTCCCGCGGGGACGATGGCCAGCACCGAGGCCTGCGGCGTCACCGTGTCGCCCGGGTGGACGGCGAGCGCCGCGACCTTGCCGTCCGCCGGTGCCAGCAACGCAAATCCTTGGGCGGCATGGGCGGCGGCGATTTCCTTCTGCGCATCGGCGCGGCTGCTGGCGAGTCCCGAGACCGCAGCTGCCGCCTTCGCCCCCGCCTCCTCCCGCGCGCGCTCCTGCTGGCGCAGGGCGCCGAGCTTGGCCGCCCGATTCTGCTCCAGCGAGGAGAGCTGCTGCGAACGCGAGATGAAGGCCTCTTCCCGACCGGCAATCTCGCGCCGGCTGATGAAGCCCCGCTTGCCGATGTCCCGCGCCAGGCGAAGCTCGCTCTCGGCCATTGCGATGAGCCGGCGCTGCGCGACGATCTGGACATCGAGGGTGGCGAGCTCGGCCCGCAAGCTCTCGATCTGGGCGTCGAAGCCCTGCCGCTCCGCGCCCGCGGCGGCACGAATGGAACTCTCCTGGTCCCGCAGCGTCCGGTCCCGATTCTCGATCGCGGCGACGACGCCGGCTTGCGCCCCGACACCTGTCGCCGCCGTCTCCTCGACGCGCACGCGCGCGAGCAGCGCACCCCGCCGAACCGCGTCGCCTTCGCGCACCGCGACCAGCTCCACCCTGCCTGCGCGCGGAGCAACGACTTCCAATATGCCCCCTTCAGGGGCAATCGAACCGGTCGCCAATTCGCTCTTGGTATAGGACGCCGAGGCGAAGAACACGGCGACGACGGTGACGACCACCGTAAGGGCGAGGGTAATGGCGAGCCAGCTGATCGGCTGGGCAAGGTTGACAGTGCCGTGAAGGCGCGGCGCCTTGCTCCTGAAGACCTCCTGTCGAAACAATTCCATCCACGTATCCCGACGCCCTTTGCCCCTCGGCTTTGGTAACGAAATATTCCCGGGGTACAAACGCCGCGCGTCCCTCTGACCATGCCTGATTGCGAAAGTTCTCGGCAGGAGCCGCGCGAACCGGGCGGTCCCTCCACGCCGGGCAGACGCTTACGCCCGCATCGTCTCGATGGCGCAGCAGTCCGGCGTCAGGCGAGTTCCTCGCGTCTCGCCGGATCGCGTCGCTTCTTCCGGGATCCGGCCGCCGGATCGGTCGTGTGCGCGATCCGGATTGATCCGGCACACGTGCCTTCGCTTCGATCTGGCCATGCAGCCGGCGGCGCCCTCAAGGCGCGGGCGGGTCGACGATCGTGTCGCGGATGAGGCCGCATTTGAACTCGGCGATATCGTGGTCGTCGTCCGGGCAGTAGCGGACGATGCGCGCCGAGGGGCGCGGCCGCAGCCACGCCGCCGCGCTCGCGATGCCGTCGGCGAGGCTGGACGCCGGCAGGTCGAGATGCTCGGCCCACAGGTCCATCCGCAGGCGCTGGGCGAAGGTCACCGCGGCCGGGTCCGTCGGCACGCGGTCGTCGAACACGAACGCGCCGACCTCGCTGTCATGCTCCCAGCCGCGCTTGTTGCAATTGGCCGAGCCGATCACGGCAAGCTCGTCGTCGACCATCAGGCACTTCGCATGGACGTAGCAATGCGCGTCGAGCACCGGCGTGAAGGTGGGGCCTCCGGACGAGCAGGGCGGCGCCACCGTCGGCACCGGCGGGCTCGCAAGGTGGAAGATGCGGACCTTCGCGGCGAGCTCCGGCGAGAGGCTGCCGGTGAGCTCCGCGATGAACTCGCGGCGATAGGTCCAGATGCACGGCGTGTCGCCGACGATCTGGCTCGCGGGAATGAGGATGGTGAGGTGGGCGATGTTGGGGAGCGCCGCGCGCAGCGCCCTCGCTGCGTCGAGGTTCAGCAGATACTGGTCCTCCATATAGATGAACCGGCGCGCGTGGGCGATCGCGGCGACGAGCATCGCCTTGATGTCGCGCTCGCGCGCCAGGCCCGAGCCGCGGCGCGGGTTGAAGGTGCGGCCGATCACGACCGAGCAGGACGAGCCCGTCGAGCTCGCGGTCGGCGGCAGCGAGGCCGGCAGCGGCGCGGGCGGCAGTGTCGCGCGGCCGCGCAGCGGGTTGACTGCCTCGATGGCGCGGCTGCCGGGATGGTGGTCCCAGCGGGTAATGAAGGTCTGGAGCAGGTCGAAGGCCGCGGGCCCCTCGATGCGGCAGTGGACGTCGTGCAGCGGCTGGCCGCCCCCGCCGCTCATGCTTTCGGCGTCGCCGGCCGTCTCGACGACGAGCGGCGGCGGCGCGGGCGGGCAGACGATCGACGACGGCAGCACCCGGTCGCGGTTGACGTCGATGCCGCCGGTGAAGGCGACGAGCGCCCGGTCGCCGTCACCAACGACCAGCACCTTCTGGTGATGGGCGCCGAGGCTCAGCGTCTCATCGTCGAGGATGGCGGCGGCGCCGGGGAGGCGGTTGATCCGCGCCGCGCTCGCCTCGGTCTTGTCCTTCTCCTCCGGATTGAGACGAGTCTGCGCCCAGAAGACGGCGCGCACCTGCACGCCCCGCGCCGCGGCATCGGCCAGCAGTTCCTGCAGGCGGCTGCGCGGATCGCAGGTCAGCATGCGGAAATCGTCCATGCAGACCCAGCCGAGCAGGTAGATGAAGGCGTCTCCGCCCCGCGCCGCGCGGATCGCCTCCACCATCGCCGGATAGGCGCCGAGGCCGGCGCTGCGGCCGTTCTCCGCATCGACCAGGTGCCGCACCGCATTGCCGGTGCGCAGCACCGCACGCGGGCCGATCGCCCGGGCGAGGATCGGTCCCCAGCGCGGCGGGTCGAGGGGGGAGCGGAAAGGCGGCGCCGGCCGCGGCCGTGGCGGCGACGGCGGCGGGAAAGCGAAAGGCGCGATGACCTCCACGCGCCGGCTCAGCGCGGGATCGCCGGGCAGGAGTGCGCGCTCTCCCATGCTCGAGGGCATGAAGACGAAACTGAAGTGCCGGCCGGCGGACTGACGACGGAGGCTGGCGTCGATCGCATCGACAACGGCCTCGGCGCGACGCTGCCCGAGCGCGAGGTTGGCCGCATCGTCGCCGACCGGGTCGGTATGGCCGACGAGCGAGAGGCCGTCGATCGGGGTCGCGGTATCGAGGCTCGCCAGCAGGCAGGCGGCGATCGCGTCGATCTGCGGCTGGTGATGGGGCTCGACCCGGTGCCGCCCGAAGGCGAAACGGTCGAGCACCTGCCGCACCGGAAGGCCCGGGCAGGCGATGCTTTGCGGCCGCGCCGGCGGCACGGCCGGCCCGTCCACCACCGCGTGCAGGAGCGCGAGGGTAACCGGTCCCGCGATCCCGTCGACGGCGAGGCCGTTGCGCGCCTGGAAGGCACGTATGGCGGCGCGTGTGGCAGGGCCGGCAATGCCGTCGACGACCAGAGCCGCGCCGCCGGCGCGGTTGAGCGCGCTCTGGAGCCAGCGAACGTTCGCCGCGTCGGTCGCATTGCCCGCCGCCGCCGCGCCCGCGAGCAGGCCGGCGAAGTCGGTCCCGGACACGGCGCGGTCGCGGCTGGCTTGGAAAACGTCCATGGTCCCGGCGCCTCCTCAGCGCAGCTCGAAGTGCATGAAGTCCTTGCTCGTCGTCCACGTCCCGCCCCAGTTGAGGCCGGCCGCGACCAGCGCCTCGATCAGACGCTCGTCGAGGTTGCAGAAGCCGTGCGCCCCGTAGCTGCGCAGGAGACGCAGCAACGTCGGGTCGGCGAGCAGGGCGCGCAGGTGCGCGTCGCCCTGCCCCGCGATCCAGGCGTCGTTGAAATCGGCCTGGAACTGGGCGCTCGCCTCGCGCAGCCGGCGCGGCGAGCGCTCATGCGGCAGGTCGACGCCGGTGACGGCACGGATCACCTCGAAGGCCCGGGGGTCGCGGATGTGCGGGTTGGTGCCGGGGTTGAGGTCGATCGCCCGCCCCAGCGCATGGAAGCTCAGCCGGTTCGTGCCCGCGATCCTGCGGATGTTGAGGCAGCCGAAGGGGTGGAGCGGAGGGTCGATCACGTGCCCAGACAGCGCCTCCTCCGCCGCCCGCAGCGGCGCCGCGAGGCCGCGGTGCCCGGGGTTGCGGGCGCCGAAGAAGGTCAGCGTGGTCATGTTCTCGGCCATGTAGGCCGCCGCGTCGGCGACGCCGCGATGCGCGAAGAGCGGTGCATATTCGAGGTAGCGCGCCTCGCTGTTGCGGAAATAGCCGTGAGCGCGGGGATTGGCCTGCCACTGCTCCCGCAGCGTCGCCTCGTCCGGCACGGCAACCGCCGTCGTTCGGCTCGGTCCGTGGTGCGCATGCTCCGTTTCGCCGTCGGGGCTGACGGGGGCGGAGCCGTGCGTGACGGGCGCCGGACCCGAGGCGGCGAGCGGCAGCATCGCCCGCAGCAGCGCAAGCACCCGGTCCCGGTAAAGACCGGCGCCGTAGGCCGGGCTACCGCTGATCGCGCGCCCCATGAGGAAGATGGAGCCCTGCGCGCCGCGCTGATGCGGCGCCGGTACCGCATTCAGCACCTCCGCGCGCCGGCTCATGATGCGGTAGCCGTGGGGGCCGCCGGAATGGAGCGCGAAGGCCACGCCCAGCATCTCCGGCACGGCGAACAGCCGCTCCCACTCGTCGTTGGTGCTGACGGTGCAGGCGGTCTCGTCCGAAACCGCGGACCAGCGCACCTTGAGCGCGTTCAGCGTCGGGTCCGTGCCGCGATAGGTCCGGATGTGGCGGACGAGGTGCAGATAGCTGCCGCGGCCGGTCGTCTGGATGATGCCGCGGCCGCGGAACTTGTAGAAATCCGCCTCGCGCACGAACGCCGTCTCGGCGGCATGCTCGTCGGTGCTGAACTCGGTCGCCGGGTAGACATCGCCGTTCCAGGCGCCGCCATAATCATTGCCGCGCCGCGCCAGCCTGTCCGCGCCGCCAAGATGGCCGTGGGCAGCGACGTAGGCGTCGTCGTTGAACAGCTGGCCGGCCGTCAGGCCGCCGTCGAGATGGTTGTAGCTGGCTTTCCAGTGACCGGGGCGCAGCTCGATGCGGTCGAAGAAATAGGCGAGGCCGCGATGCGGTCCGCGGGCGTCGGTGCGGCCGCCGCCGCCCCGGCCGCTCGATTCCGTGCGGCCGGCAAAATCGCCGTCGGTCTCGTTGAGGACGATCGCCATCAGCGCGGCGAATTCGAGCAGGCTGACGCGGGGACGGCCGTAGGCGACCTCGAGGGCGTCCCAGAAGCCGCGGAACCGGGCGCGGGCGCCGGCGCCCGTCGGCACGCGCAGGACCCCGCCGCGGCCGGGGCGGACGAAAGGTGCATGGCCGGAAAGCGTTCGGTTGAACCAATCGGCGAAGCCTCCGGACGAGGCGAACCACGCCTCGAGCTCGGTCGCATTGCCGAACTCGCAGCGCGCGAGCGCGTCGACCTCCGGCTGCGCGAGGCCTGCGTCCGCCGGCTCGTTCTCGCCCCATTCGGCTTCGCCTCCCGCGCGGCGATAGCCAGGCGGCGCGCTCTGCCCGGCGCCGGCGTGGCGGCGGGCCAGATCGACATCGGCGGCGGCGTCGGCCAGCAGGGACCAGCCGTACCGACGCGGAATGCCGTTGTGCGGCTCGGCGGTCGCTTCGACCCTGAACCGGCGCTGGACGTCCGGGTGAGCCGTCGCAGCGGCCGCGAGCGCTTGGGCGACCTCGCGACTATGGACCGCGGTTCCCTCGCCGGCCCGGTACAGGACGCGCATCGCGGCGGCGCCCGCTCCCGCACCGCTCAGCTTCGCCTCGAGCCAACGGATGAGCGGGCGCGGCGGATTGTAGAGCGCGTCGAAGCAATGGATCTCGTCGGGATCCGCTTCGGCGAGGAGGCGCATCAGCGCGGCCCCGCCGCCTGAATGCGCCGTGAGGATCAGGCGCCCCCTCTGGACGCGCGGCAGGCCGGCGGCCGTCGCGAAGCGCTCGAGACCGAGCGCGATCAACCGCGCGAGCGCCCCCGGCGCGAACAGCGCCGGGAAATCGTAACCCATGTGCGAGCGGCCGCCATAGAAATTGCCGCGCGGCAGGATCGCCAGCGTGGGCGCGAGGCGCCCGATCTGCGCGGGATTGTCGGGATTGACGAAGTCGAGGCCGCTCTCCGGCAGCTTGTGGCGATCGATGCGCATCGCCTGGCCGAGGCCCGAAAAGCCGTGGAGGTGGATGACCACGTCGACCTGCTCCGGCGCCGTCGCCATCTCGTTCCAGCGCAGGACGAGGTCCGGCGGCGTGCCCGCATGCCTCGCCAGCAGCGGGAGGTGCTCGACGATCTCCTGGCCGGCCTGCACGGCCCCGGCGGCGCGCGACGCGACGGGAGGCGCTGCGGGCGCGGACGGCGCAGCGGGCAGCCGCGCCGCGGCAGCCTCGAGCAGCGCCAGTGCGGACCAGGCGGCCCGGTCCATCTCCCCGTCGGGAACCGGGACGAGGCCGGCAGGCGCGAGCCGCTGCATGGCGGCGACGGCGGCGCGCAGCCTCGGACCGAACACGCCGTCCTCGGCCAGCGGCATGTTCCCGAGGCCCGCCAGACCGGCCGCGGTTCGCCGCGCGTGGAGCGCATTGAGCCTCTGCTGCAGCGCGGCGACGGCCGATCCGCGGGCGCCGACGGCCAGGTTCGGCTCGCTGGGATCGCCCGGCTCGTCCTCAGCATCCCCGGGTTCGCCCGCCTCCGCGCCCGGCGGAGCAAGCCGCACGATCACCGTGTCGAGCGGGATGAGGTCGGCCGCGTTGGCGACGCGACGCGCGAACCCCTCCGCTTCGGCACGCCGCACCGGCCACGCTTCGACGACGTGAAGGTAGCGGCCCGGGAGGGCGGCGTCGCCGCCTTCGGCGCGGAGGCCGCGTTCCGCCAGCCGCTCGAACGCGCAGGCGGTCGCACCGGCGACGACGGCCAGATAGACCCGCCGTTCCCCGGGCAGGGCACGCAGCAGGAGGTCGCCGCGGAGCGGCCGGACGCGCCCGAGCGGGTCGCCGGGACGGGCGATGACGCGGATCGCGCGGCCGAACAATCGTTGCGGCCGGGCCTGACCGGCCACCGCGGCCTGAAAGAGCGCGTAGAGCGACGGGCGCTCCGACGTCGACTCGGCCGTTCCTTCCGCGTCACCGAGGGACTCCGCCAGCGCGTCGAGGAATTCGCCCTCCCCGTCCCCGGGAACCGTCTCGATCGCGGCGCCGACGGCGGCCATCAGCTGCTCGCCGGCGTAGCGGGCGTCGACGTCGGAATAATCGGTGCGCGCATAGCCGCGCTCCAGCGCGTCCATCTCGGCAGCCTCGGCGAGCGCCGCTTCGTCCTCGGCGGCACGGTCGCAACGGCAGTCGGGGCCGCAGGCTTCGCACGTTTCCGCTTCAATCTCCCCCTGGTCGGCCGCGTATTGCGCGGCGGCCGAAATCGCTTCGACAGGCTCGCCCGGGTCGGCGAAGAGCGGCGGGTCGGCCGGTGCAACGCCGGCCGCTACGGCCGGAGCCGGAGCCGCGGGCGCCGCCGGAGGTGCGGCCGGTGCCGGAGCGCCGCCCCCAAGGGGGACGCTCAGTGCGAGCGGACTGCCCCGTCCGCCGATCGGCACGGCAAGACCGAGGCCGCCCCCGCCGCCGACCGGGATCTGGATCTGGAACGGCAGCGGGGCTGCCCGGCGGCGGCGCCAGGTGGCTTCCGCACTGTCGGCGGCACCCTCGTCCGCAAACTCGGCGCCGGCGGCGATCGGCTCGGCGGGCTCGCCCGGGTCGGCGGGGAGCGGCGGATCGTCCGGAGACCCAACGGGCGGCACGGCGACGGTCGGAGCCGGCGCCGCGGCCGGTGCCGAGGGCGCGCCGGGTGGCGGTGACGGGGCCGGTGCGGGAGCGCCGCCGAGGGGCACGCTCAATGCGATGGGGCTCGCGCGGCCACGCCGCGGCACCACGAGACGGCGACCACCCCCGCCACCGACCGGTTCGTGGGCCTGGAAGGGGGCGCGGCCCGGGCCGCGGCGGCGCCGAGCGCCCTTGGCGTCCTCGCGACCCTCCCCGTCCGCCTCCCCCTCGGCCTCCACGGTCGCGAAGAGCGCCTCCGCATCGACGGCATCGAGGCCGCTTTCGCCGCCGCCCTCCAACTCCGCATCATAATCGGCATCGCAGTCGAACGGCGCTTCCTCGAAGCCTTCATATTCCTCGAACTCGGCCATCTCGCTCTCCTGTGTGCTGGGAAGCCGCACCAGCGGCCGCGGTGCGCGCGGCGGGGCGGGAACGCGGCCGGCGGCGGCCACCGGCGACAGGGCGCTCGCGGCCCCGACGGCGGCGGAGGTATCCAGGTAGCCCGCGCCCAGCCGCGTCCGCTGCTCCGGGAGCACCGGGTCGGCCGTCTCGACGAGCAGCGCGCGCACCTCGTCGATCCAGAGCGGCCGCGGCGCCGCCGCGAACATCAGCGCCATCGTGCCGGCGACGTGCGGGGCCGCCATGCTCGTTCCCGACATGCGCGTGGCGAGCGGCGCGTCCGCGCCGGTGCGCGGGCGCGAGCGGGCGCTCAGCACCTTGCACCCGGGCGCGGCGAGCGTCGGGCGGCTGTCGCGGCCGTCGCGTGTTGGACCTGCGCTCGAGAAGCGGCCGGGTTCGCGGCCGGGCGAATGGGCGTCATAGGCCGCGACGGCGAGGGTGGAGAAGCCGGTGCAGATCGTCCCGAGGCTGGAGCGGGGATCGTCATCGCCGGCGGCGAAGCGAAGCCGCGCGGGCCCTTCCGGGTCGCGCTCGACCCACGCATGGACCCGACCGTCGCCGACCGAGCGGCCGGAGAGCGACAGGCGCCACTCACCGGTCGGCGCCGCCGGATAGAGGTAGAGAGAGACCTGGTTGTCGCCGTTATTGGGATCGTCGGTCCGATGGTAGAGCCGACCGACGGTTTCGCCGCCGTAGAGGAGGTCGGCGCGCCTGTCGGGCTCGACCGGACCGGCGGCGATGCCGTCCGGCCCCTCCACGGCGACGTCCAGGCGATCGGCGCGCGGATACCACAGGTCGAGCTCCGCCTTCCGGGCGCCCGGCCCGAATTCGAGGTGGAGGTGGCGGGTCTCGCCCGGAAGCAGCGTCAGCTGCGCGTGCGCGCCCTTGGCGAAGTAGTTGCCGCAGCTCATCGCCAGCGCCCGCCCAGGACGCGACGCGACCGACCAGTCGAGCGCCTGCTCGGTCAGCGTCAGCCCGTCCTTCTGGCCCGCCTGGCGGCCGAGGCTCGCATTGCCGACGAGGGGCCGCGGCCCGGCGATTCGGTTGCACAGGTCCCATCCTTCGAGCAGATCGGTCGAGCTGCCGAGCGGCTGCCTCCCCCGCTCGGTCCGCGTCGAGAGGTCGACGAAGACGAGATCGGCTTCCGGCGCCATCCCGGCCGGGAGGCCCGGACAGGGGCTGCCGCCGGAAATGCCGAGCGTGTGCGTGCCATGGCTCCCGGAACCGCGGTCCGAAGTCCACCAGCGATAGCCGAGCGCCGCATAGGGATCGGGGGCGGCGAGCGCCGCGTCGATCTCGGCGCGGCGGAAGATACGCCCGAAGCCGTAGCGGTTGGGATGCGCCGGATCATAGGCGCAGCCTTGGTCCCAAAGGGCGAGGAGGCGGGTCGAGCCGTCCGGCCGCCGGAACGCGGGGTGGGCGAAGTCGAGACCCCAATCCAGGTGGGCGAGAACGACTCCGCGCCCCGTCGGCAGCATTTCGGCGCGGCGAATGTCGCTGGCGCGCGGGGCGAGGTCGTCCGCCTCGTCTCCCGCATCCTCGTACGGTGCGGGCGTATAGGCCTGAGGGAGCTTCGCGCTCGGCACTGCGCTGCGGACCGCCGGTATCTCCCCGCGCCGGACGCGGCCGGTGACGATCAGGCCGAAGCGCGCGATGATCCGCAGGCCCGGGGGCGGCGCCGCGCCTGGGAGCAGGCGGGCGATGATCGAGACTTCGTCCCGAGGGTCGCCTTGCTCGACTGCTTCCCAGAGCGCGCTTTCCACGGCCGCCTCCCTTGGCGCTGACGTCGGTCAGGGTGTGGCGGGAGGAGTCTTGGCTTTGGCCCCGGTCGGCGCCGCATCCGCCGCGGTGGCCGGCCCCGTCGCCGCCGCCATGACCGCCCCCGTAGCCACGGCCGTCGCCGCCGCATTCGCCAGCTTATCGACCTTCGTCCTGACGTCGCTTAAGTCCTCCCTGATACCGGTCAGCAGACGATTGGTCTCGGCCGCGGGCGACTCCGGCACGACGTCCGGCGGACGCTCGCCGGCACCCACGGTCAGCATTACGCGCCAGCCTTCCTCAACCTTCTCTCCGCTTTGCGGCTTCTGTTGTATAACCAGACCCTTCTCATCGGAACCGCTGAATCGTCGCTCGATCGCCGACTGAAGCCTCGCATCGCTGAGGGTCTTCTGTGCGGCCTTCTGCTCATTTCCGACGACGCTCGGCACGTTGACCAGTGCCGGGAGAATGTCCGGCGCCGGCGGCGCTGCCGCGGCGTCCGCCTTTGCCTGCTGCACGGCGACCAGCATTGGCAGGATGCCGATCGGGGGTGGGAGGATCCACGCGAGCGCCAGCGGCGCCAGGCGCTTCTCCGCTGGAAGCCGCGAGCCGATAGCCGCAGCGGCGACCAGGGCGACGGCAGAATTGTTGTCGGGCACCGCGTCCTCCTACTTCTTGTCGAACAGCCCCGCCGACGACGCGACGACCGCGGCCAGGAGCAGAGTGTTCTGATTGGTGAGGAAGCCCGAGCCGCTCTGGCCGGACGTTCCCGACGACCCCGACGGGCCCGACAGAACGTCGGTCGCGATCAGCGGGAAGAAGGACGCCAGCGGCGCCAAAGCGGAGCCCGGCGGGGCAACGAGCGGCGTGATCGCGCTGACGAGCGCAAGGGTCCGCACATCCCCCTTGACCTTCTCGACGCTCTTCTTCGTCTCGCTCTGCAGGCGCTGCATGTCCTTGACGGCGACGCGGACGCTGGAGTCGACCTGCTTGATCAGCCCGGTCGTCTCCGTGCGGACCCCTTTGATCGCCTCGGCGAGCTGGGCTTGCGTCACGCCCGCGGCGGCGCCGCCGGGACGCGGCCGGAACGGCGCACGGGCGCTTGGGCGACGCAGCGGCGGCGGGCCGCGACGCTTGCCGCGCGCTTCCGCGTCGTAGCTGTCATAGCTCTCGCTTTCATTCTCGCCGGGCCACGCCTCGGCGTCGGCCGCGTCCAGATAGCTGGCGTCATAATCGTAGCTCATGGTCTTGCTCCTGCTCTTGCGGGCGTGAGGACGGCGGCGGATGCCGCCGGGTTACGCGGCCAGGGCCGGCGTGGCGCGGCGCGACTCAGGGCCGCGCGGACCCGCTCGACGGCGGGTCTGACGTAGAGGTGGAAAGCCTCGGCTTCGGGGAGGCGCGAGCCGGGGCTGCCGGCGCCATCGCAGGTCGCGCAGAGCGGGTCCTCGCCCAGGCATTCGGGGCAGGCGCCAAGCGCCGCGGCCAGCGCCTCCATCCGCTCCTGGAGGGCAGCGTTCTCGGCGAGCATCCGCTCGGAGACTTCCGCGAGCCGCGCGACCTTCTCCGCTTCTTCCTCTCTCACCTCCGCGCGCAGCTCCTCCCGCAGCGCCGCCTGCTTCTCGGCCTCGTCGCCGCCGGCGAGGAGCTTCAGCAGCATCGCCGTCTCGGGCCGATCCGCCGCCTGGCTGCCGACGAGGTCGAACATCATCTTCTGGGGATCGACCGAACCGGTGCGCATCGCGTCGAGCAGCGCCATCAGCGCCGGTGTCGTGTCGGCGGCGGGCTGCGCCGATGCGGACGGCGGCTCGCTTTCGGGCGGAAGGACGTCGCCTTCGACCGGCTCACCAGACATAGGAGGCCTCCTGCTCACCGAGGCTCGCCTCGATCGTGTCGGCGTCGGCGAGCTCGAGGCTGTCGAGGAATTCCTGTTCCGCGGCCCACTCGGCCCACTCGGCTTCCTCGTCAGTGACCCAGCCGTCCCACGCGCCTTCGCTCTCCGCGTCCGCGTCATAGCCCTCCGCGGCCTCGCTGAGCTCGCTCTCGACCGCTTCGGCGAAGCGGTCCGCCTGGGCCTCGTTGAGGAGCGACCAGAGGCGCGTGGCGCGGTCCTGCACGTTGGTCGGATCGCCTTCATATTCGCCGCTTTCGCCGCGCATGAAATCGAAGCCGGCGGCCTCGCCTTCGCCGGGCGCACTTTCCGCCAGCTCCGCGGCGGCCTCGCCGAGCTGCTGACCGAGGAGCTGCGCGAACGCGGCGGTCGGAACGGAGCCGCCACCGGCGCCGACCGGAATGCTGCGCCGGCCGAGCGGGCCGAGGCGCATGGCGCCGAGCGCTTGCTGGACCTCCGGCCGCTGCAGCAGGCTGGACAATTGGCTTGCGGCGCTGCCGCCGCCGAACAGGCGCGACACGGTTCCGGCTGCCTGCGGGCTGGAGAGAAGGCCGCTGAGCAGATTGCCGAAGCCCCCGCCCGCGCCGCCGGCGCCCCCGGCCAATCCGCCGAGGAGATTGCCCAATCCTCCGCCCGCGCCCCCGGCGCCGCCGGCGAGGCCGCCGAGGAGGTTGCCCAGTCCGCCCGCGCCGCCGCCGCCGCGGCCACCGCCGCCGGCCAGGCCGCCGATCGCGGACGCGATCCCGGAGCCCGTGCGACCCATCGGACTGAATTGGCTGGCAATCGACGTGATTCCGCTCAGCGCGCCGCCGACATCGCGCGCGGTGCCGCGGCCGTAGCGGCTGAGGCCGGCACCGGTGCCGCCGACGGCGGCGCCCGCGATGATGCCGGGAAGACCCGCGGCCGATCCGGCCATGGCCCCCTGGAGGGCGCCGGCGCCGACCGTGGCGATGGCAGGCGCCGCCTGCTGGGCGAAGCGCCCGACGTCGCGCGCGGCCGAGGAGAGCGCGCGGCCGATATTGCCGAAGATCCCCTCGAGGTCGCTCTCCATCGCGTCGGCCGCGCCTTCGCCGAATTGCGAGTCGACGGCGGTGCGCAGCTGAACCGCAGGCAGGCGCGCCAGCGACGGCTCGACGACCTGGCGGAGCTGCTCGTACCCGGCGGCGGGCTGATAGGCGTTCATGCGCGGCTCCTCTGAAGCACGGGCGGAAGCGGGACGGGCCGGGATAGGGCGAGAGGGCGTTGCTCAGCCGGGCGGCGCGCCGTTCCCCATGACCTTGCGCAGCAGGCGGAACAGCGCTTCGAGGCCCGCGAACGAACCCAGCGTGCGGCCGCTGAGATCGCCGATCGTGCCCCGCAGCGCATGGCGCGCCTCGCCGGGATCGCGGGCGCCGCCTTCGCGCCACCAGCGGATGATGAGCGTGATGCCGGAAGCGCGCGGCGGGATGTCCGGTTCATCTGCGGCATCGCCATCATCCACTTCGTCCTCCAGGCGAGTCTCGACCCGTTGCGACTCGGCATTGCCCGATCGCCGTCACCCGTGGATCACGGGCGCATCACGGCGGCATCACGAACGGAGAAAAATCGCCGGCTTCAGCCCAGCACGGCGTCGATGATGCGAATCGAGCTTTCGAGGCGTCGGCGCACGCGCAGCATCGACTCGCGCGCGGGGTCGGACGAAGCTTCCGGTGCCTCGGCCGCCGCCTCCCCGGCGCCGATCCGCGCCGCCAGCGTTCGGGTTTCCGCCATGGGCGCGATATCGAGCTCGCTCGCGAGCAGCTGCTCCAGCTTCTTGTACTGGCTGAGCGCCAGCGCCCGGCTTCCGCAGCGGACGTGCGCGGTCATGAGCAGCCGCTGCGCGTCTTCGCGCAGCGGCTCGACCGCGCACAGCGATTGGGCCGCCGCCCGCGCGGCCTGCCAATTCCCCGCCGCCCTCTCGGCCTCGGCGAGCAGGAAGAGCGCGTCCAGGTAGAGCGTCCGCAGCCGCTCGCGTTCGAACGCGATCGGCTCCTGCTCCCGCTCCTGCAGATAGGCTCCGCGATACAGGCCGAGCGCCCGCGCCAGCCGGCGGCGTTCGCGGCCGAGCTGCAAGCGCTGCGGCTCGCGCAGGGCGACGCGGGCGCGGCGGTCCAGCAGCAGGACGTCGACGAAGTCGAACCGCCCCAGCGCCAGGCGCACCGAATCGCCGTCCACCCGCAGCAGCCGCTGGCCCGAAGGAAGCCGCGAGCGTATCCGCCACAAAGCGGTGGCGAGGCAATGTCGCGCGGCGTCTTCGTCCTTGTCGGGCCAGAGCCGGCCGGCCATCGCGCCGCGGCTGAGGCTGCGGCCCGGCGCGGCGAGGAGCGAGCCGAGCACCGGCCACCATATATCCGGCAGGCTTAGCGGACCCCGTCCCATCCGCGAGATCTGCTCATCTCCCAGCAGGTGCAGGACCCAGGATGCCATCTTTAAGCTCCGCCTCGTACCGAGACGTTATCGCCGGCTAAAAGCCGCGATGCAGGTCAGTGTCCCCACAATGGCTGGAAAGAACCGCGCATCGGACATACGACGCCAGGATCGGACCTGCGTCGTGGTGCAACCGAAATGAACGAGTCGTGGCCTCCCCTACCACGGACGAGTTACCGACCTGATCTTGGCCAACAGCCACGACTCGGCAGGTGGATGGTAAGCGTCAAATGGCGCCGTGCAATCCCCGCCATTACAAATACATGCGGCGCAGGGATGTTGTTTGTCGATCAGTCGATTATTCGGATGCCTCCCGGCGAGGGCGCGCGCGGCTTCCCGTTCGTGCGGGCCAAGGCATTCGTGCGGCGCGGACTTTCGATCGAGGCGGATGGGACCCGGTCTGCTAGACCGGATTCATGCCGCTCTTCCTGTCGCTGGCCATCATTGCCTTCGCCGCGGGCTTCCACCTGCTCTGGGCGGTGGGCGGACGTCTCGGTTACGCCGTGTCGCTGCCGCAGCGCGCGGACGGGACGCCGGTCCTGGCCCACCGCCTCGCCTGGTGGCGCCCGGCCGCGGGCGGCGTCGCCTTGTGCCTCGCGCTCCTCGCGGCGTTGCTGCTCGTCCAGGCCGGGCGGCTGCGCTTGCCGCTGCCGGCGGACCTGGTACGGGCGCTGCTGGTCGGTGCCGGCACCGCGTTCGTCGCCCGCGCGATCCTTCCCAACCGCTATGTCGGCTTCTTCAAGCGCCTCAAGGGGACGCGATGGGCGCGGTACGACAGTCGCCTCTACAGCCCGCTTTTCCTTGCTCTGGGGCTGCTGATCCTCTGGCAGGCACGGGGCTGAGGCGGCTCAGTAATTGTAGGCGCGCTCGCCATGTTCGGCGAGGTCGAGGCCCTCGCGCTCGGCGTCGCGCACGACTCGCAGGCCGGTAAGGACGCGGGTCGCCGCGAGGGCGAGCGCGGTGCCGGCCGCCGCCCAGGCGATCGTCGCCGCGACCGTCTCGACCTGGACGAGCAACTGGTCGCCGACGGCGCGGCCGCCGTCGCCGGGGCCGCCGAGCGCGGGGGCGTTGACGAGCGCCGTGCCGAGGGCGCCGACGATCCCGCCGACGCCGTGGATGCCGAACGTGTCGAGCGCGTCGTCATAGCCGAGCTTCGGCTTCAAGCGCGCGACGGCGAGGAAGCAGACGAGCGCCGCGGCGGCGCCGAGGACGATCGCGCCGGCGGGGCCGCAATGGCCCGCGGCCGGAGTCACGGCGACCAGCCCGGCGACGATGCCGGAACAGAAACCGAGCGCCGACCCCCTGTGTCCCGCCGCGCGCTCGGCCGCCATCCAGGCGAGCCCGCCCGCGGCGGGGGCGACGAAGGTGGTGAGCATCGCCAGCGCGGCGACGGCATTCGCTTCGAGCGCCGACCCGGCGTTGAAGCCGAACCAGCCGACCCAGAGCAGGCCGGTGCCGGTGCCGGTCATCGCAAGGCTGTGCGGCGGCATCGGCTCGCGCGGATAGCCGAGCCGCTTGCCGAGGAGCAGGCAGGCGACGAGGGCGGTGACGCCGGAATTGACATGGACGACGGTGCCGCCGGCGAAATCGAGCGCGCCGCGGGTGAAGAAGGCGCCGTCGGCGGCCCACACCATGTGGGCGATGGGGAGGTAGACGAGGGTCAGCCACAGCGGCGTGAAGACCATGACCGCCGCAAAGCGCATTCGCTCGGCGACGGCCCCGAGCACCAGCGCGACGGTGATGGCGGCAAACGTCATCTGGAAGCAGACGAAGACATATTCCGGAATGGCGGCGCCGGGCGTGAGGGTGGCGGCGGTGGTGGCGATGCCGA
This sequence comes from Alphaproteobacteria bacterium, assembly GCA_019239415.1. Lineage (GTDB taxonomy): Bacteria > Pseudomonadota > Alphaproteobacteria > Sphingomonadales > Sphingomonadaceae > Allosphingosinicella. Next base: position 161,926 of record JAFAZW010000001.1, read on the forward strand.
CGCCGCGCAGCAGCGCCTTGCCGAAGCCGCCGACGACGGCGCCGCCGCCCTCTCCGAACGCCTCCGCATAGCCCCACAGCACCCAGACGATCATCGTCAGCGCCGCCGCGGCGCCGACCTGGGTCATCATCGAGAGCATGTTCTTCGTGCGCACCAGGCCGCCGTAGAAGAGCGCGAGACCGGGCAGGATCATCAGCAGGACGAGGAGGGTCGCGACCAGCATCCACGCCGTGTCGCCCTTGTCGACGCCCGGCGCCGCGGCTTTCGCGGCCGCGGGCAAGGCCAGCAAGGCGATGGCTCCGACTGCACGCTTCATCCCCTGCCCCCTTGGCCTCCAACCGGCGGGACGAGTTTGGCCAGAGGCCGCCGCGGGGGACAGCGCGGAGTCGGTCGCCGTGAACTTTTCACGCCGCGCCCGGCCGTCGGCGTGAACGGCTCCGGCAGCCAGGCGGGCAGCGGCTCAGAGGAATGGGACATCCTTCGCCCGCACCGACAGCAGGAGGCGCAGCAGGCGAGTCGCCGTCGCGTCGGTGAGGTCGACGAGGATGCGGCGGCCGTTGCCGGGATCGGGGCTGCGCTCCAGCAGGCCGCGCGCGACGAGCGCGAAGATCCAGCGCAGCGCCGTCGTCTGCGGCACGCGCGAGGCAAGGCAGAGCTTCGACACGGAGACCGGCCGGCGCTCGATCCGCGCGAGCAGCAGCTCAAGCATCATGTCCCAGGCCGGGTCGGCGAACAAGTCCGGCCCGAATGCGGCGACCCGCGTCGCTCGCGCCGCGATCATCGCTCGCAGCCATTGGGCCGTGACCGCCTCCGCCGGCGGACCGTCCTTCAGCTTTCCGGGCGGGAGGCGGCCAGCGCGGCGGCGCGGCGCTTCTTCTGCTGGGTCCGGGTTCCGAGGATGATCGTCAGGAGCATCGGATAGCTCCAGGCCGCGAGCAGGAAGGCGTAACCGGTTTGGATCATCCCCGGATCGGTAGCCTTCGCGAGATGGCCGAGCGTCGCTACCAACTGGAATGCGGCGAGCCATAAGGTCCAGTTCCTGTCGGTGCGGACGGCAAGCGTGAAGAAGGCGGCGAACGCCAGCACATCCACGGCGAGAGCGCCGGTCTCCACATGGACGAACCGTTCGGGCATCGCCGTCCACGCCAGGCGTGTGAGTACCGCCCCCACCAGCATGATGAGCGCGCCTGCCTTTTCAGGCCGTCGTCCGCAGCCCAACGCATAGACCACCACTCCAAGAAGGAGAGCGTTGAAGAAGAGGACGCGCATGGCCACTGGCGAGCATGGGGCCGCTGGCGCGTCAAGCGGTGAGCGACTTCGCCTCCGACGTGGCGACGACGGCGAGCGAAGCAGCGCCGGTTACCGGGCAGTCGGATTCGTCTCCCACCGCGCGAATGTCGATCGCCGCCAGCGACGCGTGGATGCCCCGTACGGTGCGCCGCAGCTCGCCGCACTGGGAGACCGCCGCGATCGCCTGGTCGACGATCTCGGCCCCGACCATGGCCGGAAGGCCTGCGGACTTGCGCGCCTCGATCAGGCGGCTGATCAGCCGCGCCTGGCCCGCCAGCGTCGCGTCGACGTCGTTCTCGTGAGCGCGCAGGTCGGCCGCGATTTCACGTGCGGAAGCGATAATCGGTTTGGTCATTGTCATTCCCCTCGCGGGCAGCGCCCGTTTCGTTCGTGTGTCGAGGGGGGGGTCAGCGGAACGCGTGGACGATGGCGGCGACCGTGGCGCCAAGCCCGCGGCCGATCATCACCAGAGTTCCCGAAGCGATGACGATCATGAACGCGAGCAGCACGATGGCGGCGGCACGCTGTCCCGGCGTCAGCTCTTCCCCCCCTCCCCAGAGCACGGCCAGGATTCCCCAGTTGCGCGCCGGTGCAGAGCCGTTCTGTTGCTCTGCGGGCACCGGCGCGCCGCTGTGTGGGAGCCCCTCCCGGTCCTCGTCGGACGGGTCGAGATTGCCGGATTCGCTTGTCCTGCCAAGGGTATGGAAGTGCCCTATTGTTTTCTCCCCGCCGGCGCGGGCGGCGACGAGGCGCGCCGCCTCGCGGGTCGTGCGGGTGCCGAGCTTGCGGCGCGCCGATTCGAAGGCCTTGTGCACCGTCGGCTCGGAGACGCCGCAACGGAAGGCGATCTCCTTGATGAGGAGAGGCCGGTCGTAGAGCAGAAGGAACTCGGTCTCGCGCTCCGTCAGCCGGTCGAGACCCGCGGGATCGCCGGCGCTCATCGCCGCCCCGTGTCGGGAGAGGGAAAGTCCGGTACCTTGAGGGATGTGCTGCGCGCGCTGCGTCGGTTCGCCATCGTTCGTCCCGCTCCGCCGCCCCCCGACCGGCTTGCTCACCACGCGTCGCCGCCTGTTTTGGGGAAAAACGCGGTCCTGTCCACAGCTTCGGTCGAACGAATCAGCGGACGAGGACGTCCCGGAAGGCCGCGACGGCGGCCGCGGGCCCAGCCGGATGGGCCCACACCGCCGACGAGACGGCGAGGAAGTCGGCGCCCGCCTCGACCAGGGCGCGGCCGTTTTCGGGCGTGATGCCGCCGATGGCGACGCAGGGGATTTCGAAGAGGCGCGACCACCAGGCGAGGATCGACGGGTCGGGCCGGTGCTTCGTTTCCTTGGTGGTCGTCGGGAAGAAGGCGCCGAAGGCGACATAGTCGGCGCCGGCCTCCCCCGCTTCCATCGCGAGGTGGCGGCTGTCATGGCAGGTGACGCCGATCTGCGCCGCGGGGCCGAGGAGCGCGCGCGCGTCGCGCGGATCGCCGTCGCCCTGCCCGAGATGAACGCCGTCGGCGCCGAGCCGCTTCGCCAGCGCCATATCGTCGTTGACGATGAAGGCGACCTCCCGCGCGCGGCAGATCTCCAGCAGCGGGCCTGCGAGGCGCGCCGCCTCATGCTGATCCAGTCCCTTCACGCGGAACTGGAAGGCCGCGACCGGCCCCGCGGACAGCGCCGCCTCGAGCCGCTGCGGGAAGTCGCCGCCCACGTCGAGCGGCGAGATCAGGTACAATTGCGCGGGCGGACGCTCCACCGGCTCGAACCGCGCCGCGAAGCCCGGATCGAGGGCGAGCGGGTCGTCTTCGTCGTCGCTCATCCCGTCATCCCGGCGAAAGCCGGGATCTCCGCGAGGAAGAGGCGCTGGCGTATTTCACCCGACGAGGCCCCGGCTTTCGCCGGGGTGACGGGTTGGTGCGCGCCCGTCACTCCTCGCCCTTGTAGATGCGGACCAGCCTGTCGAGCATGGCGAGGGCATCGTCGCGGCCGCGCTGGAAGGCGTTGCGGCCGATGATCGAGCCGTTGCCGCCGCCCTCGCGAATGTCCTGCGCGTCCTGGAACACCGCGTCGGTCCCCTTCGTGGCGCCGCCCGAGAAGACCACCATGCGGCGGCCGGCGAAGCAGGCCTGGACGATGTGGCGGACGCGGTCGGCCTGGTTGGACCAGTTGGTGCCTTGGTAGGATTTCTGCGCATCGCCCTGCTCGATATGGGCGGAAGGGAGCTTCACCTTGATGATGTGGGCGCCGAGCAGGGCGGCCATGTGGGCGCCGTAGGCGGTGACGTCGAGCGCCAGCTCGCCCTCCTTCGACACGTCGCCGCCCCGGGGATAGGCCCAGATGACGACGGCGAGGCCGACCGACTTCGCCTCGGCGGCGAGCTCGCGTATCTCCTCGATCAGCTCGAAATTGTCCTCCGAGCCGGGATAGGTGGTGAAGCCGATCGCCGAGCAGCCGAGGCGAAGCGCATCGTCGATGCCGCCGGTCACCGCCTGGTCCTTGCGCGTCGCCCAGCTGTTCGAGCTGTTGATCTTGAGAATGGTCGGGATCTGGCCGGCGAAGGTGCCGGCCCCCGCTTCGAGGGCGCCGAGCGGCGCGGCATAGGCATTGAGGCCGGCGTCGATCGCGAGCTGGTAGTGGTAATGCGGATCGTAGGCCGGCGGGTTGACCGCGAAGCTGCGGCCCGGGCCGTGCTCGAAACCCTGGTCGACCGGCAGGATGATCATCTTGCCGGTGCCGCCGAGGCGCCCCTGCATCAAGATGCGCGCGAGGTTCGCCTTGGTGCCCGGATTGTCGGATTCGTACTTGTCGAGGATGGTCTTGACGGCGGGCGTGATGCTCATGGTGGCTCCCTTTGCGCTTTGCGGCGGCGGATAGCCTCCGCCGTGGCGCGGGGCAATCGGGGACCGGCGATATGGCCTCTCCGCCGGCCCGGTGGTAGGCCCTTCGCCAAAACCATGTCCGGGAGACCCGCATGAGCGCGCAGGAGCATGTCGACCTCGAAGGCTTCATCGAGGGGGTGAAGCGGCGCAATCCCGGGCAGAGCGAGTTCGTCCAGGCCGTCACCGAGGTGGCGCAGGACGTCTTCCCCTTCATCGACGGCAAGGAGGAGTATCACCGCTGGCAGATCCTGAGGCGCATCGCCGAGCCGGATCGGGTGGTGAGCTTCCGGGTCGTCTGGCAGGACGACAACAACGAGATCCGCGTGCAGCGCGGCTGGCGGGTGCAGAACAACAACGCGATCGGGCCCTATAAGGGCGGCATCCGCTTCCATCCCTCCGTCAACGAGAGCGTCCTCAAGTTCCTCGCCTTCGAGCAGACCTTCAAGAACGCGCTCACCGGCCTTCCCATGGGCGGCGGCAAGGGCGGGTCGAACTTCAACCCCAAAGGCAAGTCGGACCATGAGGTGATGCGCTTCTGCCAGAGCTTCATGACCGAGCTCTACCGCCACATCGGCGCCGACGTGGACGTCCCGGCGGGCGACATCGGGGTCGGCGGACGCGAGATCGGCTACATGTTCGGCCAGTACAAGCGCATCACCAACCAGTTCACCGGCGTCCTCACCGGCAAGGCGCTCGAATATGGCGGCAGCCTGATCCGCACCGAGGCGACGGGCTACGGCGCCGTCTATTTCCTCGCGAACATGCTGCAGCGCACCGGGTCCGGGCTTGAGGGCAGGACCGCCGTCGTGTCCGGGTCGGGCAATGTCGCGACGCACGCGGCGGAGAAGTTGGTGCAGCTCGGCGCGAAGGTGGTGACGCTCTCCGACTCCGAAGGCTTCGTCCACGATGCGGAGGGGTTCGACCAGGCGAAGATCGACTGGGTGAAGGCGCACAAGACGCGCCGGCGCGGGCGGATCAGCGAATATGTCGGCGAATACAAGCAGGCCGAGTTCCATGCCGGCAAGACGCCGTGGTGCGTGCCCTGCGACGTCGCCCTCCCCTGTGCCACGCAGAACGAATTGCTCGGCGCGGACGCGCGGACCTTGGTCGCGAACGGCTGCACCGGCGTCGCGGAAGGCGCCAACATGCCGACCGACCTGGAGGGGGTGCACGTCTTCAAGGAGGCGCGGATCCTCTATGCGCCGGGCAAGGCGGCCAATGCCGGCGGCGTCGCCGTGTCGGGGCTGGAGATGAGCCAGAACAGCGCGCGCATGAGCTGGAAGGAAGCCGAGCTCCAGGCGATGCTTGAGACGATCATGCGCGACATCCACGAACGGTGCGTCGAATATGGCAATGGCGACGGCGGCTATGTCGATTATGTGAAAGGCGCCAACATCGCCGGCTTCAAGAAGGTCGCCGACGCGATGCTGGCCTTCGGGGTCGTGTGAGCACCGGGGACGTACCTTTTTGCAAACAGGTACGTGTCCCCATTCTATTTCTCCTTCAGCTGCGCGACGCCGTCCCAGCCGGCGGGCGGGGGATCGGTGCGGAAGCCTTCGATGAGGGCCCGGTAGCGGGCATAGAGCTTGGCGAGGCCATAGCGGGCGGCGGCGCCTTCGATTGCCGCGGCCTGCCGCTCGGCCTCGTCCCAACTTCGCGCCCGATAGGCCGCGAGCAGCGCCGCGTGGGCTCCGGCGAAGCTGCGGAACTCGGGCACGTCCGCCACCGTCTCGTCGCCGATCAGCGCGTAGACGGTCTCGGGCCGCTCGCGGCCGACGACGCGGACGCGGTCGAGCTCGACGAGGGCGAAGCCCGGGAGCTTTGCCGCCAGCGCCTCGCCGAGCGCGATGCGGACGCCGTACTGCTTGGTGAGGCCCTCGAGGCGCGAGGCGAGGTTCACCGTGTCGCCGATCAGCGAATAGGACAGGCGCTGCGCCGAGCCCATGTTGCCGACGCAGCACGGGCCGGCGTTGAGGCCGATGCCGATCTCCACCGTGCCGGGCCAGGCGACGTCGCCGCGCCCCGGCATCTCGGCGTTCAGCGCCTCGAGCCGCGCGACCATGTCGAGCGCGCCGCGGGCGGCGTGGGCGTGCTGGTCCGGATCGTCCAATGGCGCGTTCCAGAAGGCGAGGATGGCGTCGCCGATATATTTGTCGATGGTGGCGCGGCGGGCGAGGAGGATGTCGGTCATCGGCGTCAAAAAGGCGACGAGAAAGCCGATGATCTCCTGCGGGCCGAGGCCTTCGGAGATATGCGAGAAGCCGCGTATGTCGCAGAACAGGACGGTCATGTCGCGCACCTCGCCGCCGAGCTCGAGCCGGCTCGGATCGTCGGTGATGCGCCTCACCAGCTCGGGCGAGAGGTAGCGGTCGAAGGCGCCGTGGATGTAGCGGCGCTGCTTCTCCTCGCGCAGGTAGGTGAAGACGGTGGCGACGAGGTAGCAGGCGAGGAGGGCGAGCACCGGCGCCACCGGATCGACGAGCAGGTGCTTCTCCCGGAACGCATACCAGCTGCCCCCGCCCATCGCGGCGACGAGGGCGCCCGCGGCCAGCGCGCCCCGAAACGCCCCGAGCCAGGGCAAGGCCAGTGCGAGCAGCACGCCCCCGTCGAGCAGGGCCGCCATCTCGAGTCCCTCGGTCCAGTCGGGGCGGGAGAGAAAGTCCTGCAGCACCATCTGCTCGACCGCCTCGGCGTGGAGGGTGACGCCGAGCTCGCGGTCGGCCACCGGCGTCGAGACGAGGTCGCGCAGGCCGACGGCGCCGGTGCCGACGAAGACGATGCGGCCGGAAAACAGGCGCTGCATCTCGGCCGGCGGGACCCTGCCTTCGAGGATCTTCCAGGCCGGCACGACCCGCTGCGGCACCGGCCCCGTATAGTGCATCCACAATTCGCCGCGCTCGGTGACCGGTACCTCGGCGGCGCCGATCTTCAGCGCGACGGCCTCGGGCTTGCCGGCATTGACCTCGCCGCTCGCGTCGCTGCTCTTGAGGACGAAGCCGCCCGCCTCCTGCGCCACGCGCAACGCCTCGGCCGAAAGCGAGGGCAGCAGGGTCTCGCCGACCTTGGCGACGAGCGGGACCCGGCGGATGATGCCGTCGGCATCGCCCTTCAACGAGACGAAGCCGAGCCCCTTGGCGGCTTCCTGGAGGCGGGGGAGCGGCACGATCGCGCCGCGATAGGCGCCGAGGCTGGCGCCCGGGTCGCTGCCGGCGACCGCGAAGCCGGCCTTCGCCTGGACGGTGGCGCCGCTTCTGTCCTGGGTGAGGAACATGCCCAGCACCGACGGCGAGGCGCCGAGGACGTCGGCGAATCTTGCGTCCTGGTCGGGCAGCCGTCTGATCGCCGCGACCTCGCCCGCGGCCAGTCCCTGCCGCGCCGCCAGCGCGGCGAGCCGGTCCGGCGAGGTGCGGTCCGGCTCCGAGAAGACCACGTCGAAGGCGATCGCCGCGGCGCCGGCGTCGGCGATCGCCTTGGTGAGGGCGCCGACGTCGCCGCGCGGCCACGGCCACTGGCCGAGGCGACGGAGCGTCTCGTCGTCGATGTCGACGATGCGGACGCCGCCGTCGCGATAGGGGCGCGGCGACAGGCGCTGGTAGGAATCGAACAACAGCCCGCGGGCTTCCAGCAGCAGCGGCGGCTGGAAGAATTTGAGCAGGGCGACGAGCAGCACCGGCACCAGCCCGGCGAGGACGATGGTGCGCCGCCGGGTCGTGGTCCCGCGTCTGGCCGGCATGCTCCCCCCGCCCCTGGCCGGCCGAGTGCGAGGCACCGGACCGGAACTGAAATGACGTTGCGGCGAGGGTGCGCGAATGGTAGCCCTGCGTCAATCGGCGGCGCCGGCCGTCGGATGCTCGAGGGGTGCCGACATGCGTATCTTCGGCCTGCGTACCTGCCTCCCCGCCATCGGCCTCGCGAGCGCGCTGTGCGCCGCGCCCGCCGCGGCCCAGACCGCCCCGACCGACATCGACACGCTGATCGGCGCGTCGCTGTCGCCGGACACCGGCATGACGCTCGCCCGCGCCCAGATCAGCGACCGCGACCTGCTCGGCGCCGCCGGCACGCTGGAGCGCGTGCTCCTCGCCCATCCCGAAGCGTTGCCGCCGCGGCTCCTCTACGCCTCCTTGCTCTGCCGTCTCGACGATCGCGAAGGCGCCGAGGTCGAGATCGGCCTGCTCGGCGGGCAGCCGATCGCCGACGCCGACTGGGCGGAGGTGACCGGTGCGTGCGGCGCCATTGCGCGTCCTGCTCCGCCGCGCGGGAAACGGCGGTGAACCGCGCGCTGCTGTCCGCCGGCGGGCCGCTGGCCCTGGTTGCCGCGCTGGGTCTCGCGATCGAGCCGGCATTGGCGCAGCCGAATCCCGCCGGAGTCGCCGCCGCGGTGCGCAACAAGGTCGAGATCCGCAGCGCCGCGACCCGCAAGGCCCACCCGGCGGTGCTGCGCGAGCGACTGTTCATGGCCGACCAGGTGCAGACCGGCGCGGCGAGCCAGCTCCAGCTGCTGCTGCTCGATCGGACCACCTTCACCGTCGGCGCCAACGCGCGGGTGACGATCGACCGCTTCGTCTACGACCCGGCCGCGAACAGCCGCTCGGCCGGGATCAGCGTCGCCCACGGCGCCTTCCGCTTCATGTCCGGACGCGCGCTCGGCAAGCCGGGCGGCGCCGTCAATGTCCGCACGCCGGTCGCGGCGATCGGCATCCGCGGCACGATCTTCGAAGGCGTGGTCGGCGAGGATGCGATCCGCATCGCCGAGGACGAGCCCGCGGTCGGCCGGGTCAAGGCGGACAAGGGCGAGGCCTCGCTGATCGTGCTGCGCGGGCCGGGGCCGCGGACCCAGGGCGACACCGCGCCGGGGGCGATCGACGTCACTGCGGCGGACCGCACCGTCGCGGTCGAGGGCGCCGACCTCGCCGTCTACGTGCCGCGCGCGGGCGTGCCGCCGATTGGCCCTTTCCGCATCTCGCCGGCCGGGCTCGAGGCCTTGCAGGAACTGCTGCGGCCGGGACCCGGATCGCCCCCGGGCGGCGGCGGTGGCAACCACACGGCCCGGAACGTCCTGATCGGCGCCGGGGTGATCGCCGCCGGCGTTCTCGGCGGCAAGCTGCTCGGCGGCGGCAGGAAGAAGGGCCCGGCCAAGGGCCAGGGCAATGTCGGAAAGCAGGGCAAGCCGAGCGCCGTGCCGCCGCCCAACCCGAACGGGAAGCCTCCCGGCGGCTGAGGCCGATCGCTCGTCCAACTTAACAGCTTGTGTGAAGCCCCGCCCCTAAGTCATAGTAGAAACGGGCGCAGACGAGTCCGTGGCGGACGAGGGGCCGAGTATGCGTACTTTCCAGGCGGCGCACCGTGCAACGGCGATCGTGGCCGCTCTCTCCCTCATCGTGCCGGTCGCGGCGGCGCCCCCCGCTCCGGCGACGCCGGTCGGGGTAAACGCCGCGATCCGCCACCAGGTGGGCATCCGAAGCGCCGGCACCGGGCAGCTCCGCCCGGCGGTGCTGCGGGCGCCGGTGATGCTCAACGACGAGGTCCGCACCGGCTCGGCGAGCCAGCTCCAGATCCTGCTGCGCGACCGCTCGACCTTCACCGTCGGCGCCAATGCGCGTGTCGCGATCGACCGCTTCGCCTACGATCCCGCGACCAACGTCCGCTCCACCGGCATCCAGGTCGCCCGCGGCGCCTTCCGCTTCATGTCGGGACGGGCGCTCAACCACCCGTCGGGCCCGGCGAGCGTGCGCACGCCCGCCGCCTCGATCGGCATCCGCGGCACGATCTTCGAAGGCGCGGTCGGGGCCGACGCGATCGGGCTCGCGAACGCCCAGCCGTCGCTCGCCGCGCTGCACCTGAAGGCCGACCCCCTCACCGCGACCTTCGTCGTGCTGCGCGGACCCGGCGCGGCGACGCAGGGCGACGCCAGGCCCGGCGCGATCGACGTGACCGCCGGCGGCGCGACGGTGACGCTGGACCGGCCCGACATGGCGGTGTTCGTGCCGTCGGCGGGCGCGGCGCCGGTCGGTCCGTTCGCCGTCACGCCGCGGGCGCTGACCCTGCTGCAGCCGCTCCTGCGCACGGTCCCGGCGGCGGGGACGGCCGTGCCAACGGAAAGCGGCGCGGGTGGAGGCTCCGACACCGGCGACCGGCGCGGCTGGCCGGCGCTCATCGTCGCGGCAATTCCAGCGATCCTGCTCGGCCTCGTCGCGCTCGGATCGGGACATGACGAGAGCCTGCCGGCGAGCCCCTGAAGGCGGGCGCGTGCTTGCCTCGCCGCCTTCACCTGCGTCATAGTCGAACCGTTCGGTCGGGGGGAGCCATGGGTCGCAGCCGCGCAACAGGATCCGGCATCGCGGCCGCCTTCGCCGGCGCGCTCCTGCTCCTCGTCCTGTTCCTCGCGGGGGTCGGCTCGCGGGCCGCGGAGGTGTCCGCCCACGGCTTCGTCGGCGTGGCGAGCTGCGCGGGGACCACCTGCCACGGCCGCTCCGAGGGCGACGGCAAGATCGTCCGGCAGGACGAATTGATGCGCTGGCAGGACCCGGCGAGCCCCGCCGGCATCCACAGCCGCGCCTTCCGCGCGCTGGCCGAGCCGCGCGCCCGGGCGATCGCCGCCAGGCTCGGCATCGGCGAGGCGACCGGGGCGCCGATGTGTCTCGGCTGCCATGCGACTCCGACCGCCGCCGCCGCCGCCGCCGGGCCGCGGTTCCTGCGCTCCGACGGCGTCGGCTGCGAGGCGTGCCACGGCGCCGCCTCGGACTGGCTGGCGAGCCATTATTCGGTCGGCGCGAGCCACGCGGCCAACGTCGCGCGCGGCATGGTGCCGCTCGACGATCCACGCGCCCGCGCCGCCAAATGCCTCGACTGCCATTATGGCAGCGCCGCGCCGGGCCAGTTCGTCGACCACCGGCTGATGGCCGCGGGCCACCCGCGCCTGTCGTTCGAGCTCGACCTGTTCACGACGCTTCAGCAGCACCATGTCGAGGATGCCGATTACGTGCAGCGCAAGGGCAAGCGCTCGACCGTCCAGGTCTGGGCGATCGGCCAGGCGCTGGCGCTCGAGCGCTCGCTGGCCCTCTACGCGACGCCGAAGGGCACGAACGGGGTCTTTCCGGAATTCTATTTCTTCGATTGCCACACCTGCCACCGCGCCATTTCCGACGACCGCCGCTTCCAGCCCAGCGCCGCGGCCAATCCGGGGCGGCCGATCCCGAGCGGCATGCCGGCCTATAATGACGAGAACATGATCATGCTGGCGGCGGCGCTGCGGGCGACGCAGCCGGCGCTCGCCGCCCGCTTCGAGCACGACAGCCGCGCCTTCCACGCGGGGCTCGCGGAGGATCGGGGAAGCGCGCTGGCCGCGGCGGCGCGGCTCAGGACGACGGCGGTCGCCGTCGCCGACCAGTTCGAGCGGGGCGGCGTCACCCGCGCGCAGACCTTCGCGATCATCGATGCGATCGCCAGCGGCGCCGTCGCCGCGCGCTTCACCGACTATGAGGGCAGCGTCCAGGCGGTGATGGCGGTCGACACCCTGCTGTCGGCCCTGGTCAATGCGGGACAGGTCGACGCCGCCGCGGCCAAGGCGATCCGGGGCGACATCGAAACCGCCTACCGCGCCGTGCGCGAGCCCAACGCCTACGATCCGCGCGAATTCCGCTCGGGCCTGGGCCGCGCCGCGGCCGCGATCCGGAGGCTCGCGTGAGGCGGCTGCGCGGTGCCGCCGCCATCCTCGCTCTGGTGACGGGCGCCTGCGGCGACGGCGGTGGCGGGAGCAGCGGGACGCCGACGGCGGTCACGCCGACACCCTCGCCCCCTCCCCCGCCGGCGGCCAATTACGCGGTGCCGGCGCAGGAGGCGCTGAGCCAGGCGGACGTCGAGAGCGTGCTCGCGCGAGCCATCAACGAGGCGCAGGGACGGTCGTTGCCGGCGACGATCGCCGTCACCGACCGGGTCGGCAACGTCCTCGCCGTCTTCGCCATGGCCGGCGCCAATCCGCGCCTCGCCGTGCCCCTCGCGCCCGACGGCAGCGCCCACGATCTGCAGGGCGTGGACGTGCCCGGCGCCGCCGCCGGGGCGATCGCCAAGGCGATCACCGGCGCCTATCTCTCCTCGGGCGGCAACGCCTTCTCGACCCGGACGGCGAGCATGATCGTCCAGGCGAACTTCCCGCCGTCCAGCGCGACGGTCGGCCTGGAGAGCGGTCCGTTGTTCGGGGTGCAGTTCAGCCAGCTGCCCTGCTCCGACGTCGCCGCGCGGTTCAACAACAATGTCGGCGCGGGCGGCTTCATCGGCCCGAAGCGCTCGCCGCTCGGCCTCGCCGCCGACCCGGGCGGCTTCCCGCTCTACAAGAACGGCGTCCTGGTCGGCGGCGTCGGGGTGATGGCCGACGGCGTCTACGGCTTCGACCCCGAGGTGCAGGACGTCGACAAGGACGGCGAGGAGGCGATCGCCTTCGCCGCCGCCGCCGGGCTCGCGCCGCCCGACGACATCCGCGCCGACCGCATCACCGTCGACGGCACGCTGCTGCGCTATGCCGACGTCGAGCTCGCCGGCCTCGCCCGCGCACCGGCGAGCGCGCCGCCCTTCGCCAGCCTCGCCGGCAGCGGCGCGCTGGTGACGGTGCGCGGCTATTACGACGCGACCGGCGGCATCGTCGCGGGGCGCGCCTACGGGTCGGAAACGTCGGGCGTGCGGGCGTCGACGGCGGCGGAATTCTCGAACCCCGACGCCTTCGTCCTCACCAACGGCGCGGGCGCTAACCGCTTCCCGATCCGCCCCGGGACGGACGGGCTGCTGGCGGCGGGCGACGTGACCGCGCTGCTCGAAGAGGCATTCAAGATCATGACCGCGGCGCGGGGGCAGATCCGCCATCCGCTCGACAGCCGCGCGCAGGTGTCGATGGCGGTCGTCGACACGAACGGCGCGGTGCTCGGCCTGGTGCGCGCGCCGGACGCGCCGATGTTCGGCATCGACGTCTCGGTGCAGAAGGCGCGCACCGCCGCCTTCTTCTCCAACCCTGGGGCCGCGGCGGCGCTCGGGGTCAGCGCCGACCCGGAAGTGCGCGCCTTCTACGCCGCGGCGCAGCCGCTCTTCACCGCCAATTGGGCGTTCAGCGACCGCGCCATCGGCAACATCCACCGCCCCCATTTCCCCGACGGCGAGGCGGCGCAGCCGCCGGGGCCGCTGTCGCGCAGCATCGGCCAGTTCAACCCCTTCTCCACCGGGCTCCAAACGGCCTTGGTCCAGGCCGAGGTGAAGGCGCATGTCGGCTTCGTCCTCGGCACCGGCGGCGACGTGCCGGCGCAATGCGCGGCGGCGGCGGGGAGCGCGCGGCTCGCCAACGGGATGCAGATCTTCCCGGGATCGGTGCCGATCTACCGCGGCGCGACCCTGGTCGGGGCGATCGGCATTTCGGGCGACGGCATCGACCAGGACGACATGACCGCCTTCCTCGGCACCAACAATGCCGGGGTGCGGCTCGGCACGTTGGGCAATGCCGATCCGGCGCGCCGCTCCGACCGCATCCAGCTCCAGGTCGGCGCCGTCTCCGCCCGGCTGCGCTACGTCAACTGCCCGTTCGCGCCGTTCCTCGGCACGAGCGAGCAGAATGTCTGCGAGGGCAAGTGAGCGTCGCCGGGGGCTTGGCGCTGCTCCTTGCCGGCACGGCCGCACCTCCCTTGCGTCATCCCGGACTCGATCCGGGATCCACCTTCCTTCTCTTCGAACAGGAGGAGAAGGTGGATTCC
>JAFAZW010000045.1 GCA_019239415.1 Alphaproteobacteria bacterium
AAAGTGAGCAAAAGAGTGTGCCACCTTTCCACGGTGAGGGCGATCAACACGCCAATCGCACAGCAGCAGAAGGCGAGAACGCCACGCCGATTACCGCCTTCGTAATTCGGGAGTTTAGCCGAAGGAGGCGCCAAGACGGTGGCTGCAGCCAGCCCGTAGGAAAATACGCCGTTGATGATCGTGAACGACGCGGAGCTGGTGACGCCGACGTATCGAAATATCCCCCCTCCCGATCCGATGATGAGGTCAAACGCCACGCCGGTTGGCAGGCCCACGACCATACCCACGGCCAGATGGCGCCAAGCAGCTGCCCACGACGATGTCCAAGCTGTAACACAAGCAAACCAGATCGCCTGGACGGCCACGACGATCGCGAAATTAGAGGTAATTACGTCGCGCACGGCGAACATGCCCCTACCCGCCTCCCGCCTTCTGCGCGACGAAGAACAGGCCGCCGATCCCGACTGCGTAGAGGATGAGGACGGCGAGCGAGTCGATGCCCATGCCGGCGACGCGTCTGCCGGGGCGGAAGATGAGGCCGGCAATGTAGATGCAGGTCAGGAGGATGCCGAGCGCCGCGAGGTAGATGTCGGTCGCCTGGGCGTGGGGCAGCACGGCCTTGCCGGACATCAGGGTGGCCAGCAGGAAGAGCACCGGCAGGAAGGCGTTGCCGCCGAAGATGTCGCTGATCGCCAGCTGATAATCCTTCATCTTGGTCGAGGCGAGGCCGGTCGAGACTTCCGGCAGCGCGGTCGCGGCGGCGAGGATGGTGGCGCCGAAGACGACGCCGCTCATGCCGATCTTGTCGGCCAGCGCGGTGCCGCTCTCCTCGATGGTGACGCCCGCGACCAGAGTGGCGACGGCGCCGACGGCGAAGATGAGGATGGGCTTGGCGGCCGCGCCCGCGGCCTTCGAGCGCGCCTCCTTCGAATGGCCGCGCGGCTGCTTCTGCGTATCGGGCGCGCCGCCCGACGCATTGTGCCAGGGCAGGCCGCGGTTCGCCCGGCCGATCAGCCAGATGCCGCCCGCCCAGAACAAGGCGATGAGAATCGTGTCCGGCGTCAAGCGCGCGACGATCAGCGAGGGAGGCAGCTGCGTCGCCATCACCGCGACGATCAGCACGGCGATGACCAGCACGCCCTCGATGACGAGGGTGAGGCTGGCGGCGCGGTAGGTGAGCGGCACCTTCTCCGCGCCCATGCCGAACAGGTCGAGCACCGCCAGCACCACCGTCTGGATGGCGATCCCGCCGAGGATGTTGCCGACCGCGACGCCGAGATCGCCCGACCAGGCCGCGCTCGCGGTGATCGCGACTTCGGGCAGGTTGGTGGCGATGGCGAGCAGGATCATGCCGCCCAGCGCCTGGCCGAGCCCGAAGCGGACCGAGAGGATGTCGGTCGCGTCGGAGAGCTTGACGCCGGCGATCCAGATCACCGCCGCGGAAGCGAGAAAGATGCCGATTTGCGCGATCAGGGGAAGGTGGTCGAACATATGCGGCTCCTCATCCGGCGAACGGTGTTTAGAGGTTCCCGCGGGCTACGTGAACTGGCGGGTGCGATGGTCGAAGAGCCGGCGATGAACATCCCGCCGGAGCCCTGCCGGTACTGGAATTGTGAACGTTTTCTTAGCCTTCTGCTGCCAAGGTGATATGGCTGCTGAACCCGAGGACAAGGTGACCGCGCTTCCCCGCCCCTGCACCGGATGCCGTGACGGTGCCGCTCTCGATTTCGATTTCGCCATGGCATTCCAGCCGATCGTCGACCTCGAAACGGGCGCTCCCTTCGCCTTCGAGGCACTGGTGCGCGGGCCAGTGGGCGAGGGGGCGGCCGACGTCCTCGCCAGGGTAACGACGGAAAATCGGTACGCATTCGACCAAAGATGTCGGGTGAAGGCGATCGAGACGGCGGTACGCGCGGGCATCCTCGAGACGCCCGCGCGGCTGTCGATCAACTTCCTTCCCAATGCCGTCTACTCACCGAGAGCCTGCATCCAGCTGACGCTCAAGACCGCCGCGGCGGCCGGACTCCCGACCGACCGGCTCATCTTCGAGTTCACCGAGCAGGAGGAAATGGCGGACCCGGCCCACGTCGCCGACATCGTTGCCACCTACCGGGCGATGGGCTTCGGCACGGCGCTGGACGATTTCGGCGCAGGCCATGCGGGTCTCGGCCTCCTCGCCCGCTTCCAGCCCGACCATATCAAGCTCGACATGGAACTCGTCCGGGGCATCGAGTCCAGCCTGCCGAGACGGGTCATCGTTGAGGGGGTCGTGCGCATGTGCAACGGGCTCGGCCTGACGCTCATCGCCGAGGGGGTGGAGACACAAGCCGAGCTGGAGACGCTTCGCGGGCTCGGAATTCGCTACGTGCAGGGCTATCTTATCGCGCGTCCGGCATTCGAAGCACTGCCGATGCCCGTCCGCGGCGCCGACATCGTGCCGCTCCGACGCGCCGTCTGAGCGGCCGGTGAGGCGCTAAAAAGCCTCGGCGGGCAGCGCCATCAGCGTCTCCGCGCCGGCCTCGATCTTTCGCCTCAGCGCGCCCGTTTCCGGCATGACGTGGCTGGCGAAGAAGCGGGCGGTGACGAGCTTGGCGTCGTGGAAAGCCTTGTCGTCCGCGCCGTCGGCGAGGGCGGCGGTGCTCGCCCTGGCGATGCGCAGCCACATGAGGCCCAGGCTGACGATACCCATCAGCGTCATGTAGGGGTAAGCCGCGGCGCCAGCATTGTTGGGGTTGGTGAGGCCGTTCTGCATCAGCCACATGGTGGCGGTCTGGAGGTCGGCAGTGGCCTTCTGGAGGGCGGTGGCGACGGTCTGGACCGCGTCGGGGCCCCCTCCACCAGCCTGCGGCTGGTCCCCCTCCCCGTTCCGGGGAGGAATTGCCGTTTCCTCGCCCAGCAGCTTGAAGAAAGCCTGGACGGCGCGGCCGCCGTTGGCGCCCAGCTTGCGCCCGACCAGGTCCAGCGCCTGGATGCCGTTGGTGCCTTCGTAGATCTGGGCGATGCGGGCGTCGCGGACGAACTGCTCCATGCCCCATTCGCGGATGTAGCCGTGGCCGCCATAGACCTGCTGGGCGTCGACCGCCGCCTTGAAGCCCTGGTCGGTAAGGTAACCCTTGATGACGGGCGTGAGCAGGCCGAGCAGATCGGTCGCCGCCTCGCGCTCCTCCTCGGTCTGCGCGCGGCGGGAGACGTCGACGAGCAGGCCGCCCCACAGGACGAGCGCGCGCGCCGCCTCGTTGAACGCCTTCATCTCCATCAGCATGCGCCGCACGTCGGGGTGGACGATGATCGGGTCCGCCTTGGCGCCGGCATCGCGGGCATCGGGGACGAGGGCGCGGCCCTGGCGGCGGTCGCGGGCGTAGGCGACGGCGTTCTGGTAGGCGACCTCGCCCTGCGCCAGGCCCTGCAGGCCGACGCCGAGGCGCGCCGCGTTCATCATGATGAACATCGCCGCCAGCCCTTTCTCCGCCTCGCCGACGAGATAGCCGGTCGCGTCGTCGTAATTGAGCAGGCAGGTCGAGTTGCCGTGAATGCCCATCTTCTCCTCGATCGAGCCGCAGACGACGCCGTTGCGGGCGCCGAGCGACCCGTCCGCGTTGACGAGGAACTTGGGCACGATGAACAGCGAGATGCCCTTCACATTGTCGGGCGCGCCGGCGATCTTGGCGAGGACGAGGTGGACGATGTTCTCCGACAAATCGTGCTCGCCTGAGGAGATGAAGATCTTCGTGCCGGTGATCTTGTAGGAGCCGTCCGCCTGCGGCGCGGCGCGCGTCTTCAACAGGCCAAGGTCGGTCCCGCAATGCGGCTCGGTCAAGTTCATCGTCCCGGTCCAGCGGCCGGAGACCATGTTCGGCACATAGGTGCGCTTCTGCTCCTCCGTCCCCTTGACGAGGATCGAGGCGATCGCACCGGCGGTAAGGCCGTGATACATTTCGAACGCCTGGTTGGCGCTCAAGAGATACTCGCTGATCGCCGTCGCGACGACCTGCGGCAGCCCCTGTCCGCCGAATTCCTCGGGGGCCGACAGCGTCGTCCAGCCGCCGGCGACGAACTGGTCCCAGGCCTGCTTGAATCCCGGCGGAGTCGAGACGGAGCCGTCGTCGTGGCGTGTGCAGCCATGCTCGTCCCCGACGCGATTGAGCGGCGCCAGCACCTCGGAAGCGAAGCGGCCACCCTCCTCGAGGATCGCCTCGACCAGGTCGGGCGTGGCGTTCTCGAACCCGGGCAGGTTGGAATAGCGCTCGAGGCCGAGCACCTGGTCGAGGATGAACCGCGTCTCGCGGACGGGGGCGGTGTAACTGGGCATGGACGATCCCCTTATCGGTCGGAGGGCGCGGCGCTTTCGACGAGGTCGATGAAGTTCTGGAGCTCGGCGATCGTGGCGTCGATGTCGATGCGCTGCTTCCTCAAGAGCTCGATCCGGGCGCGGCACTTCTCGAGCGTGACGCGGCGCTGCGACGCGCGATTGTCGTCGAGGTCGTAGAGGTCGATCATCTCCCGGATCTCCGCGAGGGAGAAGCCGACGCGCTTGCCGCGCAGGATCCAGGCGAGCCGGGCGCGGTCGCGCCACGAATAGATGCGGGCGAGACCCTGCCGCTCCGGCGCGATCAGACCCTCGTCCTCGTAAAAGCGCAAGGCGCGCGGCGTGACCTGGAACTCCTCGCAAAGGTCGGTGATCGTGTAGGTGCGGACGCCGGTCTCGGGCGGCGGGAAATCGGCGTGGAGCGCGGCCTCGGGCATGGGCGCCGCGCTACTTTACGTTCACGTCAACGTCAAGCCGCCCCTCAGCCGCAGAGCGGATCGCCGGCGAGGTCGCTCGCGCCCGCGGCGGCGGCGGCGCCGGCCGCCTTCCTGGAGAAGGCCGCGCCGGCGAAGCGCGCCTGCGCCGCGCAATAATAAGCGCAGCCCTGGGGCAGGTCCGCAGGAAGGACGATGCGGCCGCCGTCGACGCGAGCGTCGATGACGCAGGCCGAGTCGCCGGTCATGGTGAGCGTCAGCCGGTCGCCGTCGCGGCGGGCGAGGCCGGCGCCGGAGCAGCTCGCCTGCCCGGCCCCCCAGATCGTGACGCCGAACTGCACCGAATCGCCCTTGGGGACGATGCAGAGCTGGTTCGGGCGGGCCGCCGCCCCGCCTTCCCAGAGGCCGGCGAGACCGCCCGGGTCGACCGGCGCCGGCATGGCCGACGCGGCGGCTCCGGCGGCCTTCCCCTGCCCTGCCCCCGATCGGGCTTGATGGTCGGCGCCGCGATCGGAGGCGCCACAGCCGGCGACCAGAGCGAGGATGACGAGCGACTTCTTCATAGGCCGCGCGAGGCTGCCAGCCGTGCCGCCGCGAGGCAAGCGCGGCGGTGGGGCGAGACGTTCGATTCCCCGCACCAAATCGGCGGCGCCGGGGCGACAAGCGGCGCGACGCTTCCTATATGTCCGTGCGGGGCCATCGGAATTCCGGGACGCGCGGGGCGCTATGCTGACCACCCATCCTTTCGACGATGACAAGCTGCGCGAGGAATGCGGCGTGTTCGGCATCTGGGGCGCCGACACCGCGGCCGCCGTCGTCGCGCTCGGCCTCCACGCCCTCCAGCATCGCGGCCAGGAAGCGGCGGGCATCACCAGCTGGGACGGCCGCACCTTCCATGCCCACCGCGCGATGGGCCACGTCGCCGGCAATTTCGACCGCGACGACGTCATCCGCCGCCTCGCCGGCCAGGCGGCGATCGGCCATGTCCGGTATTCGACGACCGGCGAGACGGCGCTGCGCAACGTCCAGCCGCTGTTCGCGGAATTGTCCTCGGGCGGCTTCGCCGTCGCGCACAACGGCAACATCTCCAACGCGCTGCGGCTGCGTCGCGAGCTCAACCGGCGCGGCTCGATCTTCCAGTCGACCTCCGACACCGAAGTCATCATCCACCTCGTCGCGACCTCGACCTACCGGACCTTGATCGATCGCTTCATCGACGCGCTGAAGCAGATCGAAGGCGCCTATTCGCTGATCTGCCTGACGAGCGAGGGCATGATCGCCTGCCGCGACCCGCTCGGCATCCGCCCCCTCGTCATGGGCCGGCTCGGCGACGCCTACATCTTCGCGTCCGAGACCGTGGCGCTCGACGTCGTCGGCGCGACCTTCATCCGCTCGGTCGAGCCGGGCGAGATGGTGATCGTCTCCGAGCGCGGGCTGAGTTCCCACCGGCCCTTCGCGCCGGTGCGGCCGCGGCCCTGCATCTTCGAGCATATCTATTTCTCGCGGCCCGACAGCGTGCTCGACGGCGCGTCGGTCTATTCGGTCCGCAAGGCGATCGGCGCCGAGCTGGCCCGCGAGAATCCGATCGACGCCGATTTCGTCGTGCCGGTGCCCGATTCGGGCGTGCCGGCGGCGATCGGCTATGCGCAGGAGAGCGGCATTCCGTTCGAATTGGGCATCATCCGCTCCCATTATGTCGGCCGCACCTTCATCCAGCCGAGCGACCAGGTCCGTCACCTCGGCGTCAAGCTGAAGCACAACGCCAATTCGGCGCTCATCCAGGGCAAGCGCCTGGTGCTCATCGACGATTCGATCGTCCGCGGGACGACGAGCCTGAAGATCGTGCAGATGCTGCGCGAGGCCGGCGCGCGCGAGGTGCACATGCGGATCGCCTCCCCGCCGACCCGCCACTCATGCTTCTACGGCGTCGACACGCCCAAGCGGGCGAAGCTGCTCGCCGCGCAGATGAGCGTGGCGCAGATGAACGAATATATCCGCGCCG
>JAFAZW010000056.1 GCA_019239415.1 Alphaproteobacteria bacterium
GCGCGGGCGCCAGGGCCGGCGGGCGGCCGGCGCCGACCGCGAAGCCGGCGAGGGCGAGCAGGCCGACCGCCGCCAGCCCGCCGGCGCGGCGCAGCCGGCTGACACGGTGGCGGGCGATCATCCTGAGGCGCCGCTTGAGGTCGCCGCCGTCGCTCATCGAGCACGCCGGGGCGGGCCCCGCGGAGGTCGCGGCCTTGACCAGCGCCCGCGCATAGTCGCAGCGCTCGTCGGCGCTGGCGCGGGCGGCGACCGCGGCATCGCAGGCGAGCTCCTGGTCGGCGCGGAAGGCGCGGAAGGCGAGCCAGGCGATCGGGTTGAACCAGTTGGCGGCGAGCACCAGCAAGGCGATCGCGTTCCACCACAGGTCGCCGTGGCGGTGGTGGGTGCGCTCGTGCGCCATGGCGAGGCGCCGCTCGCCGGGGCTGTAGCGGCGGCTGAAATCGCCGGGGACGACGATCAGCCGGCGCAGCAGCCCGAGCGCGACCGGCCCTTCCACGGCGCGGCTGACGAAGGTGGCGACGCCGTCGTAGAAAGGCGGCCGCGCCGGGCGCGCGTCCTCGCCGAGCCGGCGCAGGAAGGCGCGGTAGCCGAGCCACTGCAGGATCAGGAAGATGACCGCGCCCCCGGCCCATGATGCGAGCATGAACGGCACCCACTGCCCTGGCCCGGCCTCGGCCGGCGGGAGCGCGGTCACTCCGCCCGCCGGCGGGATGAAGTTTCCGGCGGGAGAATCGGTGAGGTCGAGGCTGACGAGGCCCAGCGGCGGCAGGACGAGCCGCGCGGCCGGGATCAGCCACAGCGCATAGGCCCAACCCGCGCCGCAGGCGCGGGCGACGGGGCCGCGCAGCGCGAGCACCAGCAGCATCGCGGCAGTGACCGCGAGCAGGGTCTGCCCGAGCCAGGCGGTCACGACTTCAGCCCCTTCAATATTTCCTCGATCTCGGCGATGTCGTCGGCGCTCAGCCGGTCGCTCGCCGCGAGCTGCGCGACGAGCGGCGTCAGGCGCCCGCCGAACATGCGGTCGAGCAGCCGGCCGGACTCGGCCGCGACATAGGCCTCGCGGGCGACGGCGGGGCGGTAGAGATAGCGGCGGCCGTCCTGCTCGTGGGCGAGGATGCCCTTGGCGAGCAGCCGCGACAGCATCGTCTTGACCGTGGGAAGGCTCCAGCCCCGCTCGGCGGGCACGCGCTCGGCCACCTCGGCGGCGGTCAGCGGCGCCTCGTCCCACAGCACTTCCATGACGGCGTATTCGCCCTCGGCGATTCGCTCCATGGCCGCATCCTCCCTTTGTGACTACAGGTGTAATCATTGAGCGGGTGAACGGTCGATGAATGAGGCCGAGCGCTCAAGCTCCCCTCCCGTCCAGGGAGGGGCGCATTTCGGGACGCCTGTCGGCGCGCTTTACACAAGGCGCGAAACGTTAACTTCCCTAAACCATCGCGAGCCGCGGAAATCCGCCAATGGCGGGCCTTGGCACGGGGGATGTATCCTTATCCGCGTCCACACGCTTTCAAGGGGGTGGGCCGGCTGCTTTCTGGTCGCGCCGCCTACCCCCCAAAGCAAGAGAAGCGGCCTTCGCGGGCCGCTTCTTTTTTTGGGGCGGCCGCGGATCAGCTGCCCGGCGGCTCGACCCGGTCCCAGCGGTTCGCCCCCACCCGGGAGCGTCCGTAGGCGATCAGGCAGCGCATGTAGCGCGGGTGGAATTCGGTGACCTTGTAGTCGCGCTCGTCCGCCCGGGACCAGTCGGAGCAGGTCTGCTCCACCCCATCGATCGTGAACCGGAAGGCCGGCGCGCCGGGCCCGATATAGGCGAGCCGGGTGCGGCCGGGATTGTCGCGCCGGAATACGTCGTAGACGGAGAAGCGCGAGACCTGGTTTTCGAGGACGTCGAGCGAGCGCATCCCCACGCTCGGCAGCGACCAGGGCTGCCCGGCCTTGGTCCACGCCGGAATGAAGAACCCGCCGTTGACGAGGGCGTCGACGTCCCAATGGTCGCCCGGCGCCTGGCGGCGGAGCTGCTCGAAGATCACGCTGTAGCGGGCGCCGCCGTCGATGAAGAGGTGCGGCTCGGCGGGCCTCGCCTCGTCGGTGCGAATGCGCAGCATCACCGGCGGCACCGCGAGCGGCACCGAGGAGGAAGCGATCAGCGCCTCGGCGAAGCAGTTCTGGAACGGCGCCGCCTGTTCCGGCGTCGGGTTGCGCGGCATGCGCGACGCGAGCTCGGTGAGATCCAGCGCATAGCCGGCGCCGTCGTCCACGTTGGTGACCCCGACCACCAGCAGGCGCGTCTTTCCCTCGTCGGCGATGTCCTCGAGCGTCCCGGGTGAGATCAGGTCCTTGATCACGCCGCGCAGCCCGTCGAACCGCGCGAGCGCGCCGTGCACGACGGCGGCTGGAATGCCCCCGGACCGGACCGTCATCAGGTCCTTCTCGCGCGCGATCGAGTAGGCGAGCTCCAGATCGCCGACATTGGTGTGCTGGGCCGGCGGACGCCGGTCGGTAACGTAAGCGGGGTAGACGCGATCGTTGCGGACCTGGCGGTTGGCGAGAAACAGGAAGGTGCTCTGGAGCGCGCCGGTGCTGACGCCGCTGACGATGTTGTAGCTGGGGACCGGCTCGACCTGGAAGAAGCCCGCGCCGAACGCGCCGTGCTGGCTGCCGCCGCTGAGGAGCAGCGCCCGCGGCCGAGCGGCCTCGTCGCCGCCGCCCCGGCTCGCGGCCGCGACGCGGCAGATCGCGGCCTGGAGCGGCGTCCGGGCGCCCGTGCCGGCGCAATCCTCGCGGCCGGAGGTGTCGGCGCTGTCCGATACGCTGTCGGAGGCGCTGTTCCAATGCGGATCGACGGGAAGCGGATAGGCCTTGAGCTCGCACCCCGCGGCGAGCGGCGGCAGCGCGTGCGTGCAGGCCGCGGCAAGGAAGAAGAGCGAAAGGGCGAATATTCTCCGGGCCATGTCACACCCCCCAGTGGCGACTCGGCGCAAACGACGCTGCGGACGATCTTAGATCATTTCGCCCGGCAGCTCACCCGTGACGGCGATCACGGGCGGTCATGGCTTGCGGAAAGGGGGATGCGGCCGCCCGAACCGGAACCCGCCGCGGCGGCTCCGGGATGACCGTCAGCCGGTCCTGGCGACCTGTTTGTCGGCGAGGAGCTGCTGCAGCTCGCCGGCTTCGTACATCTCCATCATGATGTCGGAGCCGCCGACGAACTCGCCCTTGACGTAGAGCTGGGGGATGGTCGGCCAGTCTGAATAAGCCTTGATCCCCTGACGGACCTCCGGGTCCTGGAGAACGTCGACCGTCTCGAACGACACGCCGAGATGGTCGAGGATCGCCACCGCCCGGCTGGAGAAGCCGCATTGGGGAAAGAGCGCGGTGCCCTTCATGAACAGGACGACGTCGTTGGCGCGGACGATCTCGTCGATGCGGGTGGTGGCGTCGGTCATCGTCTCTTTCCTCGTCGAACCGTCCTGAGTGACAGTCACCAGTGACGGTCACCAGTGACTGTCCCTAATCTGGGGTGGCGGTGGTCAGCTGCAAGGCGTGGAGCGCGCCGCCCATCCGCGCGCCGAGCGCCGCGTAGACGCGCTGGTGCTGGCGGACGCGCGGCAGGCCGCGGAAGCTCGCGGCGACGACGCGCGCGGCATAATGGTCGCCGTCGCCGGCGAGGTCGGTGATCTCGACCCGCGCGTCGGGGATGGCGGCGACGATCAGCGCCTCGATCTCGTCGGCCGCCATCGCCACCGGCTCAGCCCTTCGCCTCGATCAGTTGGCGGCGCGCTTCCACCGTCTTGTGGGCGAGCGCCTCGCGGATCCGGGTCTCGTCGCACTCGACGCCCGCCGATGTGAGGTCGCCGAGCAGCTTGCGCACCACGTCCTCGTCGCCGGCTTCCTCGAACTCGGCGCGGATCACGTCCTTGGCATAAGCGTCGGCCTCGGCCTCGCTCAGCCCCATCAGCTTCGCCGCCCAGGCGCCGAGCAGCCGGTTGCGCCGGGCGAGGATGCGGAACTGCATCTCCTCGTCATGGGCGAACTTCGCCTCGAAACCCTTTTCCCGGTCGTCGAACGTGGTCATGCAGGCGGCTCCTCGTCGACCGGCGAGATAGAGACGGCCGCCGCCCGCGTCCAGCCGCATTGCTTTTGCCGCGCCCGCCCGGCAGGCTCGCGACTCGGCCATTGCGAACGGGGGTTGGGCAATGACGGACGCGAATACCTTTCCGATCGAGCGCATCGGCCGCAGCGAGCGCATCGCCTCGCTCGACGTGCTGCGCGGGGTCGCCATCCTGTTCATCCTGTTCATGAACATCCCGTGGATGGCGCATTACGGGCCGACGATCCACGACCCGCGGCTGGTCAGCTGGGCTCCGTTCGACCGGCAGGGCTTCGCGTTCATGATCCTGCTCTCGGGGACGCAGCGCGGCCTGCTCGAATTGCTGTTCGGCGCCGGCATCATGATCATGGCGCGCCGCGCGATGGCGCCGGACGGGCCGGTCGCCGTCGCCGACCTGCACTATCGCCGCAACCTGCTGCTGATGGTGCTCGGCCTGTTCAACGCGATGGTGCTGTTCTGGGGCGGCGACATCCTGCTGCCCTACGGCATGACGGCCTTGATGCTGTTCCAGTTCCGGCTGTGGAGCGTGCGCGCCAAGCTCGTCCTCGCCGCCCTGCTGCTGCTCGTGCCGGTCGGCTGGGGCGCGAGCGACTATGCCGAGCGCAACGCAGCCAAGGCCGCGGCCGCGGAAGTGACGGCGGCGACCGCCGCCCACCGCGCCGTCGATCCGGAGGTGAAGGCGAAGGCCGCCGACTGGGACAAGGCGGTGAAAGGCACGATCCCGATCGAGCGCAACGCCGAGAAGCGCCGCCAGGCCGCGAAGATCCACGCGACGCGGACCGGGCCGTTCGGCGCCTATGCGCTCGGCGCGTGGAGCGACTGGACCTTCCTCTACCAGCCGGCGATCTTCTTCCCGACGCTGTTCGAGATCGCGGGAACGATGATCCTCGGCATGGCTTTGTTCCAGCTCGGCATCATCCAGGGGCGGGCGCGGCGGCGGACGTACGCGCTGATGCTCGTCGCCGGCTATGCGCTCGGCGGCGCGCTGCGCGTGGCGGGCCTCCAGGAGATCTTCGCCTTCACGCCCGAGCCGAAGCTGCGCTGGATGACCGACGACGTCGCGAGGATCGCGATCACCCTCGGCCATGTCGGCCTGATCCAGCTGGCGCTGCTGAGCGGCGCCGGGCGGCTCCTCCTCGCCCCGTTCCAGGCGGCGGGGCGGATGCCGCTCACCACCTACCTGTTCACCTCGTTCCTCACCATGTGGGTGCTGTTCCCCGGCTTCGGCCTCGGCCTCCACGGCCGCTGGGGCTTCGGCGGCATGATGGTCGCCGCCGCGCTCATCATCCTCGGCGAAATGCTGGCGACGAACCTGTGGATGCGCCGCTACGAGACCGGGCCGATGGAGTGGATCTGGAAGAGCCTCGCCTACGGGCGGAGGATGCCGTTCCGCCGCCGCCCGGCCGAGGCGGAGCTTGCTGGGGAGCCGGTGGCGGCCGAATAACCTCGCTCCTCCCCATTCGGGGGAGGAGTTAGACCGTCACCACCAGCTTGCCGACAGCCTTGCGCGCGGCCATCCAGGCGATCGCCTCGGCGCCCTTATCGAGCGGCCAGGTGCGGCTGACCTTCGGCGCGATCCTGCCTTCGTCCCAGAGGCGGAACAGGGTCGCGATGTGCGCCGCATTGGCGGCCGGGTCGCGGGCGGCGAAGGCGCCCCAGAAGACGCCACACACGTCGCAGCTCTTGAGCAGGGTCAGGTTGAGCGGGAGGCGCGGGATGCCGGCCGGGAAGCCGACGACCAGGTAGCGGCCTTCCCAGCCGATCGCGCGCAGCGCCGCTTCCGCATAATCGCCGCCGACCGGATCGTAGACGACGTCCGCCCCGCCGGGACCGACCGCGTCCTTGAACAGCTGCGACAGCGCCCGCGCTCCCTCCTTGTCGAACGGGCCGCGCGGGTAGACCAATGCGGCGTCGGCCCCGGCGGCGCGGGCGACCCCGGCCTTGTCTTCGGACGAAACCGCGGCGACGACCCGGACGCCATAAGCCTTGCCCAGCTCGACGGCAGCGAGGCCGACGCCGCCGGCCGCGCCGAGCACGAGCAAGGTCTGCCCCGCCTGCAGCCGGCCGCGGTCGAGCAAGGCGTGGATCGACGTCGCGTACGTGAGGATCAGCGCCGAGCCCTCCTCGAAGCTGCGCCCTTCGGGCAGCGGCAGCGCCGTCGCCGCACCGACGAGCACCTTCTCCGCCATCCCGCCGTGGCCGATCATCGCGATCAGCCGGTCGCCCTCGCGCCAGCCGGCGACCCCCTCCCCGACCGCCTCGACCGTGCCGGCGAT
This sequence comes from Alphaproteobacteria bacterium, assembly GCA_019239415.1. Classification (GTDB taxonomy): domain Bacteria; phylum Pseudomonadota; class Alphaproteobacteria; order Sphingomonadales; family Sphingomonadaceae; genus Allosphingosinicella. The sequence continues at coordinate 6,388 of JAFAZW010000056.1, forward strand.
CTCGCCCCCCGGCGCGAACGGGCGCGGCGGCTTGAACTGATACTTGTCCTCGATGATCAGCACGTCGGGATAATTGACCGCGCAGGCGCGCACCCGGACGAGGAGCTGGCCGGGGCCGGGCCGCGGATCCGCGACCTCCTCCAGCCGCAGCGTCCCGGGTCCGCCCGGCGCGTGCGACAGCAGCGCCTTCACGCCAGGCTCGCTGGCGATGCCGCGTGTGCGCGGATGCGGGTTTCGTGCATCATCGTCTCTCCCCGCAGCCGCTCCTAGGCGCCGGCGGCGGAGGCTGCAACGATGCCGCTCAGTTCCCGGCCAGGACCGCCCAGCTTTTCGGTCCGACGATGCCGTCGGGGACGAGGCCGTGCTCGCGCTGCAGGCTTCGCACGGCGGCCTCGGTCGCGCCGCCGAAAGCGCCATCCGCATCGACTCCCAGCTTCGCCTGCAGCGCCTTGACGTCGTCGCCGCTCATCCCCCGGCGCAGGGTCCGGCGGCCCCCTTCGTCGATGTGCGGGATCAGGGGCTTCGGTCCTGCCGCACCGGAGAGGATCGCGGCCACGCCCGCGCGAAAGTCGTCCATGCCGAAGCTCGGATCGTCCTTGCGGCCTTTGGGCAGCGCATATTCCTTGTGGCCGCAGCACATCTCCGCCCCGGCGCCGATCTTGGCGAGGATCGCCGCGACGCCGCGCCGATACGCCTCCATCTGCTCCGGCGGCCAGGGATCGTCGGCGGTGCCGGCATTTTCGGCTTCGATGCCGATGAAGCTGCTGTTGCCCGTCGTCACGCCCTTCCATGCGCCGGGCCCGGCATGCTGCGCGCAACCCGCCGCGACGACATAGAAGGTGCCGTCGCGTCCGAGGCCGAGCTGGCAAAGCGGGCCGTGCAGATCGGGACGGCCGTGAACCAGCACGTCCAGGCTCGGCATGTTGCCGCGCTTCGGCCCCGCCGTGTGGTGGCAGATGACGCCGCGCACCGCCCCCATGTCCCGCACGCCGCGATCTTTCCAGCCGGGCACCTCCGCAACCTTGAGTCCGGCTTGCTCGAGCACGTCCGGAAGCCACGTCAGACTGTAGGCCATTACCGATTCCTCCCGTCAGCTCGGTGGGTCAAGGCTCCTCGCGAGGCGCGGCGGGGTCCGTCGCTTCCGCGCCCGGCCCGACGCCCGAGCCGCCGGAATCGTCCCCCTTCACCGCGTCGGGTTCAGGAGCCGGCTCCGCGGGCGCGGACTCGCCGGCCCGCTCCGGCCCGTCATCGGCCCCGGCGTCTTTGGTGGGCGGGGCCTCCACGCCGCCGCGCGCCGGCGGCAGCGCGGCATCGGCCGTCGCTTCCGCATCGGTGACTTTCCCGGCAAGCGCGCAGAGGTCGCCCTCCTCGTCCCCGGCGATCGTACCGTTATCCCCTCCGCCGCCGCCGCCCCCGCCCTGGTCGCCCGCGCCGCCGTTGCCCTTGCCGTTGCCATTGCCGTTGCCGTTGTCGTCGCCGTTGCCGTTGCCGCCTGTGTTCACCACTTGCTTGACGGGGGTGTCCTGCCCGGCGGGCTCGGCCGTCCCGAAATTCGTCTTGTCGAGGAGCTGCGGGACGAGCCGTTCGAAGAATCCGGCGACGAACCCGACCAGAAACACGGTGATGTCGCTATAGTCCGGATCGCCGAAGCGCAGGCGCGACAGCGGGACGAGCTTCACCTGAACCAGCTCCGAGGCCAGCAGCGCGAACAGGACGCCGCCCGCGATGCCGCCGATCAGCATGCGCAGCACCACGTCGACGCGATTCTCGATCTTCTGGAGGTCGATCGAGATGTCGCGGCTCTTGATGCCGACGGCGATGGAGAAGAGCGCCCCGAAGGCGCCGCCCGAGAGGGCCGTCCAGGCCGGCAGGACCGGCGCCTGGAAGGCGTGGAAGCGGGCAACCCAGCCGGACGCGAGCGCCCATGCGACGAGGATTTCCCCGAGCAACAGCAGGATCGCCCAGCGGACATATTGTGCGCGCGCGATCGAGGTGCGCTCCGCGATGATGTCGTTCTTGACCTGGTTGAGGAGCGTCTGGGCGATCTCGATCGACGTCGCATCCTCGAGGACCGTCACCAGTGCGTCGGCAACCCGACGGTCGTAGCGACACGCGCGTTTCAGGTTGCCCGCACGGTCGGCCACCCAATGGAGGAATCGGTCGCGAAAGCGCTTCGCGGTCGCCGTGCCCGCTGCACCCGCTCCGCCCGCACCCGCTCCGCCCGCACCCACTCCGCCTGCGCCGGCTGCGCCTCCACCCGCTCCGCCTGCGTCGGCTCCGCCTCCACCCACCACGCCCTGGCCGGCTCGGGCTTGGGGACGGGCCGACTGCAGCATGGCGGCCAGATCCTGCAGCCCTTCGCTGTGCCAGCCGTCGATGAGGCCGTTTATCTGGCCCCGGATCGGGGCGAGCGAACTCAAGATCTTGCCCTGACGCGCCGCTTCATCGGCATCGTCCGCGAACTGAACCTTCAAGCGGGTGCAGGTGCGGTAGATCGCATAATGCGGCGGACTGAAGGAGAAGATGGAGATGACGATATCCCCGGCCGGATCCTTGGCTCCGGGCTGGATGTCACTGACCTTCATCTTGCCCGTGCCCGCCGGGTCGCCGTCCGCTCCTGCCGCACCGTTGCCGGTCATCCGCGCCTCCTCTCCTGTCGCCGCCACGCGGGCCGGCGACAGAACGACATGGTATTGCACGACTTAGCCGTACTTCACGTCGTCCGTGCCGGAACTTGTATGACATTTCGCGTGACGGCCGTCACGCCGCCGGGAAGATTTCCTCGCCCGGCCCGTGTCCAACCCGTCCCTCGCGGCGAACCCTCGCCGGATCGTTCACCGCGCCGCGGCGGGAAAGGCGGGCAGCTTGGCGACGTCGGCCGGCTCGTGCTGGATGACCACCTTCGCGCGAAGGTTGCGCGCGATCGCCTCGAACCGCGCCATCGACGCCATCGTCTGGCCACGGTTGGTGTTGAAGGAGGGGACGCCGCCGCTCTGCCGGTTCTCGGTGAAGTGGTAGAGGTCGCCCGAGAGCAGCACCGGCCCCGTCTGCGGCAGCCGGACGAGCAGGCTGTGGTGCGCTTCGGTGTGGCCCGGCATGTCGAGCATGACCACGCTGCCGTCGCCGAACACGTCGCGGTCGCCCGTCACCGGCTCGACCTTGCCGCCGCCGCTCGCCCACGGAGCGATGCGGTCGGACTTGCGCTGCTTCAGCGTCTCGAAGTCGCCCGCGCCGATCAGCAGAATCGCTTTCGGGAAGGCCGGCAGCTGCCCGGTATGGTCGTCATGGCGGTGGCTGACGCCGACATAGGTCACCTGCTCCGGTCGGACGCCGATGCGCGCCAGCTGCGCGGCGAGGGTGGCGCCGAGGCTCGCGGTGAACGGACCGTCGACCTCGCTGCGCCCCGCGAGCTCGACGGGGAAACCGGTGTCCCAGAGCAGATACTGGCCGCCGTGGCGGATCAGGTAACAGCTGTCCGTCAGCGTCTTCTTCTGCCCGACATAGGCGAAGCTGTCGGAAAAGACGTCGAGGTCGGTCACCAGGACGCTGCCACAGTCGAGCCGCCACAGCGCCATGTCCGCGGGCGGCGCGGCCGCCGTCGCCGCGGGCGCGGCGGCGAGCGCCGCCAGTGCGATCTTCAGCTTGAGCCATCGCGTCATGACGCCCCCCTTGCCCCGGCCGGTCAGCGCGCCGCCGGCTCCTTGGGCGACACATAAAGGGGGTCGTGGACGAAGGGCAATGCCGCCCCGCTCGCGAGCGCCCGCAGCACGGCGGCGAAATCGGTGCGGCAGCGAAAGCCGAGCCGCGCCGCGGCCCGCGCCGGGTCGTAGACGCGGTCGATCGCCCCGGGCAGGCGCCAGCCGGCGCGGGCGTAGAGCTGCGGCGCCTCGGGAAAGTGGCGCGCCACGACGGCAGCGGCATCGCGCGCGAGCGCCTCCGCCTCGTCCGGCGCGAAGGGCGGCGGCGCGGAGACGAGGAAGGTGTCGAAGCCGAGCTCCGGCGCCTTCGCCAGCGCGAGCACGTGCGCCTCGGCGGCATCCTCGACGGTGAGGCGGCGGTTGAGGAACTCGTTCGCCTTGCGGTTGGGGCCGGAGAGGCCGTCCGGCGTGTCGTCCTCCTCGGGAAAGAAGCGGCCGGTGCGCAGGACGACCACCGGCAGGCCATGCTCGGCATGGGCGAGCCGGCACAGCTGCTCGGCGGCGAGCTTGGTCGCGCCGTAGATGTTGCGCGGCGCGAGCGGGCCGAAGCTCTCGTCGAGCCAGGCGGCGCGGCCGCCGGCGCCGCGGCGGATCGCGTCGGAGATCATCAGCGAGGTCGTCGACGTTAAGACGAAGCGCGTCGCGCCCGCGGCGACGGCCGCTTCGAGCAGGTTCTGCGTCCCCGAGACGTTGACGTCGATGAACGCCTGCGCCGGGTAGCGGGCGATGTCCGGCTTGTGCAGCGCGCCGGCATGGACGACCGCCTCCGGCGCATGCGCGGCGAAGGCCCGGTCGACGAGGGCGCGATCGGCGACAGACCCGACGATCTGCGTGTCGGGGCCCGGCGCGACGTCGAGCCCGACGACCTCCCATCCTACCGCCCGCAGCCGCGGCGCCAGGAACCGGCCGAGCCAGCCGCTGGAGCCGGTCAGCAGCAGGCGCATCGGCCTACTTCCCCTCGTCACCCTTCATAATGCGCCGTCGTCTTCGCGCGCACGTCCTCGGCGCCGACGCCGGGGGCCAGCTCGATCAGGCGGAACGGGCTCGCATGGTCGGGGCGGTGGAACACCGCCAGGTCGGTGATGATCATGTCGACGACGTTCTTGCCGGTGAGCGGCAAGGTGCATTCCGGGATGAACTTGGGGTCGCCGCCCTTCGAATTGTGCTCCATCACGACGATGATCTTCTTGACGCCGGCGACGAGGTCCATCGCCCCGCCCATGCCCTTGACCATCTTCCCCGGGATCATCCAGTTGGCGATGTCGCCCTTCTCGGACACCTCCATGGCGCCGAGCACGGTGAGGTCGATATGGCCGCCGCGGATCATCGCGAAGCTCTGCTCGGAGCCGAAATAGCTCGACGAGGGCAACTCGCTGATCGTCTGCTTGCCGGCGTTGATGAGGTCGGGATCGACCTCGTCCTCATAGGGGAAGGGGCCGATCCCCAGCATCCCGTTCTCCGACTGGAGCGTCACCTCCATCCCCGCGGGGATGTTGTTGGCCACCAGGGTCGGGATGCCGATGCCCAGATTGACGTAATAGCCGTCGCGCAGCTCCTGCGCCGCCCGCGCGGCCATCTGATTGCGGTCCCAAGGCATCAAGCCGCCTCCCTCTGCCGGGTCGTGCGGAACTCGATCTTCTTGTCGTAGGGGGCGCCGAGCACCATCCGCTTCACGTAGATCGAGGGCAGGTGGATGCAGTCCGGGTCGAGGCTGCCGACCGGCACGATCTCCTGGACCTCGGCGACGCAGATCCGCCCCGCCGTCGCCATCGGCTGGTTGAAGTTGCGGGCGGTCTTGCGGAACACGAGGTTGCCGCTCTCGTCCGCCTTCCACCCCTTGACGATCGACAGGTCGGCGCGGATGCCGCGCTCGAGGATATAGGTCTCGCCGTCGAACGCCTTATGCTCCTTGCCCTCGGCGACCTGGGTGCCCACGCCGGTCTTGGTGTAGAAGCCGGGGATGCCGGCGCCGCCGGCCCGGCAGCGCTCGGCGAGCGTCCCCTGGGGACAGAATTCGACCTCGAGCTCGCCGGCGAGATATTGCCGCTCGAACTCCTTGTTCTCGCCGACATAGGAGGAGATCATCTTCCTGATCTGGCGGGTGCGTAGCAGCTTGCCGAGCCCCTCATTGTCGATGCCGGCATTGTTGGAGACGACGGTCAGCCCCGTGACGCCGGAGTCGCGGATCGCGTCGATCAGCCGCTCGGGGATGCCGCACAGGCCGAAGCCCCCCGCGCAGATCGTCATGCCGTCGGCGAGCAGCCCGTCGAGCGCCGCGCCGGCATCGGGATAGATTTTCTTCATCGACCGCTCCCGTCTTGCGCCGCCGCCGATAAGCGGGCGAGGAGGACGGGGTCAACTTGAATCAGGTTTCAACTCCCTATGGGGACACGTACCTTTTTGCGCGCGAAAAGGTACGTGTCCCCTCTCACCCCCGCAGCTTGGCGAATACGCCCTGGAGCTGCATTGCGTTCGACATGTCGCCCTCGACGCGCAGCTTGCCCTGCATGAACGCGGTCATGCCGTCGAGCTGGCCGGAAGCGAGCGCTTCCCAGTCGCTCCACGCAATCTTGATGGTGGTGTCGGCGGCGCCGTCCTCCTCGCTGGCGCGGCCGGCGGCGCCGTCGAGCATCACCACGCCCTGGTCGCCGAAATCGATCTTCACCCTTTTGCCGGGCAGCCACGCCTGCTTCTCGTTCAACGCCGCGGCCATCTCGCTCTTCGTCACGTCTCGTCCTCCCGCTGGGATGCGCCGCCCTTCCTACTTTACGCGAACGTAAGGTCAAGCGCTCCACCGGCGAGTCCTTCCCTTCTCTCCCCGCCCCGGCTAGCGCTCGCGCGATGACAGCGAACCTGCGCAGCGGCGGCCGCATCCTCGTCGACAATCTCGTCGCGCAGGGTTGCGACCGGATCTTCACCGTGCCCGGCGAAAGCTTCCTCGCCGTGCTCGACGCGCTCCACGACACGCCGGCGATCGACCTCGTCGTCTGCCGGCAGGAAGGCGGCGCGGCCTATATGGCGGAGGCCGACGGCAAGGTGACCGGCCGGCCCGGCATCGCCTTCGTCACCCGCGGCCCCGGCGCGACCAATGCTGCGATCGGCGTCCACACCGCCTTTCAGGATTCGACGCCGATGATCCTCTTCATCGGCGACGTCGCCCGTGGCGACCGCGACCGCGAGGCGTTCCAGGAGATCGACTTCGCCGCGATGTTCCGGCCACTCGCCAAATGGGCGGCGCGGATCGACGAGGCGGCGCGGATTCCCGAATATGTCGCCCGCGCCTATGCGACGGCGATGGCGGGAAGGCCCGGGCCGGTGGTGCTCGCGCTCCCCGAGGACATGCTGCGCGACGCGGTCGAGGCGGCGGACCGGCCGCGCGTCGCGCCGCCGGTGCAGACGCCCGACCCGATGGCCGTCGCCACCCTCGTCGACCTCATCAAGGACGCCTGCGCGCCGGTGGCGATCGTCGGCGGCGCCGGCTGGGACGCGGGCGCGGCGCACCATTTCGCCGAATTCGCCGAGCGGGTCGGCCTGCCGGTCGCCTGCGCCTTCCGCCGCCAGGACGCGATCCCGAGCATGAGCCCGGTCTATGCCGGCAACCTCGGCTACGGGCCGAACCCGAAGCTCGTCCAGCGCATCCGCGACGCCGACCTGCTGCTCGTGGTCGGGCCCCGCCTCGGCGAGGCGACGACCGACGGCTACACGCTGATCGCGCCCGACCATCCCGACCAGACCCTCGTCCACGTCCATCCCGATCCCAACGAGCTGAACCGCGTCTACCGGACCTGCCTCCCCATCTGCGCCGACATGCGCGAGTTCGCCGAGCTGCTGTCGACGTGGGAGGACGAGATCCTCTCCTTCTCCTCGGGGGCGGAGGCCCATGCGGAATGGCTCGCCTGGTCGGACCCGCAGCCGAGCGGCGCCGCCCTCGACCTCGGCCTGTGCGTCAAGGCGCTGCGCGACCGGCTCCCGCCCGACGCGATCGTCTGCAACGGCGCCGGCAATTTCTCCGGCTGGTTCCACCGCTACTGGCGCTACGGCGGCTATCCGACCCAGCTCGCGCCGACCAACGGCTCGATGGGCTACGGCGTCCCCGCCGCGGTCGCCGCGAACCTGCGCCACCCAGGCCGTTTCGTTCTCTCGCCGGCGGGCGACGGGGACTTCCTGATGAACGGCCAGGAGCTCGCCACCGCCGTCCGCCACGGCGCGGACATGCTCGTCCTCGTCATCGACAATGGCAGCTACGGCACCATCCGCATGCACCAGGAGCGGGACTATCCTGCCCGCGTCTCCGGGACGGACCTCACCAACCCGGACTTCGCGGCCCTCGCCCGCGCCTACGGCGCCTGGGCGGAGACGGTGGCGACGACCGACGCCTTCGCCCCCGCGCTCGACCGCGCGCTGGCGGAGCGCGGCGTCCGCCTCCTCCACCTCAAGACCGACGTCGAGCACCTCAGCCACGCCACCACGGTCACCCGCCTGCGCGGCCGGGCCCGGCGCTAGCGTCACGAAGTGTAGGGACAGTCACCGATCCACCGCCCTCATCTGGCGATCACAGACGCCCGTGGATCGGTGAATGTCCCTTCGGTCGTCCCCGCTTCATGCCGGCATCCTGAAAAGGACGAGGCGGACCGGCTCGCGCGGCCGTAGTGAGCGCCGCCGGCATCCGCTCCCCTCAATAATGGATCGCCCGGCCGTAGGCGTCGAGGACGCTTTCGTGCATCATCTCGGACAGGGTCGGGTGCGGGAAGACCGTGTGCATCAGGTCTTCCTCGGTCGTCTCGAGCTGGCGCGCCACCGCATAGCCCTGGATGAGCTCCGTGACCTCGGCTCCCACCATGTGGGCGCCGAGCAGCTCGCCGGTCTTCGCGTCGAACACGGTCTTCACGAAGCCTTCGGCCTCGCCCAGCGCGATCGCCTTGCCGTTGCCGATGAACGGGAACTTGCCGACCTTGACCTGGCGGCCGCCCTCCTTCGCCTTGGCCTCGGTGAGGCCGACGCTCGCCACCTGCGGCCGCGAATAGGTGCAGCCGGGGATGTTCCAGGTCTCGAACGGGTGCGGCGTCCTGCCGGCGATCGCTTCGACGCAGACGATGCCTTCGTGGCTCGCCTTGTGCGCCAGCCAGGGTGGTCCGGTGACGTCGCCGATCGCGTAGATGCCCTCGACATTGGTGCGGCCGTAGCCGTCGGTGACGATGTGGCCGCGGTCCGTCTTCACGCCCAGGCCCTCGAGGCCGATAGCCTCGGTGTTGGGGACGATGCCGATGGCGACGATGGCGTGGCTGAACTGCTGGACATCGCCGCCCTTCAGGGTCGCCTTGACCCCGTCGGGCCCAGCTTCAAGCTTCTCGACGCCCGACGAGACATGGATCTTCATCCCCTGCTTGGTCAGCGCCTTGTGCATGAAGGCGGAGACCTCCTCGTCCTCGACCGGCAGGATGCGGTCCAGCATCTCGACGATCGTCACCTCGGCGCCCATGTCGCAATAGAAGCTCGCGAACTCGACGCCGATCGCGCCCGAGCCGATGACGAGGAGCTTGGTCGGCATTTCCTTGGGCACCATGGCGTGCCGGTAGGTCCAGATCCGCTCCCCGTCCGCCTTGGCGAAGGGGAGGTCGCGGGCGCGGGCGCCGGTCGCGACGACGATGTGCTTGGCCTGGAGCTCGGTCGTCTTGCCGTCCTTGACAACCTTGAGGCCGCCCTTGCCGCTGAGCTTGCCCTCGCCTTCGACGACCGCGATCTTGTTCTTCTTCATCAGCCCCTTGACGCCGGCGTTCAATTGGCCGGCGACCTTGCGGCTGCGATCCACGATCTTGGCAAGGTCGAAGCCTGCCTTCTCGGCGGAGAGGCCGTAGGCGGAGGCGTGGGTCATGTAGTGGTAGATCTCGCTCGTCCTCAGCAGCGCCTTGGTCGGGATGCACCCCCAGTTGAGGCAGATGCCGCCCAGCTTCTCGCGCTCGACGATCGCCGCCTTCAGCCCAAGCTGCGCCGCCCGGATCGCGGCGACATAGCCGCCGGGCCCGGAGCCGAGGACGATGAGGTCGTAGGTGTCAGGCATGGAGCGCTCCAAACCCCTCTCCCTTTACGGGAGAGGGAGGGGCCCGCCGCGCAGCGGCGGGAGGGTGAGGGACTGGAAGAGCGGCGAAGATCGCGGCTGCCACCGCCTCGCTTTCGCCGAGCACGTGATTGTTCCAGAAGCGAAGGAGCCGAAAGCCTTGTGCGGTGAGAAAGGCATCGCGGCGCGCGTCGTCCTTGTTGTCTGCATGCTGCGACCCGTCCGCTTCGATCACGAGGCGTTCGGCGAAGCAGACGAAGTCGACGATGTACGGCTCGATCACCTGCTGGCGACGGAACTTGAAAGCGGCAAGGCGGCGGTCCCGCAGCATGGTCCACAGCCGCCGTTCTGCCTCCGTCGGATTCGCCCGCATCCATTTGGCGCGGGCGAGAAGTTCCTTGCGCGTCGGCAGCAACCCCTCACCTTCCCACCCGCTGCGCGGGCGGGCCCCTCCCTCTCCCGAATTGGGAGAGGGGTTGTTTGAAGCACTCTGCCGAACTCCCCCCTCCCCTGGGCGGGAGAGGGGTTGGGGGCGAGAGCCTGTCACGCGATCATCCCCAGCGGGTTCTCCACCAGCTCCTTGAAGCGCTTCATCAGCGCGGCGCCGTCGGCGCCGTCGATGGCGCGGTGGTCGAAGCTGCCGGTCGCGCTCATCACCGTCGCGATCTGCAGGGAGTCGTCGATGACGTAGGGCCGTTTCTCGCCGGCGCCGATCGCCATGATCATCCCCTGGGGCGGATTGATCACCGCCTCGAACTGCTTGATCCCGTACATCCCCATGTTGCTGAGCGACGCGGTCCCGCCCTGGAATTCCTCGGGCTTCAGCTTGTTGTCCCGGGCGCGGGCGGCGAGGTCCTTCATCTGATTCGAGATCGCGCTGAGGCTCTTCGAATTCGCGTCAGCGACGATGGGCGTGATGAGCCCTGTCGGCGTCGACACCGCCACCGAGATGTCGGCGCGCTTGAAGGTGACGAGCTCGCCGGGTGTGTACATGACGTTGCACTTGGGCTCGTCCATCAGCGCGACGGCGAGCGCCTTGATCATGAAGTCGTTGACCGAGAGCTTCACGGCCCGCGCCTCGAGGGTGGCGTTGAGCTCCGTCCTCAGCTTCAGCAGCGCGTCGAGCCGGATGTCGACGGTCAGGTAGATGTGCGGGACCTGCTGCTTGGACTCGGTCAGGCGGCGGGCGATGGTCTTGCGGATGTTGGAGAGCTTGACCGCTTCGTGCGGGATGTCGGGCACGGCGTGCGCGGCGGGCGGCGGAGCGGCAGCGGGTGCGGGCGCGGCCTGCGCCTCCGCCGGTGCCGGTGCGGCGGCTGACACGGCCTTGCCCGGCTGTGCCCCGTCGACGTCGGCCTTGACGATGCGGCCGCCCGGACCGGAACCCTGCAGCGAACCGAGATCGACGCCGCGCTGCTCGGCGAGGCGGCGCGCCAGTGGGCTCGCCTTGATCCGGTCACCCGGGTCGTGCTTCGGCTGCGACGCCGGAACGTCCTGCGCCGGACTCGCCCCGTGACCCTTCACTTCCGGAGTCGGCGTCGGCGCCTTGTCGGTCGCGGGCTGCCCCGCCGCGGTCTCGCCGCCGTCCTTGGCCACCGGCTCCTTCGCCGCCGCGGGCGCCGCGGCGGCCGCGCCCGCATCCTCGCCTTCGCCCGCGAGCAGGGCGATGACGGTGCCGACCTTCACCTCGTCGGTGCCTTCGGGAACGAGGATCTTGGCGATCGTGCCTTCGTCGACCGCCTCGAACTCCATCGTCGCCTTGTCGGTCTCGATCTCCGCGAGCAGGTCGCCCGAGGCGACCGTGTCGCCTTCCTTGACCAGCCACTTGGCGAGCGTGCCCTCCTCCATGGTCGGGCTCAGGGCCGGCATCTTCAGCTCAATCGGCATCGCTCGCTCCCGTCATGAACAGTGAAGCCCAAACAGCATCTTTCGGTTCCCGGTCAAGCCCGGGGAGGGCGGCGCTTGCCCGCGCCGCGCTTCTGGCGCAGCATCGGGGCGGGGCGAGACGGAAGGACGCGATGCGCTGCTACCTGGTCGTGGTCGATGAGAGCGCCGAGGCGCGGGTGGCGCTGCGCTACGCCGCGCGGCGCGCGGCGCGGACCGGCGGCGGCGTCGTCATCCTCGCCGTCGTGCCGCCGCAGGAATTCGTCCAGTGGAGCGGCGTCCAGGCGGCGATGGAGGAGGAGGCGCGGCTGCGGGCCGAGGCGATGGGCCTGCAGGCGGCGAGCGCGATCGACGAGGAAGCCGGCGTGCCGCGCGAGATCGTCGTCCGCCAGGGCGAGCCGGTGCGCGCCATCGCCGAGGTGCTGAGGGAGCGCGACGACATTGCCGCGCTCGTCCTCGCCGCGGCGGCGGAGGGCACGCCGGGGCCGCTCATCGAGCATTTTTCCGGTGCCGCGGCGGGCGCGCTGCCCTGCCCGCTGGTGATCGTCCCCGGGCGCCTCGACGACGCGACCCTCGACCGCCTCGCTTAGCCCCTCTCGCCGGCCCGCGGGCGGGCCTTGACCAGCTTGCAGCGGCAGGGGCGATGGTGGCGGCGCACCACCCGCACCCGTTCGCGGACGGTCGTGTAATAGACGCGCTTCTCGACGACCGGCGCCTCGGTGACGGTGGTCTCGGTGACGATGACGCTGCCGCCGCCGTAACCGTAACCGTAGGGCAGCGGCCGCGGACCGCAGGGCCCCGGACAGGGCGGGGGCGGCGGCAGCGGCGCGCGCTCCATCGCATAGCCGCCCTGCCAGCCCATCGGCGGCGGGACGAAGGCCGGGCCGCGGCCGTAGCGGCGGATCTCGACGTGGCGGCGCATGCCGTCGCGGTCGCCCCAGCGCCGGCCGTCCATCGGCGGCGGCGGACCGTCATAACGGTGCATGCCGCCGGCCATGGGCGGCGGCGGCGGAAGCGGAGGCCCGGCCTCGGCCTCCTGCTCGACCCAGGTGCGGGTGCGCACGCCCGGCGCCATCTCGGTCGCCGGCGGCTGGACGACGTAGCGGCGCGCGCCCGGCGCGGGCTCGCGCCAGCTGACGCCGGGGGGCGGTGCGTCGGGCGCGCGCACCCGCGGCGGGGGCGGCGGCCCGTAGCCGTCGGGATCGGGGACCGTCTGCGCCCCCAGCGGCGCCGCCGCGGCGGCGGCCGCCAGCGCTATCAGGACCAGTTTCGCCATGTCGCGTCCCCTTGTCTTCGCACCGGAGCCATGGGCTCCCACGCTGGGAACCCGGTTACCGCGTTTTTAACGCTTCCGGCGCGGCGGCGTCCATGGACGCGAGGCGGGGCGCGAGCAGGCGTGCCAATTCGGAACAGCCGGCGACGTCCTCCGCATCGAAGCGGGCGAGGCGCGGGCTGTCGAGATCGAGGACGCCGACGAGCGCGCCGTCATGCACGAGCGGCACGACCAGCTCGGACGCGGAGGCGCTGTCGCAGGCGATGTGGCCGGGGAAGGCATTGACGTCGGCGACGCATTGCACCGCGCGCGTCGCCGCCGCCGCGCCGCACACGCCCTTGCCGAACGGAATGCGGATGCAGGCCGCGCGGCCCTGGAACGGCCCCAGCACCAGCTCGCCGCCGACATGGCGGTAGAAGCCGGCCCAGTTGAGCTCGGGCAGCGTCTCCCAGAGCAAGGCGGCGATATTCGCCATGTTGGCGACGGCGTCCGGTTCGCCGGCGGTCAATGAGTCGGCGGCGGCGATCAGCTCGCGGTAGAGGGCGGGCTTGTCGGCGGCGTCGATGCGGAAGTCGTACATGGGTGGGTAGCTAGGGGCGCGGCGGCGGATTTGCCATACTCGTCGCCCCAGCGAAGGCTGGGGTCCCAGCGAGAACTCGCGCCGTATCGGTGCAGCCCTCCACGAGCCACGGTGCCTCATCTCGCTGGGGTCCCAGCCTGCCCTGGGACGACGCTGCCCGGACCACCCCCCCAAAACGAAACCGGCGCCCGCCCCCAGGGAGCGGACGCCGGCTCGTGCGCCCCCACGCGCAAAGCGGGTCAGGCGACCTTGGCCGCCTCCATGTCCTCAGGATCGCGCAGCACGTAGCCGCGGCCCCAGACCGTCTCGATATAATTGTCGCCGCCGCAGGCGAGGCTCAATTTCTTGCGGAGCTTGCAGATGAACACGTCGATGATCTTCAATTCGGGCTCGTCCATGCCGCCGTAGAGATGGTTCAGGAACATCTCCTTGGTCAGCGTCGTGCCCTTGCGGAGCGACAGCAGCTCCAGCATCGCATATTCCTTGCCGGTGAGGTGCACCCGCGCGCCGTCGACCTCGACCGTCTTGGCGTCGAGGTTCACCGCCAGCTTGCCGGTCTTGATCACCGACTGCGAATGGCCCTTGGAGCGCCGCACCACGGCGTGG
>JAFAZW010000021.1 GCA_019239415.1 Alphaproteobacteria bacterium
CATGGCCACGGTCTCCCCCCAGAGACACGCCCGCGCGCCCGGCGGGCAAACTTCCTTACCCCGGGCCAAAGTCTCGCTTCGGCCCGATCTGTCCGGGGCCCCCACGAAGTACCACTTCGTGGGGAGCGACTTACGGCGGCGGCGACGCGTTCGGCGAGCCGGTGACGGTGACGTTGGCGCGGTTGTCCGCCTTGTCGTGCGTGTATTGCGCGACGACGCCGTTGTTGACGGTGCCGCTGCGCTCGACCTTCACCAGCCGGCCCTTGGCATCGTAGGTGTAGGTGATCGTCTCGGTCGCCGCGGCGGCCGCCCCCAGGCACAGCGCCAGCACCAGCGCCACGATCGCCATCCGCTCCGCAACGGTCCCCGTTCGCATCGACAGCCCCCCGGTCGAATCGCCCGACCCGGCGCGACTCGCGCCGACTCGAACGTCAGAAGAACATAAAATGCCCTACAATGCAAATCCTATTTTTGTTCTCCAACCGAGTCAGGGGCTTAGGCCCGCGGCGGGGGCGGGGCGGCGGCGGACCTGGCGCGGACCGGACCCCCGGCGCCGCCTCGGTCAGCCGTGCGGCGGCGTGGTCGGCGGCGGCGGGTTGGTGGTTTCGCTCGTGCCGGTGGAGCTGCCGCCGGTGCCCTGCGATCCGGACGTGCCGCTGCCGCCGGTGCCGGTGGAGCCGCCGGTGGTCGCGGTCGATCCGCCCTGGGCGCCGCCGCCGACCGAGCCGCCGGCCGCGACCTGCTGCTGGACGACCTGGGCGAGCTGCGGCGTGGCGGTCTTCGCCGTGCAGGTGCCCTTGCCGCCGTTCGACAGCGACAGGACGTTCACCGACACGCCGCAGACGTTGGCGGCGACGTCGATCGGCACCTGCGCGTTCACCGGGATGTTGGCGCGGTCGATGTTGAGCCGCACCGAGAGGTCGTTGAGCACGTTCTGCAGGTTGACGTTGACCAGTGCCGGGATGCCGCCGGTGCCGCCGCCGCCGCCGCCGCCGGTGCTCGTGCCCCCGCCCCCGCCGCTGCCGGTCGTGGCGACGCTCTGCGCGCCGGCGGGATGGCCGCCCTGGTCGGTGCTGCATCCCGCCGCGAACGGCGCGAAGATGGTGGCGGCGAGGAAGAGCTTCACACTCTGGCGCATCTTTGGTCCTCCTGTCTTTGCGAAAGCTTATTTGGGGGTCGTGGTGGCCGGCGGCGTGGTCGAGGCCGGCGGGGGCGTCGTCGTCGTGCTTCCGCTCGACGTGCCGCCGGTGCCCTGCGCGCCCGCGCTCCCCGTCCCGGCGCTGCCGGTCGCGCCGGCGTTGGTCGCGGTCGAGCCGCCCTGGGCGCCGCCGCCGACATTCCCCCCCGCCGCCATCTGCTGCTGGACCACCTGCGCGAGCTCGGCCGGGGCGGTCTGCGCCGTGCAATTGGCCGGCGCGCCCTTCGAGGCGGAGAGCACGTTGATCGACACGCCGCACACGTTGACGGCGAGGTTGATCGGGATTTGCGCGTTGATGGGCACGTTGGCGCGGTCGAGGTGCAGCTGCACGGCGAGGTTGTTGAGCACGTTGCTAAGGTCGACGTTGACGAGCGAGGGCACGCCCGACGCCGCGGAGCCGACCGCCCCGCCGGCGCTGGACAAGGTATCGCCGACGCCGTTCGTCTTGCAGCCGGCGAGGCTGGCGGCGGCGATCAGGGCGGCCGCGGAAGCGGTGAAGGTTTTCATCGCGCATCTCCCTGTTTCGGCAGGGTAACGCGGCGCGGCGACGGCGGTTTCAACGCCTGCGCAGGCGGCGGAGGAAGAAAATCGCGGGGTAGAGGAAGCCGAGGCCGCGCGGCAGCGGGACGGCGAGGCGGTCGTAGGGGCTGACGAGCTGCCGGCGCAGCTCGCCGAGCTTGTAGCCGACGCCGCGCTCGAGGCCGAGCTGGAGGAGGTGGATGGTGAGGGTGCCGAGGCGGGTCTCGTCGAGCTCCCGCTCCTCGGCGCGGCCGGCGAGCTTGCGCAGCGACAGGCGCAGGAGCAGGCGCACGACCCGGTCGCGTCGGAGCTCGGCAAGCAGCGGCTCGGCCACCGGCGTCGCGAACAGCCGGTGGCAGAGGAGGAGGGCGAGCGCCGCCGCGCGACCCGCGCCGACGCCCGCGGCGGCGCGGTACAGCCGCTCGATCTCCCCGGGGGCGAGCGGGGCGAGCAGCGCGCCGACATCGGCGATCCATTTCAGCCTGAACCACGCGCTGGACGCGCCGTGCACCGCGAGATAGCCGAACAGCGGCTCGGTCGCGAGGGTCGGCAAGGTATCCGCGCCGGCCACGGTCACTTCCTGCCGCGGCGAGGCGAGGCCGACGCCGCGGAGCAGCGCGGGATTGTCGGCGAGGCCGGTGTGCAGCTCGACGACGGTGCCGCCCGGACCCTCCCACACCGATTCCTTCCAGTGGCGGTGCCAGAAGCCCAGCCGCTCCCGCCCCCGCACCCCCTCCGGGACCCGCAGCGCGTAGCCGGCCTCCTCGAGCAGGCCGGCGGCTCGCTCCACCGCCTCGGCAGCGACGAGCAGGTCGATGTCCCAGCCCATCTTGAGCGCGATCGAGCCCCAGGCGCATTGGGCCAGGCTGACGCCCTTGACGAACAGCAGGTCGACGCCGGCCGCCGCCAACCCGCGCTTGAGGCGCAGCGACTCCGCGGCGAGCCTGAGGTTCTGGACGATGATCCGCTCCGCCGCCGCGCGCAGCTCGCCCGCCTCGGCGTCGGGAACGCCGGCGGCGCCCCGCCGGAGGCCCTCCCACACCAGCCCCTCGACCCGGTGGCGGCGGGCGATCGCCAGGACGCGCGGCCAGTCGGCGGCTTCGGCGAGCGAGCGGATCCGCGTCGCGGCCGCCGCGTCCGCGGGGCGGCGGCAGCAGGCGGCGACAAGCTCGAATTCCCGGGAAAGCCGCACCCGCTCGCGCTCCGTTGGACGCAGCGGCCATGCCACCGGCGGGCACGCATCGGCAAGGGGCGCGGCTTGCCACCGTCCACCGCCCCACGCTAGCGCGGAGCGGTGATGGCCGCCCGCCGCCCCCGCCGCCGCCCGCTCGGCGCGACGAACCGCCGCCTCCTCGCGGAGGCGCTGCCCGCGCTCGCCCTCGCTTCGCTGGCCGTGAAGCTCGCCCCGTTCCGCCGGCTCGCGGCGTGGGCGAGCCGCTGGGGACGCGGCCGCACGGGCGAGGTCGATGCGGCCTTCCTGCGCAAGGCGCGCTGGTCGGTCGAGGCCTGGGCGAAGCGCGTGCCGTGGCGCACCGTCTGCTTCCAGAAGGGGCTCGCCCTGCATGCCCTCCTCCGCGCGCGCGGCATCCCCTCCGTTCTCCATTACGGCGTGCGGCAGGAGCCGGGGACCGGCCTCAAGGCGCATGTCTGGGTCACCGTCGCCGGCGAACCGGTCATCGGCGGCGAGGAGGCGCCGGGCTTCGCCTGCCTCGCGACCTTCCCGCCGCAGCAGGGCGGCGGCTCGTCGCGCATGCCGGGTTAAAAGGCGGCAAGGCGGGTGTTTTTCCTAGTTTTCCGGCACAATCATCCCTAAGTGCCCGCGCGGGACGGGAATTTCGGTTATGTGGAGGACGTTGCGCGCTGGTGCCGGTGCGCTCGCGTGCGTCGCGGGCGGCGCCGCTTTGTGCCAGGCTCCGGCTCCCGCGACGCCTCCCGCTGCGCCCAGCCTTCCCGCGCCGTCCGCCGACCCGCTTCACATCGATTTCAGCGGCGACCCGGTCCTGCGCCTCGCCCGGCGGCAGACGCCGCCCGACCAGTTCCGCGCGCTCGTCGGCAATGCGGTCGAGCGCCACCCGGGCACGCTCGAGGCCGAGGCCAGCACCGCCGAGGCCCGCGCCGTGGTGAGCGAAGCCTATGAGCGGCGGCTGCCCTCGGTCGATCTCACCGTCCAGAACTATCAGGTGCTGGCGCGCCAATTCTCCAACGACCCCAACAACATCATCGAGCGCACCCGCGCCCACGCCCGCACCGACGCGCAGCTTTCGATCACCCAGAACATCTTCGATTTCGGCGCCAGCGCCGACCGGGTCGCCGCCGCCGGCGCGCGGCTGCGCTCCGCCGCTGCCGATGCGGAGGCCAATGCCGACAATATCGCGCTGACGACGATCGCCGCCTGGTACGACGTCTTCGCCTATCGTGCTTTGGTCGGCCTCACCGAGAATTTCGTCGCCAACCAGCAGGAATTGCGGGCCGCGGTCGAGGAGCGGATCCGCCAGGGCGTGTCGGCGCCCGGCGATACCGCGCGGGTCGAGAGCTACCTCGCCTCGGCGCAGACGCGCCTCGCCAGCTTCCGCCGCCTGCTCGCCAATGCCGAGGCCCGCTTCACGCAGCTGACCGGGGCGCCGCCGCCGCCGAACCTGGAGCGCGCGCCGGTCGCCGAGCTGCCGGCGATGAGCCGCGACGCGGCCTCGCTCGCCGCGATGAGCGCGCCGCAGCCGCGCTCGGCCCAGGCCGCGGCCGACGCCGCGCGCCAGGAGGCGAGGGCGATCAGGGCCGACCGCATGCCGCAGATCAGCGTCGGCCTCGATGCCGGCCGCTACGGCGTCTTCGAGAACACCCGGGATTACGACGTGCGCGGCCGCGTCACCTATCGCCAGCACCTGTTCGGCGGCACGGAATCGCGCCTCGCGCAGGCCAATGCCCGCGCCCGCTCGGCCGACGCCCGGGCCAGCCGTATCCGCGACGAGGCGGCGCGCGACGCCGCCATCGCCTGGTCGGACGTCCAGGCGCTCGAGGAGCAATTGAAGGCGATGGAGGCGAGCTACGTCGCCAGCCGCCGCTCGCGCGACGTGCTCGTCGAGCGGTTCATCAACGCCCGCGGCAATCTGTTCGACGTCGTCGCGGCCGAAGATTCCTATTTCGAGACGGCGACATCCTATATCAGGGCGCTGAGCGAGCTCGATGCCGCCCGTTACGTGCTGCTTTCGCGCACCGGCGGCCTGTTGAAGGAGCTGCGCATCGATCCGGTGAAGGTCGGGGGACGGCGTGAGTAGCGAGCATAGTATCAAGGTCCCCGAGCCGCGCTTCGCCGCCTGGCTGTGGGCGCCGATCCGCGCCAATCGCGGCGTCTACACCAAGGTCGCCCTCGCCGCCGTGATGATCAACGTCTTCGGCATGGTGACGTCGCTGTTCACGATGACGGTCTACGACCGGGTCGTGCCGAACAACGCCACCTCGTCGCTGGTGGCGCTGTCCATCGGCCTCGTCGTCATCGTCATTTTCGATTTCGTGCTGAAGCTGCTCAGGGCCTATTTCGTCGACATCGCCGGCGCCTCGATCGACCGCGAGGTCGGGGAGACGCTGTTCCAGAAGCTGCTGGCGCTGCGGCTCGACCTCAAGAAGGGGTCGACCGGCTCGCTCACCGGCATCATGCGCGAGCTCGAGGCGCTGCGCGACTTCTTCACCTCGGCGACGATGACCGCCGTCGTCGATCTCCCCTTCATCCTCCTCATCCTCGCCGTCGTCGCGATCATCGGCGGGCGGGTGGTGTTCGTGCCGGCGGCCACCATCCCGATCGTCATCCTGGTCGGCTGGCTCACCCAGCCGGCGCTCGACCGCCTGTCGGCCAAGTCGATGGGCCAGGGGCTGCAGAAGCAGTCGGTGCTGGTCGAAACGGTGGGCGGGCTCGAGACGGTCAAGGCGACCGGCGCCGGCCGGCTCCTGTCGTGGCGGTGGCGGCGCGCGCTCATCGACCACAGCCACAGCTCGCTGCGCCAGCGGCTCATCGCCAGCATCGGCATCACCGTCGCGACCTCGGCCGGCACCATCTCCTATGCCGGGGTGGTGGTGCTGGGCGTCGGCCTGATCGCCGACCAGCAGCTCACCATGGGCGGCCTCATCGCCTGTTCGATCCTTGCCGGCCGGGCCATCGCGCCGCTCGCCCAGATCTCGCAACTGCTTTCCCGCATGACGACGACGCGGACCGCCTATCGCCAGCTCAACGAGCTGATGAAGCAGCCGCCCGAAGGCCCGACCGGTGAGGGGATCCGGATCACCAGCCTCAAGGGCCGGATCGAGTTCCGCAACGTCAGCTTCCGCTATCCTGGCGCCGCCGAGAAGACCCTCGACGAAGTGAGCTTCGTCATCGAGCCGGGCGAGCATGTCGCCCTGCTCGGCCGGGTCGGCTCCGGCAAGTCGACCATCGCCCGGCTGATTCTCGGCCTCTATCCGCCGGAAGAGGGGCTCGTCCTCATCGACGGCACCGACATCCGCCAGCTCGACCCGGTCGAGCTCAGGCGCAACATCGGCGCGGCGCTGCAGGAGAGCGTGCTGCTGACCGGGACGGTGCGCGAGAATATCGTTCTCGCCCGGGCCGAGGTCGACGACGAGGAGATGCTGCGCGTCACCGAGCTGTCCGGGACCCACGCCTTCATGGGCCGCATCGCCAACGGCTACGATCTCAAGCTCGCGGATCGCGGCGAGGGGCTGTCCGGCGGCCAGCGGCAGTCGATCGCGCTGGCGCGGGCGCTCGCCGGGAAGCCGCCCGTCCTGGTGTTCGACGAGCCGACCAGCGCGATGGACGCGCAGACCGAGACGGCGCTGCTGCAGCGGCTCGGCGCCGAGATCCAGGGCCGCACGGCGGTGATGATCACCCACCGGCCGCCGCTCCTCCAGCTGGTCGACCGGGTGATGGTCGTCGATGCCGGCAAGGTCGTCATGAACGGGCCGCGCGACGAGGTGATGAAGCAGATCACCCGGCCCGCGCCCGCCGCCCCCCGGGCGGCCTGATCCTTCCATGAACCAGCACACCCATATCGAGGACATCGCCGGCGAGATTCGCCCGCGCACCGCGTCGAACATCCTCCTCTGGGTGATCGGCGGCTTCTTCGTCGCCTTCATCCTGTGGGCGTCGTTCACCAAGCTCGACCGCACCGTGCGCGGCCAAGGCCGGGTGATCGCGACCTCGCACATGCAGGTCATCTCGAACCTCGAAGGCGGGGTGATCGAGGCGATCAACGTGCGCACCGGCCAGCAGGTCAGAGCGGGCGAGGAACTGGTCCGGCTCGACCGCACCGGCGCCGGCAGCGAGCTCGGCAGCGGCGAATCCTCGGTCAACACCTTGTCGGCGAAGATCGCCCGGCTGACGGCCGAGATCCAAGGCCGCGAGCCGGCCTATCCCGCCTCGAACGATCCGCAGGTGCAGGACCAGATCCGCATCGAGCAGTCGCTCCACGCCTCGCGCACCCAGGAGCTCGCCAGCCTCCGCGCCGCGGGCGCCGCCCGGGTCGCCCAGGCCCGCAAGGCGGTCGAGGAAGCCGAGGCCACCTACCAGGCGAAGGTCTCCAACCGCGACGCCAAGAAGCGCGAGCTCGACATCATCCGCCCGCTCGTCGCCAAGGGCATCGAGCCCAGGCTGTCGCTGTCCGAGGCCGAGAGCGCCTATGCGATTTCCCAGAGCGAGGTCGCGGCGGCGGCCGCGACCGTCCAGCGCGCCCACGGCTCGGTCGCCGAGGCGCTGTCGCAGACCTCGCAGCAGCAGCAGGACTGGCGCAGCCTTGCCGCCAACGAGCTCGCCACCGCCCAGGGTGAGTTCGCCGCGCGCAGCCGCGCGCTCCCCGCCCTCGAGAAGAAGGTCCAGCGCACCAGCGTCCGCGCGCCGGTCGCGGGCAAGGTCAACCGCGTCCTCGTCACCACCGTCGGCAGCGCGGTCTCCCCGGGCGCCCCCTTGCTCGAGATCGTGCCGTCGCAGGACAGCCTCCTCGTCGAGGCGCAGGTAAAGCCGTCCGACATCGCCTTCGTCCACCTCGGCCAGAAGGCGCGGGTCAACATCAGCGCCTATGACAGCTCGATCTACGGGTCCTTGTTCGGCACCGTCGTCGCGATCGCGCCCGACGTCGTCGTCAACGAGAAGACCGGCGAGAGCTTCTACACGATCCAGGTGCGCACCAATTCGAACGCGCTGAAGGACCGCGCCGGCCGCCCGCTCCCCATCGGCACCGGCATGGTCGCCGACGTCAGCCTGCTCGGCGACAAGCGGACGATCATGGAATATATCCTCACCCCCATCACCCGCCTCACCGAAAGCGCCTTCCGCGAGTGACCGCCTAAAGGCGGTATCTGACGGCGAAGTCGCGCAAAAGGCACGAAACTCCACCTTTCGGCTGGACCGAAATGGCGCTTTCTGCGATTGAGGGCGCATTGGGGGGAGACCTGCGCGCCATTGTGGCGGCCCTTGTCCCCCGGGGGATTTCGAAATGGCTGTGATCGGTTCGCGCTTCTCGTCGCTTTTCAACGATTCGAACGGCGATGCGAAGGTCTCCCCCGGCGATACGCTGCTGACCCAGATCTATATCCAGAACGCGACGGCGACGCCGCTCACCAACCTCACCGTCAACGACACGCTGACCAGCAACACGACCTACGTGGCGGGCTCGACCGTCGTCACGATCGGCGACCAATATACCGGCCTCGTCGGCAACACCCCGATCACCTTCGTCGCCGCCGAAGGCATCCTCGCCAACGATTACCATTTCGACGGCGCCAATGCCGGCACCAATACCGGCCTCACCGTCGCGACCGTCAACGGCTCCGCCCTCGGCGCGCCGATCACGATCTTCGACGCCGCCGCCCCGGCGACCGTCGCCGGTACCGTCAACGTCAGTGCGGACGGCAGCTTCACCTTCACGCCGGCGACCGGCTATGTCGGCACCGCCGCCTTCACCTATACCGACAGCGACGGCAGCGGCACGGTCGGCCAGGGCACCGTCACCCTCACCGTCTCCAGCCAGGTCTGGTATGTCGACAGTTCCTATGCCGGCGCCAACGGCGCGTCGGACGGCTCCTACCTCAAGCCGTTCACGACCGTCACCCCCCTCAGCGGCGCCGGCGGCAACGGCGACGTCGACGGTCCGGGCGACACGATCGTCGTTCACGGCAGCCCCGCCGCGGCCAATCTGGTGCTCGAGGCGGGCCAGTCGCTCTACGGCGACGGCGTCCTTCACAAGGTCAACGACGCCTACGCGGTGAACGGTGTCACGCACAGCACCGGCGCGACGACCGTCACCTCCGGCAGCGGCGTCAGCACGATGACCTCCGGCATCGGCGGGACCGTCATCAAGCTGGCGACCAACAACACCATCGACGGCGTCACCGTCGTAACCGCGACCAACGGCTGGGGCATCGTCGATGGCGGCACCAGCGTCACCACCGCCGGCGGCACGCTGACGATCGCCCACACCTCCGTCTCCGGCTCGGGCGAAGCGCTGTCCATCGTGAACGGCGGCAACATTTCGGCGGCCTTCTCGACCCTGTCGAGCAGCGGCGGCCTCAACGGCGTCGAGCTCGCCGGCACCGGGTCGAGCGGCACTGCGCTGCTGAGCGGCAGCTTGACGGCTGCCGCCGGGGCGATCTCCGGTAATTCCGGCAAGGGCTTTGCCATCGGCACGAGCGCGACGGTCGGCAGCGGCGGCACCATCGCCGTCACGTACCAGGGCAGCATCGCCAATACGAATGGCGGCGCCGTCGACGTCGAGCGCAAGACCGGCGGTAGCGTCACCTTCGGCGGCGACGTCTCCTACACCGGCACCAGCAACGGCATCACCTTCAACAACAATAGCGGCGGGTCCACGACCTTCACCGGCCAGAATATCAGCCTTACGACGAACGGCAGCGGCAAGTCGGCCCTCGCTCTCACCAACAACACCGGCGCGACGATCTACTTCAACCCCACCGCGGGCGGCAATGGCGTCGACCTCACCGCCGGCCCCGGCGGCCCCAATACCGGCCTTCTCTTCACCGGCGGTGGTACGCTCTCGATCGAGGGTACCGGCAACTCCGTGTCGACGGGAACCGGTCACCTCATCGATATCCAGAACGGAACGATCGGCGCCGGCGGCATCACCTTCGCCAACCTCACCGCGACCGGGCAGACGACCACCACCCCGATCAGCCTCAACAATGCCGACGGCGGCGCCTTCAACGGCGGGGTGGTCAGCATCTTCGGCGCCAACACGGACGGCATCCAGGTCTCCGGCGGCAGCACCAGCGCGATCACCTTCGGCAACACGACGATCGGTACGGGTGCCGGTACCATCGGCAGCCGCGGCATCGATATCTCCAGCAATGCCGGTTCGAACGTGACGTTCAACGGCACCGTCGCGGTGACGACGAACAACGCCCTGGCGATGGGCGTCGTCGTCGACACCTCGACCGGCACCGTCGCCTTCACCGGCTCGTCCAAGACGATCACCACCACGACCGGCGACGCCATCCACATCAACAGCAACGGCGCGGCGGTCAGCTTCACCAACGGTGGCCTCACCGTCACGTCCACCAGCGGCGACGGCATCGACGCGTCGGGCACGACGCCGAGCGCGACGAATGCGCTGACGATCAGCGGCAACACCAACCAGATCAACACGACCAGCGGCATGGGCGTGAAGATCAGCGGCGTGCAGACCGACGTCACGCTGCAGGGCGTCAAGGTCACCGCCGCGACCACCGACGGCATCTACATCAACAACGGCGGCATCACCGCGGCCAGCAAGTTCGTGCTGCAGGGCACCGGCGCGGCCGGCAGCAACACGCTAACCGGCACCGGCGCCGCCGCGACCAACGGCGACCATCTGACCGGCACCGGCATCTATTTGAACAACATCGCCGGCGTCGACCTGACCAAGGTGATCATCGCCGGCGACTGGAACAATTTCGGCATCCGCGGCGACAACATCTACGGCTTCGGGCTGCACGATTCGACGCTCAGCGGCACGTACGGCGACAGCAACGCCGACGACGAGGACGCGATCCGCCTCGGCACCGCCGCCGGCGGGACCGAGTCGCCGAGCGGCACCACCGGCGTCATCGGCACCGCCACGCTCGATGGCAACACGATCGGCGGCGGCTGGGAGGACAACCTCGACTTCTACGTCTACGGCAGCAACACCACGACGCTGAACATCAAGGGCAGCGTTGCCAATCCCACCACCATCTTCAACACCACCCAGAATCCGGGGACGAGCGGAAGCGGCAACGACAACATCTTCATTAAATCGGGCAACAACTCGACGTTGACCGTCAACATCGACAAGCTGAACGACAAGGGCGCCCATGGCGACCTGCTGCAGGTCCTCGCCGCCGACAACACCACCCAGCACGTTTCCGTCACGAACAGCACGTTCGACAATACCGGCGCGGGGACGGCGGCCAATACGATCGGCGGCGGCGTCTATATCGGCGGCGGCGGCGTCGGCGCGAGCTATCACGCCGATTTCACCATCAACAACAATACGTTCAAGGGCGCCAAGGACACCGCCGTCGCGCTCATCTACGGCGGCTCGACCCAGGTCGTCAGCGGCACCTTCACCAACAACACGATCGGCACCTACAACGGCGTGGCGGGCCAGGCCCAGAACGATGCCAACCTCACCGACGGCAGCGGCAGCTTCGGCGGCAACGGCCTCGAGATGGACATCGTCAACCAGGGCGGCGGCGGCGCGGCCAAGGGCGCCATCCGCATCCAGGGCAACCAGATCTACGACTTCAAGAACCTCGCCGGCATCGCGCTCTACGCCACCGGCGACGCCGTCGGGACCGAGCTGCTCGAGGCGACGATCCTCAACAACACCATCGCGGAGGGCAGCAACGCCGCATCGGGCGGAAACCTGGGCGGCATCTACGCCTGGGCCGGCAGCGGCGGAACCAGCGACAAGGGCACGATCGGCCTGAACATCAGCGGCAACACCATTGCCGTTCCGAACACGGCCGCCGACATCTATCTCGACCAGTACAACACCGATCCGAACTCCCACTACAATATCCCGAACTATCCGGCCGCCAGCGCCACGGGCGGGTCCGGCGCGAGCACGGACCTCACGACCTTTTGGACCACCACCAGCCCCAACACGCTGTCGACGGCGGCTGGCGCGTATGCCAAGGTCGACGCGAACAGCACGATCAACATCCAGCACAACGCCTTCTCGCTGACCGTGCCGCTGCTGGTCGCGGCGCCGCCGCCGGCCGACACCACGACGCCGGCGGAGCAGAAGGGCGACACCCAGCAGGTCGCCAACACCGACGGCGACAGCGGTTCGACCGGCACCGGCACGACCGGCACCGACACCGGCTCCGGCACCACGGACACGGCCGGCACGACGACTCCGCCGCCGTCCGGGCCCACCTCGACGGTCACCCACACCCTTACCCAGGCCGATCTCGACCAGATGGTCCAGGCTGCGATCCACCGCTGGGAGCTGGCCGGCGCGACGCCGGAGCAGATCCAGGCGATGAAGGCGGTCACCGTCTCGGTCAGCGACATTGCCGGCCTCGCCGTCGGCGATTCGAGCCCCGGCCACATCCTCGTCTCGTCCTCGGGCGCCGGCTACGGCTGGTTCCTCGACGCGACGCCCAACGACGACAGCGAGTTCGAGGGCAGCGGCACCGAGCTCACCGCCGCGCCGGGCACCATGCCTTACGGCCATATCGACCTGCTGACCGTGCTCGAGCACGAGCTCGGCCACCAGATCGGCCTCTCGGACGATTACAACGCGGCCGACGCCAGCGACCTCATGTACGGCTTCGTCAATGCCGGCGAGCGCCGCCTCGCCTCGGCCGACGATGTCGCCCACGCCACCGGCGCGCCGATCGACCACGAGCAGTTCGCCCTCTCGACCGTCACCATCCCGAGCGTCGCCGCCGGCAACACCGTCGACGTCAGCTTCCGCGCGACCGTCAACAGCTTCTCGCCCGGCTTCGTCCCGACCCTCACCGGCACCTCGACGATCAACTATACCGGCCTCGGCTCGCCGCTGACGGCGAGCGAGACGACCACCCGGGTCAACACGTCGCGCACCGACACGGCGGGGACGGTGACCACCGCGTCGCTCGCCGAGGCGTCGCTGACGCTCGGCAACCTCGTCTACCAGGACGTCAACAAGAACGGCACGTTCGACGCCGGCGACACCGGCATCGGCAACGTCACGGTCAAGCTCTACATCGACAACGGCTCGGTCGCCGGCTCGTGGGACGTCAGCGACACGCTCGTCACCACGACGACCACCTCGAACGTCGCCGGCACGCTCGGCCAGTACAGCTTCACCAACCTCGCGCCGGGCGACTATATCGTCGTGATCTCGGGCTTCGGCGCGCTGGTGCCGCACCCCGGCGCGGTCGAT
Source organism: Alphaproteobacteria bacterium (assembly GCA_019239415.1). GTDB lineage: Bacteria > Pseudomonadota > Alphaproteobacteria > Sphingomonadales > Sphingomonadaceae > Allosphingosinicella. Next base: position 13,105 of record JAFAZW010000021.1, read on the forward strand.
CCCGACGACAATGCCGACAACGACAATAACGGCTACGACCTCGGCGGCGGCAACGTCGCCAGCCACGCCATCACGCTCGCCTTCGACACCGAGACGCTCAACGGGCCCGGCAACGACACGAACAACACGCTCGACTTCGGCCTGCAGACCAACTCGCCGCCGGTCGCCAACACCGACACGCTCGCCGCGACCGACGAAGACACGCCGAAGACCTATGCGGCGACCGACTTCACCGGCAACGACAGCGATCCGGACGGCGACAGCTTCTCGATCACCTCGGTGACCAACGGCAGCCACGGCACCGCCGTGCTCAACGGCGACGGCACCGTCACCTACACGCCGGCGTCAAACTATAACGGCTCCGACAGCTTCACCTACACGATCACCGACAGCCACGGCGCCGCCACGGTCGGCACGGCGAACGTGACGGTGAACGCGGTCAACGACCAGGTCTCGGCCACCGTCCCGGCGCCGTTCAGTGTCAACGAGGACAGCAGCGGCAACGCCGTCACCGGTCTCGCCATCAGCGACGTCGACGCGACCCTCGCCCCGAACGGCATCTACGTGGTCACCCTGTCGGCGACGCACGGCACGCTGACCCTGACGACCCTCACCGGCCTCTCCTTCACCGGTGGGTCCGACGGCACGGCCGACGCGACGATGACGTTCAGCGGCAAGCTCAGCGACATCAACACCGCGCTCGCCACCGCCCATTACACGCCCGACGCGAACTATGCCGGCGGGGCCCAGGTCGAGCTCCAGGTCAGCGATCAGTTCGGCGCCGCGATCGCCACCGGCTCCGGCGCGGCGACCAATGACGACAAGACCGTCGCCGTCACCGTCACCGGCGTCAACGACGCGCCGACCGCGCAGGACGAGAGCGCGACGACCAACGACATCACCACCTACACCTTCGTCGCGAACGACTTCACCCAGGGCTTCGCCGACCCGAACGACAGCCCGGCGAACAATCCGCTCAACGTCATCATCACGACGCTGCCGCCGACCGGCACGCTCAAGTATAACGGCACCGCGATCACGGCGGGCAGCCTGCCCTACACGGTCAGCGTCGCCGACATCGGCGCCAGCAAGCTCACCTACGTCCCTGCCGCGGCCAGCGGCGGCAACGACTATAGCTTCCAGTTCAAGATCCAGGACGACGGCGGCATCGCCAACAGCGGCCAGGACACGTCGAGCGCCCACACCTTCACGATGCACGTCCAGGTGAGCGACGTCGCGCCCGTCATCGATCTCAACGGCACCGATCCCGGCATCGACAATAGCGGCGCCTACACCGAGCAGGCCTCCCCGGTCGTCCTCGCGTCGGGCGTGGCGGTCAGCGATTCGGACACGCCGAACCTCGCCAGCGCCAGCGTGTCGATCGGCACCGGCTTCCAGACCGGCAAGGACCATCTGACGATCGGCGGCACCACCAGCGGCACCATCACCGGCATCACCTACAGCTACGACGGCACCACCGGCGTGCTGACCCTGACCGGCTCGGCCACGCCGTCCGCCTATCAGTCGGTCCTGAACCAGGTGGCGTTCGATTCGTCGAGCGACGCGCCGGGCACCAGCCGCGACATCGCCTGGACGGTGAACGACGGCACGCTCAACAGCACGGCGGCGCACACCACCGTCACAGTGACGCCGGTCAACGACGCGCCGGTGGTCTCGGCCCAGACCGCCGACCAGCACGTCAACGAGGATACGGCCGTCAACTTCTCGGTCGCGTCGGCCTTCACCGATCCGGACGGCGACACGCTCACCTATTCGGCGACGCTGGGCGACGGTTCGCCGCTGCCGGCCTGGCTGTCGTTCGACACGACGACCGGCACCTTCACCGGCACGCCGCCGCAGGATTTCAACGGTACCATCGCGCTCAAGGTCACCGCCAGCGACGGCTCGCTGAGCACGCCCGAGACGTTCAACCTCATCATCGATCCGGTGAACGACAATCCGGTGCTCGCCACGACCGGCACCTCGTTCAACTACACCGAGAACGATCCGGCCCACGCGCTGTTCGCCAGCCTCAGCGTCAGCGACGTCGACAACGCGAACTTCAACGGCGGCACGCTCAGCATCGTCGACAATGCCGCCAACACGACCGGCGACTCGTTGCAATTCGGCAGCGATCCGAACATCAGCTACGATCCGAACACCGGGAACATCTCGTACAACAATACGGTGTTCGGCGTCGTTACCGTGCTCAGCAACGGCTATTCGGTCGCGCTGAACGCCAATGCCACGCCAGCCGTCGTCCAGGCGCTGCTCTACGACCTGCAATATGTGAACACGTCGGACAACCCGGCCGGCGGCGACCATCCGATCCTGGTCACGCTCACCGACGGCTCCGGTGGCTCGGCGAACTTCACCACCCACGTCAACGTCATCCCGGTCAACGACTCCCCGACCATCTCCGGCCTCAACGGCGATGCCGTGTCGTTCACCGAAAACGATTCGGCCGTCTACACGGACGCGGACGTCAACGGTCTGACCGCGCATACCCTGGTCGTGCCCGGCCCGGGCAACGCGCTCGTCACGGACCCCGACAGCGCCGACTTCGCGGGCGGCAGTCTCGTCTTCAGCATCTCCGCTGGCGCGATCCCGACGGAGGATCGCGTCGGCTTCGTCGGCTTCAATTCGCAGACGGCGGGAGCGATCTCGTTCAGCGGCAGCAACATCTATTACGGCAACGTGCTGTTCGCGACGAGCAGCGGAACGTTCACGTCGAAGACCTATGCGTTCAATGCCAATGCGACGCCCCAGATGGTGACGGCGCTGATCCACCAGCTGATCTACGTCGATATCAGCGAGAACCCCAACACGGCCGACCGCACGCTCCAATACGTCCTCACCGACGGCGACGGCGGCTCGACCACCGTCACCTCCACGGTGCACGTGATCTCCGTCAACGACGCGCCGGTGAACGCCGTGCCCGTCGCACAGGCGGTGAACGAAGATGCGAGCCTCGTCTTCAGCAGCGGCAATTCCAACGCGATCAGCGTGTCGGACGTGGACGTCGGCGGCGGCAGCCTCACCACCACGGTCTCCGCGCTCCACGGCACGGTGACTCTGGGCAGCACGAACAACGTCTCCGTCACCGGCAACGGCACGGGGTCGGTGCAGGTCACCGGAACGGCTGCCAACATCAACGCCGCGCTCGCCGGCCTCACCTACGCGCCGAACGCGAACTATAACGGCGGCGACACCCTGACCGTGCTCACCAGCGACAACGGCAACACCGGCACTGGCGGGACGAAGACCGACACTGACACGGTGGCGATCACCGTCAACGCGATCAACGATGCGCCGAGCATCTCCTCTTCGCCGGCGGTCAACGCGACCGAGCAGACGGCGATCGTGCTCAATTCGAGCCTCAGCGTCAGCGACGTCGACCTCGACGCGAAGAATGGCGGCGCGGGCGATTATGCCGGAGCGACGTTCACGCTCGGGGCCAATGTCGCCAATGCGCAGGATACGTTCGGCTTCAGCGCCACCGGTGCGACCTTCACCGTCAGCGGAAACGCGCTGCAGTCCGGCGGCAACACCTTCGCCACATTCACGAACAGTGGCGGCGTGCTGACGATCAGCTTCACGAGCAGCGCCACGCCGGCGACGACCGCGCTGGTCAACAACGTCCTTTCGCACGTCACCTATACCAATACGTCCGACACGCCGCCGGCGTCGGAGACGCTCAACTACACGTTCAACGACGGCGCGCCGGGCGGCGGCCAGGGCACGGTGGTCGGCGGCAACAATCTCGCCAACGGCAGCGTCACGGTGAATATCGCCGCCGTCAACGATGCGCCCGTTAATGGCGTGCCGGGCGGGCAGACGCTGAATGAGGACGCGACGAAGACGTTCAGCAGCGCCAATTCGAACGCCATCACCGTCTCCGACGTGGACGTCGGCGGCGGCAACCTGACGACGACCGTCTCGGTGCTCCACGGCAGCCTGACGCTCGGCAGCACCAGCAACGTCTCGGTGACCGGCAACGGCAGCGGATCGGTCCAGGTCACCGGCACCGCGGCGAACATCAACGCCGCGCTGAACGGCCTCGTTTACGCGCCGACGGCGAACTTCAATGGCTCCGATACGCTCACCGTCCTCACCTCCGACAATGGCAATACCGGCAGCGGGGGCGCGCAAAGCGACACCGACGCGATCGCGCTCACCGTCACGGCGGTGAACGACGCGCCGACAGTCACCAACCCGAACGCCACCGCGCCGGCGATCAATGAGGACAGTCCGAGCGCGACCGGCAACACCGTCGCGAGTCTGTTCGGCGGCAATTACTCCGACGCCGCCGACCAGGTCCCGGGCGGCTCGTCGGCCGGCGCCTTCACGGGCATCGCCGTCACCACCAACAATTCGGGGGCGGCCGGCCAGTGGCAATATTGGAACGGCTCGTCCTGGGTGAATATCGGCGCCGTCTCCGCCTCCTCGGCACTGACGCTGGGGGCCAATACGGCCATCCGCTTCAACCCGGCGCAGGACTATAACGGCGCCGCGCCGACGCTCGCCGTCCACCTCGCCGACAACACGGCCTCAATCACCGACGGCGCCCATATCAACCTGTCGGCCGGCGGCGCGACGGGCGGCACCACTGCGTGGTCGACCGGTACTGTCACGCTCGCCGAGACCGTCAATGCGGTGAACGACCCGCCGGTCGTGGACTTGAACGGCGCGGGCGCCGGGACGTCGAACAGCATCAACTATACCGAAGGCCAGACCTTCCTGCTGCTCGCGCCGTCCGCAACCGTCACGGACGTCGATTCGCCCAACTACGCCAACGGGGTTCTGACCCTCGCATTCACAGCCAACGGCACGACGGACGACTTTCTCGCGGTCATCGACCACGGCACGATGCACACTGGCGACATCAGCGTGTCCGACAACGGCATCTATTATCAGTTCGGCTATATCACCGCGACGGGCGATCCGAACAACCCGCTCGATACCAGCCACAGCGACCTCCGGCTGATCGGCACATTCAGCGGCGGAACCGGGGGCTCGGACCTGACGATCACGCTCACCTCGGACGTCACGCCCGCGATTGCGCAGCAGCTGCTCGCCGATATCGGCTACGAGAACACCTCGAACGATCCCTCGACGCTGGCGCGCACGGTCACGGTGACGCTCGCGGAGGCCGACGGCGCCACCAGCGTTCCTGCGACGGTGACTATCAACGTCACGGCGATCGATACGCCGCCGACGGTTTCCGACGATCAGTTCACCACTGACGAGCAGACGCCGGTGACGATCGACGTCCTCGCCAACGATTACGACCCGGACGGGCCGCCGCCGAAGGTGATCACGATCAATGGTACTTCGGTCTCGGCCGGCCAGACGCTGACCCTTCCATCGGGGGCGAAGGTGACGCTCAACAATGACGGGACGCTTACCTACGATCCCAACCACCAGTTCGACACGCTCACCTCCCCAGCCGGAGGTGAGACCGGCGCTTCGAACACGCAGGCGGCGGACACCTTCACCTATTCGATTCAGGGCGGAAGTTCAGCCACTGTGACGATGACGGTGCTTGGCGTCGCCAACGCGGCTGACCATCTTCAGGGGTCCGACGGCGACGACACCATTACCGGCACGCCGAATGCCGATTATTTCGATTTCAGCCAGGGCGGCTCCGACAGCGGCTTCGGCCTCGGCGGCAACGACGCCTTCTACTTCGGCGACGCCTACGACAAGAACGACAAGGTGGACGGCGGCGCCGGCGTCGACACGGTGGGCCTGCGCGGCAACTATACCGGCGGCAATTCGATCACCATCCAGAGCGGCAACATGATCAACACCGAGGTGTTGAGCCTGATGACCAGCGATGGCGGCCCGGTCGGCTACAACATCACCTGGCAGAACGGCAATCTCGCCAACGGTCAGAAGATGAGCATCTACGCCGGCAACCTGCAGAGCGGCGAGAACGTCACCTTCGACGGCTCGGCCGAGACGCACGGCTATTTCATCATGTACGGCGGCGCGGGCGTCGACAACTTCAAGGGCGGCGCCGGCAACGACGGCTTCTATTTCGGCCCCGGCAAGTTCAGCCAGGCCGACCATGTCGACGGCGGCGGCGGCAACCAGAACCAGCTCGGTCTCGACGGCAGCTACAATTTCTCGGCGAGCTCTGCGCTCGGCACGCTCGGCGGGAACTTCAGCAACATCCAGACCATCGTGCTGTACAACGGCAATCCGGCCGACTTCAGCGATCCCTATCCCAACGTCTACCATATCGAGACCAACGACGCGGCCGTCGCGGCGGGCAAGACGCTCACCATCTACGGCACGGCGACCACCGCCGACTTCTATTTCAACGGCTCGGCGGAGACGGACGGCGCCTTCCGGATCCTCGGTGGCACCGGTAACGACACTCTGATCGGCGGCGCCGGCAACGACACGCTCTACGGCGGCCTCGGGAGCGACACGCTGACCGGCGGCGGCGGCAACGACTTCTTCCTCTACACGGCCGTCAACCAGTCGACCGCCGGCACGCCCGACCGGATCACCGACTTCACGGTCGGTGACAAGATCGACCTGTCGCAGATCGACGCCGACACGACGACCGCGGGCCACCAGGCCTTCTCGTTCATCGGCACGGCGGCGTTCGACAACCATGCCGGCGAGCTGCGCGTGGAGTTCGACGCGGTGCACAATATCTGGACGGTCCAGGCCGACGTCGACGGGGATGGTCACGCGGATCTTACCATCCTCGTCAACACGACCGGCGGCCATGCCCTTACGAACACGGACTTCTTCTTGTGACGGAAGGGCTTGCATCGGCGGCGGCGCTGCGCTTTATGGGCGCGCAAAGGGAGCCAAGTTGATGAACCGGGACCAAGAAACGCTTCGCACCGATCTCGCCCCCGCCTCGCGGGCGTGGACCAAGCCGGCGGTCGCGCGCCTTCGCGCCGGCGCGGCCGAGGTCGGCACTCGCAACATCGCGGCCGACGGGCCGCTGTCGTCCAAGTCCTGAACCACGCTCGAGGGGCCCGGCGCCCCCGGCAGAACGATGCCCGCTGACGATTATCTTGTCCGCCGCCGCTCGGGGTTGCTCGAGACGGAGATCGACGGCGAGCTGGTCGGCCTGCACGTCGAGAACGGCACCTGCTACGGCTTCAACGCCACGGCGACCCGTATCTGGTCGATGATCGAGACGCCGCAGCGGGTCAGCGCCCTCCGCGACGCCCTGGTCGCGGATTTCGACGTCGACCCGGCCACGTGCGAGGCGCAGCTGATCGAGCTGCTGCGCGATCTCGAGGCGGACGGGCTCATCGAGCTGCAGCCGGTCGCCGAACCGGCCTGATGTGACCGCCCTCGCCGGCTTCTGGGCCTTTGGCGCGGCGACGGACCCCGGCGCCGCGACCGAACGCATGCTCAAGGCGCAGGCGGTCTACGCGCCCGCCGCCGCCGCCGTGGCGCGACTCGATGACCTCGCCCTCGGCCGACGCCTGCGCCCCCTTCTGGACGAGGACCGCTACGACCGCGCTCCCGTCGCCGCCGGCGGGGGCCGGTGGACGGTGATCGCCGACGCGCGGCTCGACGATCGCGACGCGACGGCAGAGGCGCTCGGGATCGGCCCGGCGGAGGCGAGCCGCCTTGCCGATTCGGCCTTCGTGGCGCGGGCGGTGGAGCGGTGGGAGGAGGAGGCGCCGCGGCACCTCGCCGGCGATTATGCGTTCGCCGCTTTCGACCGCGCCCGCGGGCGCCTGCTCCTCGTCCGCGACCATGTCGGGCAGCGGCCGCTCCACTTCCATCGGGGCCACGGCTTCTTCGCCTTCGCATCGATGCCGAAGGGTCTCCATGCCTTGCCGGAGGTGCCGCGCGAGCCGGACCGGGAAGCGTTTGTGCGGGACCTTGCCCTGCTGCCCGAGGAGGGGAGCGGAACCTGGTTTCGGGGCATCGAGCGGGTGCCGCCGGGACATATTTGCCTCATCGCTCTCGGGCGGATCGAGATGCGCCGGTGGTGGACTCCGCCGCGCGAGCCGCTGCGCCTTCGCCGCACCGAGGACTATCACGAGGCCGTACGGGTCCTGCTGGACAGGGCCGTCGCGTCGCGGCTGCGCGGCGCCGGCGGGGCGGTGGCGGCGCAGCTCTCCGGAGGGCTCGACAGCAGCGCCGTCACCGCGACCGCGGCGCGGCTGCTGGCGGGGCAGGGGAAGGTCCACGCCTTCACCGCGGCGCCGCGGGAAGGCTTCGTCGCGCCGGCGGCCCGGGGCCGCTTCGCCGACGAAAGCGGCCATGCCGCGGCCGTCGCCGCGCTCTATCCGAATGTCGAGCATGTCGTGGTCCGGACCGGCAGCCGTTCACCGTTCGACCGGCTCGACCGCAACGCCTTCCTCTACGAGAAACCGGTTTCCAACCTTTGCAATGCGGTCTGGGGTGACGCGATCCTGGATGCGGTGAAGGCGCGCGGGCTCAACGTGCTGCTCACCGGCCAGTTGGGCAACATGAGCTTCAGCTTCAGCGGGTTCGAACGGCTGGCGGAGCTGCTCCGCCGCGGCCGGCTGGTGCGGCTGGCGCGCGAGGCGCTCGCGCTGCGCCGCCGCGGCGGCGTCCGCCTCGAAAGCGCGGCCGCGCATGCGATTGGCCCCTATCTGCCGCCGCGGCTGTGGCTGGCGATCAACCGCTGGCGCGGCCGTGCGCTCGACCTCCAGGCCTATTCGGCCATCGATCCGGCGGCGGCGGCGCGGCTGGCCTCGGAGGCGCCGTGCCACGATTTCGCCTCGCGCCCCTGGAAGGATGCGTTCGCCAGCCGGCTGTGGGTGCTGGGCCGGTCCGACGTCGGGCCCTATCAGAAGGGCATCCTCGGCGGCTGGGGCATCGACCTGCGCGATCCCACCGCCGATCGCGCGCTGATCGAGCTCTGCCTGACCATTCCGCTCGACCAGTATCTGCGCGGCGGCCGCAGTCGCGCCCTCGCCCGCGCCGCGTTCGCGGACCGGCTGCCTGCGATCGTGGTCGACGAGACCCGCAAGGGGCTCCAGGCCGCGGATTGGTACGAGGGACTCGATGCGGCCCGCGAGGACGCGGCCGAGCAGGTGGCGCGGATCGCGGCGCTGGCCGAGGCCGAGGGCGTCTTCGACACCGCGCGGATGCGGCGCCTCGTCGAGGCGTGGCCGGAGGAAGGCTGGTCCGACGAGGCGACGGTCAGCGCCTACCGCGCGGCGCTGCTGCGCGGCATCGCCTCGGGCCATTTCCTTCGACGCGCGCTGGGTACCAACTAACGGGCCCGCCGCCGCGCCGCCGCGAAATGCGCCCAACGCGCCTGCGCCCAGAGCGAGGCCACGCGGTCGGCGCGTGCCTTCAGCCAGCTCCCCGGCCCGAGGCTGGCATAGCGGGCGGCCGCCGCCGGGACCGTCGACACGACATGTCCGTCCCGCAGCGACAGGGTGGTCATCGCTCCGCCCGCTTCCGACATGCCGATGATCGAAGGCTTGTCGAGCGGGCCGAGCAGGTGGAAGATCGCCCCGCCGCCCGGCGCGGGCACATCGGCACCGGCGGCGCGCAGGAGGATGGCGCGCAGATCGGTATGGCCGACCGGCCGCGGCAGCGGGACTCCGGGGAGGCTGAGGATGAGCGGCACCCGCACGGTATTGGGATCGAGCATCAGGCCGTGGCCGAGATGCCCGTTCTCGAACAGCTCCTCGCCGTGATCGCCGACCGCGGCGACGACGCAATCCTGGTAGATGCCGAGCGCCTTGAGCCGGGCGACGACCAGGCCGACCATCTGGTCGGCGTTGGCGACGGCGTTCCAATAGGCCCCGCGCACCAGCTCGGCGTTCCCGGCCCGGATCTCGCCCTCGCCGATCGGGCGTCCGGGCAGGATCTGCCGGGTGCCGACCTGCTCGTAGGGAAAATGCGGAAAGCGGAAATTGAAATAGAGGAAGGCGGGGCGGGCCCAGTCCGCCCGGCGGCCGAAGGCGCGATCGAAGGCGCGCAGCACCTCGTCCGGGTCGGCGACGGGCACGGCGGCGCGGGGTGCCCCCGGCCGCTGGAGCGAGGCCGCATCGACGAAGACGTCGCTCGTTTCGCGAAGCCGCAGGGCGGTCGCCGTGTCGCCCCAATCTTCCGGCGATCCGGAGAAGATGCCGACGCGGTAGCCGGCGCGGCGGAAGTCGTCGAACACGGTGCCGCCGGCGATCGGGGGAAGGTCGCCCCCGAAGATCACCTTCATCGAATCGCCGGTATCGGCGGCGTTGCTGTAGGCCTCGCGCGAGATCGTGCCGCTGGCCGCCATGGCGTTCAGGTTCGGCGTGACGGTGGCGCCGCGCCAGACGCGGCCGATCGCATCGGCCCGGGTCGACTCCAGCACGATCAGGACGACGTGGCGGCGGCCGGCGGGGAAGGACAAGGTCGCCGGGATCGCCGGCGGCGCGGCCGCGGCGTGAAAGTCGCCGGCGAGCCCGTCCTGGTCGATGCCGTCGTCGGGGATGTCGAGCGCGAACGGGTGGCGCGCCGCATCGAAGGGCGCGTCGTCCGGCGGGCTCGCGAACAGGCCGTAGCCGTCGCGGTCGAAATCGGTCGCCATGTCGAGCAGTCTCAGCGCCAGGCGGGGCGAGGCGAACCGCGCCAGCGCGTCGCGCACCTCGGGCACGCGCGATGCGGCGAACAGGAGGGCCACCGACACCGCGCCGAGGGCCGCCACGATCCTGCCGCGTGGACCCCGTGCCGCGGGCGCCGGGTCGAAGGCGATGAACCGGCGCAGGAGCAGGTAGGCGATCCCGGCCGCCGTCGCCGCGCCCACCAGCAGCAGGAGCTGGAGCCGGACGTAGACGAGCCCGGCGGTCAGGTGGCCGCCGGCCAGGCTGCGCAGCTGGTCGAGGTCGGGAAGGTCGGCAGCGTAGGTGGTGGCCATCTTGCGCGCGAGCAGCAGCGCGCCCCAGGCGACGAGACCGGCGGCGAGGAAATTGAATCCGAGGAGCGCGCTTCCCCAGCGCCGGCCGAACAGTCGCTTTGCCGTTACGAAGACCGCGCCGAGGATCGCGACGTGGCTGAGCGCCAGAGTCGCGGCGAACAGCGCGAGGGGGGCAGGCGCCGCGAGAGCGAAGGGATTGTAGATCGTCTCGCCGAACAGATGATACCAGAGCTGGCCCGTCACGACCTCGGCCGAAGCGGTCGCGACGGCGAGCAGCCAGAATGCGCACCACGCGGTATCGCGCCCCTTGATCCGACCCGGTACCGCCCACCGGCCGCGAAGGGCGGGGCGGGGGGCGCCGGAGGTGGTCTGCATTGGGGCCATCGCCGGCGTGGCGTACCACGCCGCCTCTTCCTGTCCAGCGCGCCGAAGGCCCGGTTGCCATTCGCAACCGACGGGTCCATGGAGCGACCATGCTTTCTCAACGCACCCGGTATACAATTCGGGCGCTCCTCCATCTCGCCGACCGCCACGGCGAGGGGCCGGTGCAGCTGGCCGAGATTGCACAGGCGCAGAACATCCCGCCCAAGTTCCTCACCGTGATGCTCTCGCAGATGATCCGCGAGGGGCTGGTGGCCAGCCGCCGCGGCCGCGAGGGCGGCTATTGGCTGGCCAAGCCGCCGCAGGAGATCAGCTATGGCGCGATCGTGCGGCTGACGCGCGGCTCGCTCGGCCTCCTCCCCTGCGCCAGCCGCTTCGCGCACCAGACCTGCGACCACTGCATCAGCGAAGAGAAATGCCGCCTCCATCGCGTCATGCTGATGGTGCGGGACGAGACCGCGCGCATCCTCGACGGGCTCAGCCTCGCCGACCCGGTGCCGGCCGAGACTCTGGCTCCCTAGATCAGGATCCGGAAGAGCGCGCCGCCTTGCTCGGCCGCGTCCAGCGCGATCGAGCCCTGGTGGGCGAGGACGATCTGGCGGGCGAGGCTGAGCCCGACGCCGGTTCCCTTCGCCTTGGTGGTGAAGAAGGGCAGGAAGACGTCCTGCCGCAGGCTCTCCGGCACGCCGGGGCCGTTGTCCGCCACCTCGATCCGCACCCTTCCGCCCGGCGCGGCGCCGAAGGCGAGGGTCACGGCGGGCATCTCGGCATGAGCGCGCGCCGCTTCGGCCGCATTGCGGAGCAGATTGATCAAGACCTGGCAGAGCAGGTCGGGGTCCGCGTCGAGGGTGAGATGGTCGGGGGTCACCGAGACGTCGAGCGCGACGCCCGCCACCGCGTCGCTCGCACGCACCAGCGCCTCGATCTCCCGCGCCCAGGGCTCGACGTCCACCAGCTTGCGGCGGACCTCGGGCGTACGGCTGATCTGGCGGTAGCTCTCGACGAAATGCATCACGCCGTCGGCCCGCCTCGCGAGCGTTTCGACCGCCGCCCGGGCGTCGGCGACGTCCCTGTTCGACCCGTCGTCGGCTTCCGCCATCAGCGCGGCGGCGGTCTGGGCCAGCGACGTGACGGGCGTCATCGAGTTCATGATCTCGTGGGTCAGCACGCGCACCAGGTCGCTCTGGGCGGCGATCTCGACGGCGTTGAGCTCGCCCTGGATCGGCTGGACGGAGAACACCCGGACGAGCCCGCCCAGCCGGTGCACCACCGCCGCGCTGATCATCGCGCTTTGCGGGATCGCATCGATGGTCAGCGGGACGAGTCGCGGACGGCCCGCGCTGCGGCTCGCCAGGGCGGTGGCGAAGGCGTCGCCGTAGACGGCGAAATCCTCGAGCCGCACGCCCTGGTGGCGGGTGAACAGGCGCCGCGCCGCCTTGTTGGCGAGCTCCACCCGTCCTTCCGTGTCGACGGTGAGGAGCGCCGTCGGCGCGTCGTCGAGCACGGCTTCGGAGAAGCGCCCGGCCTCGACGAGCCGGTGGCGCTCGGCGCGGATGGCGCGGATGCCGGCCTCGAGCGCGTCGCCGATCTCCGTGAGGCCGCTGCCGTCGGCGCGATGCGAGAAGCTTTGCGACAGGTCGCCGAGCCGGATCGCTTCGAGGAAGCGGGCGATCTCCAGGTTGGAGCGCTGGATGTGCCGCCACAGCGCCCACAGGGTCCAGGCGAAGAAGGCGCCGGCGAGGATTCGCGCGGCGGCGAGGCCCGGTGCGTTGAACGCCAGCACCAGCAGGATGAGGCCTGCGAGCAGCAGCGCAGTCCGCGCGAGCAGCCCGGCCGCGAAGCGGCTCCTAAAGCGCATGGCCTTCGGCGACCGGACGTTCACAGCCCATGCTTGTCCATCCGGCGGTAGAGGGAGGCCCGGGTGAGGCCGAGCTCGGCGGCGGCGAGCGAGATGTTGTAGGCGTGCTTCTTCAGCGCGGTCTCGACGATCTGCTTCTCGGCGCGCTCGAGGTTGAGGTCGTCGCGGGCCGCGGGCGGCGGCGCGGCGACGGTGCGCGGCGCGGCGGCGCGCGACAGGGAGAAGTCGTCGACGCTGAACGCGTCGTCGGCGGCGAGGATGACGGCGCGCTCCGCGGCGTGGCGCAGCGCGCGCACGTTGCCGGGCCAGTCATAGGCCTGCAGCGCGTCCATGACGCTCGCCGGCACCTCGCGCACCGGCTTGCCGTACTTCTTCGCGTAGAGGGCGACATAATGGTCGACGAGCACGGGGATGTCCTCGCGCCGGGCGCGCAGCGGCGGCAGCTCGATCTCGACGGTGTTCAGGCGGAACAGCAGATCCTGCCGGAACAGGCCCTCGTCGGCGAGCCGCTCCGGCGCCAGGTTGGTGGCGGCGATGACGCGGACGTCGATCGCCACCGGCCGGTTGGCGCCGACCGGGACGACCTGCCGCTGCTCGAGCGCGGTCAGCAGCTTGGGCTGGAGGTGGAGGGGGAGGTTGCCGACCTCGTCGAGGAAGAGCGTGCCCCCGTCCGCGGCCTGGAGCCGCCCGATACGGTCGCCGCGGGCGTCGGTGAAGGCCCCCTTCACATGGCCGAACAATTCGCTCTCGAACAGGTTCTCCGCGACCGCGCCCAGGTCCACCGAGACCATCACCCCGTCGGCGCGGCGCGAGCGGCGGTGGATCTCGCGGGCGACGAGCTCCTTGCCGGTGCCGTTCTCGCCGAGGATGAGCACGTTCGCTTCCGTGGGCGCCGCGCGCTCGATCAGCGAATAGACCTGGCGCATCGCCGGCGAGGTCCCGAGCAACGGCGTCTCGCCGCCGGCGGCGGGGGCCGAGATGGCGGCGGCGCGCTTGCGCTCCGTCGCCGCCGCCTGGCGGGATGAGCGGAGCGCCGCGGCGGTGCGGACGGTGGCGAGCAGCCGTTCGTTGGACCAGGGCTTGGAGACGAAGTCGGTCGCGCCGCGCTTCATCGCCTCGACGGCGATGTTCACCCCGCCGTGGGCGGTGATCATCACCACCACCGCCTGCGGATCGCGGTTCAGTATCTCCGCGAGCCACTGGAAGCCTTCGGCGGCATTGGTCGCGCCGCGGCCGAAATTGGCGTCGAGCAGCACCACGTCCGGCGCCTCGCGCGCCATCGACGCCACCGCCTGTCCGGGGTCTTCGAATGTGGCGACATCGTCGAACATGTCGCGCAGCAGCAGCCGCGCCGACAGCAGGATGTCGGGGTCGTCGTCGACGACGATCGCCCGCGCGAACCTGTTCCCCTCCCGCACCACGCCTGCCCTCCTATCCGGCTGTCGGGAGGCGACAAACAATATTCGTGCCACGACCGTCCGCCTGCGGACAGTGCTGCGTACGGAAGCGGACAAGGCGCACGCGTCGGCCCGCCGTAAGAATGGCGGAATTCCGCCCCTTCTGCCCGTTGGCACGGCTGATGCTCGTTCCGGAGGCGGGTTCAACTGCGCATCGGGAGGATATCATGCGCAAGTCAGACACGTTCGTCGGCGCCGCCCTTTTCGTCGCCATCGCCCTCGCCATGCCGCTCGCCGCGCTCGAGCCGGTGGCCGCCGATGCCGGCAAGGGGGACCTGGTGCGCCTCGCGGCCGGCGCCTGCGGCTCGAAGCTCGCTGCGGTCTGCGACCGCGGCGCCTGACATTGTCCGCCTCCGCACATTCCCCTGTCCGATTCCGGACACAGGCCGCCGCATCGGCCGCCCCGCATCTCCTGCGGCGCGGTGGCATGGGCCTTGCTGATCGACCGGCATGGACAGGGACATGAGCGTCGTCAGCATGAAATCGGTGGACGCTGGCCGGGGGGCGCAGAGCGGCAGCGGCATGGATCGCGTGGTCGAGCGGCGGGGGCTGCCGAAATGGGTCAGATACGCCGCGGGCGGCATCGCCCTGCTGCTGGCGCTGCTGCTCTTCTGGTGGTTCGCACCGGCCAAGAACAGCCAGACGATTGCCGCCGACCGGCTGACCATATCGACCGTGCAGAAAGGCCGCTTCGACGACTTCGTCCCGCTGCGCGGCCGGGTGACGCCGCTCGTCACCGTCTATCTCGACGCGGTCGAAGGCGGCCGGGTCGAGAAGCTGTTCGTCGAGGACGGCGCGATGGTGAAGAAGGGCCAGCTGCTGGCCGAGCTCTCCAACTCCGACCTCCAGAACAACCTCCTCGCCCGCCAGGCCGACGTGTCGCGCGAGATGAACTCGATGCGCAACATGGAGCTGGCGCTGGCCCAGACGCGGGTCAACGATCGGCGCAACCTGATCGAGGCGGAGCTGACCGTCGACAAGGCGCGCCGCCAGTACGAGATGCAGCGCCCGCTCGCCGCCAAGGGCTTCGTCGCCAGCCGCACCGTCAACGACAGCCGCGCCGACTATGAAGCCAGCCGCCGCCGGCTCGAGGTGCTGAAGTCCGGCCAGAGCACCGACGAGCGGCTCCAGACCAGCCAGCTCGCCCAGCTGCGCGCCTCCAACGCGTCGTTGTCGCAGAGCCTCTCCATCGCCCGCTCCACCCTCGACGCGCTGAACCTGCGCGCGCCGGTCGACGGCCAGCTCACGTCCTTTTCGATCCAGGTCGGCCAGTCGCTGCAGCGCGGCGAGCGGCTCGGCCAGGTCGACAGCGCCGGCCACAACAAATTGATGGCCGACGTCGACGAATTCTATCTCGGCCGCGTCCAGCCGGGCCAGACCGCCACCGTGGAGAGCGGCGGCAAGACCTATAAGGCCAAGGTCGCGAAAATCTATCCGCAGGTCCGCAACGGCACCTTCCAGGTCGACCTCTGGTTCACCGACGGCGAGCCCACCGACATCCAGCGCGGCCAGACCCTGCAGGTGAAGCTGACGCTCGGCGATCCCACCCCTGCCAGGCTCATCCCCAACGGCGCCTTCTACACCGAGACGGGCGGATCGTGGGTGTTCGTCGTGTCGCCGGACGGCCGCACCGCGGTGAAGCGCCAGGTCCGCTTGGGCCGCCGCAACGCCGACATGATCGAAGTGCTCGACGGGCTGGAGCTCGGCGAGAAGGTGATCACCTCCCCCTACACAGGTTTCGCCGACAAGGACCGGCTGGACCTCGGACGCTGACGAAAAGGAGCTTTGACTATGCTGAGCATGCGCGAGCTGTCGCGGGTCTACCGCACCGAGGCCGTGGAAACGACGGCGCTCGACTCGATCGACCTCGACATCGCCGACGGCGAGTTCGTCGCGATCATGGGGCCGTCGGGCTGCGGCAAGTCGACCCTCCTGAACGTCGTCGGCATGCTCGATAGCCCGACCAGCGGCTCCTACGTGTTCGACGGCCAGGAAGTAGCGGGGCTGCCGGAGGGCAAGCTCGCCGACGTCAGGAAGCGCAACATCGGCTTCATCTTCCAGAGCTTCAACCTGGTCGACGAGCTGTCGGTCAGGGAGAATGTCGAGCTTGCCCTGCTCTACCACGACGTGCCGGCCGCCGAACGCCGCCGCCGCGTCGACGAGGTGATGGACAAGGTCGGCATCGCGCACCGCGCCAAGCACCGCCCGAGCCAGCTGTCGGGCGGCCAGCAGCAGCGTGTCGCGGTCGCCCGCGCCCTCGTCGGCAGCCCCAAGCTGATCCTCGCCGACGAGCCCACCGGCAACCTCGACACCCAGCATGGCGAGGAGGTCATGAAGATGCTCCAGCAGCTCAATCGCGAGGGCTCGACCATCGTCATGGTCACCCACTCGCCGGCGCACGCCGATTATGCGGGCCGCGTCGTCAACATGCTCGACGGCAAGATCCTGATCGAACGCCGCCGGGCGGCCTGAACCGGCGGCGCCGAGGCCGGCGCGACGATCGCAGCAACGGGATGGACGAGGAGGCGAGGCCATGTTTCGGAACTACCTGACCGTCGGCCTGAGGGCGCTGGCCAAGAACCGCACCTACGCGTTCATCAACATCCTCGGCCTCGCCATCGGCATGGCGGCGTGCCTGATGATCCTGCTCTTCGTGCGGTACGAGCTGAGCTACGACACCTGGCTGCCGAACCATGCCAACACCTACCAGCTCCAGAGCTGGTACAAGAGCCACGAGACCGGCGAGGAAGCCAAGCTCCAGATGACGCCCTATGCGGCCGGCGTCGCCTTCAAGAAGGACTTCCCGCAGGTCGAGGCGGCGGTCTACGCCTGGGACAACACGCCGGTCTTCTTCGCCGACGGCCAGGCGACGACGACCGAGCATTACCTCTATTCCGCCGGCAATCTGCTCGACGCGCTCAGCCTGCCGCTGGTGCGCGGCAACGCCCGCGACCTCTCCCAGACCAACGCCGCGGTGATGAGCGAGAGCGAGGCGCAGAAGCGCTTCGGCACCGACAACGTCCTCGGCCGGACCTTCACCGTCGTCACCAAGGGCCAAAAGCGCGACTTCAAGATCGTCGGCATATTGAAGGACCTGCCGAAGAATTCGCACCTCCGCATCAATGCGATCGTCAACATCGACATCGTCGGCTTCATGTCGAAAGAGCCGCAGGCGCTGACCTGCTGGGGCTGCCAGAACGGCTGGGTCTACGCGAAGCTCAGGCCCGGCACCGACCCCAAGGCGCTCGAGGCGCAATTCCCCGCCTGGGAGAAGCGCAACATCCCCGACCAGAATAGCGGCGAGGCGCATTTCAACGCCGGCGACGACGAGGACTGGCACCTCGTCAACGTCGCCGACGTCCACCTCGGCCCGGCGCAGAGCGGCGTCATGTCTCCCGGCAACGACAAGACGACGATCGTCACCTTCGCGGTCATCGCCCTCCTCATCCTCGCCATGGCGGTGGTGAACTTCACCAATCTCGCCACCGCCCGCGCGTCGCAGCGGGCGCGCGAGGTGGCGCTGAGGAAGGTGCTCGGCGCCAGCCGCAAGCAGCTCATCTGGCAGTTCGTCGGCGAGTCGGTGATCGTCGCCGTCATCGCGATGGTGATTGCGCTCTGCCTGGTCGAGCTGCTGATCCGGCCCTTCGCCGCCTTCCTCGACGCCGACATGCGCCTCACCTATTTCGGCGCCGACGGGATCGCCCTGCCGGTGCTGCTGCTGGTCGTCGTCGTCGGCGTGCTCGGCGGCCTCTACCCCGCCTTCTTCCTGTCGCGCTTCCAGCCGGCGCAGGTCCTCAAGGCCAACAAGTCCGCGGCGGAGACCCCGGGCTCGGGGCGCCTGAGGAGCATCCTCGTCGTCGGCCAGTTCGCCGTCTCGATCGGCCTCATCATCTGCACCGCCGTGATCTACTTCCAGACCGTCTACGCGCGCACCGTCGACCCCGGCTACAAGCGCGAGCACATCCTCCAGCTCGAGGAATTGAGCCGCTACCAGCTGATCGACAAGGGCGAGGCGATCGCCGAACGCATCCGCAAGGTCCCGGGCGTCGAGGCGGCTTCGCTGACCGGCATCGGCGTCGCCACCGACAACAACAACAATACCGGCATCCTCGTGCCGGGGAACGCCAATCCCTTCACCATCGGCAATTACGGCGTCGACGAGGATTTCAAGGACGCGATGGGGCTGACGCTCGTCGCCGGGCGGTGGTTCGACAAGGCGCGGCCGCTCGACGACATGACCCTGCCGTTTCCGCTCACCCCGGCCGACGAGCGGGCGCTCGCCGCGCGCGGCGGCAACGTCGTGATGAACGAGCTGGCGACCAGGCGCCTCGGCTTCCGCCATCCGGCGGACGCGGTCGGCAAGACGCTCAAGGCCGCCCTGGTCGAGAACGAGTACGGCCTCGTCCCGATCACCATCGTCGGCGTCGTCAAGGATTCGCGCTTCCGCTCGATCAAGCAGCCGCTCGATCCGATCATGTTCTACGGCGCCAAGAGCGGCAGCCCCTACATGGTGATCCGCTTCCACGGCGATCCCGCGCAGATGCGCTCCGCCGTCGAGCAGGTCTGGAAGAGCTTCACCAACGAGGTGCCCTTCTCCGCCAAGTTCAGCGAGGACATCATCGAGAAGCTGTACAAGGTCGAGGACGCGCGGGCGAAGACCTTTGCCGCCTTCGCGCTGCTGTCGGTGATCGTCGGCTGCCTCGGCCTGTTCGGCCTCGCCGCCTTCACCGCCGACCGCCGCACCAAGGAGATCGGCATCCGCAAGGTGCTCGGCGCCCGGGTCCGCGACATCGTTCGCCTGCTCGTGTGGCAATTCTCCAAGCCCGTCATCATCGCCAACCTGATCGCCTGGCCGGTCGCCTGGTGGGTGATGCGCGGCTGGCTGAACGGGTTCGACGCCCGCATCGCGCTCGGCCCGACGCCTTTCCTGCTCGCGGGCGGCCTCGCCCTCGCCATCGCCGTCGGCACCGTCGCCGGCCACGCCTGGCGCGTCGCCCGCGCCAACCCGATCAACGCCCTGCGCTACGAATAGGAAGACCAGAAGATGTGGCGAAATTACCTGACCGTCGGCGTCCGCGCCCTGGCCAAGAATCGCACCTATGCGTTCATCAACATCGTCGGCCTCGCCATCGGCATGGCCGCGTGCCTGATGATCCTCCTCTTCGTGCGCTACGAGATGAGCTACGACCGCTGGATCCCCGGCCATGAGAATGTCTACCAGGTGCAGAGCTGGTACCACGACCGCCAGACCGGGCGGGAGGACAAGCTGCAGATGACGCCCTATGCGGCGGAAGGCGCGCTCAGGAAGGATTTCCCGCAGATCGGGGCGCTCGTTTACGGCTCGCCGACCGAGCCCGTCTTCATGAAGAACGGCGAGGCGACGACGATCCAGGACTTCATGTTCGTCGACGGCGACTTCCTCAAGGTGATGCCGCTGCCGCTGCTCGCCGGCGGCAAGGACGCGCTCGCCACACCGAATTCGGTGCTGCTCACCAGGGCCGAGGCGATCCGCCTCTACGGCACCACCGACGTCGTCGGCCGCCCCTATTCGGTGATCAGCCGCGGCGCCGAGCGCAACTTCCGCATCACCGGCATCCTCCAGGACCTGCCGAAGAATTCGCACATCAAGGCCTCGACCATCGCCCGCGTCGACTTTCCGCAGCTCGCCGCCAAGGCGCCGCGCGCCCTCACCTGCTGGGGCTGCCAGAGCGGCTGGGTGTGGGCGAAGCTGAAGCCGCGAACCGACCCGAAGGCGCTGGAGGCCCAATTCCCGGCCTGGGAGAAGCGCAACATTCCCGACGACACGGTCGGCAACACACGCACCAATGCCGGCGACGACCAGGACTGGCACCTCGTCAACATCCGCGACATCCATTTGGGGCCGGCGCAGAACGGGGCGATGCGGCCGGGCAACGACCGCACCACGATCGTCACCTTCGGCATCATCGCGCTCCTCATCCTCGGCATGGCGGTGGTGAACTTCACCAACCTCGCCACCGCCCGCGCGAGCCAGCGGGCGCGCGAGGTCGCGCTGAGGAAGGTGCTCGGTGCCAACCGCAAGCAGCTGATCGTCCAGTTCATCGGCGAATCGGTGCTGATCTCGATGGTCGCGATGGTGATCGCGCTGGCGCTGGTCGAGCTGCTGATGCCGAGCTTCGCCGGCTTCCTCGATGCCGACCTCAAGGTCCGTTATTTCGGCGGGGAGGGGATCCTGCTCCCGGTGCTCGCGCTGGTGCTGGTCGTCGGCGTGCTGGGCGGCCTCTACCCCGCCTTCTTCCTGTCGCGCTTCCAGCCGGCGACGGTCCTCAAGGCCAACAAGTCGTCGGCCGAGGCGGCGGGGACGGGGCGGCTGAGGAGCGTGCTCGTGGTCGGCCAGTTCGCCGTTTCGATCGGCCTCATCATCTGCACGGCGATCGTCTACGGCCAGACCGTCTACGCCCGTACCAGCGACCCCGGCTACAAGCGCGACCACATCCTGCAGGTGACCGAGCTCGGCCGCGCGCAGCTGTTCGAACGCGGCGACGCGATCGAGCAGGCGGCGCGGCGGGTGCCGGGCGTCGACGCGGTCGGCCGCACCGGGATCGGCATCGCCACCCGCAACCAGAACAATACCGGCGTCAAGGTTCCCGGCGTCGCCGAACCGGTGACGACCGGCCAATATACGGTCGACGAGGGTTTCAAGGACGCGATGGGCCTCACCCTCGTCGCCGGCCGCTGGTTCGACGAGAACCGCCCGCTCGACGACACGACCCTGCCCTACCCGCCGGACATCGAGCGCGAGAAAGCGCTCGCCGCGCGCGGCGCCAACATCGTCGTCAACGAGCTGGCGACGAGGCGCCTCGGCTTCCAGCGGCCGGCCGACGCACTCGGCAAGACGTTCGACGCCGGGCTGGTCTCCAACGAGGCCGGCTGGGTGCCGGCGACGATCGTCGGCGTCGTCAAGGATGCCCGCTTCCGGTCGGTCCGCGAGCCGATCGAGCCGATCCTGTTCCAGAGCGCGCATAACGGCCACACCGAAATGGTGGTGCGTTTCCACGGCGATCCCGCCGCGGTCCGCGCCGGCGTCGAACAGGCCTGGAAGCGGGTCGCCTCGGACGTGCCGTTCAACGCCAAGTTCAGCGAGGACATCATGGTCGAGCTGTACAAGGCCGAGGACGCGCGCGCGAAGACCTTCGCCGCGTTCGCGGTGCTCGCCGTGATCGTCGCCTGCCTCGGCCTGTTCGGCCTCGCTTCCTTCACGGCCGAGCGGCGGACCAAGGAGATCGGCATCCGCAAGGTGCTCGGCGCGCGCACGCGTGACATCGTGCGGCTGCTGGTGTGGCAATTCTCCAAGCCGGTGATTATCGCCAACCTCATCGCCTGGCCGATCGCCTGGTGGGTGATGCGCGGGTGGCTGAACTCGTTCGACACGCGCATCGGCCTGGGCCCGAGCCCGTTCCTCCTCGCCGGCGGGGTCGCGCTGGCGATCGCCATCGGCACCGTCGCCGGCCACGCTATCCGCATCGCCCGCGCGAACCCGATCCACGCCCTGCGCTACGAATGATGGGCTTTCGGCGCGTCCGCGGTTAGAAGACCGCGGACGCGACCGGAGGTAAGGGCTTGCGGGACGAGGACAGGCTGAAGCTCGGGACGAAGCTGCTGATCGGCGGCATCGCCGGCTTTGCGGCTACGCTGGCGATGACGGCGGCGATGCGGCGCCTGCACAAGCGCCTGCCGGCCGAAGAACGTTACCCGCTGACGCCGCGCGAGATCGTCGATTCCGGCACAGAGCAGGTCGGTGTCCCGCTTCCCGACCGGCCGGCGCGCGACGTCACCCTCGCCGCCCATTTTGCCTACGGCGCGATGATGGGGGCCGTCATCGCCGCGCTCAATCCGGATCCGAAGAAGAAGACCGGCGCCGCCGCCGGCCTCGCGGTGTGGGTGGCGAGCTACATGGGCTGGATCCCCGCCGTCGGGAACCTCGAGGCGGCGACGAAGCACCCGCCGCGCCGCAACGCGCTGATGATCGCCGCCCATCTCGTCTGGGGCACCGCCACCGCCGCCGCGATTCGCGAGCTCCGCCTGGCGCGCGGAAGCATCTTCGCCAAAGGCCCCGACAAGGACGCCCCGCGCTGACCGCCGCGGGGCTGTGTGGACCCGCGCTTTCGGCTAGTCTCCGGTCCGCGTCGACAGGGGGAGGAGTGCATGGCGCCGCGCCGCATCGTCTTCTACGACTGGCCTTATTCGCCCTTCTGCATGAAGGTGCGGGCGATCCTCGACCATAAGAAGCTCGCCTATGAGCGGGTGAACCCGCTCGGCGCGGCGGTGCTGCGGATCCGGCGGGAGGGCAAGGTGGGAAAGGTGCCGGCGCTGGAGCTCGACGGCCGGCTGATCGCCGATTCGACCGACATCGCCTATGCGCTGGAGGAAGGGTTCCCCGACCCGCCGATCCTGCCGGGCCGACCCGCGCCAACGGGCGCTCTGCCACGCGCTCGAGGACTGGGCGGACGAGTCGCTCTATTTCCTCGGCCTCTATTACCGCTGGTACGAGGCGGCGGGGCGAAGGCCGATCCCGCAGGCTTTCGGCCGCTCGCTGAAGGGCCGGCTCGCTTACCGCTTCTACCTCCGCCGCGTGCTCGGCCAGCTCAGGGGGCAGGGGACGTTGCGCAAGCCGCCGGACCATGTCGCCCGCGACCTCGACCGCCAGTTGGGCGCGATCGAGGCGCTGCTGACGCCGGGGCGCTGGCTGCTCGGCGACACGCCCTGGCTGTGCGACTTCGCCCTGTGGGGGCAGCTCAACTACCTCGCGCGGACGCCGGTCGGGAAGCAGGCGCTCGCCGCCCGCCCGCGCACCAGCGCCTTCGTCGAACGGGGACAGTCTATCTGAGTCCAGGCCGGAGACGGCCTATCGACTGTCCCCGTTGCGGCCTCTGAACGGGGACAGCCAGGCAGGCTGTCCCCGTCCACTTCGGCCTCAGGCGAGGAAGTCGCCGCCGACGATCGCGTGGTTGTTCTGCGTCGTCACCAGCAGGGTGAAGTCGGCATTGCCGTCGCCGTCGACGTCGCCCTGGATGGTCCAGACGTTGCCTTGCTGGTCGAACGTCGCCCGGAGTTCGCCGGCATGGTGGCCGAAGGCGTTGGCGCCGATGAACGAGAAGCCCTGGTCGCCGGCCTGGGTCGTGTCGGCGTCGATCTGCGAGAGATCGATGAGGTCGCCCGCGGCGAAGTCCAGGATGTGGTCGACCGAGCTCCCGGCGGACTGGGCGACGGCGGTGTAGAGGAAGGTGTCGTTGCCGCCGCCGCCGGTCAGCGTGTCGGCGCCGAGGTTGCCGTAGAGCGTGTCGTTCCCCGCACCGCCGGTCAGCGTGTCGTTGCCGGTGCCGGACAGGATGCGGAAGGCGCCGTCATGCTCGGCCGAGCCGTCGAAGACGAGGTCGCTCGCCACCGGCGTGCCGTAGATGGTCAGCGTCTTGCCCGCGTCGACGGCCGCCTCGTTGGTGACGATGTGGTAGACGTTGGGATAAGGCGCGTTCGGATCGCCCGCCCTCCCGGCGTAGAGGACGATGGTCTGGATGTTGGTGAAGTTGCCGCCGAACGTCCCCAGCGCCGAGCCGGCCTCGAAATCGTAGCTGCCGTCGAGGCCGAGCTGGTTCTGGCTGCCGCCCCCGCCGTCGATATGGTCGTTATGGTCGAACTTGCCGGGCCCGAAATAGAAGCCGTCGCTGCCTGAGCCGCCCTTGAGGCTGTCATTGCCGAGGCCGCCGTAGATGACGAAATAGCCGTGCGCCTCGGCGGAGCCGTCGAAGCTCAGATTCTCGCCCGCGGCGAGGTTACCGGCATAGATCGTCATCTTCTGCCCGGCGGCGAGATTGCCGTCGGACCAGCTGATGTCGTAGCCGACCGGGGCGCCGGTCGAGGTCATGATGCTCAGCGTCTCGACGCTGACCAGCTGCCCCGCCGCGATGGTGAGCTTACCGGCGCCGGTATAGTCGCCGCGGATGCCCACCGTGTCGTTGCCGTCGCCGCCGTCCGCGACGTCGCCCGCCCCGAACGTCGCCCCGAAATAGACCGCGTCGTTGCCGGCGCCGGCATGCGCCACGTCGGCGCCGCCCTGCGACAAGTCGAGATAGTCGTTGCCGCCGGCGCTGGTGACGAGGTCGTTGCCGGCATTGCCGTTGCCGGTGAAGTTGCCGGTACCGGTATAGACGAGGGTCTCGACATTTTCCGGCAGGGTGTAGCTCGCGAGCGCGGTCTGGATCGTGTCGGTGCCCTCGCCGGCATTCTCGACGATCACGTCGCCGGCGTCGTCGACGAGGTAGACGTCGTTGCCGGTGCCGCCTTCCATATGGTCGGCGCCGGTGCCGCCGTCGAGGATGTCGTCGCCGCCATTGCCGTAGAGCGTGTCGGTGCCGGCGCCGGCGCTGAGATGGTTGGCAACGTCGTTGCCGGTAAGCGTGTCGTTGCCGGCATCGCTGGTCGCGTTCTCGATGGTGACGCCGTTGGCGATCGTGTAGCCGCCGTAGATGCCGTAGGCGAAGCTGACCCAGCCGCCGCCGCCCCACTCATATTTGAGGGTCGCGGGCCGAAGGTCGATGGTCGTGTCGCGCGCGCCGACATATTTGATCTCGTCGGTGCCGCCGGCGTCCCAGATCGACGTGTAATAGGTCCCGGGCGCATTGACGTCCTTGATGATGTAGACGTCGTTGCCGGTCGCCGTGTCCTCGTTGACCCCATATTTGTCCTGGATGGCGGCGATGTCGAAGGCCATCAGGCCGCCGAGATAGCCGTAGCCGCCGCTGGTCGGCGCATTGCCGTAGGGCGAATCCTGCCAGCCGTCCTCGTACGACATCATCGTGAAGACGCTCTGGTTCAGGTGGTAATCGCCGGTCGTGTAGTCGGCGACGCCGGCGCCCTCCGGCTGGACGCCATGCATGATCCCCGAATGGCCGCCATTGTCGTGCGGGTGGGCGAGGCCGTGGCCGTGGCCGATCTCGTGGATCAGGGTGACGAACGAGAAACCGCCCTGCTGGAGGTCGGTGGCGTTCCAGCGATAGTCGCCGGAGTTGAACAGGGCGAGGCCTTCGTTCGGCTCGTCCGGCGGCTCCATCGAGCCGAGCAGCGAGATGCCGGGCCCCGGCGTCCCCTTGTAGCTCGCATATTCGAAGTCGGCCTGGCTCTTGTCCTGGACCTCGAGGTAGATGACGTCGGCGACCTTCTCGAACTGGTGCAAGGCGGTCATCACCGCGTCATGCTCGAACTGCGAGACGTCCGACGTCTCGACCGCCACCGGCGGCAGGCCCGGGCTGGTCGGATTCTCGACCGAGGTAATCACCTCGCCGGCATGGGCGAAATAGATGGTGATGACGTTCTTGCCGACGATGTCGGCCGCGGTCTTGCCGTTGGCGGCGAGGATCGCGTTCATGTCGAGCGCGCTGCCGTAGGTTGGCGTACCCTGGGCGTTGCCGGTCGGCCGCGGCCCCTCATTGCCGTCCGGGTTGGCGGCGGTCTGGTTGACCTTGTTGACCCGCGTGCCCCAGTCGATCGCGTAGAGCGGCGAGTCGTCGGTGTAATAAGGATGGTAGACGTTTGGGTCGTTGGTCGCGTTGTGGACGAACAGCTCATAGTCGCCGACCGTGTCGCCCTTGGTGCCGTTGGTCGGGTCCTGGTCGAAGGCGCGGGCGTTGATGTAATACGTGCCGGTCGTCGGCGCCACGAAGGTCATGAGCACGTCGAAGCCGCTGTTGACGTTGTTCGCCGGCGTGTTGGCGCCGCCATCGCCGCTGCCGAGCAACGTGGTGCCGTCGGCGGCGTAGATCTCGACGTAGGAATCGGGGTTGGCGACGGCGTTCGGGCCGCCCGCATAGCCGTACATGCCGATCTGGTAGGTTTGGCCGGCGACGAGATCGACCGAATAGAAGTCCTGGTCGCCGATCGTGTTGATCGTGCCGATCGTGTGCGCCGGCGCGTCGACGGTGAGGACGGGGTTGCCGGGGGCGAGGCCCTTGCCGTCGCCGGCTTCGTCGCCGGTGACGATGACGGAGGAGCTGGTGACGTGCGGGTGGGTGTCGCCGACGCCGTCGCGCGGCAAGGCGGTCTGGTAGACCGACGCGATCGTCAGGCTCTTCGAATAAGTGGGGCTGGAGAGGCTCCAGGTCAGGCTTTGCTGGTCGGCGGCGAGGCGGGCGAAGCCGTCGCTCTCGGCAAGGGTCGGCGCGATCAGGCCGGCATCACTGTTCCATGGGGCGAACAAGGTCGTGCCGCGACGCAGCATAGGCTTCCTCCTGGGCTATGTTCTGGGGGATCGAACGCTCCCGCCGCCGGATGCTGATCGGCGGTGCGCAGGCGCGCGGGGAGACGTCGGCAGGCCGGGCGGCGCGCCAGGACGAGCGGGGCGATGTGCCGCGAGCACCGTCCAGGAGCCAATCACCACCTCTTGGTAAATACCTGCTTAAGCAGCATAAACCCGGCGAGGCCGATCCGGTTCCCGCGGCCGCTCGGACGGTCGGGAGCCACGTGGGACGGAGGGCGCCGGGGGGAACGGGGAGACTTAGGGTGCCGGGCTGGTCGCGTAGAGCGTCCGCAGCGCCTGCCAGGCAGCCGGGTGGTAGACGCTGCCGTGACCTTCCGGCGAGCGGGCGACGGTCACGCCGGGCGTGGGCCGGCGCCGCAGCGCCGCCGCCAGCCGATCCTGCTCGGCGCGTTCGCGCGCGGCCGCGTCGGCCGGCGGTGCCGGCGTCTCGAAGGCCAGGAAGAGGCGGCGCCCCGCCGGGCGCGGCAGGCTGAGGTCGGCTTCGGCTCCGTCGACCAGCTTGCCGCCGTTCCACCACAGGCTCGGGCTGACGGCGATATAGTCGTCGAACAGTTCGGGCCGCTTGAGATAGGTCTCAAGTACGAACAGGCCGGCGAGGGACTCGCCGATGAGCGCGCTGCGTCCGTTCGTCCGAAACCGCGCGGCAACCCAGGGCTTCAGCTCGCCGCGCAGGAAATGGCGATAGGCCTCCGCCCCGCCGCCGGTGGGGACGCGTCGGCGATCCGCGGCGATCGACGAGGGGGAGGTGAGGTCGTGACGCCGGTCGACGCCCTCCACGCCGACGACGATCAGCTCCTCGCCCTGTCCGTAGGCGGCCGCAATGCGGGTGAGGGCGGCGATGTGGACGAAGTCCTCCCGTTCGCCGCCGTCGAGAAGATAGAGGACGGCGAAGCGCCGTCCCGGCCGACCGTAATCGGCGGGAAGGGCCACGTTGATCCGTCGGCGGTCGCCGAGCACGGCGGAGGCGATCTCGTAGCTGGTGCCGATCGTGACCGGGCGTCCGGCCGGGAGCGGCGCGGGCGGCAGCGCGTCCGCCGCCGGCGCGGCGACGAGCAGCGGCAGGAGGGCGAGAGGATTCATGCCCGGCACGTGCCGCTGCGCGGCGTCCGTCGCGGCGCTTATTCCGCCGCTTCGGTCCAGATCGCCGGCTTCGCCGCCGCGACCGCGTTGCGCCTGGCGTCGAGCTTGCGGAAGGTGGCGAGCGCCTGACCGACCACCTGGTCCATATTGTAATAGCGGTAGGTGGCGAGGCGGCCGACGAAGGTGACGTTGTCGGTCGCGTCGGCCAGCGCCTCGTACTTCTTGAACAGCGCCTGGTTCTCCGCCCGCGGGATCGGATAATAAGGATCGCCCTCGGCCGACGGATATTCGTAGGTGACGCTGGTCCGCGGCGCCGTCTGGCCCGTCAGGTGCTTGTACTCGGTGATCCGGGTGTAGGGCACCTGCGGGTCGGGGTAATTGACCACCGCGACCGGCTGGAAATTCTCCGTCTCGAGCACCTTATGCTCGAACCGCAGGCTCCGGTAGGGCAGCTTGCCGTAGCGGAAGCCGAAATATTCGTCGATCGGCCCGGTGAAGACGATGTGGCCGGCGTCGACTTCCTCGATGACGTCCTTGTAGTCGGTCGACAGCAGCACATCGATGTTCGGGTGGTCGAGCATCCGATTGAACATGGCGGTGTAGCCGTCCTTCGGCATCGCCTGGTGCTTGTCGCCGAAATAGCGTTCGTCCGTGTTGGTGCGCGTCGGGATGCGCGACGTGACGGCCTTGTCGAGCCCGGATGGGTCGATGCCCCATTGCTTCCTGGTATAACCCTGGAAGAACAGCTCGTAGAGCTCGCGCCCGACGGCGTTGATGACGACGTCCTCGCTCGTCTTGATCTCGTCCACCGGCTCGGCGCGCGAAGCGAGATAGGCCGCCGCTTCCTCGTCCGTCCGCAGGTCGAGCCCGAACAGCTTGTTCAAGGTGGTGCGGTTGATCGGGATCGGCACGAGCTGGTCGCGGACATGCGCCAGCACCTTGTGCTCGTAGGGCCGCCACGCCGTGAACCGGGAGAGATAGTCGAAGATCTCGTCCGAGTTGGTGTGGAAGATGTGCGGCCCGTACTGGTGGATGAGGATGCCGGCCTCGTCGAGATGGTCGTAGGCGTTGCCGGCGACGTGCGGCCGGCGGTCGATGACGAGGACGCGGGCGTCGTGCTGGCTGGCCAGTCGCTCGGCGATCACCGAGCCGGCGAACCCGGCCCCGACGACCAGATAATCGTACTGCCGGCGCGCTGCGGTCTTGACGATGTTGGGGCCCGCGGTCGGCACCGTCATCGCCTCGCGGACCAGGCCGGCCATGCGGGCATAGGTGATGTCCCAGCTCAGGTTGGCGAGCTTGAGGTCGACGTCCTTCAGCCATGCGTCGCCGGAGCGGGCGAGCTCGAGCGCCCGTTCGCACGCCTTGACGAATGCCGCGGCGCCGTCGGCGATGAACACCGCGTCGAGGTCCGCATAATGGCGGATGACGTCGGTGATCGGCGTCGACACGACCGGGCGGCCGCCGGCGAGATATTCCGGCGTCTTGGTCGGCGAGATGAACTTCGTCGACTCGTTGATCGCGAAGGGCATCAAGGCGACGTCCCAGCCGCCGAGATAGAGCGGCAGCTCGTCGTACGTCTTGCCGCCGACATAGTGGATGTTGGCCCGCACCGGCAGGTCGGCCGGGTCGATCTTGACCACCGGGCCGACCATGACGATCGACCATTCGGGGTGGGCATCGGCGACGGCGGCGACCAGTTCGAGGTCCATCCGCTCGTCGATCACGCCGTAGAAACCGAGCCGCGGCTTGCCGATCGGCCCCTGGTCGTCGGGCGAGGCGTCGACGCCGCGCGCCTGCGCGAAATGGGCGCGGTCGACGCTCGACGGGAACGGGTGGATGTTCGCATGCCGGTCCTTCTTCGCCTCGTAGAGCGAATAGCCGCCGGTGAAGACGACATCGGCGGAGTCGATCAGCTCCTGCTCGAGGCTGAGCAGCTGCGGCGGCGCGAAGCGGAAATTGGCCAGCTCGTCCATGCAGTCGTAGACGGTCGCGGCGCTGGCGACGTGCCGCGAGAAGGGCAGCATCATCGGCGTGTAGTACCAGCGGATGAACGGCCCGGTCTCTCCGGCGAGGAAATCGTCGAGCAGGCGTTTCAGCACCGGCTCGCGCGCGGCCTCCGTGAGGCTCTCGGGGATGGACGGCGTGACGACGACGACGCCGGTCTCGGCGCAGGTCCTGACCCCGAGCGCCGGCTCGCATTCGGGGAGCGCCGCCTCGGGCTCCTCCCAGAAGATGACGCGGCGATCCTGGGCGAAGCGGCTCATCAGGTGCTGGGGCCGCTGGAAGACGAAATTCCACCGCAGGTGCGAGAAGCAGATGAGAGTATGGCCGTCGGCCTGATGCGACGCAAAGCGGGTCTGCCCCATGTCCGAGGCGGTGGAGAGCTTGATCAACGCGGGTTTCCCTAGGTGTGAGGACCTGGCCGAATAACGTGCCCGAGGACGTTTCGGTTCCGCGCCGCAGCATGGATAAAAGTTAACGCAGATAAGGACTAAGCTGGCTTGTTTCGCGTCCGGGCCGTTCCGGCGGCGAGTCCGATTGTCCGATAAATCGGCGGCAGGTCAGCCCTCGAACGCCCCCCTCAACTCGTCCAGCCACGGTGCCGCCGTCCCGTCCGCCGGCGCGCGCCAGTCGCCGCGCGGGCTGAGCGAGCCGCCGGCCGAGACCTTGGCCGAATTGGGAATGGCGGTGCGCTTGAACTGGCTGATCTGGAAGAAGCGATAGAGGAAGACCTCGAGCCATTGGCGGATCGTCGCGAGGTCGTAGGCGCGCTTCAGCCCCTCCGGATAGCCGGCCGGCCACGCCCCTTGCGCCGCGTCGCGCCACGCCTGCCAGGCCATGAACGCCACCTTTGACGGCGGCTGGCCGGAGCGCAGGATGTGGAAGAGGAAGAAATCGTGCAGCTCGTAGGGACCGATCCGGTCCTCGGTCGACTGCATCTCGCCTTCAGCGTCGGGCGGAACCAGCTCGGGCGAGATTTTCGTGTCCAATATGGCCTCCAGAACGCGGTTGGTCTCCGCGTCGAGCTGCCCGGTCTTGATCACCCAGCGCACCAGATATTGAATGAGCGTCTTCGGCACGCCGGCATTGACGCCGTAATGGCTCATCTGGTCGCCGACGCCGTAGGTCGACCAGCCGAGCGCGATCTCGCTGAGGTCGCCGGTGCCGACGACGAAGCCGCGCCGCTGGTTGGCGAGGCGGAAGAGATAGTCGGTCCTCAGCCCCGCCTGCACGTTCTCGAAGGTGACGTCGTAGACGTCGGCCCCGCGCTCGCCCTTGGCATAGGGGTGGCCCATGTCCTTCAGCATCTGCTCGGCGGCCGGGCGGATGTCGATCTCCTCGCCGACGACGCCCAGCGCCTTCATCAGCGCCCAGGCGTTCGACCTGGTCGTGTCCCCGGTGGCGAAGCCCGGCATGGTGAAGCCGAGGATCGTCGAGCGCGGCAGGCCGAGAAAGTCGCACATCTTCGCGCAGACCAGCAGGGCGTGGGTCGAATCGAGCCCGCCCGAGACGCCGATCACCAGCTTGTCGCCGCTCGTCGTGCGGAAGCGCTTGGCGAGGCCCTGGACCTGGATGTTGAACGCCTCGTAGCAGTCCGAATCGAGCTGTTCGATGCGATTGGGCACATAGGGGAAGCGGCGCAGGGTGCGGCGGAAGCCGATGTCGCCCGTCGCCGGCTTGTGCTCGAAGTGGATGCGCCGGGCGGTCTTCTCCGGATGGCCGGCGGCGACCGCATTGTCGTTGAAGGTCGGCATCCGCATCCGCTCGAGCCGCAGCCGCTGCGCGTCGACGTCGGCGACGCACAGCTCGGGGTCGACGTCGAAGCGGCTCGAGCTGCAGAGGAGATCGCCGAGCTCGTAGATCGAGCCTTGCCCGTCCCAGGCGAGGTCGGTGGTGCTTTCGCCCGGCCCGGCGGCGGAGAAGACGTAGGCGGCGCAGCAGCGGCTCGCCTGGGCCGCGCAGAGCAGGGCCCGCTCGTCCGCCTTGCCGATGGTGATGTTGGAGGCGGAGAGGTTGCACAGGATGAGCGCGCCGGCGAGCGCGCCCCAGGTCGAGGGCGGCTGCGGGGCCCAATAATCCTCGCAGATCTCGACGAAGAAGGTGAAGTCGGCGAGGTCCTCGGCGGCGAAGACGAGGTCGGTGCCGAACGGCACCACCTCGTCCGCCACGGCGATCTCGATGGCGTTGAGGCCGATCCCTGAGACGAACCAGCGCTTCTCGTAATATTCCCGGTAATTGGGCAGGAAGCTTTTCGGCACCACGCCGAGGATGCGGCCACGGCTGACGATGAGCGCGCAATTGTAGAGCCGCCCGTTGCGGCGCAGCGGCGCGCCGATCACGCAGACGGGGCCGAGGCGCTTCGTCTCGTCGCGGAAGCGGGCGATCCCCGCCTCCACCGCGTCGAGGAAGGCCTCCTGCATGAAGAGGTCGTCGACCGCGTAGGAGGAGATGTTGAGCTCGGGGAAGACGACGAGGTCGCACCCTTTCGCGTCCGCCTCGCGGGCGAGGGCGATCGCCTGGTCGACGTTGAACGCGACGTCGCCGGACGAGGCGGTCGGGCTCGCCGCCGCGCAACGCACATAGCCGTGGCGGTGGATCGCTTCGAAAGGCGCCTTGCTCACAGCATCTCCGTCATCATCTCGACCGCGACCTTCATGCACTTGACGCGTGTAGCACCGCGGCCGCCGGGACCGAAATGCTCCTCGCGATGCGCGGTCTTCCGGCCCGCGCGCGCGCAGCCGAAATGGACGAGGCCGGGCTCGTCGCCGGCGTCGGCGAAGCCGGTGACGGCGAGGGCGATATGCGCGCGGCTGTGCGCCAGCGCGCCCTCGGCCATCGCGATCGCGACCTCGCGGGACACGGCGCCTTTCGTTTCGATGAGGTCGAGCGCCACGCCGAGCATCTCGGCCTTCGCCTCGTTCGAATAGGTGACGAAGCCGCGGTCGAAGACGTGGGCGACGCCCTGCACGTCGGTGAGCAGCGAGGCGAGCATGCCGCCGGTGCAGCTCTCCGCCGTCGCCAGCATGAGGTCCCGCTCGTGGGCTTTCTGGAGGAGGCGGCGCGTGGCCTCCTCGGTCTCGTCGGGAAGGACCGGGGAGAGGGTCTCGGTGTCGTTCATGGCCAAGGAACCGTGCCCCCGCGCCGGATGTTCCACATCCCGAACGAGGGAGAACATAGATCATGGTGGCCGAGAAGAAACAGGATGCGATCCAGCTGCTGACCCAGGACCATCGCGAGGTGGAGGCGCTGTTCGAGAAGTTCGAGAAAGCGGCGCGCGACGGCACCAAGGAGAAGCTCGCGCGGCAGATCTGCACCGAATTGAAGATCCACACGATGATCGAGGAGGAGATCTTCTACCCGGCGCTGCGGGGCAAGATCGAGGACGACGATCTCGACGAGGCGATGGTGGAGCATGACGCGGCGAAGCTGCTGGTCAACGACATCGAGGCGGCCGAGCCGTCCGACGATTATTACGACGCCAAGGTGAAGGTGCTGCAGGAGGAGATCGAGCACCACGTCAAGGAGGAGGAGAAGCAGCGGGACAACATCTTCAGCCAGGCCCGCAAGACCGACGTCGACCTCGATGCCCTCGGCGAGCAGATGGCCGCGCGCAAGGCCGAGCTCCTGCGCCAGGCGGAGGCGGAGGGCCTGCCGCCGGCGAAGACCGCGACCATGGCCGCGGAGGCGTGAGGTGGCGCGCAAGGGCACGAACGGCGACACGGGCGGCGGCCGCGCCGGTCGCATCGCGCTGGTGACCGGCGTCGCCGCCGCGCTCGCCGGCGGCCTCGGCTATCTCGCCACCCGTTTGTGGCGCCGCGGCCCGGCGCGGGGCGGCGCCGCCCTCGCCGGGACCGGCGGCCACGGCGCGGTCGGCACGTCCGGCGCGGCGCGCTCGGCCGGCCCCGAGGCGATGCGCGACCCGCCCAAGGCGTGGGAGAAGGTCGACCAGGCCAGCGACGAAAGCTTCCCGGCGAGCGATCCCCCCGCCCTCAACCCGCACGTCGACTGATTGGGGACACGTACTTTTTCACGAAAAAGTACGTGTCCCCTTTTTTCGGAAGGGCTTCGACAAGCTCAGCCCGAACGGTCTTGCTATTGATAGTCACACGCAGGCTTTAGGCTGCCGCCCGCGCGCCGCGCTCGGGCGTCAGCACCAGCGCTCCGTCGCCTTCGTCCACGCGCACCGTCGCGCCGTCGCTTATCTCGCCCCTGAGGATCGCATCGGCGAGCGGGTCCTGCAGATATTTCTGCACCGCCCGCTTGAGCGGCCGCGCGCCGTAGACGGGGTCGTAGCCGACCCGCCCCAGCCACGCGCGCGCCGCGTCGGTGAGGTCGACGCGGATCTTGCGGTCGGCGAGCAGCCTGCCCAACCGCGCCACCTGGATGTCGACGATCGGGCCCATATGCTCGGCGGCCAGCCGGTGGAACAGGATGATCTCGTCCAGCCGGTTGAGGAATTCCGGTCGGAAATGGGCGCGCACCACCTCCATCACCTGAGGCTCGACCTTCTCGACATCCTCGTCGTCGGTCAATGACGAGAGGTACTGGCTGCCGAGGTTCGAGGTGAGGATGATGATCGTGTTGGTGAAGTCCACCGTCCGCCCGTGGCCGTCGGTCAGCCGGCCGTCGTCGAGCACCTGAAGCAGGACGTTGAACACGTCGCCATGCGCCTTCTCGACCTCGTCGAACAGCACGACCTGATAGGGCCGCCGCCGCACCGCCTCGGTCAGCACGCCGCCTTCCTCATAGCCGACATAGCCGGGCGGCGCGCCGATCAGCCGGGCGACCGAGTGCTTCTCCATGAACTCGGACATGTCGATCCGCACCATCGCCGAGGAGTCGTCGAACAGGAATTCGGCGAGCGCCTTGGTGAGCTCGGTCTTGCCGACGCCGGTGGGCCCAAGGAACAGGAACGAGCCCAAAGGCCGGTTCGGATCCTGCAGCCCCGCCCGGGCGCGGCGGATGGCGCGGCTGACCGCCTCGACCGCCGCCTGCTGGCCGATCACCCGCCTGCCGATCTGCGCCTCCATCTGGAGCAGT
Organism: Alphaproteobacteria bacterium; assembly: GCA_019239415.1. Lineage (GTDB taxonomy): Bacteria > Pseudomonadota > Alphaproteobacteria > Sphingomonadales > Sphingomonadaceae > Allosphingosinicella. The sequence continues at coordinate 48,084 of JAFAZW010000021.1, forward strand.
TTCTCGCGCTCGCCCTCGAGCATCCGTTCGACCGGGATGCCGGTCCAGCGCGCGACGACGCCGGCTATGTCCTCGGCGGTCACTTCCTCGCGCAGCATCGCCGAGTGGCTCGCGGCCTGGGCCTCGGCGAGCTGCTTCTCCAGCTGCGGGATGCGGCCGTACTGGAGCTCGCCCGCCTTGGCGAGGTCGCCGGCGCGCTGCGCCTGCTCGAGCTCGAGCCGAGCGGCGTCCAGCTGCTCCTTCAATTTGCCCTCGGCGGCGATCTTCTCCTTCTCCGCCTGCCAGCGCTGGGTCAGCTCGGCCGACTGCTGCTCGAGCTCGGCCAGCTCCTTCTCGAGGGCGGCGAGCCGATCCTTCGAGGCGCGGTCGGTCTCCTTCTTCAGTGCCTCGCGCTCGATCTTCAATTGGATGATCCGCCGGTCGAGCCCCTCGATCTCCTCGGGCTTGGACTCGACCTCCATGCGCAGCCGCGACGCGGCCTCGTCCATGAGATCGATCGCCTTGTCGGGGAGGAAACGGTCGGTGATGTAGCGGTTCGAGAGCGTCGCCGCCGACACCAGCGCGCCGTCGGTGATCCGCACGCCGTGGTGAAGCTCGTATTTTTCCTTGAGGCCGCGCAGGATCGAGATCGTGTCCTCGACCGTCGGCTCGCCGATGAACACCGGCTGGAAGCGCCGCTGCAGCGCCGGGTCCTTCTCGACATGCTTGCGGTACTCGTCGAGCGTGGTCGCGCCGATGCAGTGCAATTCGCCCCGCGCCAGCGCCGGCTTCAGGAGGTTCGAGGCGTCCATCGCGCCCTCGCTCTTGCCGGCGCCGATCAGGGTGTGCATCTCGTCGATGAACAGGATGATGTCGCCTGCGGCCTGCTTGACCTCGTCGAGGACTCCCTTGAGCCGTTCCTCGAACTCCCCCCGATACTTCGCCCCCGCGATCAGCGAGCCCATGTCGAGCGCCATCAGCCGCCGGTCCTTGAGGCTGTCGGGCACGTCGCCATTGGCGATGCGCAGCGCCAGGCCTTCGGCGATCGCGGTCTTGCCGACGCCGGGATCGCCGATTAGCACCGGGTTGTTCTTGGTGCGCCGGGCGAGGATCTGGACGGTGCGGCGGATTTCCTCGTCGCGGCCGATGACCGGATCGAGCTTGCCCTCGCGCGCCGCCTCGGTGAGGTCGCGGGCGAACTTCTTCAGTGCGTCGTAGCGGTCCTCGGCGGATTGGGTGTCGGCGGTGCGGCCGCCGCGCAGCGCGTTGATTGCGGCGTTCAGCGCCTCCGCCTTGACCCCCGCGTCGGCGAGCGCCTTGCCGGCCTCGGTGCCCTTGGCGAGCACGAGCGCGAGCAGCATCCGCTCGACGGTGACGTAGGAATCGCCGGCTTTCTGGGCGATCTGCTCGGCGCTGTCGAGGACGCGCAGCGCCTCGGCATCGAGGCCCGGCGTCTGGTTCGCCCCGCCGCCGGTCACGGCGGGTACCCTGGCGAGCGCCTCGTCCGTTTCCCGCCGCGCCGCCTCCGCGGAGCCGCCGGCGCGGGCGATCAGCCCGGACGCCATGCCCTGCTCGTCCTCGAGCAGGGCCTTGAGGATGTGGACCGGCCCGATCCGCTGATGGTTCATCCTGAGCGCCACGGTCTGCGCCGCCTGCAGGAAGCCGCGCGCGCGATCGGTAAATTTCTCCAGGTTCATGATTACCCCTGTCTCCTCTCGGGGAGGATGTAGTGTTGCATTTATGCAACGCAAGAGGGGCGCGATCGCCGGGGTCTATCGGCTGTCGCGCACGGTCACGCCGTTCGCGCGGAGATTGGCCAGGCTCTGCTCGACGGCGGCCTGGGCGGCGGTGGAGGACCGGTCCTTCACGTAGCCGTCGCAGGCCTTGTCGGCGAGGCGCATCGCCTCCTCCTGGCGCTGGGCCCTCTCGTGCCGCCGGGCTTTCGCGGCTTTTTCCTCCGCGCTCAGAGCGGCGTCGCAATCGACATAGTCGGAGCCGTCGTCGCTGCTCCCGCACTGCATCGGGCCTTCGTACATGGTGCGCAGCATCATCAGCGGATAGGCGCGCTGGATATTGCGGCAGGCGATGTCGAGCCGCTTCAGCCGCTCGCGCTCCGGCGATGCGGCGGACGCGGCCGTCGCGACCGCGACCAGGGCCAGGACGGCATGCCGGTGCGTCGAACTCACGGCCCCGAGCCTCCGCTCCCCGCCCCGGAGAGTCAACGCCGCTTCGACCGCATCCGCGTCGCGGAGCCCGCAAGCTTGCAAGCCCGCGCGGTGGCGCGGTGACGATCAGTGCACTGTCACCGTCGTAGGCAGCTAATACGGTGACAGTACACTTATCTCCGGAAACCGTAGAATTACTACCCCATTGACCGCGTTTTCCGGTCATGCGAGCATCGCGGGATGGCGCGCCTCGCCCGTCTCGTCGTTCCCGGCATCCCCCACCACGTGACCCAGCGCGGCAACGGCCGCCGCCGCGTCTTCTTCGAGGAGCGGGACTATGCCCGCTACCGCGACTGGCTCGCCGCGGCGTGCCGGGCGCAGGGCGTCGCCGCCTGGGCCTGGGTGCTGATGCCGAACCATGTGCACCTCATCCTCGTCCCTGCGGATGCCGACGGTCTGCGCCGCGCGCTGGCGCCGCTGCACCGCCGCTACGCCGGACTGATCCACGCGCGCGAGGATCGCTCCGGCCATTTCTGGCAGGGCCGGTTCGGTTGCGTCGCGATGGACGAGGCGCATCTCGCCGCCGCCTTGCGCCCTTCAACCCGGTGCGCGCGGGGCTGGCGGCGCGGCCATCGGACTGGCGCTGGTCGAGCGTGCACGCCCAGCTCGGGGGCACGAGCGACCGGCTCACCGCCGTGGCTCCGGTCGCGGCGCGCTATCCGGACTTTGCGGCTCTGCTCGCCTCGGGCGAGGATCCGGACACCAGCGAGCGGCTCCGGAGGGCCGAGAGGGTCGGGCGCCCCCTCGGCGATCCCGCCTTCCTCGACCGCCTCGCCGCGCTGACCGGCCGCCGCGTCGAGCCCGGCCGGCCGGGCCCGCGCCCCCGGTCCGTCGCGGCAGCATCGCCATCGCCGCAGCCGCGGTGACAGGAGTTGCGGTGACAGTGCACTCGACTCCCGAGGCTCGCACGAGCGCGAGTTCAGTGCACTGTCACCGCAATAGCGCACGCATACGGTGACAGTGCATTTATCTTAGGGTGCTCGCGCGGGTCAGCGCGGGAGTTCAGTGCACTGTCACCGGAATAGGTCGCTGATACGGTGACAGTGCATTTATCTCTCGCGCACCGCGCCGCATCGCGCCGTTGCAGCGGGGGAGGCCGCCGCTATGGTGCCGCGCGAACGAGACTCGGAGACGCCTGATGCGCCGGATGCTGCTTCCCCTTGCCCTCGGCCTGGCGCCCCTGCCCGCCGCCGCCGCCGCCGCCGCCGCCGCCGCCGCCGCCCCGCCGCCGCCGCCCGCCGTCGCTCCCGCCGCGCCGCTTGCCGAGCTCGTCCGCCAGGTGAACATTCCTTATCAACAATTCACCCTGCCCAACGGGCTGCGGGTCATCGTCCACGAGGATCACAAGGCGCCGGTCGTCGCCGTCTCCGTCTGGTATCATATCGGCTCGAAGGACGAGCCCAGGGGCAAGACCGGCTTCGCGCACCTGTTCGAGCATCTCATGTTCTACGGCTCGGAGAACGCACCGGGCGTCTTCTTCAGCCGCCTGGAGCAGATCGGCGCCACCGACTGGAACGGCACGACCTGGTTCGACCGCACCAATTATTTCGAGACGGTGCCGACCGGCGCGCTCGACCGCGCCCTGTTCCTCGAATCGGACCGGATGGGCCATCTGCTCGGCGCCGTCACCCAGCAGACGCTCGACCTCCAGCGCGGCGTCGTCCAGAACGAGAAGAGGATGGGCGACAACGAGCCGGGCGGCCTCAAGGAATATGCCGAGCTCGCCGCGCTCTTCCCCGAGAGCCACCCTTACCATCACCCGACGATCGGCTCGATGGCCGACCTCAACGGCGCCAGCCTCGACGACGTCAAGGCGTGGTTCCGCGCCCATTACGGCCCGAACAACGCCGTCCTCGTCCTCGCCGGCGACATCGACGTGCCGACCGCGCGGGCCAAGGTCGAGCGCTGGTTCGGCGCCATCCCGCGCGGGCCCGAGACGGCGCGGCCCGACGTGCCGGTGCCGAGCCTCGCCGCGCCGGTCGACCGGGTCATGCACGACCGCGTCGCCACCGTCTCCGTGTCGCGCGAGTGGGTGGTGCCCGGGGTCAACGATCCCGCTACCGACCAGCTCGAGCTCGCCGCCTCGATCCTCGGCGGGCTCGGCAGCTCGCGGCTCGACGATGCGCTGGTCCGCAAGGAGAAGCTCGCCGTCGGGGTCACCGCCGACGTCCAGCAGTTCGAGAAGATCTCGCTCCTCAACGTCTCCGTCCGCGTCCGCCCCGGCGTCGATCCGGCGCTGGCGGCGCGGCGGCTCGACGAAATCGTCGCCGACTTCCTGCAGCGCGGCCCCACGGGCGACGAGGTCCAGCGCGCGGCGACCAGCGCGGTCGCCTCGACGATCAAGGGCCTCGAGCAGGTCGGCGGCTTCGGCGGCAAGGCGGTGACGCTCGCCGAGGGGGCGGTCTATTCGAACGATCCGGCCAAGTACAAGGCGGACCTCCAGGCGGTCGCCGCCGCCACCCCGGCCAGCGTCGCCGCGGCGGCGCGCAAGTGGATGGGCCGCCCCGCCTTCCGCCTCACCATCGCCCCGGGCGAGCGCAGCGCCGAGGACATCGCCGCCGCCGGCAGCGTCGTCGCGCGCCGCCACCCCGCCTATTTCCGCAGCCCCTCGCAGGGGGGCGCCCCGGCGCCGGCCACGCCGGCGCCGCAGGCCGCGTCGCCGCCGCCGGCGAAGATCGCCGAGCCGCCGGTCGAGCCGGTCCGCGCGCTGGCCTTCCCGGCGGTCGAGCGGGCGCGGCTGTCGAACGGCATCCCGGTGGTCTTCGCCCGCCGCGCAGCGGTGCCGGTCGTCGACGTGGCGGTCGCCTTCGACGCCGGCAATGCCGCCGACGATCGCGCCAAGCTCGGCACCGAGGCGCTGCTCCTAGCCTTGCTCAAGGAAGGCACCGGGCGGCTCGATTCGACGGCGATCGCCCAGGAGCAGGAGCGGCTCGGCGCCAGCATCACGGCGAGCGCGTCGATGGACCGCACGACCGTCTCGCTCTCGGCGCTGAAGCCGAACCTCGCGCCCTCGCTGGAGCTGCTCGCCGACGTGGTGCGCAATCCGGCCTTCCGCCCCGACGACGTCGAGCGCCAGCGCGCCGCGCTGCTCGCCCGCATCGCCGAGGAGAAGACGACGCCGCAGGATCTGGCTCTGCGCGTCCTGCCGCCTTTGCTCTACGGCGCCGCCGACCCGTACGGCGTGCCGTTCACCGGCTCGGGCGACGAGGCGGGGGTCGCGGCCGCGACCCGCGCCGACCTCATCGCCTTCCATCAGCGCTGGCTGCGGCCGGACAATGCCACGATCTTCGTCGTCGGCGACACGAACCTCGCCGAGCTGGTGCCGCTGCTCGAGGCGCGGTTCGGCGGCTGGCGGCCGCCGGCGGTGGCGAAGGGCCTCAAGGCCTTCCCGCCCGCGCCGCCGCCCTCGGCCGCCGGGCCGCGCATCATCCTCATCGACAAGCCGCAGAGCCCGCAGTCGATGATCCTCGCCGGCGAGCCGCTCGCCATCCGCGGCGTCGACGATCCGGTCACGCTCACCGTCGCCAACGAGATCCTCGGCGGCAGCGCCACGTCGCGGCTCATCATGGACCTGCGCGAGGCGAAGGGCTGGGCCTATTATGCCGGCTCGCAGGTCCAGCTGGTCCGCGAGCGCATGCCGCTCTTCCTGTTCGCGCCGGTGCAGACCGACAAGACCGGCGAATCGATCGCCGCGGCCCAAGCCGACCTCGCCGCCTTCCTCGGCCCCAGGGGCGTTACCCCCGAGGAGCTCGCCCAGGCCGTCTCGAACCAGGTGATGAGCCTCGCCGGCGAGTTCGAGACGAGCGGCGCCGTGCTCGGCGGCATCATGCGGAACGCGACGCTGCGGCGGCCGGACGATTATTACGTCCGCCTGCCCGATCGCTACCGCGCCATCACCGCCGCCGATCTCGATGCCGCGGCGCGGCAGGCGATCGACCCGAAGCGGCTGGTCTGGGTGGTGGTCGGCGACGCCGCCAAGGTCCGCCCCCAGCTCGGCGGCCTCGGCTTGCCAATCGAGGTGATGACGGCCCGTTGAGGGGCGGGACTGGGGACTGGGGACCGGGGTGCGATACCTACCCTCCTTCCCAGTCCCTAGTCCCCAGTCCCCAGTCCCCCACCCGCGTCACATGTCCCATCTTGCGCCCCGGCCGCGCCTCGCCCTTGCCGTAGAGATGAAGGTGGGCGCGCGGGTCGGCGAGGATTGCGGGCCAGCGATCGGCCTCGTCGCCGATCAGATTGTCCATCTCGACCCGGGGCGCCGTCCGCGCGGTCGCGCCCAGCGGCAGGCCGCAGACGGCGCGGACATGGTTCTCGAACTGCGAGGTGACCGCCCCCTCGATCGTCCAGTGCCCGCTATTGTGAACCCGCGGCGCGAATTCGTTGAACAGCGGCCCGTCCGGCGTCGCGAAATATTCGGCGGCGAGGACCCCGACATAGTCCAGCGCGTCGGCGATGCGGCGGGTCAGTGCCTCCGCCTCGCGGACCTGCGCCGCGAGGCCGGCGTCGCAGGGGATTGTGGAGCGCCGGAGGATGCCGTCGCCATGGACGTTCTGCGGCGCGTCCCACACCCGCACCATGCCGTCGCGGGCGCGGCAGAGCAGGATCGAGAATTCCGCGTCGAAGGGCACGAAGGCCTCGAGCACCGAGGGCTGCCCGGAAACGGCCTCCCATGCATCTTCGGCATCGCGGGGTGAGGCGAGGCGCGCCTGGCCCTTGCCGTCATAGCCGAACCGGCGGGTCTTGAGGATCGCCGGGCAGCCGATCTCGGCCAGCGCCGCGTCGAGGCCGGCGCGCTCGTCCACCGCCCGGAACGACGTCGGACGGCCGCCGAGGCGTTCCACGAAGCTTTTCTCTTCGAGCCGGTCCTGCGCCGTCGCCAGCGCCTTGGCCGGCGGGAAGAGCGGGGCCTCTCGCGCCAGCGCCTCGAGCGGCGCCGCGGCGATATTCTCGAACTCGTAGGTGGCGACGTCGACCGCGCGCCCGAACGCCGCGAGCGCGTCGCCGTCGTCCCACGCGCCGCGCGTGAAGGCGGCGGCGACCTCCGCGGCGGGCGGCGCTTGGTCGGGCGCGTAGATGTGGCACCGATAGCCGAGCTGCGCCGCCGCCATCGCCAGCATCCGGCCGAGCTGTCCGCCGCCGACGATGCCGATCGTGGAGCCCGGCGGAAGCGGCGTCATTCGGGGGCTTCGGCGACGCTTTCGGTCTGGCGCCGCCGCCACGCCCGCAGCCGCTCCGCCAGCGCCTCGTCTTGGAGCGCGAGGATCGCGGCGGCGAGGAGGGCGGCGTTGATCGCCCCCGCCTTGCCGATCGCCAGCGTGCCGACGGGAACCCCGCCGGGCATCTGGACGATCGACAGCAGGCTGTCGAGGCCGGACAGGGCCTGGCTCTCGACCGGCACGCCGAGCACCGGCAGGTGGGTCATCGCCGCGGCCATGCCGGGGAGGTGCGCCGCGCCGCCGGCGCCGGCGATCAGCACCTCGAGTCCGCGCTCCGCCGCGCCGGTCGCATAATCGTAGAGCCGCTGCGGCGTCCGGTGCGCCGAGACCACCTTCGCCTCATAGGCGAGGCCGAGCGCCTCCAGCGTCTCGGCGGCATGGCGCATCGTCTCCCAGTCGGAGCGGCTGCCCATGATGATGCCGATTGCGGCCATTCGTCCCTCGTCCAGGCGGCGGAGCGGCTCGTCTAACCGGGCCGGCGCGCCGGCGCTAGGCCTCCGTTAACCCCGCTGCGCTAGACGCGGCGGCCATGTCGAAGCACGCTTCCGAATTTGCGGGCCTTCCGGTCGACACGGCCGACGAGAACGCCCTGCTCCGCGCCGCCCTCGCCGAGGCGCAGCAGCGCATCGCCCAGCTCGAGGCCAAGGCCGACCTCGACGGCGTCACGCCCCTGCCCGGCGCCGGCCGCTTCCGCACCGAGCTGGAGCGGGTGACCGGCCTCGCCCACCGCCACGGCACGCCGGCGGCGGTGGTCGGCATCGCGCTCACCAACCTCGCCGCGCTGCGCGAGGCGCACGGCCATTTCGCCGGCGACGCCGCCCTCGTCCACGTCGCCCGCCTGCTCTGCGGCCTCATCCGCTCGACCGACATCCTCGCCCGCACCGGCGACGGAGAGTTCGGCCTGATCCTGGACCATTTGGATCTCGACAGCGCCATCGACGCGGCCGAGCGGCTCGGCCGCTGCATCGAGAGCCATCCGCTCGACCTCGGCCACGTCCGGGTGCCGCTGACGGCCGCCGTCGCCACCACGGGAATCCTCGCCGGCGACACCGCCAACGACGTCCAGGCACGGGCGAGGGCGGCTCTGGCGCGGGCGGCCTCTTCGAAAGGGTAGAGCTGGGGCAAGCTCCCACTCCCGTTCGTCCCGAGCGTATTCGAAGGGCGCACCCACAGACTCGGTGCAGCGCCCCTCGACTTCGCTCGGGACGAACGAGGTTTGGAACTCGGGGGGCTCGCGTCCTCGGTCTGAGCGCTTCTACCGTTCGCTCAGATAATAGCGCTCCACTGCGTTCAGCGCGTCGTCGAGCTCATAAACGATCGGCTGGCCGGTCGGGATTTCGAGGCCGGTAATCTCGTCGTCGGCAATATGCGACAGGTGCTTGACGAGCGCCCGCAGCGAATTGCCGTGCGCCGAGATCACCACCCTTTGCCCGGCCTCGAGCGCCGGCGCGATCCGCGCCTCCCAATAAGGCAGGACGCGGGCGATCGTGTCCTTGAGGCTCTCGGTCCTCGGGACCTCGACTCCGGCATAGCGGCGGTCGCCGGAGAGATCGTAGGGGCTGCCCGCCTCGAGCGGCGGCGGCGGCACATCGAACGAGCGGCGCCAGACATGGACCTGCGCGTCGCCGTGCTTCGCCGCCGTCTCCGCCTTGTTGAGGCCGGTGAGGCCGCCATAATGCCGCTCGTTGAGGCGCCAGTCCTTCTCGACCGGCAGCCACAGCCGCCCCATCGCCTCGAGCGCGATGTTCAGCGTCTTGATTGCCCGCGTCTGCACGCTGGTGAAGCAGAGGTCGAAATCGAGCCCCTTCGCCGCCATCAGCTCGCCGGCGAGCTTCGCCTCCTCGGCGCCCCGCGCGGTGATGTCGACGTCCCACCAGCCGGTGAAGCGGTTCTCGAGGTTCCACGCCGACTGGCCGTGGCGGATCAGCACCAGGCGCGGCATGCTCAGCCTCGCGCCGGCAGGTCGTCGAGGATCGCGTGGAGCGCGTCGAGGCAGGACCGGGCGAGGAGCCGGCAGCGGTCGGGCGACCAGCCGTAGGTCTCGTCCGGCAGGTCGGAATTGTCCTTGAACGGCATTTCCAGGGTCATCGACACCGCGCCGTAGCGCTCGGCGAGCTGGGCGGTCGACATCGACATGTTGGCCTGGCCGGGCTTCGCCACCTCATAGCCCTGCCGCGTCTGGAAGTCGGGCGAGAGACGGACCAGCTCGGCGGCGAAGCGGTCGAAAGCCTTCTGCTGCCGCTCGGTCCAGCTCGGTATCCCCTCGAAGCCGGCGAGGAAGTTGGCGGCGATCGCCTCGTCGCCATGGACGTCCATCGCGAAGTCGACTCCGGTCTCATCCATCATGTTGCGCACGCACAGGACTTCGGGGCTGCGCTCGGCCGACGGATCGTGCCACTCGCGGTTCAAGTTGGTGCCGACGGCATTGGTGCGAAGATGGCCGCGCCGCGACCCGTCCGGGTTCATGTTCGGCACGACATGGAACGTGCAGCGGCGGCGCAGCACCCGCGTGACCGGGTCGGAGGTGTCGACCAGCCGCTCGAGCGCGCCTTCCATCCACCATTCGGCCATCGTCTCGCCCGGATGCTGGCGGGCGTAGAGCCAGACCTTGAGCGGCCCGTCGCCGATGCGCAGATAGTCCATGTCCTGGCCGTCGAGGGTCTTGCCGAGCGACCGGTATTGGACTCCCGGCTGCCCCGCCACCTCGGCGACGAGGTCGTGGTGCATCTCCATCGTGTACGGCGCGAAATAGGCGACCCACAGGCTGTCCGCCTCCGGCGTCACCGAGACGGTGAGGACGCCGCCTTCATAGGTCGTGTCCGCGCGCACCCATTCGTCCCGATCGTAGGAGATGCAGGCGCGATAGCCGGTCCAGCCGTGCGGATAGGCGGCGCCGGCGCAGTTGAGGATCCTGAGGCTGAGCGGTCGCCCCTTGGCGCCGGTGACCCGGAAATAGAACCACTGGTAGAAGTCGGACTGGTGGTCCTTGACGATCTCCAGGTCGACGCGGTCGCCCTCGGCGGCGACGAGACGAATGTTGCCGCCGTCGAAGGCGCTCGAAATGTCTGTCATCGGATCGTGATAGTGCGACCCGATTCGCCGGGAAAGTCCCCAAACATCGCATTCGCCAGCCGCTCGACCGCCGCCGCTGGCTGGGCGTAGGGGCTGCGCGCCGGCACGTCGCTGTGGCCGCGGCCCTCCCAGATGACGCTGCCGTCCGAGCGGCGCTTGAGCCGCACCTCGAGGCTGGTCGAGGCGATCGCCCGGGGCCCGCCGCCGCCGACGCCGAAGCCGACCCCGCCGCCGACGCCGCCGCGCCACCCGCCGGTGCCGCCGCCGATGCCGATCGTGACGGGCGGTCGCCGCGGCGGCCCTTCGCGCATGCCCTGGCGGACGTCGACGATGGCGACCTGTTCGGATTGGCCGACGCTCGTCACCACGGTCCAGCCGAGCCGTGTCAGCTGCCGGCCGACCGCCTCGGCATAGGTTCGGAACTCGGGGGTGTTGGAGAGGCCGGGATTGGCGGACTCGACCGCGATGGTGGAGCGGGCGATCGGCTGGCCGAGGTGGAAGCGGGTGACCTCGGTGAGGCCGCCGCCGCGATAGCCGCCGCCGCCTCCGCCGCCGGCATCGGTGGTGCAGGCCGCGGCGCCGAAGGCGGCCAGAAGGAAGACCGAGCGCGAGAAAGCCGATTTCATTCCCTCACCTCATCGTCTAGCGGGCGCTTCATATACGGGCTGGAACGATCTGCCACCCGATTTCGCTGCATGCGCCACCGTGGAGACGTCCCGCCCATGAACGATTCGACCGACACGCCATCGGCAAGGCCCGCCGTGCTCGTCACCGGCGGCGCCGGCTATATCGGCAGCCATGCGGTGCTGGCGCTGCTGGACGCTGGCTGGCCGGTGGTCGTGATCGACAATCTCAGTACCGGCTTTCGCTGGGCGGTGCCCGACGCGGCGACATTCGTCGAGGGCGACATCGCGGACCAGGCGCTCGTCGATCGGCTCATCGGCGAGCACGCGATCGGCGCGATCATGCACTTCGCCGGATCGATCATCGTCCCGGAATCCGTCGAGAAGCCGCTCAAATATTATGAGAACAACACGGTGAAGAGCCGTGCCCTGATCGAGAGCGCGGTGACCGGCGGCGTCCGCCACTTCATCTTCTCCTCGACGGCCGCGACCTACGGCATTCCGGAGCGGGTGCCGATCACCGAGGACGCCCGCACCCAGCCGATCAACCCCTATGGCTGGTCGAAGCTGATGACCGAGCGCATGCTCGCCGACACCGCCTCCGCTTATCCGCTCAACTACTGCGCCCTACGCTATTTCAACGTCGCCGGCGCCGATCCGGACGGGCGCTCCGGCCAGTCCACAGCCGGGGCCACCCATCTCATCAAGGTCGCGGTCGAGGCGGCGGTCGGCAAGCGCGGGCATGTCGCCGTCTACGGCACCGACTACGCCACGCCCGACGGCACCGGCGTGCGCGATTACATCCACGTCAGCGACCTCGCCCGCGCCCATGTCGACGCGCTCGAGAAGCTCATCGCCACCCCGCACGAGAGCTATGTGATGAACTGCGGCTACGGCCGCGGCTTCTCGGTGCTCGAAGTGCTCGACGCCGTCGACCGCGTTACCAACGTGCAGATCGAGCGCAGGCTGGAAGCCCGCCGCGCCGGCGATCCCGACGCCCTGGTCGCGGACAATGCCAAGGTCCTCGCGACCCTGCCGTGGCGCCCCCGGCGCGACGACCTGGACACGATCGTCGCCGATGCGCTGGCCTGGGAGCGCAAGCTGGCGGAGCGCGGCGCGGGCCGGTAAGACCCCGCCATGCAGCCGCTTTCGAACCAGGAGGCCGAACGGATCGTCCGCGCCGGCGCGGCGGCGCTCCAGCAGGGGCGGCCCGACACCGCCCGCGCGGAGTTCGAGAAGGTGGCGGCGAGCGGCCGCGCCTCGGCCCAGGTCTGGCTGCTCCTCGCCCACGCCTGCCGCCAGGCGGGCGACGCGGCGGCGGCCGAGGCCGCGCTCGACCGCCTGCTCGCCGCCGAGCCGCAGAATCTGTGGGCGCTGATCCAGAAAGGCGATGCCCGCGCCGCCGCCGGTGACGGCCGCGCCGCGACCGCCTTCCACAAGAAGGCGCGGCAGGTCGCGGCGATGGTCGCGCCGCTGCCGCCCGAGCTGGCGCGGGAGATGGAGCGGGTCGAGCGCGCGATCGGCGCGGCGGAACGCCATTACCGGGACCATCTCGAGCGGGAGCTCGCCGCCCGCGGTTTCGGCCCGGCGGCGCGCAGCCCGCGCTTCCAGCAGTCGCTCGACATCCTCGCCGGCGAGAAGCAGATCTACTTCCAGCAGCCGACCAATTATTTCTTTCCAGAGCTCCCCCACATCCAGTTCTTCGACCGGTCGCTCTTCCCCTGGGCAGCGGCGGTCGAGGCGGCGGCCGCCGACATCCGCGCCGAGCTGGTCGCCCTGATGGACGACGAGACGGCCTTCCAGCCCTATCTCGTCGCCGCGCCGAACCGGCCGCGTACGGACTTCCACGGCCTTGCCGACAATCCCGAATGGAGCAGCCTCTACCTGTGGGAAGGCGGCCGGCCGGTCGAGGCGAACGTCGCCCGCTGCCCGAAAGCCTATGAGGCGCTCCTCCACGCGCCGATGCCGCACATCTCGACGCGGGCGCCGGTGGTGATGTTCTCGCGGCTGCGGCCGGGCGCGCGGATCCCGGCGCACACCGGCATGCTCAACGCCCGCCTGATCTGCCACCTGCCGCTGATCGTGCCGCCGAACTGCGGCTTCCGGGTCGGCAACGAGGTCCGGCAATGGGAGGAGGGCAAGCTCCTCATCTTCGACGACACGATCGAGCATGAGGCGTGGAACGAGAGCGCCGAGGACCGGGTCGTGCTGATCTTCGACATCTGGCGGCCGGAGCTGAGCGAGGAGGAGCGCGCGGCGGTCGCCGCAATGTTCGAATCGGTCGATTCCTACGGCGGCTGAGCGGCGCCTCCGCGCTTGACTTGGCGGGGGCTCCCCACTAGGTGGGCCGCTCGCTTTTCCAGCAGACAATCGAAACCAACAGGCAGGCGCTGTCGAGCCATGAAGATCCGCAACTCCTTGAAGTCCCTCAAGTCGCGCCACCGCGACTGCCGCGTGATCCGCCGCCGGGGCCGCACCTACGTCATCAACAAGACCAACCGCCGCTTCAAGGCGCGCCAGGGCTGAAGTCGTTCGCCCGGCGAATCCCACCGTCATCCCGGCGAAAGCCGGGATCTCCTTGAGTATTCGCACGGAGACCCCGGCTTTCGCCGGGGTGACGGGTTGATGACGGTTGTGAATCAAGCGCCCGCCCCCAGCCCCCGCCCCACCGCCGTCATCTTCGACGTCGGCAACGTCCTCTACGGCTGGGACCCCGAGGCCTTTCTCGCCCGCCAGATCCCCGAGGACGAGCGCCGCCTCGCCTTCATCGAGGAGACGGGGCTGTGGGACTGGCACGACAGCCTCGACGGCGGCCGGCCGTTCGATGAGGCCGCGGCGGAACTCAGCGAGAAATTCCCCGACTACGCCGCCCACATCGCCGCCTGGGGCGCGCGGTTCGGCGAGACCATTACCGACCCCGTCCGGGGCGTTCACGCCCTCGTTGCGGCGCTCGACGCCCGCGGCGTCCCGCTCTTCGCCATCACCAATTTCTCCGCCGATTTCTGGAAGCCGTTCCACGCCCGCGAGGCGGCCTTCTTCCGCGTCTTCCGCGACATCGTCGTCTCGGGCGAGGAGAAATTGCTGAAGCCCGACCCCGCCCTCTACTACCGCGCGCTCGACCGCTTCGGCCTCCAGCCGCACGAGGCTCTGTTCTTCGACGACCGGTGGATCAACGTCCGGGGGGCCGAGGCGGTCGGCATGCCCGCCCACCTCTTCACCGGCGCGCAAGAGCTGCACCAGCGGCTGCAGGCGGAGGGGCTCCTTTGATCCCCCTCCCGGCAAGGGAGGGGCAAGGGGTGGGTTAGCCGCGCAGCGGCTCTAAGGCTTCCGAAGGACCGTTCCGCCGTACCCACCCCCGGCCCCTCCCTTGCAGGGAGGGGAGAAGTGAAACCTCCTCGCTCCTCACGCGTAACGACCGCATGAGACAGAGATGGCCCGCGCGGCTGTGGATCGTGCGCCACGGGCAGAGCGCCGGCAACGTCGCCCGCGACGAGGCGGCCGCCGCCGGCAAGACGATGATCGACCTCAACGTGCGCGACGTCGACGTGCCGCTGAGCCCGCTCGGGCACGAGCAGGCCGAAGCGCTCGGCCGCTGGTTCGCGGCCCTGCCCGAGGCGGAGAAGCCCGAGATCGTCCTCTCCTCGCCTTACGTCCGCGCGCGGCAGACGGCCAAGGCGATCTGCGAGGCGGGCGGCGTCGCCGGCGAGGCGCGGCCGCCCATCGTCGACGAGCGGCTGCGCGAGCGCGAGTTCGGCATCTTCGACCGCCTCACCACCGCCGGCATCCGCGAGAAATATCCCGAGCTCGCCGAGCAGCGCGCGCTGATGGGCAAGTTCTACCACCGCCCGCCCGGCGGCGAAAGCTGGGCCGACGTCATCCTCCGGCTGCGCGGCGCGCTCGATACGATCAGCCTCCACCATGCCGACCGCCGCGTCGTCATCGTCTGCCACCAGGTGGTGGTGCTGTGCATCCGCTACATCCTCGAGGAGATGGACGAGGCGCGGATCCTCGGCATCGACCGCGAGGGCGATTTTCTCAATTGCGGCATCTGCGAATATGCGTTCGAGCCCGACGGCGACGACGCCCGCTGCGCGCCGCAGCTCGTCCGCTACAATTTCGCCGCGCCGCTGATCGCGCAAGCCGCGCCGGTCACCTCCGAGCCCGACGCGATGGTCGCCGCCCGGTGAGCGACGTCCGGCGGCTGGACCGCGACCTGTTGCTTGCGGATTTCCCCCTCCCGGCGGTGGACGAGGACGGCGACAAGGAGGATCGCGGCCGCCTGCTCGTCGTCGGGGGCAGCCGCGAGCTCGCCGGCGCCGTGCTGCTGGCGGCGGTCGCGGGGCTCAGGGCCGGCGCCGGCAAGCTGCAGATCGCCACCGCGGCGAGCATCGCGACGCACGTGGCGGTCGCGGTGCCGGAGGCGCGGGTGATCGGCTTCCAGGAGACCGAGGAAGGCTGCCTCGCCCCCGCCGGCGCCGAGGCGCTGCTGGACCTCGCCGGATCCGCACAGGCCGTCGCCATCGGCTGTGGCCTCCAGCACGGGCCGCCGCTCGACGCGCTGCTCGACGCCCTGCTCGCGCGGCGGCTCGACGTGCCGCTCGTCCTCGACGCGGCGGTGCTCGGCTCGCTGGCGCCGCGGTCGGCGGCGCTGGGCGCATGGCCGGGCGGCGCGACCGTTCTCCCCCATGCCCGGGAGATGGCGCGGCTGCTCGAAATCGAGGCCGGGGAGGTGGAGCGCGATCCCCTCCTCGCCGCCCGAACCGCTGCGGACCGCTTCGGCGTCGTCGCCCTGGTCAAGGGTCCCTGCTCCTACCTCGCCGATCCGCGCGGCCGCGCCTTCCGCTTCGACGGCGGCGGCGTCGGCCTCGCCACGTCCGGCTCGGGCGACACGCTGGCCGGCATCGTCGCCGGCCTCGCCGCCCGCGGCGCCGATCCGCTCACCGCCGCCCTCTGGGGCGTCTACCTGCACGGCGAAGCGGGGCGGAACCTCTCCGCCCGGGTCGGGCGCATCGGCTTCCTCGCCCGCGAGCTGCTCGACGAAGTGCCGGGCCTGCTGCCGGACTAGCTCCTCCCCGGAAGGGGGAGGAGCTAAGCCCTTTCCTGCGCCTTCCGGTGCCGGTCGAGCTCGTCGCCGATCAGGCGGACGATGTGGATGACATTGGTCGAGCCGGGGGTCCCGAACGGCACGCCGGCGATGATGACGATGCGGTCGCCGCCGCGGGCGACGTCGTGGCGCAGGGCCATGCGCTTGGCCTTGGCGATCATCTCCTCGAAGCTTTCGACGTCGCGGGTGCGCACCGCGTGGGCGCCCCACAGCAGGCCCATCTTGCGGGCGGTGGCGAGCTTCGGCGTCAGCACCAGCAGCGGCACCGCCGGGCGCTCGCGCGAGATCCGCCGCGCCGTCGAGCCGGACGAGGTGAAGCAGACGATCGCCTTCGCCCCCACCGTGTCGACCATCGCATGCGCCGCCTGGGCGATCGCATCGGCCGTCGTCGCGTCGGGAATGGTTCGGGTGAAATGGACGCGCGCGGCGTAGCCCGGGTCCGCCTCGACCGAGGTGGCGATCGAGTTCATCATCGTCACGGCCTCGCAGGGGAATTGCCCAGAGGCGCTTTCCGCCGACAGCATCACGGCGTCGGCGCCGTCGTAGACCGCGGTCGCCACGTCCGACACTTCGGCCCGCGTCGGCGTCGGCGAGGTGATCATCGATTCGAGCATCTGCGTCGCCACGACCACCGGCCGCCCGAAGCGGCGGGCGCTTTCGACGATCCGCTTCTGGAGCGGCGGTACGTCCTGCGGCGGCATCTCGACGCCGAGGTCGCCGCGCGCGACCATCACCGCGTCCGCGAGCTCGAGGATCGCGTCGAGGCGGTCGATCGCCGCCGGCTTCTCGATCTTGGCGAGCAGGGCGGCGCGCCCGGCGATGATCTTCCTCGCTTCCGCCACGTCCTCGGGCCGCTGGACGAAGGAGAGGGCGATCCAGTCGACATGGTGGTCGAGCGCGAAATGGAGGTCGGCATGGTCCTTCTCGGTCAGCGCCGCCAGCGGCAGCACCACGTCAGGGACGTTCACACCCTTGTTGTTGGAGATGCGCCCGCCGACCTCGACCACCGTTTCGATCCGGTCCGGCGTCGCCGAGAGGACGCGCTGGACGATCTTGCCGTCGTCGACGAGCAGCCGCGTGCCCGGCTCGACGCCGTGGAAGATCTCCTTGTGCGGCAGCTCGGCCCGCTCGGCCGTTCCCGCCGCCTCGGAGCGGTCGAAGACGAAGCACTGGCCCTTCTTCAGTTCCGCGCCGCCGCCCTCGAACTTGCCGACCCGCAATTTCGGCCCCTGCAGGTCGGCGAGGATCGTCATCGGCCGGTCGAGCTCCTTCTCGAGGCCGCGGATGATCTCGATCACCTTGGCATGGTCCGCGTGCGTGCCGTGGCTCATGTTGACCCGGAAGGCGTCGGCGCCGGCCTCGGCGAGCCGGCGGATCATGTCCGGGCTGTTGCTCGCCGGGCCGAGCGTGGCGAGGATCCGCACCTTGCGCGTGCGCGGGACGAAGCGGCTGGGAACGGTCTCGCTGGTGGCCATGGGTGGCCGAATAGCCACTCTCGGCGCGAGTTCAACCTTCGGCGTGGCGAACCGCTTGAGCCGGTGACGCGCCGGTTCTACGGCTGGGCCTTCACGGATTCGCGCGAGCGGAAGGCCAAGCGGAGCGGGCAAGCCTCGCCGCCGGCCGCGCAGCATATTGAAAGGATGAGGAAAAGATGGCGGACGCGGGGACTTCGATGGGCGGCAAGGGAACGGTGGCGGCGGACGAGCTCAGGCTGCTGATCGAGCGCGCCGAGCGGCTCGAGGAAGAGAAGAAGGCGATCGCCGACGACATCAAGGATGTGATGGCCGAGGCCAAGGCGCGCGGCTACGACACCAAGGCGATCCGGACCATCATGCGCATTCGCAAGAAGAAGAAGGAGGAATTCCAGGAGGAGGAAGCGATCCTGGAAACCTACATGGCCGCGCTCGGCATGATCTGAGGCGGCGCGGCGGCACGTCATCCCGGCGAAAGCCGGGATCTCCCCGCGGAGGAGCACTGGAACCAGCGCCGCGCCTGTCCTCCATGAGATCCCGGCTTCCGCCGGGATGACGGCGAGGCCGCTCGCTCCCCCCGCAATTGCCGAACCGCCCGCCTCTCGGCTATCGAGCCGCCGATCCCCACAGCGAAGGACGTTCGCCCGCACATGGCCGGCCACAGCAAGTTCAAGAACATCATGCACCGCAAGGGCGCGCAGGACAAAAAGCGCTCCGCGATGTTTTCCAAATTGTCGCGCGAGCTGACCGTCGCGGCGAAGATGGGCACGGCCGATCCGGAGATGAACCCGCGCCTGCGCGCGGCGGTCAGCGCCGCCAAGGCGCAGTCGATGCCCAAGGACAATATCCAGCGCGCGATCGACAAGGCCTCGGGCGGCGATGCCGAGAATTACGAGGAGCTGCGCTACGAGGGCTTCGGCCCCGGCGGTACCGCGCTGATCGTCGAGGCGCTCACCGACAACCGCAACCGCACGGCCACCAACGTGCGCACCATCTTCTCCAAGAACGGCGGCAATCTCGGGGCCTCGGGTTCGGTCAGCCACGGCTTCGAACGGCTCGGCCTCATCGCCTACGCCGCCGCCGCCGGCAGCGCCGACCAGGTGCTCGAAGCGGCGATCGAGGCCGGGGCCGACGACGTCGAATCGGACGAGGACGGCCACCAGATCTGGACCGCCGTCGACAGCCTCCACGAAGTCGCCCGCGCCCTCGAGGCCGCGCTCGGCGAGGCGGAGAGCGTCAAGCTCGCCTGGCGCCCGACCACCAGCGTCGAAGTGGACGGCGATGCCGCGGCCCAGCTCCTCAAGCTGATCGACAGCCTCGAGGAGGACGACGACGTCCAGACCGTCTGGGGCAATTACGAAGTCTCGGACGAAGTGATGGAAAAGCTCGGCTAGGATGCGCGCGGAGACGCGGAGACGCGGAGAAGCACCCGTCATCCCGGCGAGAGCCAGGATCTCCCCGAGCATAGCGACCGTGGCATGTCCGGCGCCCTTCCTCATCGAGATCCCGGCTTTCGGGTTCCCATCGAAGTACTACTTCGATGGGGTCCCTCCCGGGATGACGAAGCGAATTCGCGACGACTCCTCCGCGTCTCCGCGTCTCCGCGTGAACCGACCATGATCGTCCTCGGCCTCGACCCCGGCCTCGGCTGCACCGGCTGGGGGGTCATTGCCGCCGAGGGGAACCGCCTCTCCCACGTCGCCAACGGCCAGATCCGCACCGACGCCAAGGCCGAGCTGCCGGCCCGCCTGCTGGCGCTGCACCAGGCGCTGGTCGAGATGCTCGCCGCGCACCGCCCCGCCGCCGCCGCGGTCGAAGAAGTCTTCGTCAACGACAACCCCCAGTCGACGCTGAAGCTCGGTCAGGCGCGCGGCGTCGTGCTGCTTGCAGCCGCCGGCCTCGGCATCAAGGTGGGCGAATATGCGCCGCGGCTGGTCAAGAAGGCGGTGGTCGGCACCGGCGGCGCCGACAAGGCCCAGGTCCACGCCATGGTCGCCCGCCTGCTGCCCGGGGCGAAGATCGCCGGCGCCGACGCCGCCGACGCCCTCGCCGTCGCGATCACCCACGCCCACCACCTCGCCACCGCGCGGCGGGTGGGGTGATGCGCGCGTCCCGTCATCCCGGCGAAAGCCGGGATCTCCCGGAAAAGATGCACTGGAAACGCCGCGCCCTTCCTCTTGGAGATCCCGGCTTTCGCCGGGATGACGGCAGGGGCTTCGACAAGCTCGGCCCGACGGGATAGGGTTCTGCGGATGTCCGCATCCAGCCATTCCCCGACCCCATGATCGCCAAGCTCCGCGGCCTGCTCGACGGCGTCTCGGCCGACCACGCCGTCATCGACGTGAACGGCGTCGGCTACCTCGTCTTCGCCTCGACCCGCACCCTGTCCGGCCTCGGCGGTACCGGCGCGGAGGTCGTGCTCCACACGGTGATGCAGGTCAGCGAGGACGACATCCGCCTGATCGGCTTCGCGACCGGCGCCGAGCGCGACTGGTTCACCCTGCTCCGCTCCGTCCAGGGGGTCGGCGCCAAGGTCGCGCTCGCCATCCTCTCCGCCCTCTCGGTCGACGAGCTGCACCGCGCGGTCGCGGCCGGCGACAGTGCGATGATCGCCCGCGCCAACGGCGTCGGCCCGAAGCTCGCCCAGCGCATCGCCCACGAGCTCCGCGATAAGGCCGGCGGCGTCGCGCTCGGGCCCGGCGGCGGGGCCGGCGCGCCGCCCGCGCCCGGCAGCGCCACCGCCGACGCCGTCTCCGCCCTCGCCAACCTCGGCTTTCGTCCCGGCGACGCCGCGGCGGCCGTCGCCAGGGCCGAAGCGGAGCTGGGCCCCGGCGCCACCCTCGACGCCCTCGTCCGGCTGGCGCTCAAGAAGGCGGCGCGATGAGGCCGTTCGACGACCTGTACGAGCTGTTCTCCCCTTACGAGATCGCCGCCGGCGCGGTGCTCATCCAGATCGTCTTCATCGCCGCGGGAGGCCTCTTCCTGTTCGCGGGACGACAGCCGGCCGGCCTGCTCGCCTTCCTGCCCGCCATCGTCGCCGGCCTGTTCGCGGATCTCGGCGTGCGCTGCCCCGGCTGCGGCAAGTCGCTCATGCGCTACTACATGACGGCGCGGGGCGAGGAGCGCGGCGGTCTGCCGATGGGGCATCGGCCATGGCCCGAACGGCGCTGCTCCCGCTGCGGCACCCCCGTCGACCTGCGCTGAGCCGCGCGCCGGCCGCCGCCGCGCTCCCCTCATTCCACTCACAATGTCAAAGAGCCAAACGCCGAGTCGCAAGGAACATAGCAGGAATAGGAGAACGAGTCAAGTACGCTCCGTTGCTCTGGAGGATGTTGCCGAACGCTGCCGGATATCCTCTAAGGGCGTCGTGACCGACGACCGCCTCACCACGCCGACGCGCCGCCCCGAGGATCTCGACGCGGCGCTCAGGCCCAAGACGCTCGACGAGTTCGTGGGGCAGAAGGCGGCGCGGGAGAATCTGCGGGTGTTCATCGCGGCGGCGAAGGCGCGCGGCGACGCGCTCGACCACGTTCTCTTCTTCGGCCCGCCCGGCCTCGGCAAGACGACGCTCGCCCAGATCATCGCGCGCGAGCTCGGCGTCGGGTTCCGTGCCACGTCGGGCCCGGTCATCGCCAAGTCGGGCGACCTCGCCGCTCTGCTCACCAACCTCGAGGACGGCGACGTCCTGTTCATCGACGAGATCCACCGCCTCGCGCCGGCGGTCGAGGAGATCCTCTATCCGGCGATGGAAGACCGCGCGCTCGACCTCGTCATCGGCGAGGGCCCCTCGGCGCGCTCGGTGCGCATCGACTTGCCCAAATTCACCCTCGTCGGCGCCACCACCCGCCAGGGGCTGATCACCACGCCGCTGCGCGACCGTTTCGGCATCCCGGTGCGGCTCAACTTCTACACGGTCGACGAGCTCGAGCAGGTGGTCCGCCGCGCCGCGCGCCTCCTCGGCCTCGACCTCACCGCGGCCGGGGCAAGCGAGGTCGCGCGCCGCTCCCGCGGCACGCCGCGCATCGCCGGCCGCCTGCTCCGCCGGGTGCGCGACTTCGCCCATGCCGCCGGCCACGAGACCGTCGACGCCGCCGACGCCGATGCCGCCCTCAACCGGCTGGAGGTCGACCAGCTCGGCCTCGACGCGATGGACCGGCGCTACCTCACGATGATCGCCGACCTCTACAAGGGCGGCCCGGTCGGCGTGGAGACGCTCGCCGCCGGCCTTTCCGAGCCGCGCGACACGATCGAGGAGGTGATCGAGCCCTATCTCATCCAATTGGGCCTCGTCGCCCGCACCGCCCGCGGCCGCTGCCTGAACGGCCGCGCCTGGACCCATCTCGGCCTGACCCCGCCCCGAACGGCGCAGGACGGCCTCTTCGACTAGGGGGAATCCGATGATCGCTGCACTTGCCGCCGCCTTGCTCGCCGCCCAGGGCCCAGCGCCTGCCCAGGCCGTCCCCGGCCTCACGCCCCGCGTCGCCGACGCGCCGGACTATCGCGACGACGCCGCCTGGCTGTGCCTGCCGGGCCGCGCCGACCCCTGCTCGCGGATATTGCCGACCACGCAGCTGACGCCCGGCGGCTACGGCGCCACCAGCCAGGACGCGCCCAATCCCCAGGCGAAGGTCGACTGCTTCTACGTCTACCCGACCGTCTCGCGCGATCCGGGCATGAACAGCGACATGAGCCCCGGCCTGGAGGAGCAGGGCGCCGGCTGGGTGCAGATGGGTCGCCTCGCCTCGGTCTGCCGGACCTTCGCGCCCATCTACCGCCAGATCACCGCCACCGCCCTCGGCAAGGTGCTGGCGGGCGGCGTGAACCCGGCGTCGAACTTCGCGCTCGCCTATGGCGACGTCCTCGCCGCCTGGCGCGATTTCCTCGCCCACCGCAGCCAGGGCCGCCCGTTCATCCTCGTCGGCCACAGCCAGGGGTCGATCCACCTCGAGCGGCTGATCCAGGACGAGATCGACGGCAAGCCGATCGCGAAGCAGATGGTCTCGGCGGTCCTGCTCGGCTGGCCGGTGGAGGTGCCGGTCGGCAAGACTGTCGGCGGGACGTTCAAGCATGTCCCGCTCTGCACGCGCGGCGGCGAGACGGGCTGCGTGCTCACCTGGATGACGTTCCGCGCCGAATCGCCTCCGCCCGATCCCTCCTTCCTCGGTCGCGCCAAGACGCCCGGCACCACCGCCGGCTGCACCAACCCCGCCGCGCTCGGCAGCGACCGGCCGGCGAAGCTCGACTCCTACTGGTTCACATTGCCGCGCGGCGGCGGCGAGCCGGTCGCCTGGTCGAGCGAGGGCCCCGCCCCGACCCTGTTCCTGCACAGCCAGGACCTCGTCACCGGCCAGTGCGCGCACAGCGGCACCGCGGGCTATCTCGCCGTCGGCGTCAACGCCGTCGCTGGGGCGAAGTGGACGAGCCGTATCCCCGGCGACGTCGTCATCATGGGCCAGGTCAACAAGGGCTGGGGCATGCACCTCGCCGACATGGGCATCGCCCAGGGCGACCTCGTCCGCGTCCTCGCCGCGCAGGCGGCGGCGATCACCGCAGCCGCCACTCCAGCCACGCATAGCGCAGCAAGGCCGCGGCCATCGCCCCGCCGCTGACGATCTTCAGCGCGTCCCCGGTCGCGACCGGCAGCCGCCAGTTGACGACGTAGCAGGCGAGGGCGAGCAGCACCGCCGCGTAGAAGCCGAGGCCGAGCGCCCGGCCGCGATTCTGCAGCGACAGCTCGTCGTTGAGCAGCGCACGCAGCCGCCCGCGCGGCCGCAGCCCTCCTGCATTCCACAGGATGAAGGTCCACAGGCCGATGAGCAGGAGCCAGCTCGCCCCTCGCGGCCCGGCGCCCGCATATTCGGCATCGCCGTACTGCAGCACGATGTTGAGGATGAGGACGGCGGCCGCGAGGGCCATCACCGCGGCGCGGCCGCGGCTCATCCGCTCGGCTTGTTCAATGTCGGTCATGCGATCATTCCTGCTCGAGGGTGAAGATGTCTTCGACGCGGCAGCCGAGCGCGCGCGCCAGCTTGAGGGCCAGGGTGGTGGAGGGGACGAACACGCCGTTCTCGACCGTGTTGATCGTCTTGCGGCTGACCCCCACCAGCTCGGCCAGCGCCGCCTGGGTCAGGTCGCGTTCGAGCCTCAGCTCGCGCAGGCGATTCGCGAGGGCGTCACTCATCCGCGAGCGCACGCCGCTCGAGGAGCCCGAAGCGGACCAGCGCCGCGGCGATGCCGACGCTCATGACGAGGTGGATGGCGTGGCGGCCGGAGAGCGGTTCGAAGAGGGTGACGGGATAGAGGCAGAAGCAGGCGATCATCGTCGCGAGGAACCCGAAGCGCAGCGCCTCGGCGCGGTGCGCCCGCGTCACTTCATCGTTGATCAGCGGCCCGACTTCCGGCCGTCCGAACCAGAAGTTCGTCGCAACGATGACGACCATCACGACGGACGTCACCAGCCAGACGACTGCCCGGACATAGTCGACCGGGCGTTCGGGATGCCTTGCTTCGCTGACGAAGTTGCTGAGCTGCTGCATGAGGAAGAGGCCTCCCAGCAAAGTCAGCGTCAGCGCCCGGCTGCGGCCGACGCGCTCGGCGGTTTCCTGATCCCCCAAGTCCACCATCTTGAAGCTCCCTTGTAACCTTGAGGTGACATGTAACCTTTGCGTTACACGCGTCAAGTTTCTTTTCTGCTCCTCGCTGCCGCGCCCAGGCACCGGCTTGTCGGCGGCGCTCGCTTTGGGGTTGCACGGCGGAATCGCGCGCCGGTAGAGCGGCGGATGTGAGCGGCGGCGATGAACCGAGACCGGCGGACGGGATGATGCGCGGCGGCACGCACCTGTTCCCGCTGCGCGTCTATTTCGAGGACACCGACGTCGCCGGCATCGTCTATTACGCCAATTACCTGCGGTTCATGGAGCGGGCACGGTCCGACATGCTCGGCCTCGCCGGCATCGACCAGCGGGCGGCGCTGGAGGCGGGCACCGGCGTCTATGCGGTCGCCGAGGTCGCGATCCGCTACAAGGCGCCGGCGAAGCTCGGCGATGCTCTGACCATCGCCACGCGCATCGACCAGGTCCGCGCCGCCTCCGTGCTCATTCAGCAGCGAGTCATGCGCGGACATGAAGTGCTCGCCGAGGCCCGCGTCACCGCCGCCTTCCTCACCCCGGAGGGGCGGCCGCGGCGCCAGCCGAGAGAGTGGGTCGACCGCTTCGAGAGGCTGATGAAGGAGGACGGCAAGACGTGATCCAACCCGAGCTGGCGGGCGGCAGCCTCTCCCCGGTCGCCCTGTTCCTCCGGGCCGACATCGTCGTGAAGGTGGTGATGGCGGGGCTCGTCCTCGCCAGCGTCTGGACCTGGGCGATCATCGTCGCCCACGCGCTGCGCATCGGCCGCCTCAGCCGCGGCAACGCCGCTTTCGAGCGCGACTTCTGGAAGGCCGACGATATCGACGGCTTCTACGACCGGCGCGGCAAGGAGGATCTGCCGAGCGCAAGGGTGCTGGGCGCCGGCATCGCCGAGTGGCGGCGCTCGACCGCGGGCAGCCGCGTCGACCGCGACGGCGCCCGCTCGCGACTCGCCATGGCGATGCACTCGGCGTTGGCCGAGGCGGTCGACGAGGTCGCGGCGCGCTTGAACATTCTCGCGACGATCGGCTCGGTGGCGCCGTTCGTCGGCCTGTTCGGCACGGTCTGGGGGATCATGCGCAGCTTCGGCGACATCGCCGGCGCCAACAATACCAGCCTCGCCGTCGTCGCGCCGGGCATCGCCGAGGCTTTGTTCGCGACCGCGCTCGGCCTGTTCGCCGCGATCCCGGCGGTGATCGCCTACAACCGCATGAGCTTCGGCATCAACCGCATGGAAGCCGCCCTCCAGCGCTTCGCCGACGCCTTCCACGCCACCCTCAGCCGCGAGCTGGAGCGGGAATGAGGATGATCCTCCCCGGGAGGGGGAGGGGGACCGCGCGAAGCGCGGTGGAGGGGGCTCCGTGCCCCGCTCGCCCCCCCCTCCACCACCGGGCTGCGCCCGCCGGTCCCCCTCCCCGTGTCGAGGAGGAGCGATAGATGCCGCTCTCTCCCATTCTCGGCTCGAACCGCCGCGCCCGGCGCGCGCCGATGGCGGAGATCAACGTCACGCCGATGGTCGACGTGATGCTCGTCCTCCTCATCATCTTCATGGTGACCGCGCCCTTGCTCGTCGCGGGTGTGCCGGTCGACCTGCCGGAGAGCAAGGCGAAGGCGCTCGACCAGGAGCAGAAGCCGGTCCAGATCTCGCTCGACGTCGCCGGGGTCATCCATGTCGACGAGCAGGCCGTCACCGCCGCCGACCTTCCCGCCCGCCTCGCCGCCGTCGCGGCGAACGCCAGGGAGCCGGGCGGGCCCCGCATCTTCCTGCGCGCCGACCGCAGCCTGGGCTATGGCCGGGTGATGGCGGTGATGGGCGAGATCAACGCCGCCGGCCTGCGCAAGGTCGCCCTCGTCAGCACCGAAGGATCCGGCGATGGACCGCGCTGAAGCGGTAGGCTTCGGGGTCGCGGCGGCCGGCCACCTCGCCTTGCTCGCGGCCCTGTCGCTCGGCTTCGTCGCGGCGCGGATGCAGCCGGCGCGGCAGCAGCCGATCGAAGTCTCGTTCGTCGACGAGGCGGCCCCGGAGAGCAGCGCGCCCCAGCCGTCGCAGACGCCGCCGGCACCGAAGATGGCGGAGGTCGAGGGCCCGCCCGAGCCGAGCGCCCCGTCCGCGCCGCCGCTCCCCGCGCCGCCGCAGGCCCAGCCGCTTCCGCCGCCGCCCCGTGCCGCCCCGCGCCG
>JAFAZW010000027.1 GCA_019239415.1 Alphaproteobacteria bacterium
TAGCGGTACTTCTGCTTGTGGCCGCCGGCGATGCCGCGCGAGGTGACGTGGCCCTTGTTGTTGCGGCCGCCGGTCTTGCGCTTGCCCTCGACGAGCGCCTTCACCGGCTTGCCCTTCCAGAGCGCCGACTTGTCGACCAGGATCAGGCCGCGCTGCGACGAGGTGGTCGGATTATATTGCTTGAGTGCCATGGCTTAGAGTCCGTTTCCTCAGGCGACGCCGGTGGTGATGTCGATATTCTGGCCGTCGGCCAGGGTCACGATCGCCTTCTTGACGTCCGAGCGCGTGTAGGGGCGGCCCTTCCAGCGCTTGGTCTTGCCCTTGGCGTTCAGCGTGTTCACGCCGGTGACGCTGACGTTGAACAGGGCCTCGACCGCCGCCTTGATCTGCGGCTTGGAGGCAGTCTTGGCGACCTTGAACACGACCGCATTCTGCTCGGAGAGCAGGGTCGACTTCTCGGTGATGTGCGGCGCGACGATGACGTCATAATGGTTGACGTCGACCCGCGCGCCGGCCTGCTTCTTCGCTGCCTTAGCCATTGAAGCGGCCCTCCAGCTTCTCGACCGCGGCGCGGGTCAGCACCAGGGTCTCGTGATTGAGAATGTCGTAGACGTTGGCGCCGACCGCCGGGAGCAGGTCGATCTCGGCGAGGTTCGACGAGGCGCGGGCGAAGCCGACGTTGAGCGCGTCGCCGTCGATTACCAGAGCCGACTTGCCGAAGCCGAGCTTGCCGAGCTGCGCCTTCAGGCCGGCGGTCTTCGCCTCCTTGAGGTCGAGGCTGTCGAGCACGATCAGATTGCCGTCCCGGGCCTTGGCCGAGAGCGCCATCTTGAGGCCCAATGCGCGAACCTTCTTGTTCAGCGACGGATCGAAATCGCGGACGCGGGGGCCGTGGGCCTTGCCGCCGCCGATGAAGATCGGAGCGCGGCGGTCGCCGTGGCGGGCGGTGCCGCCGCCCTTCTGCCGGCCGAACTTCTTGCCGGTGCGGGCGACCTCGGAACGCTCGCGGGCGGCGCGGGCGGTGCCGCGACGCTTCTCGAGCTGCCAGGTGACGACGCGGTGCAGGATATCGGCGCGGGGCTCGACGCCGAACACGGCGTCGTTGAGCTCGATGTCGCTGCCGGCCTTGCCGCCGTCGAGGGTCTGTACCTTGACCTTCATGTTAGCCTTCCTTGCTTTCGTCGGCGGCGGGAGCTTCAGGGGCAGCCTCGTCCGCGGCGGGAGCCTCGGCAGCGCCGGCTTCCTGCTCGGCGGCGATGGCGGCGACCTCGTCGTCGCCCGGCAGCGCCGGAATCTCGTGGACGGCGGCCTCCTCGACCAGGCCGGCCGGAGCTTCCTCGGTCTCGATCGCCCTGCCGAGCTCCTTCAGGCCGGCGGGATAGGGGACGTTGTCCGGACGGGCGACCTTCACCGCGTCCTTGACGATCAGCCAGGCGCCCTTGTGGCCGGGCACCGAGCCCTTGACGAAGATCAGGCCGCGGCCGGCATCGGTGCGAACGATCTCGAGATTCTGCTGGGTGCGGGTGCGGGCGCCCATATGGCCGGCCATCTTCTTGTTCTTGAAGACGCGGCCCGGATCCTGGCGATTGCCGGTGGAGCCGTGCGAGCGGTGCGAGAGCGAGACGCCGTGGGTGGCGCGAAGGCCGCCGAAGCCCCAGCGCTTCATCGCGCCGGCAAAGCCCTTGCCCTGGGTGACGCCCTGGACGTCGACGAGCTGGCCGGCGACGAAATGGTCGGCGGTCAATTCGGCGCCGACGTCGAGCAGGCCGTCCTCGTCGACGCGGAACTCGACGACCTTCGCCTTGGGCTCGACCTCGGCCTTGCCGAAATGGCCGCGCTGCGGCTTGGACAGATTCTTCGCCTTGGACGAGCCGGCGCCGAGCTGGACCCCGGTATAGCCGTCGCGGTCAGCCTCGCGGCGCGCCACGACCTGGACATTGTCGAGCGCCAGCACGGTGACGGGCACGTGGCGGCCGTCATCCTGGAACAGGCGGGTCATTCCCATCTTCTTCGCGATCACGCCGGTGCGCATGACCAAACTCCTCATCCAGAGGCCCACGGCAGAGCCGCGGGCGTGATGGGTTCCCATCAAAGTATTACTTTGATGGGGCCCCGATTAGCCCGAAACACATGCATCACCCCGCCTGGGCTGTATTCCCCGCCGAAGCGGGGATGCGGGGGACGCAGACCACGGCTGTGCCGTGCGGTATCCCTTGTCCTTCTTCGTCATGCCGGACTAGATCCGGCATCCACCTTCCTCGACTCCTGCCGAGCAGGAAGAAGGTGGACCCCGGATCAGGTCCGGGGTGACGGGCTGGCGGTTAGGCCAGCTTTATTTCCACATCCACGCCCGCAGCCAGATCGAGCTTCATCAGCGCGTCGACCGTCTGCGGCGTGGGCTGCACGATGTCGAGCAGCCGCTTGTAGGTCCGGACCTCGAACTG
>JAFAZW010000065.1 GCA_019239415.1 Alphaproteobacteria bacterium
CGGGCGAGGCCTATATGGACGGCCGCCTGGTCATGGAGCAGGGCGACATACGCGACCTCGTCCTGCTCATCCGCGAGAACGCGCCGTGGGAGAAGGGAGGCGCGCTCAAGCCCAAGGGGCCGGTGCGCAAGAGCCTGTCCCACTTCATCGGGCGCCTCGACCAGATCAACTGGAAGTCGCGCTCGGCCCGCAATGCCGAGCACACCTACAACCTTACCCGGCGGCTCTACGAGCTGTTCCTCGACGAGGACCGGCAATATACCTGCGCTTATTACACCGACACGTCGAACAGCCTGGAGCAGGCGCAGCTCGACAAGAAGGCGCACATCGCCGCCAAGCTGAACCTCAAGCCCGGCATGAAGGTGCTCGACATCGGCTGCGGCTGGGGCGGCTGGGCGCTCTACCTTCACCGCCATTACGACGTCGACGTGCTCGGCGTCGCGCTCGCGCCCGACCAGATCGCCTTCTGCAAGGAGCGCGCCGAGGCCGAAGGCGTCGCCGACCGCGTCAAGTTCGAGCTGATGGACTATCGCGACGTCGAGGGCCAGTTCGACCGCATCACCAGCGTCGGCCTGATCGAGCATCTCGGCACGCCCCATTATCCGGGCTTCTTCGCCAAGATGCACGAGCTGCTGAAGCCCGACGGCGTCATGTTCTCGCATTGCTGCGGGCGCATGGGCCCTCCGGGCACCACCGACAAATGGACCCGCAAGTACATCTTCCCGGGCGGCTACATACCGGCCCTCTCCGAGCTGGTCGCCGAGGCGGAGAAGCACCGGCTCGCCGTCACCGACGTCGAGGCGCTGCGCTTCCATTATTCGCACACGCTCGAGGAATGGTACCGCCGCACCAACGCCGCGAAGGACGAGATCGTCGCCCTCTACGACGAGCGCTTCTTCCGGATGTGGCAATTCTACCTGGTCGGCGCCGAGGCCGCGTTCCGCTACGGCGCGATGGTCAACTGGCAGATCCAGTATGTCCGCCGCCGCGACGCCCTGCCGATGACGCGCGACTATATGTTCGAGGAAGAACGCCGCCTCCGCGCCCTCGACGAGGAGCCGCACTGGCACCTGGCGGCGGAATAGCCGCGCTCAGTGCCGCCTTGTCGTTCGGTTGAACGGAAAGGCGATCTCCTGGGCGAGGACGATGGCGATCGCGTCGCGCAGCACCGCCGCCGGGAGCGCAAAGCGCTGCCCGGCGTCGAGGCAAGCGGAGAGCGATGGCCTGAGGTCTGCAAGTGCTGCCGCCTCCGCGGCGCTGTCGGGAAGTGCGTGTGCGACGCGCGAAGCAGCGTTGAAGTTCACCGCCGTTATGCAGTGCGCGAGCCGATAGGGCTGCTGCATCGTCCCGGCCTGCTCATATCCCCGCTGGACCATAAAGAGGTTGGGCGAGAAGTCGGGGTTCGAATTGGGTCCAGACCACAGCCCGGGGAGGCGTTTGCGGAAGTAGGCGCGTGCGATCGCGCCCCGGAAGGCCGCACCCGCCTCGTTATCCGACGCGCCGGCGACGGCCCCGCATTGCTCCGCACGCGGCCTCAGCGTGTCGACGGCGGCCCGTTCTTCCCGCGAGCCAGGCTCGGACATCAGGAGGGTGCGCACCGCCGTCTCGGCCCTTCCGAGCAGGCACAGGCCCGGATCGGGCGCGCGCGCGGGTGTCGCCGCGGCAGCGGTGAGATGGGCGGCGGCGAGGTGCGCCGCCGTCGCGGTCAGGAGCCATGGCATCGTCGTCGATAATGACCGCCCTCCGCGCACCGCGCAACGGCGGCGCCGGTCAATCCTCGAACGGCTCCACCATGGTGCGGCGCCCCAGCAGGAAGGCCTCGGCGCACAGCCGTAGCGGCGCGACGTCGACGTGGCTCGCCTTCGCGTCGAGCAACGCGGCGAATTCGCGGTAGATGTCGGGATATTCGCCCGGCCCCTGCGCCGCGACCTGCTCCCCGTTGCGGCTGAGCTTCGAGCCGCCCTCGGAGAGCAGGATCGTCTCCCCGTCGGCCGTGCGCACCGCGATGTCCCACGCCTCGCCGCCCGAGTGGCGCCAGTCGAACTCCGCCGCGATCTCGCCCGTCGCCGCGCTCCCGGACAGCGCGAGGTGGGCGGCGATCGGCGACTGCCTGTTCTCCGGGTAGAGCAGCTCCGCCTCCTTCAGCCACAAGGTGCCGGGGAAGATGCGCGTCGCGATCGAGAAGGCGTTGATGCCGGGATCGAACACGCCGAACCCGCCCGGCTCCCAGATCCAGGCCTGGCCCGGATGCCATTTGCGCACGTCCTCGCGCCAGGTGATGCGCATCGTCTCGACCGTCTTGCCCTTCAGCGCCTCGGCGGCGGCGGTGACGGCGGGATTGTGCTGGGCGTGCCACGTGGTGAACAGGGTCAGCCCCCTGGCGTCGGCGACTTTCTTCAGCTCCTCGACCTCGCCCAGCGTCACGCCCGGCGGCTTCTCGAGCAGGCAGGGGAGGCCCGCGTCGAGGCAATCGCGGGCGATCGCGTAGCGCGCCGACGGCGGCGTGCAGATCGCGACGGCACCGAGATCCTTCGTATCGCGGAGCATGTCGGTGTGGCTGGTGAAGCAGGGGACGCCCGGATGGCCGTTACGGCTGCGACTGACGGTCGCGGCCAGCTCGAAATGCGGATTGCCCTCGATGGCAGGGACGTGCTGGTCCTGCGCGATCTTGCCGTACCCGACGATCCCGACTCTAGTCGCCATGATTGGCAAGCTCCGTCACATAGGCCCGCGCCCGCATCCCCGTCTCCTCGGGCGAGCGGCCGGGCTTGTAGACGCCCGACCCGAGGCCGAACCCGTCGGCGCCGGCTTCGATCCACGGCCGCATCCCGTCCGGCTTCACGCCGCCAACGACGAGGATCGGCACGTCCCTCGGGATCACCGCCCGCTGCGCCTTGAGCACTGCCGGCGTCGCGGCTTCCGCGGGGAACAGCTTGAGCCCCGTCGCTCCCGCCTTGATCGCCGCGAAGGCTTCCGACGGCGTGAAATAGCCGGGAGTGGAGACCATGCCCGCGGCCGCGGTCGCGGCGATGACGTCGGTGTCGGTGCTCGGGGAAACGATGATCCGCCCGCCCACGTCCCGCACCGCGTTCACGTGCGCCGGTTCCAGCACCGTGCCCGCCCCGACCAGCGCCCGGTCTCCCATCCTGCCCGCGAGGCGGCGGATGCTTTCGAACGGGTCGGGCGAATTCAATGGCACCTCGATGATGCGGATGCCGGCCGCCCAGATGGCTTCGCCGATCGCCTCGACCTCGTCGGGCGTGACGCCGCGGATGATCGCGACGAGCGGGCATGCGGCGAGCCGCGCCTTGAGTTCCTCGGAAGGGGTCATTGCAGAAGCTCCGCCAGGTGACGCGCGCCGCACAGGAAGGCCGCGTCGCCCTCCAGCTCCTTAGCCTCCCGTCCGGCGGCCGCAAGCGCGGCGGCATAGAGGCCGGTGAGGTCCGGTCGGCCCATCACGTAGACCGGGCCTTCGCTCGGCGCGGCGGCGACGCCCGCCCGCACGTCCGTGCCGATCAGCAGGCCGCTCGTATAGGACGCCGCGTCCTCGCGCCGCGCCTTGCCGAGCAGCGCGCGCGCCCGCACGGAAAACAGCTCGCCGGTCAGCGGCCCACCCGCCAGCCCCGCCTCCACACCCGCGTCGAACGCCGTTCCGGGCGCGACCTCGCCGCCGAGCATGTCGCTGAGGATGCTGTGCCTGCTCAGCAGGCTGAACATCTCGCCGGTCATCACCGTCCGAAACGCGGCGATCCGGCCGTCCTCGATCCGCACCCACTTGTTGTGGGTGCCGGGATGGCAGACGAGGGCATCGGCGGGGACCAGCCCCTCGGCATAGGCGCCGAGCAGCTGCACCTCCTCGCCGCGCATCACGTCGGCCGCCGCGCCGTCCGAAAAGCAGACGCCGGGTACGATCGCGATCCGCGCCGGCTCCACCCATTGCAGCCGCGCGGCGAGCTCCGGCAGCCCGGCGGGGCAGGGGACGTAGGGCGCGTCCCGCCAGCCGCGATTCGAGCCGACCATGCCCGCCATCAGCAACGGCAGCTCGCCGAGCGCCGCGCGGATCTCCTCGACGGCTCCCGGGAATCCGCCGTGCGGGACGGAGAGTATCCCCCTCTCGTCCTCCAGCCGATCCTCGACCGCGCCGCCAGCACCGATCCGGTAGGCGCGGCGGTTGGTCGTCCCCCAGTCGACCGCGATGAACCCGTCACTCCAGCGCATGCCTCGCTCCGCTCGGCCCGGAACGCCCGAGCGGCTATTGGGTCGCGCGGGCGGATGCAACCTTTCGCCGCCGCCCGCCATTTTTGCGCGGCAGGGGCGAGACAAGGCTGGTGCGCGCGCGGCGCCGCCGCTAGCCACTGACGAGCGATGCGAGAGGGAGGGATCCCATAGCCAATTTCATGTTCGCGACGGGAATCGAGAATTCGATCCCCACCATCAACGGCGGCCGCACGCGCGTCGACGAGATGGAGGTGTGCGGCCATTATCGCCACTGGCGCGCCGACCTCGACTGCGTCGAGGAGATCGGCATCCAGTATCTGCGCTACGGGCCGCCGCTCCACCGCGCCTTCCTCGGCCCGCGCAAGTACGACTGGGAATTTTCGGACCTCGTCTTCCCGGAGCTGAAGCGGCGCAACCTGACGCCGATCGTCGACCTCTGCCATTTCGGCGTGCCCGACTGGATCGGCAATTTCCAGAACCCGGACTTTCCCCAGCTCTTCGCCACTTATGCCGGCGCCTTCGCCGAGCGCTATCCGTGGGTGCAGCTCTACACCCCGGTCAACGAGATGTTCATCTGCGCGGTCTTCTCGGCCAAATATGGCTGGTGGAACGAGCAGGCGACCGACGACAAATCGTTCGTCACCGCCTTGAAGCACATCGTCAAGGCGAACGTCCTCGCCATGATCGAGATCCTGAAGCGCCGGCCCGACGCCATCTTCATCCAATCGGAAAGCTCCGAATATTTCCACGCCGACAGCCCGGCCGCGATCGGCCGCGCCGAGGTGCTGAACTCGATGCGCTTCCTGCCCCTGGACCTCAATTACGGCCTCCGCATCGGCTCGGAGATGTACGAGTACCTGATGGACAACGGCATGACGCGGGAGGAGTACCACTTCTTCCTCGAGCATCGCCTGAAGCAGCACTGCATCCTCGGCAATGATTATTACATGACCAACGAGCACCGCGTGTTCGCCGACGGCCATACCGAGGCGTCCGGCGAGGTGTTCGGCTACAGCGAGATCACGCGGCAATATTACAACCGCTACCGCCTGCCGGTGATGCACACCGAAACCAACATGAAGGAGGGCGTCACCGGCCAGGAAGCGGTGCAGTGGCTGTGGAAGGAATGGGCGAACGTCCTGCGCATCCGCAACGTCGGCATCCCGACCGTCGGCTTCACCTGGTATTCGCTGACCGACCAGGTCGACTGGGACACGGCGCTTCGCGAGCAGAACGGCAACGTCAACCCCCTCGGCCTGTTCGACCTCGATCGCAACATCCGCAACGTCGGCCGCGCCTACAAGAAATTGATCGCCGACTGGAAGGACGTCCTTCCCGCCTCGAGCCTCTGCCTCACCGTGCCGATCGTGCCGCCCCAGCACGCCGAGCGGATGTACGTCCACGAGCAGCAGGCCGACGCCTCGCGGCGCCTCCGGGAGTTCGTCACCGAAGGCTCCCAGCCGGAGGGCACGATATGAGGGTCGGTCCGTCCGCCGTCATCCCGGCGGAAGCCGGGATCTCCATTCGGATAGGCCCGGCGGGTCTCCGCGAGATCCCGGCTTCCGCCGGGATGACGGCGACGAGGGTGATATGAAGATCGCGCGCATCGAGACCTTCACGGTCGCGCCGCGCTGGCTGTTCGTGCGGGTGGAGAGCGACGACGGCGCGGTCGGCTGGGGGGAGGCGAGCCTCGAAGGCTGGGCCGAGGCGGTCGACGGCGCCTTCGAGGCGCTGAAGGACCGCTTCGTCGGCCACGACCCGTTCCGCATCGAGGACATCTGGCAGATCGGCTATCGCGGCGGCTTCTACCGCGGCGGCCCGGTGATGATGTCGGCGATCGCCGGCCTCGACCAGGCGCTGTGGGACTTGAAGGGCAGGGCGCTCGGCCTCCCGGCCTACGACATGCTCGGCGGCCGCGTGCGCGACCGCATCCGCGCTTATGCCTGGATCGGCGGCGACCGCCCGCACGAGATCGGCGAGGCCGCGCGCGCTCGCAAGGGCCAGGGCTTCAGCGCGGTCAAGATGAACGCCACCGCCGAGCTCGACTGGATCGGCACGCCCAAATTGTTCGACGAGGTCATCGACCGCGTCCAGGCGGCGCAGGCGGAGGGCATGGACGTCGGCCTCGACTTTCACGGCCGCGTCCACCGCCCGATGGCCAAGCAGCTCGCCAAGGTGTTGGAGCCGCTCGGCCTGCTGTTCATCGAGGAGCCCTTGCTCTCCGAGAATCACGAGGGCCTCACCCAGATCGCCCATCTCACCGCGACGCCGATCGCGCTCGGCGAGCGGCTCTTCTCGCGCTGGGACTTCAAGCCGTTCTTCGAGAGCGGCGCGGTCGACATCATCCAGCCCGACCTCAGCCACGCCGGCGGCCTGACGGAATGCCGCAAGATCGCCGCCATGGCCGAGGCCTATGACGTCGCCGTCGCGCCGCATTGTCCGCTGGGGCCCCTGGCGCTCGCCGCCTGCGTCCAGCTCGCCGCCTGCGCCCCCAACGTCGCCATCCAGGAGATGAGCCTCGGCATCCACTACAATGTTGGCGCCGATCTTTACACCTACCTGAAGGACAACACGCCGCTCACGCCGGTCGACGGCTACCTGCCGATCCCGACGGGTCCGGGCCTGGGCATCGAGATCGACGAGGACAAGGTCCGGGAGTCGGCGAAAGAGGCCCATCGCTGGCGCAACCCCGTCTGGCGCCAGCACGACGGCAGCTTCGCGGAGTGGTAGCGAGTGCCTCCCCATCCTGACGGACGGGGAGGCGATCTCTTACGCCACGATCCTCAGCCTTCTCGCCACCGGCTGCTGCGGCACCGGGCAGAAGCCCAGCTCGTCCTGCAGCCGGGAGAGCTCGCGCTCGCGCGACTGGCGGTAGGCGTCGGCATAGCGGGCGTCGACCGCCGCCTCGTCCTCGGTCTGCTCACGCAGGAAGCTGACGCAGATGTGGCGGCCGAAAATGTCGTCCCCGCGCATACGGACCTCGGGCGCGGCGTGGGAGGGCAGGCCGTCCCGCACTTCCTGCAGCCGCGCGATCAGATCGTCGAGCGAGCCGCAGTCCTTCACTTCGATGAAATCCTTGACCAGTCTACTCATTACCAAAACCCCTCCCGGTACTCCCCGGGGCGAAACTAGCCTCCCCGAGTCGCGGGGCAAGCCCATTTGTGTGATTTATCCACAGATGCGTTTCCCGAGGCTGAACGAGGGTTTAGGAGCCTGTTCACTGATGCCGTCGGAACCCTATCCCCTGCTCGCCTGCGGACCGCTCTCGCTGCAGCTGTCGCCCGGTCAGGGCGGCAGCATCGCCCGCTTCGACTACGACGCCGGCGACGGCCGGAAAATACCGGTATTTCACGGTATTGCGCCCGGCGAAGGGGGCCTGCTCGACCAGGGCTGCTTTCCGCTCGTGCCGTTCGTCAACCGGGTGCGGGGCGGCGGTTTCGCCTTCCGCGGCCGGGCGGTGCGCCTCGCGCCGAACCTTCCGGGCGAGCCGAGCCCGTTGCACGGCTTCGGCTGGACGGCGCCTTGGGATGTGGAAAAGCACCGCGATTCCGAGACCGTGTTGCACTTTCGCCACGCTCCCGGCGCGTGGCCGTGGGCCTTTCATGCTGCGGAGCATTTCACGCTCGATGCCGACGGCCTCACCGTCACTCTCGCGTGCACGAACCTGAGCGATGCGGCGATGCCCTGCGGCCTCGGTCTGCATCCCTATTTCCCCTGTACCGCCGCGACGGTCCTCGACGCGGAGGTCGCCTCCGCCTGGACGATCGACGCCCGGACCCTGCCGGTCGCGCAGGTCGCGGCCAACGGCCCGTACCGCTTGCGCGAACGGCGCATCTGCGGCGCCGGCCTCGACAACGGCTTCGGCGGCTGGAGCGGCCGCGCCCGCCTCGCCGATCCCGCCTGGCCGTTCGCGCTGACGCTGACCAGCCCCGAAGCCCGCTTCCTCCACGTCTACGCGCCGGCGGAAGGCGGGTTCGTGGCGCTCGAGCCGGTCACCCACGCCAATGCGGCCCTCAACGAGCCGGAGGAGAGATGGGCGGAGCTCGGCCTCAGGATACTTGGTCCCGGCGAGACGATGCGCCTGACCCTGCGCGTCGACGTGAGCCCGCTCTGACTCCCCTCCCTTCCCGGGAAGCGAACTCTCAATAAGCCGGCTTGAGCAGCCCCTCGATGACGTGGTGCTGGATCACCGGCTCCAGCGCGTCCGCGACGCGGCATGTCAGATGGTCCCGCACCCGCGCCGGCAACGCGTCGTGATAAGCTCGGGTCACTTGCAGATCATGGTGCGCCGCATTGGTGGCGTCGGGGGCGTCGATACCGACCACCAGCACCGGCCGCGCCTCGTTCGAGCGGTTGGCGGTGCCGCGGTGGATGGTGAGCGCCGACCGGGCCGAAATGTCACCCGCCTGCGGCAGCTTCTGCTGCGCCCGCGCGATGTAGCGCGGCCACCGCTCCTTGGGCGGGAACATCGCGTTGGGGCAGTCCGACAGATCGTCCCACTGCGTCCCCGGCGCGATCTCGAACGGCCCGTGCTCCAGCCTCGTGTCGACGCAGGTCAGGTTGAAGGCGAGCGAGTTCAGCCGCCGCCCCGTCAGCGTCGCCTCCGGCGCCTTGAAGTCGCGGTGCCACGGCTGGTCGGCGGCGCCGGGGAAGGGGATGTCGAAACCGATCTCGACGATCCGGTAGTCGG
The DNA here is from genome assembly GCA_019239415.1 of Alphaproteobacteria bacterium. Taxonomy (GTDB): domain Bacteria; phylum Pseudomonadota; class Alphaproteobacteria; order Sphingomonadales; family Sphingomonadaceae; genus Allosphingosinicella. The sequence goes on from JAFAZW010000065.1 coordinate 8,909, forward strand.
GCCCCAGCACCGCCTCGCACACCGCGACGAACCAGGGATGGGCAGCGATGTCGACGAAGCCGGAGATCCGCTCCGGCTGCACCTCGACATACCAGCGTTCCGGCCCGCGCGGCAGCGCCCCGCCGGGGACCTGCATCGCCGCCTCGAACAGGGCCATCACCTCGCCGCGCATCCGCTCCACCCACGGGCGCGAGAAGGCGCCCTGCAGCGCGATGATGCCGTCGCCGTAGAGGCCGCGCAGGATATCGGCCGGTTCGTACGCCTGGTCTTCCGCCCGCACCGCCGTCGCCATCGAGACTCACCCCACCAATTCGCGCCAAAGCTAGGGCCTTGGCCCGACGGGCGCGAGGGGCCGCGCGAACGGCTCGTCGCAACCCGAAGCGCACCGGCGGCGTTCGCGCCGCGTGCGCATCGCAACCTGGAACGTCAACGGCGTCAACGGCCGGCTGCCCATCCTCCTCGACTGGCTCGAGACGGCCCGGCCCGACATTGTCTGCCTGCAGGAGCTGAAGGCGCCGCAGGACAAGTTTCCCGCCGCCGCGATCGAGAAGGCGGGCTACGGCGCGATCTGGCTGGGCCAGCCCCGCTGGAACGGCGTCGCCATCCTCGCCCGCGGCTGCGAGCCGGTCGAGACCCATCGCGGCCTGCCAGGGGACCCGTCCGACGACCAGGCGCGCTACATCGAGGCGGCGATCCGCGGGATCCTCGTCGGCTGCCTCTACGCCCCCAACGGCAACCCGATCGGCAGCCCGAAATTCGCCTACAAGCTCGCCTGGAACGAGCGCTTCCTCGCCCATGCGAAGATGCTCCACGGCCTCGGCGAGCCGGTGGTGCTCGCGGGCGACTACAACATCATGCCCACCGACCTCGACGTCTACAAGCCGGAGCGCTGGCTGGACGACGCCCTGTTCCAGCCGGAGCCGCGCGCGCAATATGCGCGCCTGCTGGACCAGGGGTGGCTCGACGCGCTTCGCCACCTCCACCCCGGCGAGCGCATCTTCACCTTCTGGGACTATTGGCGCAACGCCTTCGCCCGCAACGCCGGCATCCGCATCGACCACCTCCTGCTCAACCCGCCGGCCGCCGCGCGGCTCGGAGCCGCCGGGGTCGACACGGAGGTGCGCGCGAAGGAGGGGACGAGCGACCACGCCCCGACGTGGATCCAGCTGGAGTCCCCTTCCCTTCAAGGGAGGGGTTAGGGGTGGGTCCCGCCGAAGGCGGACGAACCACCGAGTTGGGAGAAGGTCTCGCGTCGCTCGCCTACCCACCCCCAACCCCTCCCTGCCAGGGAGGGGAGGAGTTTCCGAACAGGGTTAACGCGTCGGCAGGATTTACACTCGCGCCCGGCGTAAACCATTGAAAGCGCGGTTTTCCGCCACTGGCCCGGTCCTTGCTCCGTCCCGGCCATGTTAAAGAAGCTGGCAAGGCTCTTCCTGATCAAGTCCCGCCTCGAAGCCTGGGCGGTGATCTACGCCCTCGCCGTCGGCGCCTGCACCCGCGGCCTCCATTACCACCAAGTCTATCCCGGCTTCCCCGGCTGGCTCCTCTTCGCCGCCTGCACCGCTGCCGTCTTCATGGGCGGCGCCAAGATCCTCGATGCCACCCGCCCGGCGGCCGTCCGGCGGGGGAGTTTGGTGCGGGTACTGCAAAGGGCGCGGGCCGCCTAGGCGGCCCGCAGCGCCAGCCTTTCGACCTCAATCTCGCTTTCCCGCGTCCGGGCAACCGCGAGGTCGTGGGCCGCCTGCATCTGCAGCAACGTCTCAGCCTTCAACCCGAATGCCTTTTCGAAGCGGATCGCCATTTCGCCCGACAGTCCCGCGCGCATGTTGAGCAATGCGCTCAGCGCCGGCCGCGACACTCGCAAATGCCGGGCCAGCGCCGTCACGCTGAGGCCGGACGGCGTGACGATCTCCGCCTTCAGCCAGCCGCCCGGGTGGACGGCGAAGGAGGGATGAACGGTGATCGGCATCAGTGATAATCCTCCAGGTCGAGATCGACGATGCGCCCTTCCTCATCGTTTCGAAACGTCATTCTCCAGTTGCGCGTCACCGTCAGCGACCAGGTGCCGGCGCGGTCGCCGGTCAGCACATGGGCACCGAAGTTCGGCGGAACCGTCAACTCCTCGACGTCCGCGATCGCGAGGAGGTAGGCGATCATCCTGCGGATGCGCTCGGGCTCGATCAGGCCCTTCTGCTTACCGGTCTCCACGAACATGCGAAGCGCGCGGTGCCGGATCGACTCCACCTCCACCCTCTGAAGGTACCAGGTTTTCGTGTTGCCTGTAAAGCTACGGTTTACGAAGATGCGCGCGGCGATGCGTCCCAAGCCTTGGTGAGAAATCCCAATCCCACGGTGCGGCTACCCCCATGCCTCAAACGGCCCACGCGCTTCGAACGGCGGTTTTCCGCCATTTCCTGAACTTGGCACGGCCCTTGTTATGGTTGGGACGAACCGCCGCGATGGCGGGGGGATTTGAAGGAGTTGGGACCATGTTCAAGAGCAGCATCAAGGAAATGATGGTGGCGGCGGTGGCCGCGATCGTCCTGACCTCGACCGCCGTCGGCGCCGCCGTCGGACCGGCGCGGGCCGTCGAGACGGCGCCCGCCGCGACCCTGGTCGCGTGACCCGCACGCGGAGAGGGAAAGTGGGCGAAGCCATTCACGTGACGCGCGCGGCGCTGAAGCCGATGGCACCGCCGCGCCCGACCTTCTCGCCGCTGCCGCCGGCGCCGCCGCAGGCGCCGCGCCCGCCACGGCCGCAATTCTCGATTTCGGAGCTGATCCCGATGAGCATCTTCTCGCGGACCCGCGACATCGTCGCCGCCAACATGGCCGAGCTGCTCGACCGCGCCGAGGACCCCGCCAAGATGATCCGCATGATCGTCATGGAGATGGAGGAGACCCTGGTCGAGGTCCGTGCCGGCATCGCCCGCACGATCGCCGACCAGAAGGAGATGCGCTTCCAGATCGCCCGGCTCGAGCGGATGCAGGAAAGCTGGCTGGAAAAGGCCGAGCTCGCCCTCGCCAAGGGCCACGAGGATCTCGCCAAGGCGGCGCTCGCCGAGAAGCAGAAGGCCGCCGACATGGCGGAGGGCCTCAAGGTCGAGATCGAGCTCCGCGACGACGCGCTGCGCGCCTCGGAGGCCGACATCGCCCGTCTCCAGGCCAAGCTGCGCGAGGCCCGCACCCGCCAGGCGGCGATCCAGGCGCGGCTCGACGGCGCCAACCAGCGGGCGCGGCTGCGCGAGATGCATTCCGGCCCGCGGGTGGACGACGCCTTCGCCCGCTTCGCCCTGCTCGACCGGCGCGTCGACGAGGCCGAGGCGCGGGCCGAGGCGCTGGCGCTCGGCGCGCCGCCGCGGTCGCTGGAGGAAGAGATTGCCGAGCTGAGGAACGCTGACAAGGTCGACGCCGAGCTCGAGGCCCTCAAGGCGCGGCTCGCCGCCCGCAAGGAGGGCTGAGATGCTGCCGGCCTGGTTCTTCCTGTTCGTGCTGGCGGTCGTCGCCATCGTCTTCATCGGCCTGCCGTGGCTGGTCTTCCACTTCGTCACGCGCTGGAAGACCGCGGCGACCCTCACCCATTCCGACGAGCGGCTGCTCGAGGAGATGTACGCGCTCGCCCGCCGCATGGACGAGCGGGTCGCGACCGTCGAGCGGATCGTCGCCGCGGACAATCCCCACTGGCGGGAGATCGCCAACGATCCCGCCCCCACCATCACCGAAGACACGCGCCAAGAGACGCTGAGGAGGATCAAATGAGGAAGCGCTTCGTGCTCGACAAGGCCAACGGCAAGGTGCTGGGCGTCTGCGCCGGGATCGCGCGGATGACCGGCTGGGACGTGACGATCGTCCGCGTCGCCACCGTCGTCGCCGCGCTCGTCGTCCACCCGCTGGTGATCGTCTATTTCGTCGCCGGGCTGGTCGCCGCCAGGGCCGAGCCGCGGGACCGGTACGATGACGACGCGCCGGCGCGGCGGGCGCGCATGTCCACCTACGAGATGAAGCGGACGATGGGCGATTACGACCGCCGTCTCGCCGAGATCGACAGCTGCATGGCGAGCGCCAACTCGCCGCTCGCCCGCGAGATCGAGCAGCTGCGCTGAACCACGACAAGAAAAGACCGGGAGGAATAGCATGACCGAACAGCTGACCATGATGGCGGTCGCCGGCACCGCGCTCGGCGGGATCGGCATCCTGACCGCGGCGACGCTCAAGGGCTGGCAGGGCTGGCTCGAGCTCAAGCGGCTGGAGCTGACCGGCCGCCACGCGGGCGACGCGCGCGGCCCGATGGCCGACCGCATCGAAATGGCCGACCTCAAGGAGCGCATCCGCAAGCTCGAATCGATCGCCGCCTGCGTCGATCTGTGAAGACATCCCCCCTTGCCGGGGGGGGGGAGGGGTCAGAGCGGAGGGGAGGAGCCTCGGCGGGTCAGCGCCCGCCGAGGCTTTTCCTTTCGGCCTTGCCGCCGCGGCCGACGTGCCAGATGTCGCCGTAGGAATCGTCGGGGATCGCCGCGGGGCGCGCGCCGCCGAGGGCGGCGACGATCTCCGGCACGGTGTTAGAATGGCCGACCACCAGCACCGGGCCGCGCTCCTCCCGCACCCGTGCGACCAGCCCGGCCACGTCGGTTGGCGGATAGTCCTTCGGCGCGAGGTGCAGCCTCGCCGCGAGCGGCGCGGCGGTCTCCCGCGCGCGGCGGGTGGCGCTGACGTAGATGGCGCGCGGCGGGTGCTTGCCGAACCAGCCGGCGAGGCGCTCGGCGTTGCGGCGGCCTTCGGCGCTGAGCCCAGGATCGGCGCCCGCCTCCTTCTGGAGGTGGCGCATCACGAAGACGTCCGGAGCGGGGGCCGGCGCGGCGGCGGCGGCGGCGGCGGCGGCGAGGATCGGCAGCACGAGGGCGCGCAGCAAGGTCATGGCGGGGACTCCCTTCGCCGCCACCGTCGCGCACGACCGGCGGCGCGGCAAGGGCTTATCCGGCGGCGCGGAAGCGCGCCGAGGCCTGCGGCGCCGGCGGGCGGATCGGCACGTGGACGGGACCCCCGGTGCCGCAATAGACGCCGTCCTCGTCGGCCGCGTAGAGGATGCCGCCATTGCCGAGCGAGCCGAAATCCTCGTTCGCGGCCTCCATCACCGCCCGGCTGAGCGTGTCGATCAACCCGTCGAGCCCCTTGCCCGCGCGGCGCGGACCCGCGGCGGCGCGCGTCGCGACGAGCGCGTTGAGCGCGCGCAACTGGCCCAGCCCCACCCCCGTCCACGGCGGAATCGGCTTGATGCCATGTTCCGTCAAGATGACGCCGCCGGCGTCACCGCCGCCGAACAATATGACGTAGGCCATTACGGACCCTCCCATTTCAGGGTGGGCAGGTCACCACTTTCGTCCATTTTCCCAAGACCACGGTTGCTTCCCCAAGCGATTCGTCTGGTACAGCAACGCGACTTGCCGCGAAAGGCTCGTATTTGGTTTTTTCTGCGACAGCGCTCCCAATGCCACAGACGGCGCCGCGCGGGGCAGCGAGGCCGGCGGGGAACCCCTTTTCCTCCCCCGCGTCCTCCTCTACGGGCGGGCGAACCACGCGCGACGCGACACGAAGGGTGAGGATGACGAAGCAACCCGAGCGGCCGAACCGTCCGGTCCTCTCGCTCCACGTTCCGGAGCCGTCGGCCCGTCCCGGCGACGAGGTGGACTTCTCCCACGTCGCCATCCCGCCCGCCGGGTCGGTCCCGCGCCCGGATCCGCACGCCCCGGCGGCCGAGACCCACCCGCTCGCGACGACTTTGGTCCGCGTCCTCGACGACGCGGGGCGGGCGGTCGGCCCCTGGGACCCGAAGCTCGACGCCGACACGCTGCGCCGCATGCTGCGCGACATGATGCTGGTGCGCGTCTACGACGACCGCATGTACCGCGCCCAGCGGCAGGGGAAGACCAGCTTCTACATGAAGTCGACCGGCGAGGAGGCGGTCGCCGTCGCCGCCGCCCATGCGCTCGACCGCGACGACATGTGCTTCCCGACCTACCGCCAGCAGGGTCTCCTCGTCGCCCGCGACTATCCGCTCGTCGAGATGATGTGCCAGATCTACTCGAACCGGCGCGACAAGCTGAAGGGCCGCCAGCTTCCGGTCATGTATTCCGATCGCGCCCACGGCTTTTTCTCCATCTCCGGCAACCTCGCGACGCAGGTGCCGCAGGCGGTCGGCTGGGCGATGGCGAGCGCGATCAAGGGCGACAGCCGCATCGCCGCCGCCTGGATCGGCGACGGCTCGACCGCGGAGGGCGATTTCCACGCCGCCTGCACCTTCGCCGGCGTCTACCGCGCGCCGGCGGTGATCAACGTCGTCAACAACCAGTGGGCGATCTCGAGCTTCTCCGGGATCGCCGGCGGCGAGCTGACCACCTTCGCGGCGCGGGCGGTCGGCTACGGCATTGCCGGCCTGCGCGTCGACGGCAACGACGCCCTCGCCGTCTACGCCGCCACCCGCTGGGCCGCCGACCGCGCCCGCGCCAATCACGGACCGACGCTGATCGAGATGTTCACCTACCGCGTCGAAGGCCATTCGACCTCCGACGATCCTTCCGTGTACCGGCCGAAGGAGGCGGGCGCCAAATGGCCGCTCGGCGACCCGGTCGAGCGGCTGCGCCTTCACCTCGTCGCGCTCGGCGAGTGGGACGAGGCCCGCCACGAACAGCTCGCCGCCGAGATCGCCGACGAGGTCCGCACCGCGCAGCGCGAGGCGGAGAAGCACGGCACGCTCGTCAGCTCGACGATCGACTTTCCCCAGGACGTGCGGACCATGTTCGACGACGTCTATGCGGAGCTGCCCTGGCACCTTCGCGAGCAGCAGGCGCAGATGGTCGCCGAGCTCGAGGCGAAGCGCAAATGAGCGTCATGAACATGATCCAGGCGCTCAACAGCGCCCACGACGTGATGATGGCGCGCGACGACAATGTCGTCGTGCTCGGCGAGGACGTCGGCTATTTCGGCGGCGTCTTCCGCGTTACCGAGGGGCTGCAGAAGAAATATGGCCGCGCCCGGACCTTCGACGCGCCGATCAGCGAGGGCGGCATCGTCGCCGCGGCGATCGGCATGGCCGCCTACGGCCTCCGGCCCGTCGCCGAGATCCAGTTCGCCGACTACATCTACCCCGGCTTCGACCAGATCGTGTCCGAGGCGGGCCGCATGCGCTACCGCACCGCCGGCGAATGGTATTTGCCGATGGTGATCCGCACCCCCTATGGCGGGGGCATCTTCGGCGGCCAGACCCACAGCCAGAGTCCGGAGGCCCTGTTCGCCCACGTCGCCGGGTTGAAGACGGTCATCCCCTCCAATCCCTACGACGCCAAGGGCCTCCTCATCGCGGCGATCGAGGACGACGACCCGGTTCTCTTCTTCGAGCCCAAGCGCATCTACAACGGCCCGTTCGACGGCTTCTTCGACCGCCCCGTCACCCCTTGGGCCAAGCATCCCAAGGCGGAGGTGCCGGACGATTATTACACCGTCCCGCTCGGCAAGGCGGCGGTGGTCCGCGAAGGCGCCGACCTCACCGTCCTCGCCTACGGGACGATGGTCCACGTCGCCCTCGCCACCGCCGAGGCGAACGGCATCGACGCCGAGGTGATCGACCTTCGGACCATCGTCCCGGTCGACATCGAGACGATCGAGCAATCGGTCCGCAAGACCGGCCGCTGCGTGGTGGTCCACGAGGCGACGCGCACCGGCGGCTTCGGCGCCGAGCTCGCCGCGCTCGTCCAGGAGCGCTGCTTCTACCACCTCGAAGCGCCGGTGCAGCGGGCGACCGGCTTCGACACGCCCTATCCGCACTCGCTCGAATGGGCCTATTTCCCGGGCCCGATCCGCCTCGGCACGGCGATGCAAAAGGCACTGGAGGACTGATCCCGCCATGGCGCGCTACGAATTCAAGCTGCCCGACATCGGCGAAGGCATCGCCGAGGCCGAGATCGTCGCCTGGCACGTCAAGGTCGGCGACGAGGTCTCGGAGGACCAGCAGCTCGCCGACATGATGACCGACAAGGCGACGGTCGAGATGGAAAGCCCGGTCGCCGGCCGCGTCGTCCAGCTCGCTGGCGAAGTCGGCGACCAGATCCCGATCGGCTCGGTGCTGGTCGTGTTCGAGACGGAGGCCCTGGCGGCGTCCGAGGAGGAGCGTCACGACAGCGCTGCCCTTGCAGACGGCTTCGTCGAACCGACGGAGGCGCAGGAGGAGGCTGTCCCGAGCCTCGCCGAAGACCGGCGCGGGAGCGACCGTCGGAGCGGAGACGATCGCCGCGGCGAGGAGCGCGAAAGCGAAGATCGCCGCCTGGGCGACAGGAGGGGTGGGAAAGACGACGCGGCTCCCGAGGCCCCCTCCGTTCGCCCTGAGCCTGTCGAAGGGCTGCCTTCCCCTTCTGGCACCGGGCGACAGGAAGGGCAGGGCTTCGACAAGCTCAGCCCGAACGGGGAGAGTTCACGCTCCCAGGTCCAGGCCTCCCCCGCCGTCCGCGCCCGCGCGCGGGACCTCGGCATCGACCTCGCGCGGGTCAAGAGCGCGGGCGACCGCGTCCGCCATGCGGACCTCGACGCCTATCTCCTCTACAACGGCGGCGGCGCGTCCCGCCCGGGCGCGGCGCGGCGCCAGGACGAGACCGTCAAGGTCGTCGGCCTCCGCCGCCGCATCGCCGAGAATATGCAGGAGGCGAAGCGCCGCATCCCGCACTTCACCCTCGTCGAGGAGTATGACGTCACCGCGCTCGAGCAGACGCGGGCGATGATGAACGCCGACCGGGGGAGCAATCCCAAGCTCACCATGCTCCCCTTCCTGATCACCGCCATGGCGCGCACCCTCGCCGATTATCCGCAGATCAACGCCACCTATGACGACGACGCGCAGGTCGTCACCCGCCACGGCGCCGTCCACATGGGCATGGCGACGCAGACGCCGAACGGCCTGATGGTCCCCGTCATCCGCAACGCCGAACGCCGCAGTCTCTGGGACCTCGCGGCCGAGGTCCTCCGCCTCTCGGACGCCGCGCGCACCGGCAAGGCGGCGCGCGACGAGCTCTCCGGCTCGACCTTCACCATCTCCAGCCTCGGTCCGATGGGCGGCGTCACCTCGACCCCGGTGATCAACCGCCCGGAAGTGGCGATCGTGGCCGTCAACAAGGTCGAGGAGAAGCCGGTGGTCGTCGACGGCGAGCTGGAAATCCGCAAGCGCATGAACCTGTCGCTCTCCTGCGACCACCGCGTCGTCGACGGCTGGGACGCCGCCAACTTCATGCAGGACCTGAAAAAGCTCATCGAGAACCCGCTGAAGCTGCTGTCGATGTGACACGTCGGGTTGACGGCTTTTCTGTAGCCACGTATCTGTAGCTACAGATGCGCTGGACGTGGGATCCGGTCAAGGCTGCGGCGAACCGCAGGAAGCATGGCGTATCGTTCGAGCTGGCGGTCATGGCGTTCGACGATCCGCTGCAGCTCAGCCTGCCGGATCCGCATGCGGATGGCGATCGGTGGAGGACTGTCGCCTGCGCCGGACCTGCATGCCTGTTCATCGTCCACACTCTTCCCGAGGGCGAGGACGAAGAAGGGCGAATCGTCAGCGCGCGGCGTGCTACCGCGCGGGAAAGAAAGGCTTATGAAGAAGGTTGAGCGAAACCTGCCGCCACAGCTGGCACGAGAGTCCGAGCGTCTCGCAGCGATGGCGGATGCCGACGTCGATTTGTCGGACGCGCCGGAGGTTGTCGACTGGTCGGGCGCGGAGCGGGGGAAGTTCTACCGTCCCGTGAAGCAGCAACTGACTCTTCGCCTCGATGCCGATGTGGTGCAATGGTTCAAGGACCGGGCCCGCGACGGTGGGTATCAAACGAGAATCAACGAAGCGCTTCGCCGTTACGTGCAGGAGCAGCGGCGGAAGGCGGGCTGAAGGTTCAGAATTCGAGATCGGCTCTGGGTTCCACCCTCACGCCGCCATCCGCACCTGGTTCCTTCCGCCCGCCTTGGCCTCGTACAGCGCGCGGTCGGCGCGCGCCATCAGCTGGTCGCCGGCTTCCTCGCCGCTGAGCAGAGCGACGCCGGTGCTGATCGTCACCCGCGTTTCGACGCCCGGGGCAAGGGAAATGGTCCGTCCCGCCACCGCGGCGCGCAGGCGCTCGCAGGCGCGCTCCGCCTGCGCCGTGTCCGTCTCCGGCATCAGCACGGCGAACTCCTCGCCGCCGATGCGGCCGAGGAGATCGGTCTCCCGCGTGGTTTCTCGCAATACGGCGGCGATCTCGCGCAATACGGCGTCGCCGCCGGCGTGACCGTGCGTGTCGTTGATCCGCTTGAAATGGTCGATGTCGAGGATGGCGAAGCTGAGTGAGCGGCCGGTCCGCCGCGCCCGCCGCACTTCGGTGTCGATGGTCGCGATCAGGTGCCGGCGGTTGGCGAGCCCGGTCAGCGTGTCGGTGGTCGCCCGCCGCTGCAGCGCGGCGGTCAGGGCCAGGGTGCGGCGGTGCGCCCGCGCCGCGCCGATCAGCGCGACGGCGAGCAGCGCCATCATCGCCGCTCCGACCGCAGCGATGAGCCAGTTGAAGCGGTCGCCGCGCTTCGCCGCCGCCTCCGTCTCGGCGCTGCGTACCGCGAGCAGCCGAAGCTCCTCCGCCTTGGCGCGCGAGAGCGCCGCCAGCACGTCTTCGACGCGTCCGCGGTCGGCGCCGCTGGCCACCATCGCGGCGGCCTCGCCCGCCCGGCCGCGCCGCTCGAGCGCGACTTCGTCCGCGACCGTGTCGAGGTAGGCATGGAGCCGCACGGCGGCGTCGGCGAGGTTGCGCTGCTGGACGCGATTGTCGCGGGTGAGCGTCCGCAGCTCGCCGAGCTCGGCCTCGGACTCGATCCGCCCGCGCGCGTACGGCGACAGGAAGACGCGGTCGCCGGTGAGCAGGTAGCCGCGCGCGCCGCGCAAGGCGGCGTTCACCGCCGTCTCGGTGCGGCTGATGGCGAGCAGCACTTCGAGCGTATGGACCCGCCACTGCCCGGCCACGCGCTGCTGCGCCGCCGCCGTGAAGGCGTTGGCCATGACCGCCGCGAAGAGCAGCCCCAGCGCGCCCATGGCCGAGAATCCGACGAACCGCCGCCGGCGCGCCTTCCTTTGCAAGTTCCTGGCCCGATCGATCACGCGTCCGCTCCGTCGGGGCGAAGATAATAAATGATGGTAAACAGCAGGTTGGCACGAAGGCCGTGGTGGCACGGTATGGCGCTCTCGCTCCTCCCCGGAAACGGGGAGGGGGACGATGCGAAGCATGGTGGAGGGGGCCACGTCTCCGCAGCGTCAGCCTCGGGGCCCCCTCCACCACGCCCTGTCGGGCGCGGTCCCACTCCCCGTTCCGGGGCGGAGCAACGGCCCACCTCGCTGACTGGCCCCGCACGAGCTAAGGAACCGGCATGCTCCTCCTCGCCGCCGCCCTCGCCTCAACCCATCCCTTCTACCGCGGCGCGGACCTCTCCTACGTCAACGAGATGCAGGATTGCGGCGCCGTCTATCGCAGGAATGGCAAGCCTGCCGACCCGTTCGCCCTTCTCGCGGCGGCCGGGGGCAATTTGGTGCGGGTCCGTCTGTGGAACCACGCGACCTGGACCCGCTATTCGAATCTTGACGACGTCGCCAAGACGATCCGCCGGGCCAGGCGCGCGCACCTCCAGCTGTTGCTCGATTTCCATTATTCCGACGACTGGGCCGACGGCGACAAGCAGGTGGCGCCCGCCGCTTGGGCGAAGCTCGGCACCACCGCCCAAGCCCGCGCCCTCTATGCCTACACCCGCCGCACCCTCGCGGCGCTCGACGCGCAGGGGCTGATGCCGGACCTGGTCCAGGTCGGCAACGAGACCAATCCGGAGCTGATGGGCGGCGCCAAGGGCAAGCCGATCGACTGGCGCCGCAACGCCCTGCTGCTCAACGCCGGCATCCGTGCCGTGCGCGATGCAGCCCGCGCCGCGCGCAAGCCGGTGCGGATCATGCTCCACATCGCCCAGCCGGAAAATGTCGAGCCCTGGTTCGACGCCGCGACCCGCGCCGGCGTTCGCGGCTACGACCTCATCGGCATCAGCTATTACCGCAAATGGTCGACGCGTACGCCGGCGGAGCTCGGCGAGACCATCCGCCGCGCTCGTGCCAAATACGGAACCGACGTAGTGGTCGCGGAAACCGCTTACCCCTTCACGCTCGACGGCGAGGATTCCTCCCCGAACCTGCTCGGCGCCGACAGCCTCCTCCCCGGTTACCCGGCGACGCCGGACGGCCAGCGCCGCTACCTCGCCGACCTCACCCGCCTCGTCGCCGCGAGCGGCGGCTCGGGGGTGGTGTGGTGGGAGCCGGCGTGGATCTCGACCCGCTGCCGCACCCGCTGGGGCCGGGGTTCGAACTGGGAGAACGCTGCCTGGTTCGATCTGCGCACCCACGAGGCGCTGCCGGTCTTCGAGGCGTGGAGAGCGGGCCGCTGACCGCTTGACCGTCATCCCGGCGAAGGCCGGGATCTCCAGGCGAAGAGGCACGGCGCCTCGTCGCGGCGAGATCCAGGCTTCCGCCGGGATGACGCGAAGTTGTTCACTTTTCGTTTTCCTACACGCCTGTGCGATGCTAGGATGCGACTCATGGTGCCGCCCGCCTTCATCGCCTTCACGCCCGTGCCGCTCCGTACCCGGGCCGACGGCTGGTCGCCGGCGCTGCAGCTCGCCTTCATCCACGCGCTGGCGGACGGCGCGAAGCCAGGGGAGGCGGCGCGGGCGCTCGGCAAGAACCGGCAGAACGCCTATGCGCTGCGCCGGCGGCCGGGTGCCGAGAGCTTCGCCGCCGCCTGGGACGCGGCGGTCGCCTACGCCCGGCGCCGGCGCATCGAGGGCGCGGCCGAACAGCGACAAGAGCGACAAAGGTTCGGCCGCGATTCTTCACTACATGGGAAGCCGAACCTTCCGCACCTTCCGCGCGAAACTGTCGCTTTCCGCCGCGGCCCGCTAAGGCTCGGGCCATGCTGAAGAAGACCTCCGCCGATCTCGACGCGCTGCGCCTCCTCGAGGAGCGACTGCGCTGGCTGTCCGCCTGGACGATCCACCACGCCAACCATATCCGCCCCTCAACCGACGGCCTCAAGGTCGGCGGCCACCAGGCGAGCTGCGCCTCGATGACGGCGATCATGGCCGCGCTCTACTTCCATGCGCTCGGCCCCAACGACAAGGTGGCGGTGAAGCCGCACGCGGGGCCGGTGCTCCACGCCGTCCACTACCTGCTCGGGACCCAGAGCCGCGAGCAGCTCGAGGAGTTCCGCGCTTTCGGCGGCGCGCAGAGCTATCCCAGCCGGACCAAGGACCGCATTCCGGTCGACTTCTCGACCGGCTCGGTCGGTCTCGGCGTCGCCGTCACCGCCTTCGCCAGCCTCGTCCAGGACTATCTCCTCGCGCACGCCATGATGCCGCCGGACGAGGCGGGGCGGATGGTCGCGCTGATGGGCGACGCCGAGCTGGACGAGGGCAACATCTACGAATGCCTGATCGAGGCCTACAAGCACGACATCCGCAATTGCTGGTGGATCGTCGACTATAACCGCCAGTCCCTCGACGCGACGACGGCCGAGCGCATGTTCCGGCGCTTCGACGAGATTTTCGCGAGCTGCGGCTGGCGCGTCGTGACGCTGAAATACGGCAAGGCGCTCGAGGCGGCCTTCGCCGAGCCCGGCGGCGCGGCGCTGAAACGCTGGATCGACGATTGCGCCAATGCCGACTACGCCGCGCTCACCTATCTCGGCGGCGGCGCCTGGCGCGCGCGGCTGCTGAAGGACGCGCCCGCGACCAGGCCGCTGCTCGAAGGCCGGGACGACGAGGCGCTCGCCGCGCTCATGACCAATCTCGGCGGCCACGACATGGCGGCGCTCGTCGAAGCCTTCGATGCGGCGCAGGACGATGTCCCGACGCTCTTCATCGCCTACACGATCAAGGGCTTCGGCCTCCCTTTCGCCGGCCACAAGGACAATCATGCCGGCCTCATGAACCCCGGCCAGATCGCCGCTTTGCGCGAGAAGATGGGCGTCGCGGAAGGGGAGGAATGGGAGCCGTGGGCCGGCCTCGGCGGCAATTCCGCGGAGGCGGTGCGCGCCGTCGCCGACAACAGCGGCATCGCCCGCGCCAGGCGCGCGCGGCCGTGGAACCAGGTCGAGGTGCCGGCGGTGCCGGTCCCCGCCGGCGACGAGCAGTCGACACAGGCCGCCTTCGGCCGGATCCTCCTCGACCTCTCCCGGGCCGGCGGGAGCCTGGCCGACCGAATCGTCACCACGTCGCCCGACGTCACCGTCTCGACCAACCTCGGTGCGTGGGTGAACCAGCGGGGCCTGTTCCGCCGTCAGGAGCTGGCCGACGTCTTCGCCGCCGCGAAGATCCCCTCCGCCCAGAAATGGGGCGGGCACCAGGCGGGCCAGCACATCGAGCTCGGCATCGCCGAGAACAATCTGTTCCTGATGCTCGCGGCGCTCGGCCTCGCCGGCGACCTGTTCGGCGCCCGCCTGTTCCCGATCGGCACCGTCTACGACCCGTTCATCGCCCGCGGCCTCGATGCGCTCAACTATGCCTGCTACCAGGACGCCCGGTTCCTCCTCGTCGCGACGCCGTCGGGTGTGACCCTCGGCCCGGAAGGCGGTGCCCACCAGTCGATCAACCCGCCGCTCATCGCCCTCGGCCAACCCGGGCTACGGCATTACGAGCCCGCCTTCGCGGACGAGCTCGCGCTGCTGATGGAAGAAGCGTTCCGCCTCCTCCAGGCGCCGGACGGGGAGAGCGTCTACCTCCGCCTCACCACCCGCACCATCGCGCAGGTCGAGCGGCCCGACGACGGTTGGAAGTCGGACGCCCTCGCCGGCGGCTACTGGCTGCGCGAACCCGCCCCGGGCGCCGAAGCGGCGCTGGTCTATTCGGGCGCCGTCGCGCCGGAAGCCCTCGCCGCCTGGGAAGCGCTGAAGGACGACGTCCCCGGCCTGGGCCTCCTCGCAATCACCTCCCCGGACCTGCTGCACAGGGGATGGACGGAAAGCCAGCGCCGGCGCTGGGCTCCTCCCCGGAACGGGGCGGGCGGAGGGGGCGCTTCGCACGTCGAGACTCTACTGTCCGTCCTTTCACCGGGCGCCGGCCTCGTCACCCTGATCGACGCCGCCCCCGCTTCCCTCTCCTGGCTCGGCGGCGTCCGCGGCCATCGCGTCAGCCCGCTCGGCCTCGAACGCTTCGGCCAGACCGGCAGCCTTGAGGACCTCTATCGCGAATATCGTCTCGACGTGGACGCGATCGTCGAAGCCGCCGCCGAGCTGTTCCTCTCGCAACGCTCGTAACTGAGGTACCTAGGCGAGTTCCCAAGCGAGCAGGACGAACTCGCGGTCCAGGATGGGAGGCTCGAGCTCTCTTCCCGGCAGGCTGGAACGGATTGCAGCCAGGAATTGCACGTGGCCGCTGAAGGTGAAGCGGCATCCGGGTTGCGCGATGCGGCGGATTGCCCTGATGAAAGCGGCTGTCAACGGCGTGCCCCGCATAGTGATATGGCTCGCCGACTTGGAAGCGATGAACGTTCTCGCATCGCCGAAGTCGAAATCCCAGGGTCTGAATCCCCCCCTTACGCCTTGGGAATGATCCAGATCGATCTCATAATCTTCGAATTCTGGCGTTTCCGTGTCACCGCCGAAATTGACCAGGCGCCCGCCGCGCCGGGGGTTGACCGGGCGCCCGGAGCCGATGCCCCCGGGATCCGGCTCGCCGCCCTCGTCGCGGTGTGCGGAAAAGAATTTGGACTTTGCGGTCAGCTTCGTCAGCGCCATTCCGGGAACCGGGCCCTTCGCGTCCTGCCGGACCTCGACGAGGAGAATACGAACGGTGTTGAGGCGGGTGACGGTGATCGAAGCGTCTCCGGGGTGGAATGTCGTCAGTCGCATCACGTGCGGGTCATGGGTCAGAAGGATGCTGCCGCCGTCGGCCAGGCCGGCCGTGGGTGGTGCGCTCCCACCCGTGATGTCCGACAGAAAGGCGATCCGGTGATTGGGCGCGGTGGTATCGCGGGAGGGGTCGGGCTCGTTCGTGCATACGGCAAGCGAGCTTCCGCCCGTCTGCGAGCAATGAAGGGTGCCGATGACGCCGGGAGCCCACCGGGTGAATTTCGTGCTGAAGAGCAGGTCTTGCCGCTTCGCACCGGCGACGCCGGGGTCGGCCGCCGCGGCCAGTTTGAAGAATGATCGGCTCGACGGCGCAATGCCCGGACGCCGGGGCCTGTCACCGAACACGGAGACTGTGAGGGGACCGAGATCGCTCTGCCTCGCTTCGGCGTCGAGTGCGGCCATGGTGGCCGTGCCGACGATATCGTCCGCCTGCGATTGATAGCGGCGGTTGATAATTTCCCGTCTCGTCTTGTAGGCGAGCACCGCGGCTGCCGTGAGCCTGCCGTAGATCC
>JAFAZW010000086.1 GCA_019239415.1 Alphaproteobacteria bacterium
GATGCCGACCGTGTCGCTCCCCGCGCCGCCGTCGACGCTGTCGCCCGCGCCGAACGCCGCCCCGAACGAGAAGGCGTCGTTGCCGCCGCCGCCCGACGCCGTGTCCGCGCCGCCCTGCGACAGGTCGAAGAAGTCGTTGCCGCCCGAGGCCGCGACGTTGTCGTTGCCGGCCCCGCCGGTGAAGGTCCAGTTGCCGGCGCCGACATAGGTCAGCTTCTCGACATTGGCGGAGAGGGCGTAGGTCGAGAGCGTCGTGCGGACCTCGTCCGTACCCTCTCCGGCATTCTCGAGGACCACGTCGCCGGCATTGTCGACGTAGTAGACGTCGTTGCCCGCGCCGCCGGCCATCGTGTCGGCGCCCGCGCCGCCGTCGATGCGGTCGTTGCCGCCGCCGGTGACGATCGCATCGTTGCCGCTGCCGCCGGTGAAGACGAAGCTCTCGATCGACTTGGCGACGACGCTGCGCCCGGCATTGTCCTGGTAGCTGGCGTCCCAGCCGCCTTCGACGACATTGGCCGCAGGCGCCGCGGAGGTGACGATCGCGCTCGTCGAGCCGCTCCAGTCGATCACCACAGTGTCGTTGCCGGTGCCGCCGTCCACCTTGTCCTGGCCGTTGTAGAAGGTGATGCGGTCGTCGCCGGCGCCGGTGGCGACGTCGTCGATCCGGTTGACGGCGGTGGTTACCACGACGTCGTTACCCGATCCGGTCCTGAGGCCCGCAAAGGCGCCGTAGGTGCCGAACGATTCGAAATTGACGATGCTGCTGTTGGCAACCCCGGTCAGGATGTTGGCGCCCAGGTCGATCGTGATGTCGCTGGTCGCCGCGGAGAAGTTGACGGCGATCGCGTCGTCGCCCGCGCCGCCGTCGGCGACGATCGCGCCGCCACCGGCGACGAGCCAGTCGTCGCCGTCGCCGAGGCTCGCCTTGTCGTCGCCGTCGCCGGTCGAAATGCTGTCGCCGCCGGCGCTGCCGGTGATGTCGAAGCTCTCGACGCCGTCGATCTCGACGTAACCGCTATGGCCGTTCCGTCCGTAGGTGACGCTATACCCGTCGGGACTGCCGAAATAGCCCGAGCTCACCGTCTCGATGGGGGTGTCGCTGCCGGAGAAATCCAGCACGACGGTGTCGTAGCCCGTGTCGCCGTAGATGC
Organism: Alphaproteobacteria bacterium; assembly: GCA_019239415.1. Taxonomy (GTDB): domain Bacteria; phylum Pseudomonadota; class Alphaproteobacteria; order Sphingomonadales; family Sphingomonadaceae; genus Allosphingosinicella. The sequence goes on from JAFAZW010000086.1 coordinate 1,152, forward strand.
GGGCGCTGTCCGGATTGACGAGCTTCAGCACGTCGTCGCCGCCGCCGCCGTGGAGGGTGACGTTGAAGACGGCATTGGGGATGGCGGTGATGACGTTGGCGAGGCCGTTGCCGGTGAGACTCTGCCCCTCGGCGAGACCGGTCAGGTTCTCGACGTTGGTCGCCAACGCATAGTCGCCGAGCGTGGTGCGGACCTCGTCCGTCCCCTCGCCGGCATTCTCCAAGACGACGTCGCCGACATTGTCGACATCGTAAATGTCGTCGCCCTTCCCGCCGACCATAGAGTCGGCCCCGGCGCCGCCGTCGATCACGTCGTTGCCGTCCCCGCCGACGATGTGATTGGGGAGTGCATTGCCGGTCAGCGTCGCGCCGCCGCTGGCGAGCCCGGTCAAATTCTCGACGTTCGGCCCGAGGCTGGAGGCGGCGAGCGTCGTGCGGACCTCGTCGCTTCCCTCGCCGGCCGCTTCCGTGACCGTGTCGCCGGCATTGTCGACGTAGAAGATGTCGTCGCCGCTGCCGCCGCTCATCGCGTCGGCGCCCGCGCCGCCGTCGAGCACGTCGTTGCCGCCGTCGCCGGACAGCGTGTCGTCACCGCCATTGCCCGCGAGCGTGTCGTCGCCGGCGAGGCCGACGAGCTTGTCGTCGCCAGCCGTGCCGACGAGGTGGTCGGCCCCGGGCGTGCCGGGAGTCACCGGCGTGAAGACGCGCGCTTCGATATGGCCGGTGCCGTTCCAGTCGTCGGCCCAGAAGGCGAGCAGGCTGCCGGACAGGCCGCTGGCAAAGGTGGGGCTGATCTGCGTCCCGGCGGTGTTCTGGTTGATCTGGAACTCACTGCCGATCCGCGCGCCGGAGTCGGTGAAGAGCTGCGCCTTGATGAGGGCGTCGGCGCTGTCCGTCCCGCCGCTGACCGCGCCGGACGAATAGTCCATCCACGAGATCGCGAAGCCGCCGGTCGTCAGTGGAACGATGGCGGAGCCCTTCTGCTCGCCCTGGGTGACGGTATTGACGGCGATCTCGCCGCCCACCTTATGTCCCGCCGCGTCGAAGATCTGCGCCCGCACGCCGCGGCTCGAGAAATCGGGGTTGGTCTGGCTCGAATCGTCCCAGCTCACCACGAACCCGCCCGAGGCGAGCGTGGCGATGGCCGGCGCGGCCTGGCTGCCGACCACGGTCGTCGAGACGGTGAAGGCGCCTCCCGCCGCGTTGCCGGCGGAATCGAACAGCTGGCCCCTGATGTCGGTGTAATTGGGCCCGGTGCTGCTGCGCGCCTCCCAGACCGCGACGAAGCCGCCGCTCGGCAGCCCCGTAACCTCGGGGTAATAGTCGATGCCCGGGAGCACGAATTCCAGTCCGACCTTGGTGAGCGCGGTGTCGAACATCTGGGCGTGGACGGTGATGGTCGGCTGCTGGCCGCCGGAATAATGCTCGTCGGTCCAGACCGCGATCAGATTGCCGTTGCCGAGCTGGACCAGGTGCGGCTTGGACTGGTTGCCGACCGTTTCGCTGTTGATCATGACGGCGGCCGAGACCGGTTGCCCCTGCGCGTCGAACCGCTGCGCCATCGCCTCGGAGAAGACGAAGGTCGTCGAGTCGCTGCCGCCCGCGCCCGGCATCGTCGTCCAGGCCATGGCGAAGCCGCCGTCCGCAAGGGCCAGCAGGGACGGGGTGCCGTAGGCGGTGATGCCGAAGTCGAAGGCCGGTCCGACGGCTGCACCGGTCTCGTCGACGACCTGGCCGTGCAGCACCGGCTGCCCGGTCGGCGGCTGATCCCGCCGTAGCGTCAGGATGTCGCCGGAGCTGAGCCGCAGCGCGTCCGGCGCGTCGGCCCGCGGGGCGTTGCCGTTGGGCGGCCGCGTTTCCCAGGGATTTTGGAAGACGAAGCTGTCGTGGGTGTCGAAGCGCAGCTCGCCGGCCGAATTGGTGACCGTGAGGCTGATCTGCTTGTCGTAGGTGAGGCCGCCATACTCGGTGGCGCGGACGGTGATCGTGGCGGTGGGCGCGGTCTCGTAATCGAGATAGGCGGGGTTGGCGACGACGAGCTGGTTGCCCGAGGTGCGGAACGCGCCGCCGGTCGAATCGGCGACGATGTCGTACCGCGCCTGCCCGTTCAGCGCCGCATCGGCGGTGAAGGTCGCCACCGGCAGCCCGCCCAGGGCCACTTCGCTGACCGTGGTGGCGGAGGCGGTGAGGCTGGTCATCCCCTGGTGGGCCTTGAACAGGCCGAACATCACGTCCGTGCCGAAATTCTGGCCGCCGCTGCTGTCGGTCCAGCTCCCCACCACCCTGCCGTCGTGGAGGGTCGCGACCGCCGGCTGCGTCTGGTCGGCCGCGGTGCTGAGATTGAGCACGAACTCGCCGCCGGCCTTGTTCCCCGCGGCGTCGAAGGTCTGGCCGACGATGGCCGCGCTGCTCGTGCTGTTGCCCTCGCGTGCGGTCGCCGCATCCGTCCAGGCGATGAGGAAGCCGCCATCGGCGAGGGCCGTCACGGACGGCGAAAGCTGGCTGTTCGCCAGGATGGTGTTCGCCAGGATTTCGCCGCCCACCGTGTGTCCCGCGGCGTCGAACACCTGCGCCCGGATATCGTTCGTGCCGAGATCGCCCGTCGTCCACGAAACGACGAAGCCGTGGCCGGGCAGGGCCGCGACCGTGGGCGAAAACTGGCTGTTCGCCGTCGTCGTGTTGACGAGGAACTCGCCGCCCAGGCGGCTGCCGTCGGCGGCGAACAGCTGGCCCTTGATCCCCTGGGACGACGCGTCGCCGCCCTGGCGGCTGCTGTCCGCCCAGGTGATGACATAGGCGCCGCCGTCGAGCGCGGCGGCGGCGGGGGTGACCTGGCTGCTGAAGGTGGCGGTGTTGACGGTGAAGGGGCCGGCGACCGGGGTTCCCGTCGCATCGAAGCGCTCGGCGACGATGCCGGTGCCGCTCGCATCGGCGCCCTCCCAGACGAGCACATAGCCGCCGTCGGCCATGGGGACGGCCGCGGGACGGCCGGCGCCCGCGCCGGACGAACCCGGCACGTCGGCGTTGGCGGTGCCGATCGCCGTCCCGTTCGCGGCGAACGCCGAGACCTTCAGAACCGAGGAGGTGCCGTCATATTGGCGCCACGTCACGACGTAGCCGCCGCCGGCGAGCGCCGCGATATCGGGCGCGCCGACATGCACGCCGGAGGCGAGCGTGGGGGTCAGCGTCGCCTCGCCGCCGACGCGGACGCCGGCGGCGGTGTAATGCTCGGTGCGCACCGAGTCGCTGACGAAGGCATTGCCCTGGCTGAACCAGGTGATCACATAGTCGCCGTTCGCGAGCACGGCGATGCGGGTCTGCGACTGGTTGTTCTGCAAGGACGTGTCGACGAAGCCGCCGCCCTTGTCGCGGTCGAAAAGCATGCTGGTGGATTCCCCGGGGGTGCTCGGCGACACACTACACCGCGAAGCCCTTGTTGCATAACACTTTTTCGACCAGAACGGCGACGAAGACCGGCGCTCTGCCGGGGCGCGGCGCGGCTAAGGCACGACCGGCAGCCACACCGCGCTGGCGCGGCCGGGAGCGTGGAAGATCGTCTGCGTCGCCGGCCGGTAATCGGCCGGCCGCGCCGCGAAGATGTTCGGCACGTAGCTCTGCGGGTTGCGGTCGTAGAGCGGGAAGAGGCTGGACTGGACCTGCACCATGATCCGGTGGCCGGGGCGGAAGACGTGGTTCACGTTGGGCAGCGTCCAGCGATATTCCTCCACCTTGCCGGGGGTGAGCGGTGCCGGCGTGGCGAAGCCGTGGACGTAGCGGCCGCGGAAGATCTCGATGCCGATCGGGAGCGCGTAGCCGGCCAGCCTCGGCGTCGCCGACAGTTCCGCCGGATAGACGTCGATCAGCTTCACCACCCAGTCGCTGTCGGTGCCGGTGGTGGCCGCGAACAGGTCGACGCGCGGCGGCCCGGCGAGATGGACCGGCCGCGCAAGCGGCGCGCTCGTATAGGTGAGCACGTCCTGCCGCCCCTCGACGAAGCGTTGGTCGGCGACGAGCCAGGTCCGCCACACGTCGCTGTCGCGCATGTGCACCGGCCGCGGCACGAACGGCACCGGCCGCGCCGGATCGGACACGTAGCGGTCCTCGCCGCCGCCCGGTTTCTCGCTCGACAGGCCGAACCCGGCCTGCAGGTAGAAGGGCAGTTCGGTCGTACCGGCCGGCCAGCTGCCGCTCGGCTCCCACCGGTTGATCCCGGTCGCATAGGTGACGACCGGCGGGGTCGCGACCTGCGGCGCGCCGTCCTTCAGATATTTGTCGAGGAACGGCTTCATCACGTCGCGGCGGAACTGGAGCGCGGTGTCGCCTTCGAAGTCGAGCGCGCCGAGGCTGCGGCCTTCGTAATTGACGCCGCTGTGGCGCCAGGGCCCGATGACGAGGTGGAGGAGGTCGCTTCCCGGCGGCACCTGCGGCGCCAGCGCCCGGTAGACCGCCGGCGCGCCGTAACTGTCTTCCTGGTCCCACTGGCCGACGACGAGCATCGTCGGCACGGTGAGCTTGCGCTTGCCGAGCAATTTGTCGAGCGCCTGCTCCTGCCAGAATGCGTCGTAGGCGGGATGTTCGATGAGCTTGCGCGTGAAGGGAAAGGCTTCCAGCCCGTAGCGGCGGGCGAAATCGCCGGACGAGCCCGCCTCGAGGAACAGGCTGTAATCGTCGCCGGCGCCGTAGGGGACGGGGCCGTTCCCCTCCTTCGCGGTCTGGCCGGAGATATAGTCGTAATTGGTCTGGCGGAAGGCGCCGTTGTGGAACCAGTCGTCGCCCATCCAGCCGTCGACCATCGGGCTCTGCGGCACCGCGGCCCTAAGCGCGGGGTGCGGGTCGATCAGCGCCATCAGCGAGGTGAAGCCCGGGTAGGAGGAGCCGGTGATGGCGACGCGGCCGTTCGTCTCCGGCACGTTCTTCACCAGCCAGTCGATCGTGTCGTACGCATCGGTCGCGTTGTCGACGGCGGTGTGATTGAGTGGACCGCGGAGCGGCCGCGTCATCACATAATCGCCCTCGGAGCGGTGCTGACCGCGCACGTCCTGATAGACGCGGATGTAGCCGTCGTTGACGAACTCCGCGTCCATCACCGGCAGGATCTCCTCGATCCGCTGGCTCGGGTTGCGCCACGTCGTCTTGGCCGCGTCGTAGGGCGTGCGGGTGAGGAGGATGGGACCGCCGCGGGTCCCCTTGCGCATGACGATGACGGTGTAGAGCCGCTTGCCGTCGCGCATCGGGATCATGACTTCGCGGCGTATGTAGTCGGCCGTCGGCTGCACCCGCTCGTAGCGGGCGATCATGTCCGGCGTCATCGGATCGGTCTGGGCGAGGACCGAGGCCGCCGGCGCGGCGAACAGCAGGGCCACCGCCGCCAGATGCATTGTCCTCATCGTCCTACCTCCTCAGCGAGCGCGTACAGCGCATTCATCAGATCGTCGTACCGGTCGATGGCGACGTCGGCGCCGAGCGCATCGAGCGGCCGGTCCCGGAAACCGAAGCTCACCGCGACGAACGGAACGCCCGCCGCCCGCGCGGTGTCCGCGTCGGTGATCGAGTCGCCGACCAGCACGGCGCGGCCGCCGCCGGCCCGCGCCACCGCCTCGCGCAGCGGCGCCGGATCGGGCTTGCGGAAGGGAAGGGTGTCGCCGCCGACGATCGCCGCGAACCGGTTCCTCCAGCCGAGCGCGTCGAACAGCGCCCGGGTCAGGCCCTCCGCCTTGTTCGTGCAGACGGCGACCTCCGCCCCCGCCGCCGCGATCGCGTCCAGGGCTTCCTCGAGCCCCGGATAGGGCCGGGTCGCGTCGCAGATGTGGCGGGCGTAATGGTCGAGCAGGACCGGGTAATGCTCCTCGACCAGCGCGTCGCTCGCCTCCCCCGTCGCGGCCAGCCCCTTGCGCAGCAGCGCGCGGCCGCCGTGCCCGATCAGCCCGCGCACCGACTCCACCGGCACCGCCGGCCGACCGAGCGCCGTCAGCGCGTGATTGAGCGCGGCAGCCAGGTCTTCCGCCGTATCGAGCAGCGTCCCGTCCAGGTCGAACACGACGACGTCGAAGGGGAGGGGACGCGCGCTCATTTCCCGTCGTCCCGGCGGAAGCCGGGACTTCCCGTCGCGAGGTCGCCGGCGCATTTCACCCGACGAGATCCCGGCGTCCGCCGGGATGACGAGTGGGTAAGCTTCGTGCACTCCATCGGCCCGCCCGTGCCCACTCGAACTGGAAGTTTCAACCTTATCGTGGCACCAGCGCGGGCATGACGACCAGCCGCCCCGTCGCCGCCATCATCCTTGCCGCCGGCAAGGGAACGCGGATGAAGTCCGACCTCCACAAGGTGCTCCACCCGCTCGCCGGCCGGCCGATGCTCGCCCACCTGCTCGCCAGCGTCGACGCGCTGGCGCCGGCGCGGACCGTGGTGGTGGTGGGCAGCGGGCGCGACCAGGTCGAGCCGCTCGTCGCCGCGCATGGCGGCGTCGTCGTCGTCCAGGACCCGCAGCACGGCACCGCCCATGCCGTCCACCAGGCGGAGGCGGCGCTCGCCGGCTTCGCGGGCGACGTCCTCATCCTCTACGGCGACACGCCCCTGGTGACGGCGGAGACGATGGCGCGGATGCTGGCGCGGCTCCGCGCGCCGGACGCGCCGGCCGTGGTCGTCGCGGCCTTCCGCCCGGCCGATCCGCTCCACTACGGCCGCATCGTCGCGGAACGCGATGGGACGATCGTTCGGATGGTCGAGTACAAGGACGCGACGGACGCGGAGCGGGCGGTAGACCTGTGCAATTCGGGGCTGATGGCGGTGCGGGCCGAGGATTTGTGGCCGCTGCTGGCGCGGGTCGGCAACGCCAATGCGGCGGGCGAGTATTACCTCCCCGACATCGTGATGATCGCCGCCGGCGACGGGCGCCGGTCGGCGGCGATCGAGGTCGCGGCCGACGAGGTGGCGGGCATCAACAGCCGCGCGGAGCTCGCCGAGGTCGAGGCGCTCTGGCAGCGCCGCCGCCGCGCCGAGGCGATGGCGGAGGGCGTCAGCCTCGTCGCGCCGGAGACGGTCTGGTTCAGCCACGACACGCGCATCGGCCGCGACACGATCGTCGAGCCTAACGTCGTCTTCGGTCCGGGCGTCACCGTCGCCGAGCGGGTCCGCATCCGCGCCTTCAGCCACATCGAGGGCACGACGATCGCCGCGGGCGCCGAGATCGGCCCCTATGCCCGCTTGCGGCCGGGAAGCGAGATCGGCGAGCGGGCCAGAATCGGCAACTTCGTCGAGACCAAGAAGGCGCGGCTCGGCCCCGGCGCCAAGGCCAATCACCTCGCCTATCTCGGCGACGCCGACATCGGCGCCGCGGCCAATGTCGGCGCGGGGACCATCACCTGCAACTATGACGGCTTCCTCAAGCACGGCACGACCATCGGCGAAGGCGCCTTCATCGGCTCCAACGCCGCCCTCGTCGCCCCGGTGGCGATCGGCGCCGGGGCCATCGTCGGCGCGGGCTCGGTCGTGACCCGCGACGTGGCCGCGGACGCCCTCGCCCTCGCCCGGGCCCGGCAGGAGGAGCGGCCGGGCTGGGCGGCGCGGTTCCGGGCGGCGATGGCGGCGAAGAAGAAAGGCTAGGGACCCTAGATCTTCTTGCCGCGGCGGCCGGCGATATAGTCGAGCTGGCGCTTCGAACGGTCGTCGGCGGGATCGAGCTCAAGGCACTGGCGGTAGAGCGCCTCGGCCGCGTCGAGCTTGCCTTCCTCGATGAGGATGTAGGCGAGGCCGCGCAGCCCGCGCGTCTTGTCGAACGTCTTGCGATTGTCGGGCGACAGGTCGGAGGCGGCGACGGCGCGGGCGAACAGGTCGCGCGACTTCGCCCAATCCTTGCGGATCTTGTACCATTCGCCGAGCTCGCCGAGGAAATGGGCGTTGGACGGCGCCATCGCCACTGCCCGCTCGAGCCACGGCCGCGCCTCGTCGGAACGGTCGAGGTCGATCAGCGCGAACCCCTTGAGGAAGATCGCGTAGCAGGCCGATTGCGGCAGCACGACCGCGGCTTTCTTCTCCCGCGCCGCCCGCCCGCTGTAGAGGACGGTCTCCGCCTCGCTGCGGGCGCAATAGACCTGGCGGGCGTCGCCGGCGCGGCGGCGCTCCTGGGCGGCGATGAGCGTGTCGAGCAGCGCCACCGCCTCCGCCGGCTTGCCGGCGCCGATCAATTCGGCGGCGTGGTCGACCTGGCCGATCTCCTCGTCCTGGGGCAGCGTCGCGGTCTGTGCCGCCGCCGCGGCGGCGGCGGACGGGATGGCGGGGGAGGCGGCGAGCAGCGCCAGGGCAACGGGCAGGGCGATCATCGGCGATATCCCTTCATGGTACGGCCGGCGAGGCTATCACTCCCGGTGCCCATTGTCAGCGGCCACCCGGCGCGTTTAGGCGCCGCGCGATGGACGACGGCGCGGCGATGGACAGAGTGGTGGTGCCGCGGCGCCGGCGGCGGCGATGGCGGCGCGCGCTCGTCCTCCTCCTCCTGGTCGCGTCCGGCCTCGCCGCCTGGATGTTCGCCGAGGCGCGGCGGATGCCGGTGCTGCGGGAAACGACGATCGACCTCCCCGGCTATCCCGAGGGCGCCAAGCCGCTCCGCGTCGTCCTGCTCGGCGACACCCATATGGGCGGGCCCGACCAGAGCCCGGCGCGCCTCCGCAGCATCGTCGCCGCGGTCAACGCGCTTCATCCCGACCTCATCCTCCTCGCCGGCGACTATAAGGGCGAGCCGAAGCTGCCCGGCTTCGCCTACGCCCGCGAGGCGGGCGCGGCGCCCCTCGGCGGCCTGAAGGCGCCGCTCGGCGTCATCGCGGTGCTCGGCAATCACGACCATTGGGACAATGCCGCCGCCTGGACCCGCCTGCTCGAGGCCGAGGGGATCACGGTCCTGCGCAACCAGGCGGCGCGGCGCGGGCCGATCGTCGTCGGCGGCATCGACGACGCCTATAGCGAGCATGCCGATTTCGCGCGGACGATGGCGGCGGCCGAGGCGCTCGGCGGCCCCATCGTCCTGCTCAGCCACGGCGCCCTCCCGTTCAGGCAGAGCGCCGGGCCCTTGCCGCCGTTCCTCGCCGCCCACACCCATTGCGGCCAGATTGCCCTCCCGTTCCTCGGTCCCGTCTACCTCCCCTACAAGCACCCGATCCGCTATGCCTGCGGCCGCTACGACGAGCCGGGGCGAACCATCGTCGTCAGCGGCGGGGTCGGCACCAGCAACCTCCCCCTGCGCCTCAACGCGCCCCCCGATTACTGGCTGATCACCTTCCGCGCGCCGGCGCGGCGATAGGGGCGGAAGGCGCGGAAGTTTCGAAGTTTCGTGAAAAATAAAAAAGTTTCGGGTCAATTCCGCTCCTGCGCGCGCGCCCGGCGGTAGGTGATGCCGCGGCGGGGGGCGAAGCCGAAGAAGGTGCGCGAGCCGGGGCGGTGCCGGGCGCTTGCCGGGTCGGCGCCGGGCGCTGCGGCCCATTTCTCCGGTGGGAACGGCCGTTCGCCCGGCGGGAACCGCGGCGGGGGACCGCGGGAGTCGCATGACTCGTCGCCCGGGCCGAGCAATTCCGGCATCCTCCGTGTGCGGAAGACGCAGGCGGCACGCGTCTCGCTCGCCACCCGGCCAGCGAAGTTGAAGGATGATTCAGGTTTGGCTGAGCGCAGGCGATGGTGCCGCTGGCGGATCGCGGGCTGGGGAGTGGGTCACGTGGTCCAAGCTGGAGTCGTTCAACCTGGAGTCCGACCGAGTTCGCGCAGCCTCGGGGCCGGGGCCAGGTCGCCACGTCGCGGCGACCGGAGTGCGTGTCAGTCACCGGTCGTAACCGTCAACGATCTTCATCCCGTCCGGCTCGCGGCCTCGCTTCCTCCAATAGTCGGTAAGCCCGATCGCCTTGCACAGGCCGAGGAAGCGCCTGTCGCGCCGCATCACGACCACGGGGGGCGTAAACATCCACTGCGTGCTGATCCGCCAGTAAGCGGTCTGGGCAGGCGTCACGGCGCCCGGCTGCCGCGGGACCAGCGATCCGCGGGAGAGGAGGATGCCCTCCGCAACGCTGAAGGCGCTGTCGGCATCCCCCAGGGCGCAAAGGATCGCGACGGCTTCGTAAGCGACCCTCGGGCTGCGCTGCGACACGACGACGCAGGCTTCGCGAGCTCTCGCAATTCGCTCGCGCGTCGGCTGGTCGAGTGCCGGCAGCGCGGCGCGCAACAAAGCGGTCATCGGGGGCGAAAGCCGCGCCATGGCGGGCTCGCTGTCGAGCATCGCCAAGGCGGCCTGGGCGCGGCCCGTGTACGTGTAGATGTGCAGACGGGCGTACCACGGCCAGTGGTCGTGGGGGTGAAGCGCCCGCACCTGGTCGATGACCTTGTCGGCTTCCGCCGTGCGGCCGAGGATCCAGAGCTTGAGCGCGCGCTTGACGAGGAAGTCCGCGACCAGCGGCTGCAGCGAGAGCGCGCGTTCGTTCCAGTCCCACGACTCCCGGACCATCCCCGTGGCCTGAGTAAACAGGGCCAGTTCGGCGATGGCGCAGACATTGTCGGAATCGATGGCGAGGATCTGACGAAGCCGCCGGTCGCGCGTGAACCAGTCGAGCGTCGAGCCCTGGAGCTCGAACATGGCGAGGAGTGCGTTGGGCTCGCGGGCATCGCGCTTCAAGGCGCGCTGCGCGGCCTTCTCGGCTTTGTCGAGGAGGGGTGCCGCATCGGTGGGGTCGCTGTCCTGGCCGACGAGCGCGCAGCTCAGCCCGAGGAGGCCCCACGCCCTTGCGCTGGCGGGTGCGATGGCGGTCGCCTCCTCCAGCATCCTCACCGTGCGCAGGTCCGCAGTCTGGCGGCGCAGCGAGTCCTCGGCCTGGTCCATCAACGAGGCGGCGCGAGGATTCCGAAGCTTGGGAAGCAACCACAGGAGAGCAGCTCCGCCGGCGGCCGCCGCCCCGGCACCGGCGACGAACCTTCGACGGGAGACGCCCCGGATGGGCGCCCTCGAGGACGCGATGGGAAGCGCGCCCTCCTGTCCGACGGTCGGATTCGCCGGGATCACGGCTCCCGTCGCGTCGCCGGCGCCCGCCGTTTCGGTCCGGGCGAGACGATAGCCGACCTTCGTGATCGTTTCGATCGGGAAGAGGCTTCGGCCCTGCCTGTCGCGGATCCGGCGGATCCTGCCGATGACCCGGTTGATCGCGTCGTCGCCGACGATGCGTCCGCCCCAGCAAAGGTCAATCAGCCGATCGCGGCTCACGACCTGGCCATTCGCGCGCGCCAGGACCACCAGCACGCTCATGATGAGCGGCTCCAGCGTCTCGGCAGTGCCGTCGATCCTCAATTGGCGCGTGGGCGGCAACAGCTCGACATTTCCCACGCGCAGGGGCGGCTCGGTCGCCAGCCGGATTTCCCGCGCGCGGCCGGCGATGTCCGATCTGTCTGACGGCCCCCCGGCAGCCCCTGCCATCGCCAGTCCCCTTGTGTCGCAACCTACCATCGTCGGGGTGCCATGCGCGAGTCGCAATCGGTCGCCGGTGCGCGGCATTCAGCGGCAAATGATCGGCAGTCGATCGGCACAAAATCGCTTTTGGGTCCGCGCCGACCGGCTGGCGCCGAAGGCAAAATACGGTCAGCCGGACGCAGGGGGCGCCTCGGCTCGAAGGACGAGGAGATCATGCCATGACGAAGCTCATCTTCTGCTTGACCGCGCAGTTCGCTCTGGGAGTCGCCGGCGCTGCGGCGCAGCCGGGAACGACCGCCGAACCGACGCCCGCCGCCCGCGTCTCGTACGCGGAGCTCAACCTCTCGAGCGCTGGCGGACGGCACCTTCTGAACGGCCGCATCCACCGCGCCGCCGAGCGGCTATGCCGGGACGACCGCGTCCGCGACCTTGGCCGGCACACCGCCGGCGAGGCCTGCGTCGTCGCGGCCGTCAAGTCGGCGCAGTCGCAAATCGCGCGGGCGCTTGCCGCCGCCCGCGACGGCCGTCAGCTTGCCGATGACAAGCGGAGCGTCGTCGTCACCCTGGCCCGCTGAGGGTCCCGCGCCGGCGCGTGAGGCGGCACCCGCGAGGTGCCGCCTCCTTTCGCGCTGCCCGCCGCAGGGGCGCCGGGCCGTCGGGACGAGGTTGGACCGTTACGGACTTATCCGTGCGTGACAGGGTCCTCGCCGCCATTGCTAAGGTGGAGACTGAACGGCGGCGGCGCCTGCGCGCGTGGGCGACGATCAGGGGAGGGCGGGTTCATGGCTTCCGACGAGGCAATTCAGGATGGGTCGACGCTGATCGACTTCGCCAGATTGTGGATGGAGGGCGCCGGGGAGCCGAGCCTGGCGGCGCAGTTCGGCACCGAGACGAAAAAGCAGGATCCCGACCAGGCATCGTCGGGCTTCTGCAACTTCTGGCAGGCCGGGTGCGTCTTCGACACCATTCTCGATTATTTCCTGACCCTCGAAGAGGCCGGCCGGTTCACCCCCGCCGACGCCGCGCTGCGCCAGCAGCTCGTGGGGCAGGCGATCACCGGCTATCGCAACGGCATCATCGGCGTGAACGCGAACTGGTACGATGACTGGTGCTGGTGGGGCATCGCCGCGGCCAAGGCGTTCGATCCGGACTATGAAGACGGCTTCGGCACCGATGCCGACGCCTTCCGCGCGATGGCCCTCGACCTGTGGGGGCTGGTCGATCAGGGCGACTTCGGCCCGGTGGCGCAGAGCGTGCCGGACTGGGCGTGGAAGAAGAGCGCGTTCCTCTACGACGACACCAAACGCGTCGCGAAGTTCACCAGGGAGACGCTGACGCGGCGCGCGGAATTGCACGTCGGGACGCGCAATGCCTGGTCGCTCATCACCGACGGCCCGCACGGCATCCCCACCGACCGCACGCTCAGCGACAGGTCCTATTTCACCTCGCCGGTGCCGACCGTCTGGGCGGAGCCGCGCTTCCCCGGCGGGTGCTGGCAATACGACCTCTCGACATGGCCTTTCCCGGTCGGCGACGGTCCCGACTGGAAGGACCCCAATCCGCGCAGCTGCACCCTCGGCGTCTTCCAGGTGACGCTGATGCAGGGGCTCTATCTGTCCCTGTGCTGCGCCCTGCTCACCGCCGCCCGGCGCAAGGCCGCCGAGAAGCTGTCCGGCGGCGCCTGGGACGCCTTGCTTGCCGAGGAGGCCTACCGGCAATCCGCCGACGAGGTCGTCGGTTTCCTCGCCGCCTGGCTCGGCCTTCCCGGCGCGGATTCGCTCGGCTGCTCGCAAGTGGACCAGAAGCCGATCGAGGGAATGCTCGTCCACGAGCGGCCTCGAACCTATGCGCGTCTTCGAGGGACGGACCTCTATCCCGAGATCGAATCCTATCAGGCCGATTCCTTCTGGGCGGGAGACCAGGGCCTGATCATGGGCGCGCTCATGCAATATCGCCTGGTGGTGGGCGACGGCGGGCGTGACGCCGGCGAGGGCGGCGCGGCGCCCATCTGGACCACCTGTCCGGAGGCGTTGCTGAAGGGCGTTTGCCACGCGATGGGCGGGACGAGTCCGGCCGGCGACTATCGGCCGGTCAAGCCGTTCATGCCCGACGCGCCTCCCTTCTCGGGCGACCCCGGCGATTACGAGGCCGGATCCGGCGTCTTCTGGCGCTATGTGATGCGCTGCTGTCGCGCCGATCCGGCCTTCCGGACGCAGGCGCAGGCCGATCCCGTCATCGTCGGGGTCGCCGGCGTTTCCGGGACCACGCCCGACGATTCCGGAAACAACCTCCTCTTCCAGCCCTTCAACAACGTCGCGGCCGCGATCGGCGCGTGGCATTTGCTGCGGTAGAGCGTTGGGCGATGGGTTGGGCGCAGCTTCGTCATGCCGGACGGAGGGACCCCTGATCCGGCATCCAGCTTTCTTCTTCGAGCATCAGGTGGTTGGAAAGAAGGTGGACCCCGGATCAGGTCCGGGGTGACGTTTCAACCTGATCGCTGAAGGCCCTAGTCGTAGGAGATCCTCCCCCGCCCCGCCTTGACCGCGCCGCGCTGCTTCTTGGCGTCGACCCGCTTCGCCCTGGCGGCGCGGCTCGGCTTCGTCTTCACCCGCTTCGCATCGCGCTCGTGCGCCTTCGCGATCAGGGTCGCGAGCCGCGCCCGCGCTTCCTCCCGGTTCGCTTCCTGCGTGCGCCAGGTGCGGGCGGTGATGACGATCTCGCCGTCCGCGGTCATGCGGCTGCCGGCGAGCGCCCTGAGCTTCGCGTAGACGTGGGGCGCGAGGCCGAGCCTGAACACGTCGCAGCGCAGCTGGACGGCGGTCGCCACCTTGTTGACGTTCTGGCCGCCCGGGCCGGAAGAGGCGATGAACTTCTCCTCCAGCGCCTCCTCGGGCAGGACGAAGGGTTCAGAGGGGTTCATCGCCGAACCCGGCGGCGAGGAAATGCGGCGGCAGCGGCGCCGTCGCCTCCACCGGCGGCTTGGCGTCGCGCGCGACCCGCAGCGAGCGGGCGTGGAGCAGCATCGGGCCGCGGTACGCCTGTCCTGAGCCTGTCGAAGGGCCATAGACCGGATCGCCGGCGATCGGCACGCCGATGCCGTCCGCCGCGTGGACGCGCAGCTGGTGGGTGCGGCCGGTCTCGGGGGTGAACAGGATGAGGGCGCGGCCGTCCTTCACCCCCAGCCGCCGCCAGTGGGTGACCGAGGGCTTGCCCTTCGGATCCCGCACCATCCGCCAGCCTTGCTCGCGCGTCGAGACCTTGCCGAGCGGCATGTCGACCGTGCCGTCCTCGGGCCCCGGCACCCCGGCGAGGACGGCGAGGTAGGTCTTGGTCACCTTTTTCTCCTCGAACGCGCGCTGGAAGCGCTTGTGCGCCTTGGGGTTGCGGGCGAGGAGCAGGCAGCCCGACGTGTCCCGGTCGAGCCGGTGGACGGGGAGCGGCGTGCGCTGGAAGCCGAAGCGGAAGTGCCCGAGATAATCCTCGAGGCTCTCCGTCGTGCGGGCGCCCGGGTGCACCGCCAGGCCGGCGGGCTTGTCGATGACGATCGCCTCGCCGTCGATGTAGAGGACATACTTCTCCCACATGTAAGGGCCTGTCCTCCACTCCCGCGGCGAGCGTGATCGCCCGGAGAGGCGCGCCGGGCAGGAGCGCGGCGTAGGCCGTAGTGGGGCTACGGACAAGCCGCGCGACGCATCCGGCGCGCCTCTCCGGGCGACCCCCTTCGGGGGCGCGCGCCTTTTGGCCGCTCGCGTCGTCGCTCGTCGGGCGCGATGTCCCGCATCGCGCCCTCCTCGCTCCTAGCCAGCGGCCAAAATGCGCTCCGTCACGCCGGCGCGGGAGTGGAGGACAGGCCCTTGGCCGCCCTCGCACGCCTGTTGCGCTCGTGCAACGTACTCCCGGACTCGTTGGATTCCCTCGTTTAATTCCAAATTAACCTTTTGCGTTCATTCCTCCCATGGTTAATGAATCTCCTCAGGGGGGCGACGGCCGCGGCCGGAGCACCGCTGAAACAAGGGGCGAGCCACTATGCGCGTGCTGCTGATCGAAGACGAGCCGACCACCGCCAAGAGCATCGAGCTGATGCTGAACGGCGAGGGCTTCAACGTCTATACGACCGACCTGGGCGAAGAGGGCCTGGACCTCGGCAAGCTCTACGATTACGACATCATCCTGCTCGACCTGAACCTTCCGGACATGCACGGCTACGACGTGCTGAAGAAGCTCCGCCTCGCCAAGGTGGGCACGCCGGTCCTCATCCTCTCCGGCATCAGCGAGATGGATTCGAAGGTCCGCGCGCTGGGCTTCGGCGCCGACGATTACGTCACCAAGCCGTTCCACCGCGACGAGCTCGTCGCCCGCATCCATGCCGTGGTCCGCCGCTCGAAGGGCCATTCGCAGTCGGTGATCAAGACCGGCAAGCTGGCGGTTAACCTCGACGCCAAGACCGTCGAGGTCGACGGCGCCCGCGTCCACCTCACCGGCAAGG
>JAFAZW010000020.1 GCA_019239415.1 Alphaproteobacteria bacterium
GCTCGGCGGCGATGTGCGCCCAGTCGTCCACCTTGCCCTCGCGCATGTCCGTGAACATCACGACCTCTCCTTCGGCGGCGAGGGTAATGCGGCCGCATCGCCCTGACAACAATGCGGTCTTTTCGAGGAGGCCGCGCGCGGCTAGTCTCCGCGCCGCCGGCGGGGGCCGCAGCTGGAGACGATGCGAGGCCGATGCCGCCGACCGACGCCGTGACCGACGCTGACCGCCTGGCCTTCCTGCGCGACGGCGGCGAGATGGGCGCGCGCATCCGGGCGTTCGACTGGGCGCGCTCGCCGCTCGGCGCGCCGCGGGACTGGCCCCAGGCGCTGAAGACCGCCGTCGGCATGCTGCTCAGCACCAAGTTCCCGATGTTCATCGCCTGGGGGCCGGACCTGCGCTTCCTCTACAACGACGCCTATGCGGAGGTGCTCGGCGGCAAGCATCCGGCCGCGCTCGGCCATGCCTTCGAGGATATCTGGGCCGAGATCTGGGACGAGGTCGGGCCGCTCGCCCGCCGCGCCGTCGCCGGCGAGCCGACCTATTTCGAGAACCTGCCGCTCACCATGACCCGGCAGGGCTTCGAGGAGCAGACCTGGTTCACCTTCTCCTACGGCCCGCTGCGCGGCGACAGCGGCGAGGCCGAGGGCATGTTCTGCGTCTGCACCGAGACGACCGCCACCGTCCTCGCCCAGCGGCAGCGGATCAGCGAGGCCGAGCGGCTGCGCGACATGTTCGACCATGCTCCAGGTTTCATGGCCGTCCTCCGCGGGCCCGACCACGTCTTCGAGCTCGGCAACGCCGCCTATCTCCAGCTCGTGGGTCACCGCGATTTCATGGGCCGGCCGGTGCGCGAGGCGTTGCCGGAGGTGGAGGGGCAGGGCTTCTTCGAGCTGCTCGACCAAGTCTATCGCAGCGGCGAAGCCTTCACCGGCCGCTCGATGGCGATCGGGCTGCAGCGCGAGCCTGGGGCGCCGGTCGAGGAGCGGCAGGTCGACTTCGTCTTCCAGCCGATGATCGAGGCGGACGGCAGCGTCGGCGGCATCTTCGTGCAGGGCACCGACGTCACCGAACGCCATCTCGCGGAGCTGGCGGCGCGCGAGAGCGAGGAGCGCTTCCGGCTCATCGCGGATTCCGCGCCGGTGCCGATGTGGGTGACGAAGCTGGACCGCACCCGCAGCTTCGTGAATCGCGCCTATGTCGAGTTCCTCGGCATCAGCTATGACGAGGCAGTCAATTTCGACTGGCGCGCCGTCATCCATCCCGACGACGCGCCGCGGATCCTGGCCGAGTCCGTGGCGGGCGAAGCGACGCTGCGGCCGTTCGAACTGGTCGGCCGCTACCGGAGCGGCTCGGGCTGGCGATGGGTCCGCTCGATCTCCCAACCGCGCTTCGGTCCCCAGGGCGAGCATGTCGGCTTCATCGGCGTCGCCCACGACATCACGGCACTCAAGGAAGCCGAGGCGGCGCTGCGCGAATCGAACGAGACGCTCGAGCGGCGCGTCGGGGAACGCACCGCCGACCTCAGCGCCGCCCTCGACCGACTCCAGGCCGAGGTCGCGGAACGGCTGCGCGCCGAGGAGGCACTGCGCCAGGCGCAGAAAATGGAGGCGGTGGGCCGGCTCACCGGCGGCATCGCCCACGACTTCAACAACCTGCTGACGCCGATCATGGGCGGCCTCGAGCTGCTCGCGGCGCGCACCGAGGACGCGCGCATGAAGCGGGTCGCCGACACCGCCCTGGAATCGGCGCGGCGGGGGGCCAAGCTCACCGGCCAGCTGCTCGCCTTCTCGCGGATCCAGCGCATCAGCATGGCCCCCGTCGCGGTCAACGCCCTCATCGAGAGGATGCAGACCCTGCTTCGCCACACGATCGGCCGGGCGATCGCCATCGAAACCGAGCTCGACGCCGCCGCCGGACACGCCATGTGCGACGCCAATCAGCTCGAGAACGCCATCCTCAACCTCGCGATCAACGCCCGCGACGCCATGCCCGAGCGCGGCACCCTCACCATTTCGACGGCGCGGCTGAGCCTGCCCGAGGCGGCGGACCACCGCGCCGGCATGTTCGTGCGAATCCGCGTGGCGGACACGGGAGAAGGCATGCCCCCGGAGGTCGTTGCCCGCGCGACGGAACCCTTCTTCTCCACCAAGCCGCTGGGCAAGGGTACCGGCCTCGGCCTGGCCCAGGTCTACGGCATCGCCCAGCAATCGGGCGGCACGTTGCGCATCGCCAGCACCCCCGGCGCGGGAACCGAGGTCGACATCCTCCTGCCGGCGGCGGAAGCGCCCGACGCGCCGGACGAGGAGGGTGAGGCCGCCCCCGCCGGATCAGCGGGGCGGTCGAACGTGAAGGTGCTGGTCGTCGACGACGACGACGACGTCCGCGCTTTCCTCATCGCCTCGCTCGAAGGGTTGGGTCATGACGTCATCGCGGCCGAGAGCGGCGCGGAGGCCCTCGCCTGCCTTCGCGAGGGGCGACCAGACCTGGCCCTGATCGACTATGCGATGCCCGGCATGCACGGCGCGGAAGTCGCCCGCGCGGCACGGCAAATCGCGCCGGATCTGCCGATCGTCTTCGTCACCGGCTATGCGGAGAGCGAGCAGCTCGAAGCGGCGCTCGGCAGCGACGCCCCGGTGCTGCGCAAGCCGTTCACCGTCGCCGACCTCGCCGCGGCGGTGGAGGAAAATGTGCGGTAGGGTCTCGTCGCGGGCGGAGCCGTGCGAGGTCTTGAACCGGTTCGGCCCTCTCCTAAATTCCTCCCGTCGGGCGACTTCGGTGCCCGGCCTGTACCCGCGAGGGGCTCCGGGCCTCGTGCCGGTCCCCTCGTCCCCATGTTGCTCACAGGAGGACAAGGATCATGAGAAGCTTCGATTTCACCCCCTATCGCCGCTCCACGATCGGCTTCGACCGATTGTTCGAATTCCTCGAGAATGCAAACCGCGAGCAGGCGGACAATTATCCCCCCTACGACATCGAGAAGCTGAGCGACGACCGCTACCGGATCACGCTCGCCGTCGCCGGGTTCAGCCCGAACGACATCGACATCACGGCCCGTCAGAACCTGCTGACGATCACCGGCCGCAAGGCGGAGAGCCGCAACCGCGACGGCAATTACGTCCACATGGGCATCGCCACCCGCGCGTTCGAGCGTCGCTTCGAGCTCGCCGATTTCGTGCGTGTCGACAATGCCGACATGAAGGACGGTCTGCTCGCTATCGAGCTGGTGCGCGAGATCCCGGACGCGATGAAGCCGCGCAAGGTCGAGATCAACGGCGGCGAGCGGCGGACCATCGACGCCGAGAGCGGCCCCAAGGCCGACGTGCCCGCGGAAGGCGAACGCGCCGACGCCTGATCGGTCCGCAAAGTGGGGACAGGTACGTACCTGTCCCCATTTTTGCCATTTCTGCCGAGAGACCGCCGCGGTTCGAGCCGATAGATGCCCGGACCTTCGAGAAACCGAAGAAGGCGGCGACACGGTGAAACGGCCCAGCAGACTGCGCCATCCCTTCGCGCTTGTCGCGCAAGGCTTCCTCGCCGCCGCGCTCGTCTTCGCGGCGTTCGATCCGACGCTGGTCGGCTCCGGCTCCGCCGGCGACGAGGCCCAGGCGAACGCGCTGCTGGCCGAGCTGCTCAACAGCTGATCGCGCTAAGGGAACGGCCGGGCGCCCGCACTGTCCCCGCGCTTGTCGCAAGGCACCGTCCGCTTATCTTCCGTTAAGCCTTCGACCGCCATGCCGGTGTCCGGGATCGCGCCGGGCGCGCCGCGGCGGCCGATCACCGAGAGACGCTAGAGGAGGCGGGCCGCTGCGCCCGACGGTGGGTATATGTTGACCAAGCTTCGCAGTCCCGTCGCGCTGGTGACCGAGGGTTTCCTCGCCGGCGCGCTGCTCTTCCTCGCCGCCAATCCGGGTTTCCTTCACCACCGCTCCGCCGGCGACGACCGCGCCGCCGCTCTCGTCCAGGAGCTGATCCGCTAGGCGCTTGCACCGCGGCGCGGCGCGCGTATAGGCGGTCCATGGTTCGCTTTACGTTCGCCGGGCAGGAGCTGATGGCGCTGCCGCAGGGCGCGCTGTTCTGGCCGGCGCGCCGCGCGCTCCTGCTTGCCGACCTCCACCTCGAGAAAGCGAGCTGGTTCGCGCGGCTGGGGCAGATGCTCCCGCCCTACGATTCGATCGCCACGCTGGCGGATCTCACGGCGCTCGTCGCGGCGACGTCCGCCCGCGAAGTCTGGTGCCTCGGCGACAGTTTCCACGACCGCTTCGGCTGCGAGCGCCTGCCCGAGCGCGCGCGCGCGATGCTGACCGCGCTCACCGCCGCGACGCGCTGGACCTGGATCGCCGGCAACCACGATGCCGGCCTGCTGGACCATTGCGGCGGCGCGATCGTCGCGGAAACCGAAGTGGACGGGCTGCTGCTGCGCCACGAGGCCGACCCCGCCGAGCAGCGCCCGGAGCTGTCGGGGCATTTCCACCCCAAGCTGCGCATCACCCAGCGGGGCCGGCAGGTCTCGCGCCGCTGCTTCGTCGCAACGGAGACCAAGCTGATTCTCCCCGCATTCGGCGCGCTGACCGGCGGCCTGGACGCCGCGCATCCGGAGATCGTCCGCGCCGTCGGGCCCGGCGCCGAGGCGCTGGTGCCGGTCGCGGATCGGCTGCTGCGTTTCCCTCTCGCCGCCTAGGGCCGCCAGAGGCCGGGAAAGTTCGCCTTCAGCGCCGCGAGCTTCGGCAGGTCCCAGCGACGGATGTAGGGGCTGTCCGGGTGCTTGCGCTCATAGCCCTGATGATAGTCCTCGGCGGCATAGAAGGCGCCGGTCTCGACCTTCGTCACCACCCGCTGCGGAAAAGCACGGGCGGCGTTGAGCTGGGCGATATAGGCGCTCGCCGCCCGCCGCTGCGCCGCGTCCTGGGGAAAGATGGCGGAGCGGTAGCTCGGGCCGACATCGGGCGTCTGGCGGTTCAACTCGGTCGGGTTGTGCGATGAGAAGAAGACGCGCAGCAGCTGGCCGTAGCTGACTTGACGCGGGTCGAAGACGATACGCACCGATTCGGCGTGGCCGGTGGTCTCCGTCCCGACCTTCGGATAGGTGGCGTCGGCGCGGCTGCCGCCGGCATAGCCCGCGGTGACCGCGCGCACCCCCTTCACATGCTCGAACACGCCCTGCATTCCCCAGAAGCAGCCGCCCGCGAAGACGGCGGTCTGGCTGGCGCCGGCGGCGGGCACGTCGATCTTGGGCGGCGGTGCCGCGGCAGCGCTGGCGGGCGCTGCAGGCATCAGCAACCAGGCGGCACCCGCGAGCGCGGCGGCGCCGACGGCGGCAGTGGTCAGGATCTTCATGACGAGGGTCTCCAAAGCTGTGCGCCCACAAGCCCCCTGAGGCTGTTGCCGATCAGGAACCCGTGCCTCAGATCGTCTTCGCGCAGGTCGGCTTCAAGGGCTCGTCCCTCCTCGAGCAGCCGTTCGCGCAGAATTCCCGGCAGCAGGCCTCGCGCCGACGGCGGCGTCAGCAGCTTTCGGTCCCGCTCGACGAACACGGTCGTGAAGCTTCCCTCCGTCACGAATCCTGCCGGATCGACGAAAACGACCTCGAAGGAGTCGCCGCGGGCCTCGTCGTAGAAGCGCCGGTCGCTGGTCTTGTGGCGCAGCCGGAAGTCGGACGGATCCACCGGCAGCGCCGCCAGCTTCACCGTCACGGCCTCGACCGGCGCCGGCGGCAGCGGCCGGGTCTCGACCGCCAACGCGCCGCTTCGCGACAGAAGCAGCCGCAGCCGCCGCGGCGCGCGCAAAGCGAAGGTCGCGGCCTGGAGCTCGTTGCGGGCATGGTGGCGGTCGAAGGTGAAGCCGAGCGCCGCGGCGCTTCGCTTCATCCGCGCGAGATGGCGCTCCAGCTCGGCGATGCCCGCCTCGGGATCGAAGCGCATCGTCTCGATCAGGTCGAAGCGCCGGTCCGTCTCCACGAAAGCTCCCTTGGCAAGGCATTCCCGCCACTCGTCGGCCGGACGGCTGTCGGCGACGATGCCGGAGCCCAGGCCGATCCGCGCGCGGCTCTCCCCGTCGCGCAGGACGAGAGTGCGGATCGCGACATTGAACGCGGCTTCCCCGTCCGGTGCAAGCCGGCCGATGCTGCCGGTGTAGACGCCGCGGGTGCGCCGTTCGAGCCCGTGGAGGATTTCCTGCGCCCGGATCTTGGGCGCACCGGTGATCGACCCGCACGGGAAGATCGCTTCGACGACGTCGACCGGGCCCAGCCCCGCGCGCAGCGTGGCGGTAACCGTCGACGTCATCTGCTGGAGCGTGGGATAGCGCTCCACCTCGAACAGCCGCGGCACCTGGACGCTGCCCCGCGCGGCCACGCGCGACAGGTCGTTCCGCAGCAGGTCGACGATCATCAGGTTCTCGGCGCGCTGCTTAGGATCGGACCGCAGGGCCTCGGGATCGGCCTCGGGCGGGGCCGTGCCCTTCATCGGCCGCGCGGTGATCCGCCCCGCCTCGATCGTGAAGAACAGCTCCGGAGACAAGGAAAGAAGCCAGTGCGAGCCCGTGAACACCACGCCGCCCCACCCCGCCCGCGCACGCGGCCGCAGCGCCGCGTAGAGAGCGAGCGGATGGCCGGCAATTGCCACGTCTGCCTCGAAGGTGAGATTCGCCTGGTAGACGTCGCCTTCGAGGATGTGCGCCTGGATCGCCGCGACCGCCGAGAGATAGGAGTCGCGGTCCATCGCCGCGCGTGGCGCCCCGGCCCAGGCCCCCGCCGGCGCCGGCAGCGCGTCGAAGCCGACTTCCTCGACCCGATCGAACAGGCCGAACCACAGCAGCGGCGTCTCCGCATCCCGCGGTGCGAGCGGCGCCAGCCTGGGCTCCAGGGCATGGCCCGCTTCGTAGGCGAGAAACCCGGCGGCCTCCCGGTTCGCCGCGCGCAGCCGCTCCAGCGCCGGCGCGACATCCTCGATCCGGCGCGCTTCGATGATCTCCGCCGGCGCGCGGTAGAGGCGCGCGCCCTGCCCGCCCCAGCCGTCGAGAAGGACGAATGGCGTGCCGCCTTGCCAGAAGCGGGCAGGGGGTCCATCTCGCCCGGCGTCAGGAGGATTTCCGGTGGTTTCCAGCGTCTTCGACCTCTTCAAGATCGGCGTGGGCCCGTCCAGCTCCCACACGATGGGGCCGATGACGGCGGCGTGCCGCTTTGTCGAGACGCTGCGGGGCGGCGGCCGCTTCGACGCCGCCGAACGCGTCGAAGTTCGCCTCTACGGCTCGCTGGCGCTGACCGGCAAGGGCCACGCCACCGACCGGGCGATCCTCCTTGGACTTTCCGGCCAGCGTCCGGACCGGATCGATCCCGACGAGGCGGAGCGGATCGTCGCCGGGATCCGCGAGTCCGGCGTGCTTCGTCTCGGCGGCGCGCGCGACATCGGCTTCGACGAGGCGCGGGACCTGCTCTTCCTCCAGAAGGAGCGGCTGCCGCACCATTCGAACGGCATGCGCTTCGCCGCCTTCGACGGCGCCGGCGCGGATGTCGGGAGCGGCGTCTATTATTCGACGGGCGGCGGCGCCGTGGTCGACGAGGGCGCGATCGCCCGCAACGCACCGCCGGACGGCGTCTGGGACATTCCCTACAATTACCGGTCGGCCGCGGAGCTCCTCGCCATCGCTGCGCGCGAGGGGCTCGGCATCGCCGAGGTCGCTCGCGCCAACGAGCGCGCCCACCTCTCCGACGCGGAGATCGATTCGCGCCTCGCCGCCATCGCGCAGGCGATGGAGGGGTGCATCGACCGCGGCATCGCCCAGGGCGGCATTCTTCCCGGCGGCCTCAAGGTCAAGCGGCGCGCCCCCGGGCTCTACCGCCTGCTCCTGGAACGCGCCGAGCGCATGCTCTCCGACCCGCTGACCGTGATCGACTGGGTCAACCTCTGGGCGCTGGCGGTGAACGAGGAAAATGCCGCCGGCGGCCGCGTCGTCACCGCCCCGACCAACGGCGCCGCCGGCATCGTCCCCGCGATCCTGCGCTACTATCGCCGGTTCACGCCCCAGGCGAACGACGAGGGCGTGCGCACCTTCCTCCTCACAGCGGCAGCGGTCGGCTCGCTGTTCAAGGAGAATGCCTCCATCTCGGGGGCCGAGGTCGGCTGCCAGGGCGAAGTGGGCGTCGCCTGCTCGATGGCCGCCGCCGGGCTCACCGCGGCGCTCGGCGGCACCCCGGCGCAGATCGAGAATGCCGCCGAAATCGGCATGGAACACAATCTCGGCCTCACCTGCGATCCGGTCGGCGGCCTCGTCCAGGTCCCCTGCATCGAGCGCAACGCCGTCGGCGCGATCAAGGCGATCGAGGCGAGCCGCCTCGCCCTCGCCGGCGACGGCTCCCATCTCGTCAGCCTCGATCAGGTGATCGAGACGATGCGGCGCACCGGCCTCGACATGAACGAGCGCTACAAGGAGACCAGCCTCGGCGGGCTCGCGGTCAACGTGGTGGAGTGCTGACGCGCCGATGGACTACGCCTTCGCCGCCGCGATCCTGCTGCTCCTCGCCTGGTTCGTCCGGAACGACGCCGCCGAATATGCCGCCTTCAAGGCGCTGACCGACACCATTCAGCGCCAGCGGGAGTTCCAGCGCTGGACGCTGCGCTCGTTCCTCTTCTTCTTCGCGGGGGCGGTGGTGGTGCTCGCGCTGCTCGGGAGGATCGACGCCCTCTGGCGGATGCCGCCCGAATTCGCGCCGCTTGCGCGCGTCGTGGCGATGCGGCTTTCGAGGGAGGATCATTTCCTCCTCTTCGTCATCGGCGGCGCGTTCGGCGGCGGCCTGCTCGGCGCGAGCCTCGCGCCGTTGCTGAAGAAGCGAAGGGCGCCCGAGCCGGTGGTGATCGGCGATATCGCGCCGCTCATGCCCCGGAATGCGATGGAGCGGCGCTGGACCGCGCTGCTCGCTCTCAATGCCGGACCGGCCGAGGAAGTCTTTTTCCGCCTGCTGCTGCCGCTGGTCTTCACGCTGGCGACGGGACGGCCGCTCGCCGCCTTCATCGTCGCCGGCGTCGTCTTCGGCCTCGTCCATTTCTATCAGGGATGGGCCGGGATCGTCGGAACAATGGTCGTCGGCGCGCTGTTGGCCTGTCTCTACCTCGCGGCCGGGACGATCTGGGTACCGGCAATCCTGCATTCGCTCATGAACCTCAATTCCCTCTGGTTGCGGCCCTGGCTCGCGTCGCGGGCAGACCGGCGTCTCAGCGCCTGAGGTTCGCCGCCAGCCATTCCTCGACCGCCCGATACGACGAGCGACCCTTCGGCGGCGAGTCGCCCAGGCCGGTCGCGAAGAAGGCGATGCCGCGGCCGGTCGCGGGGTCGATCCAGAGGCCGGAGCGGACGCCATAGGCGTCGCCGGCGTGACCGGTGCGGGGGCGGCGGTCGCCGAACAGGTCGTCGGTGGAGCATTGGGCGGTGGTCTGGGTGGCGAGACCATAGCCGCAGTAGAAGCCCTCCTCGGTCTCGCCGTTCGCGCCGTCATGACGCCAGTGGAGGTGCTCCATCTCGGCGATGCTCGCCTCGGCGAGGAAGCGGCGGCCGTCGGCGAGGCGGCCGCGGCGCAGCAGCAGCCCACCGACCTTGGCGAGATCGGCCATCGAGATGCGCAGCCCTCCCTGGGGCGAGAAGAGGCCGCCGTTGGTGCCCAGCCGGTAGGCCTCGAGATCGCAGCTGCCGTCCGCGGGGGCGTAGACGAGGCACGGCGGCGGCGCGCCGCGCAGGTCGTCCTTCACCGCCTTGCCATCGGGCGCATAGAGCACGACGGCTCGCGCCAGCGTGGCAGTGGAGCAGCCGCTCCAGTTCATGCAGCCGGAGATGCCGAGCGGCGCCAGCACCAGGCGCCGCATCAGCCGGTCGAAGCGCTCCCCCGTCACCCTCTCCATCGCCGTCGCGACGATCGGGAAATTGAGATTGGTGTAGCGGAAATAGGTGCCGGGCGCGTGGACGGCGTCCCACGCCTTCGGATCGCGGACATGCGCTTCGACGGTCGTGCCGAGCGGCAGGACATAGTCCGCCGCGTCGGTCAGGCTGGAGCGGTGGGAGAGGAGCAGCCGCAGGGTGATCGGCGCGTCGGGGAAGGCGGGGTTTCTCAGCCGCCAGCCGAGATAGTCGGAGACGTCGCGGTCGAGGTCGAGCCTGCCCTGCTCGACCAGGCGCATGACGCCGAGCGCGACGTGGAGCTTGGTGACCGAGGCGACGCGGACGGGATCGTCGATCGTCGCCTTGCGTCCGGTGGCGCGGTCGGCGAGCCCGCCGGCGCCGGCGCGAAGAATGTGGTGATCGTCGAAGACGGCCCAGGCCCAGCTCGCCGGTGTCGGCGGCGGCGGCGGAGGCTGCGGCGTCATCGTCGCGCAGCCGGCGAGGACAGTGGCGGCGAGCAGGACAAGAGGCTTCATTCCTCCTCCTCGAGATAGCGCACGATCGCCTCGGCGGCGTCCTCGGCGGAAAGGCGGCCGGTGTCGACCCGGAGCTCCGGCGCCTCGGGCGGCTCGTAGGGCGCGCCGATGCCGGTGAAGTTCGGGATGCGGCCGGCGCGGGCCTTGGCGTAGAGGCCCTTCGGATCGCGCCGCTCCGCCTCGGCGAGCGCGACGTCGACGAATATCTCGACGAAGTCGCCTTCGGGCAGCATCGCCCGCACCATCCGGCGCTCGGACCGATAGGGGCTGATGAAGGCGGCGAGGACGATGAGCCCGCCATCGAGCATCAGCTTCGCCGTCTCGCCGACGCGGCGGATATTCTCGGCGCGGTCGGCTTCCGAGAAGCCGAGGTCGCGGTTGAGGCCGAGCCGGACGTTGTCGCCGTCGAGGAGGAAGGTGTGGCGCCCGCGCGCGTGCAGCTTCGCCTCGACGAGGTTGGCGATGGTCGACTTGCCGGCGCCCGACAGACCGGTGAACCACAGCAGCCGCGGCCGCTGGCCCTTGAGGCCGGCGCGCGCTTCCCGCGTCACCTGGAGCGCCTGCGGGTGGAGGTTCTGCGAGCGGCGCAGGGCGTGGCGGATGAGGCCGGCGCCGACCGTGTCGTTGGTGACGCGGTCGATCAGGATGAAGCCGCCGAGGTCGCGGCTCCTCTCGTACGGCGCGTGGACGAGGGGCCTGTCGGTCCACAGGTCGCAGACGCCGATGCCGTTCAGCGCGAGCGTCCGCGCCGGCGCCGGCTCCAGCGTCGTCATGTCGATCTCGTGCTTGGGCGGTTGCAGGGTGGCGAGGCAGGTCTGGGTAGCGAGCTTCAGCGCATATTGGCGGCCCGGCACCAGCTCCTCATGCGCCATCCAGACGATGGTAGCTTCGAACTGGTCGGCGACGTCGGGCGCGCCGTAGCTGCTGACGACGTCGCCGCGCGAGCAGTCCACTTCGCTCGTGAAGGCGAGGGCGATCGACTCGCCGGCCCGTGCGCAGTCCGCGTCCGCGCCGGCGACGAGCACGCGCGCGACGGTGGCCTCCACCTCCGCCGGCAGGATCCAGACGCGCTCCCCCTTCGCCACCTTGCCGCTGGCAACGAGCCCGGCGGCGCCGCGAAAGCCGCCGTCGCGGATCGCCGTCTGCACGGGCAGCCAGAAAGGTCCGTCGGCGCGAAGCGCCTTCGGCTCGGCCGTTTCGAGGTGAGCGAGGAGGGTGGGTCCTTCATACCAGCGCATCGCGTCCGAGCCGCGCGTGACGTTGTCGCCGACCGTGGCGGAGACGGGGATGGCGACGAACGCGTCGGCAACGACGCGGAAATCGGCGACGATGCGATCGAAGACGGCGCGGTCGTAGCCGACCAGGTCCATCTTGTTGACCACCAGCACGATGGTGCCGACGCCCAGCAGGCGGCACAGGAAGGCGTGCCGCCGGCTCTGCTCGAGCACGCCCTTCCGGGCGTCGACCAGCACCAGCGCCAGTTCGGAGGTCGAGGCGCCGGTGACGAGGT
Source organism: Alphaproteobacteria bacterium (assembly GCA_019239415.1). Classification (GTDB taxonomy): domain Bacteria; phylum Pseudomonadota; class Alphaproteobacteria; order Sphingomonadales; family Sphingomonadaceae; genus Allosphingosinicella. The sequence continues at coordinate 11,912 of JAFAZW010000020.1, forward strand.
TCCTGGTATATTGCTCGTGCCCGGGGGCGTCCGCGACGACGAACTTGCGCCTGTCGGTCTCGAAGAAGCGCCAGGCGACGTCGATGGTGATGCCCTGCTCGCGCTCCGCCTCGAGCCCGTCGACCAAGCGCGACAGGTCGCCGCCGCACTGGGCGAGCTCGTCCTCATAGGCCGAGCCGGTCTCGTAGAGCAGGCGGCCGAGCAGGCTCGACTTGCCGTCGTCGACCGAGCCGCAGGTGATGAGGCGAAGCAGCGTCTTCTCGGGCGCCGCGGCCGGGGGCGGCGGCTTGCGGCGGCGGAACAGGGCCATCAGAAATAGCCCTCCCGCTTCTTGCGCTCCATCGAGGCGGCGCCGTCGCGATCGATGATCCGGCCCTGCCGCTCCGAGAGGCGGTCGCGCCGCATCTCGTCGAGCAACTCGGCGATCGTCGTTGCGCGGCTCTCGATCGCGCCGGACAGCGGGTAGCAGCCGAGGGTCCGGAAGCGGACCCAGCGCTCCTCCGCCTCGCCCGGTTCGGCCCGGAGGCGGTCGTCGTCGACCATCAGGATCGTGCCGTCGCGCACCACCGTCGGACGCGGCGCCGCGAAATAGAGATCCGAAACCTCGATCCCTTCCGCTTCAACGTAGGACCACACGTCGCGCTCGGTCCAATTGGAGAGCGGAAAGATGCGGAAGCTCTCCCCCTTGGCTTTGCGGGCGTTGTAGAGCCGCCAGAGCTCCGGCCGCTGGCGCTTCGGATCCCAGCGCTGGCCGGCAGCGCGGAACGAGAAGATGCGCTCCTTCGCCCGCACCCTCTCTTCGTCGCGGCGCGCGCCGCCGATCGCCGCGTCGAAGCCCCCCGCCTCCAGCGCCTGCTTCAGCCCGTCGGTCTTCCACATCTGGGTGTGCAGCGCCGAACCGTGGTCGAGCGGGTTGATGCCGCGCGCGTCCGCCTCGGGGTTGCGGTGGACGATGAGCTCCATCCGCGCTTCGGCCGCGGCCTTGTCGCGCAGCGCATACATCGACCGAAACTTCCAGGTCGTGTCGACGTGGAGCAGCGGGAACGGCGGCGGCGCCGGCGCGAAGGCCTGCTTCGCCAGGTGAAGGAGGACCGAGCTGTCCTTCCCGGCCGAATAGAGCATGACCGGCCGCTCGCTTTCGGCCACCGCCTCGCGCAGGATGTGGATCGCCTCGGCCTCGAGCCGCTGGAGGTGCGTGAGCGTCATCGCGCCGCCACCCTTAATGGCCCGTTCGCGCCGGTTGCAACTTCCCCGGGCCGAGGCCATGTGCCGGGGATGTCCGAACCGCCCCTCAAGGCCGTCATCGTCCCGGTGACGCCGCTCCAGCAGAATTCGACTCTGCTCTGGTGCACGACGACCATGAAGGGCGCCTTCACCGATCCCGGCGGCGACCTCGACCGGCTGAAGGCGGCGGCGCGCCAGCATGGCGTGGAGGTCGAGAAGATCCTCCTCACCCACGGCCATATCGACCATTGCGGCTCCGCCAAGATCCTCGCCGACGAGCTGGGCGTCCCGATCGAGGGGCCGCACGAAGCGGACCGCTTCTGGATCGCCCGCCTCGAGGACGACGGACGCAATTACGGCATCACCGGCAAGGTCTTCGAATCGGACCGCTGGCTGGCCAACGGCGACACGGTGACGGTCGGCGCGCTGACCTTCGACGTCTACCATTGCCCCGGCCACACGCCGGGCCACGTCGTCTTCCACCATCCGCCCTCGAAGCTCGCCATCGTCGGCGACGTCCTGTTCAGGGGCTCGATCGGCCGCACCGACTTTCCGATGGGCAACCACCAGGACCTGATCGACGCCATCACCCAGCGCCTCTGGCCGCTCGGGTCCGACACGATGTTCGTGCCCGGTCACGGTCCGATGTCGAGCTTCGGCCAGGAGCGGCAGAGCAACCCGTTCGTCGCAGACCGGGTGCTCGCCCGCCCCGCCTGAGCCGAGCTCTGGCGATTGTCCACAAATCCGTTCGGGCTGAGCCTGTCGAAGCCTTGTCCTTCCTTGCTGAGGAGGAAGAAAGACAGGCCTTCGACAGGCTCAGGCCGAACGGTGCCTGAGTGTCGGCGCACCGAGCAAGGGGTGGCGCCGTGTCGCCGTGCAGCCTATCTGCCGCCGCGAACGACAGGAGACATGCCGCCATGGCCAACGAACTCAACACCCTCGTCCTCAACCTCGATTCGGGCGGGGACGTCGTCATCCGGCTGCGGCCGGACCTCGCGCCGGGCCACGTCCAGCGTATCCGCGAGCTGGTCGAGGAAGGCTTTTACGATGGCGTCGTCTTCCACCGCGTCATCCCCGGCTTCATGGCGCAGGGCGGCGACCCGACCGGGACGGGCATGGGCGGGTCGAACCGGCCGGACCTCAAGGCCGAATTCTCCAACGCCCCGCACGTGCGCGGCGTCGCCTCGATGGCGCGCGCGCAGAATCCGAACAGCGCCAACAGCCAGTTCTTCATCTGCTTCGACGACGCCCGTTTCCTCGACGGCCAGTACACCGTCTGGGGCGAGGTCGTCGAAGGCATGGAGCATGTCGACGCCCTCCCGAAGGGCGAGCCGCCGCGCCAGCCCGGCAAGATCGTCAAGGCCAGCCTGAGGCCCTAGCGCCGTGGCGGCGCGCCCCGTCACCCTCATCACCGGCGCCTCGGCGGGACTGGGCGTCGAATTCGCGCGCCTCTGCTCCGCGCGGGGCGACGAGCTGGTGCTGGTCGCCCGGCGGCGGGAGCGGCTCGACGCGCTGGCGCGGGAGCTCGGCAAGGCGCACGTCTTCGCCGCCGACCTCGCCGCGCCCGGCGCCGCCGCGGCCCTGATCGGCGAGGTGGAGGCGGCGGGGCTCCAGGTCGAGACGCTGATCAACAATGCCGGCTTCGGCCTCGCCGGCCGCTTCGACGAACAACCGCCGGAGCGGCAGACGGCGATGATCGACCTCGACATGCGGGTGCTTACCGAGCTGTGCCGCCTGGTCCTGCCCGGCATGGTCGCCAACCGCCGCGGCTTCGTCCTCAACGTCGCCTCCACCGCGGCTTTTCAGCCCGGCCCGTACATGGCCGTCTATTATGCCTCGAAGAGCTACGTCCTCTCCCTCACCGAGGCGACCCACGAGGAGCTGAAGGACAGCGGCGTCCACGTCACCGCGCTCTGCCCCGGTCCGACCGCGACCGAGTTCTTCGAAGTCGCGGGCGATCCGAACGGCAAGCTCGCAAAGCTCGCCGTCCCCGCCCGCGCGGTGGCCGAGGCGGGACTCGCGGGTCTCGCGAGGAACCGCGCCATCGTTATCCCGGGCCGCACCAACAAGCTGACGGCACAGGCCTCGCGCTTCCTCCCGCGCGCGACCATGCGGCGGATCGTCGCCCGGCTGAAAAGCTAGGCGGCGGCGTCCGCGAACAGCCAGTCGTGGAAGAGCCGGACCGGCCGGCGGTTGATCGACGAGCGGCGGCACGCGAACCAGTAAGCGTAGGGACTCGGCGCGGCGATCCCGAACAGCTGGACGAGCCTTTCGTCCTGCGACGCCTTGAGGTGGCTTTCCAGCATGAACGCGACCCCGAGCCCCTCCGCGGCGGCGTCGAGGATCAGCTGGCCCGAATCGAAATGGTCGATCGCCGCCGGCTGGAGGTCCGGCAGCCCGACCGCCTCACGCCAATAATCGAACGTGTCGGGCAGGTCGCGGTGGAGGAAGATGGTGGTCCGGCCGAGCTCGGCGGGGTCGCGCAGCGCCTCCGCCCCCTCCGCGAGGCGCCAGGCGCCGATCGCCACCACCCGGTCCTCGGCATCGATGCGGCGGGAATAGAGGTGCGGGTCGATCTCCACGGCCACCGCGATCACCGCGTCGAGCCCCTCGTCGAGCCGCGCCAGGAGGTGCGCGCCGGTGTCGATGTCGATGTGCAGCTCCGGATGCGCGGCGCGCAACTCGGGCAGGTGCTGCATCATCCGCTGCGAGGCGAAGAGCGGCGGCACGCCGAGCCTCAGGCGCATCAGCTCCTGACCGCCGAGCGCCCGCTCCATCGCCATCGCGAGGCTGTCGAGGGCCGGCGCGATCTCCGAGAGCAGCTGCTCGCCCTCGGCGTTGAGATGGATCGCCTGGTGCCGCCGCTCGAACAGAAGATGGCCCACGAACCGCTCCAGCGCCTGAATCCGGCGGGTCAGCGCCGGCGATGACAAGGCCAGGGCCTCGGCGGCGGCCTTGACCGAGCCGAGCCGTGCGACCTGCACGAACGCCTCGATCGCGGTGAGGGGCGGCAGCCTGCGCATCCTTGCTCCCATTTTCCTTTATCTTGCAACGCACTAGCGCGGCTTCGGCGCGGCAGGGGCGGAAATCCGCCTTTTCCCGCATGCATATTTTGCACCCATATAGCATTTCTTCGCACTTGCACAATGTCTGCTGCAGCGCGAAAAGAACCCTGCCTTTCAGGCATCCTCTCCTAACAAACTTTCGGCCGGTCCCTTGCGGACCGGCCTTTTTTTTGCGCGCGGTCCAGTGGATCGGCCCTTTTTTTGCCTGTGCGGACCCGCCGGGGTGGAACCGCCGTTGTCCTCGCTTATCTCCCGCGCCTGACGAAAGGACGATGATGGCGGACGAGGAACGGCAGCCGACGCGGCTGCAGGTGGCGACGATGCGGCCCGAGGACAGCGGCCGCGGCCTCGCGCGCCTCCCCCGGCGGCTGATGGCCGAGCTCGGCCTCGGCGAGGGCGACGTCGTCGAGATCACCGGCAAGCGCGCCACGCCGGCCCGCGCCGTCGCCCCCTATCCCGAGGACGAGGGCCTCGACATCATCCGCCTCGACGGCCTCCAGCGCGCCAATGCCGAGATCGGCTCGGGCGACTTCGTCACCTTGCGCAAGGCCGAATCGAAGCCCGCCCAGCGCGTCGTCTTCGCCCCCGCGCAGAAGAATCTGCGCCTCCACGGCTCGGCTCAGGCATTGAAGCGCAGCTTCGGCATGAAGCCGCTGACCGCCGGCGACATCGTCGCCACCACCGGGCAGCAGCAGGTGCAGCGCGGCGACATCCCGCCCGAGCTGCGCCAGATGCTCGCCTCGCCCGCTTACGCCCTGCAGGAGATCCGCCTCACCGTCGTCTCCTCGACCCCCAAGGGCATCGTCCATATCGACGCCACCACCGAGGTCGAGCTGCTTCCCGAATATACCGAGGCCGCCGAGACCCGCCGCGCCGACGTCACCTACGACGATCTCGGCGGCATGGGCGCGACGATCGACCAGCTGCGCGAGATGGTCGAGCTCCCGCTGCGCTACCCCGAGATCTTCGAGCGACTGGGCGTCGACCCGCCCAAGGGCGTCCTCCTCTACGGCCCGCCCGGCACCGGCAAGACCCGCCTCGCCCGCGCCGTCGCCAACGAGAGCGACGCCAATTTCTTCCACATTGCCGGCCCGGAGATCATGGGCTCGGCTTATGGCGAGAGCGAGCGGCGCCTGCGCGAGGTATTCGAGGAAGCGGGCAAGGCCTCCCCCTCGATCATCTTCATCGACGAGATCGATTCGATCGCCCCCAAGCGCGGCCAGGTCCAGGGCGAGACGGAGAAGCGGCTCGTCGCCCAGCTATTGACCCTCCTCGACGGCCTCGAGCCGCGCCAGAACCTCATCGTCATCGCCGCGACCAACCGCCCCGAGGCGATCGACGAGGCGCTCCGCCGCCCCGGTCGCTTCGACCGCGAGATCGTCATCGGCGTCCCCGACGAGCGCGGCCGTCGCGAGATCCTCGCCATCCACACCCGCGGCATGCCCCTCGACGGCGGCGTCAATCTCCCCGAGCTCGCCCGCCGCACCTACGGCTTCGTCGGCGCCGACCTCGCCGCCCTCGTCCGCGAGGCGGCGATCGAGGCGGTCCGCCGCATCATGCCGCAGATCAACCTCGAGGAAGGGACGATCCCGCACGAGGTGCTCGACACCCTCTCGGTCAAGGGCGGCGACTTCGAGGAGGCGCTGAAGCGCGTCCAGCCCTCGGCGATGCGCGAGGTGATGGTGCAGGCGCCCAATATCGGCTGGGACGATGTCGGCGGCGTCGACGAGGCGCGCGAGCGGCTGAGAGAAGGCGTCGAGCTGCCCCTCAAGCACCCCGACGCCTTCAAGCGCATGGGCATCCGTCCCGCCAAGGGCTTCCTCCTCTACGGCCCGCCCGGCACGGGCAAGACCCTCCTCGCCAAGGCCACCGCCCGCGAGGCGGAAGCGAACTTCATTGCCACCAAGTCGTCGGACCTGCTCAGCAAATGGTATGGCGAGAGCGAGCAGCAGATCGCCCGCCTGTTCGCCCGCGCGCGCCAGGTCGCGCCGACCGTCATCTTCATCGACGAACTGGACAGCCTCGTCCCCGCCCGCGGGGGCGGGCTCGGCGAGCCCCAGGTGACGGAGCGCGTCGTCAACACCATCCTCGCCGAGATGGACGGACTCGAGGAGCTGGGCTCGGTGGTGGTGATCGGCGCGACCAACCGGCCCAACCTCGTCGACCCGGCCCTGCTCCGCCCGGGCCGTTTCGACGAACTGATCTATGTCTCCGTGCCCGACGAGGCCGGGCGCCGCCACATCCTGGGCATCCACACCGGGAAGATGCCGCTGGCCGAGGACGTCGACCTCGATTCCCTCGCCCGCCGCACCGACCGCTTCACCGGCGCCGACCTCGAGGACCTCGTCCGCCGCGCCGGCCTCCACGCGCTGCGCGCGTCGATGGCAGCGGCGACGGTGACGATGGCTGATTTCGACCGCGCCCTCGACGACACCCGCGCCAGCGTCACCCCCGAAATGGAACGCGACTACGAACGCATCCAGGCCAGCCTCAAGCAGGACGCGATGAGCTCGGCGGCAGGCATCGGCTTCGTCGCCCCCGGCATGCTGACGCCGCGCGGGCCGAAGGGGTAAGAGAATTGGGGACACGTACTTTTTCGTGAAAAAGTACGTGTCCCCTTTGTCCCCACCCCCTGGGATGCCAGCCTTTGCCGGCATGACGGTCAGGGCCGAATCTGCCACCCCGCCCACGCCGCCAGCCCGAGCATGATCGCCGCCACCGCCGCGAACGGCAGCGGCCTCGATAGCTCATAGAGCGCCACCGCCGCCGCGGGGGCGGCGATGTACGCCACGCCGTTCACCGAGGTCACCATCCCCGCCACCGCATTCTGCTCCTCCGGCCCCACCGCGAGCGAGGCGCCGCTGGTGAAGCCGGGGCGGAAGAAGCCGAAGCCGAGCGAGGCCAAAGCGAAGCCGAGGGTGAGACCGTAGGCGCCGCTGGCGAGGCCGGTCGCCAGCGTGCCGACCCCGGCCAGCCCGCAGCCCCACAGGACGAGCTGGCGCGGCGTCATCGCGAAGAAGGGAATGAGCGCCCATTGCGCCAGCAGCGTCGCGCCGGCGCCGGCCATCAGCACGATGGCGATATGCTGCTGCGCCTCGGCCAGCGGGGCGCCGGAGCGGTCGATGACGAGGAAGCCGATGACGCCCAACAAGGCGGCGTTGCCGTGGCCGCCGACGATGCCGATGACTTGCCAGGGGAGGATGCGCCGGTCCGTCCAGGCGAGGCGCGGTTCGTTCGCCGCGCGGCTGTGACCGCCCCGCGTGAGGGTGCCCATCGACGGGAATTCGACGACCTCGCCCCGCGCGTCGCTGCGCGGCGTGTCGTCGGGGAGGCGCAGGATCAGCGCGGCCAGCACCACCGCGGCGATCAAGGCGAAGACGAACAGCGGCCCCGCGAGGCCCAGCGGGGCGAACACGAACAAGGGCGCGATCGCCGGCCCGATGATCGTGCCGAGCCCGAAGGAGGAGGCGATCGCGGCGAGGCTGGCGGTGCGCTGCTCACCTTCGGTGCGCGCCGCGACATAGGCCTGCACAGCCGGCGGGGAGGCCGAACCGAGGATGCCGTAGATTGCCCGCCCGACGATGAAGACTGGAAATACGAGCGCCGCCGGGATGACGCCGCGCAGGCCGAGCGCCAGCACCGTCCCGCACACCAGCATCGAGGCGATGAAGCCGATCAGCCCCAGCCGCATCAGCGCCCGCCGCCCCCGCCGGTCGGCGCGGTGCGCCCAGTGCGGCGCCAGCGCCACCCAGGCGATCGCCGACAGGCTGAACGCCACCGCGACCCACAGATCGGCGATGTGGAGCTGCCGTCCGATCGCCGGCATCAGCGACTGCATCGCCGTATTGCCCGAGGCGGCGACGAGCATCACGGCGAAGAGAAGGGCGAAGCGTTCGCGCGAGGCGAAGAGGGCCATGACGACAGGTCCCGGAAAGCCAACCATCCGTCGCGCCGCGGGGGCGGCGGGTCCGGCGGCGCGGGCCGGCCTTGCCATTGCCGCGTTGATTTGCCAACGCAGGCGGCTCAGCAGATCGAAACGGGACGTGGCATGACCTTCACCGGCGAACAAGCACAACGGAGCCGCGCCTTCGCCCGGCGCGGCGGCGGCGGCGGTCCGCTCTGGCAGTTCCTGCGCGGGTTCCTGAAGCACCCGGTGATGGTGGGCTCGGTCATCCCGTCGTCCAAAGTGCTCATCGACAAGATGCTGGCTCCGGTCGACTGGGCCAATTGCAAGCTGTTCGTGGAATACGGCCCCGGGGTCGGCACCTTCACCCAGGAAGTGCTGAACCGGCTGGCGCCCGACGCCATCCTGCTGACCATCGACACCAACTCCGACTTCACCACGTACCTCAGCCGCAAGATCCGCGATTCGCGCCTGCGCGCGGTGACGGGCTCCGCCGCCGACGTGCGCACGATCATGGCCGACTTCGGCCTCACCGAGGCGGACTACATTCTCTCCGGCCTTCCCTTCTCGACGCTGCCGCCCGGCATCGGCCCGAAGATCGCGGAGGAGACCGCCGAGGCCCTGCGCCCCGGCGGAGCCTTCCTGGTCTATCAATTCTCCCCCAAGGTCCGGCAGTTCATCGCCCCCTATTTCGACCGCATCGACCGCGGCTTCGAGTGGGTGAACATTCCGCCTGCGACCTTGTTTTGGGCGTGGAAAGACTGAGCGGCCGAGCGCAGCGAAGCCGGCGCCAAAGGCGCCGCCTGAGCAGCGCGTAGAGACCGCGAAGTCCGGCCGGCGGGTCGCCTTGGCGAACCCGTCCGACGTCACGGGATTCACTCCCGTGACGGCTCCGGCCCAAGTGGCTTAGCGCCTCGGCGCCCACCTTCTCCGTTCGGGCTGAGCTTGTCGAAGCCCTGTCCTTCTCTCTCGCTCGAAAGAGGCGAAATACAGGGCTTCGACACGCTCAGCCCGAACGGTGTCTCGGCTCAAGGCAAGCGCCCACACTGCTTCCCTTCCGTCATTGCGAGGAGCGCAGCGACGAAGCAATCCACGCGCCGCGCGCCGCACCTCGATTGCTTCGCTGCGCTGGCAATGACGGTTCAGGCGGCCCAACGGGCCGCTACGCCGCCTCCTCGCGCCCGAAATTGAGCCGCTTGGTGATCCGGTAGTCCGCGATCGCCACCACGAAGTAAGCAAACGCCCACCTCATCCGGTTGAGCAAAGTCCGCTGCTTGCGGTGGCTCTCGCGGGTCACCGGATTGCTGTTGGCGATCTCGCCATCGACGAACTTGCGCATCGCCGCGGAAAACGCCGGATCGTTGACCCGCAGCATCATCTCCAGGTTCAGATAGAGGCTGCGCATGTCGAGATTGGCCGAGCCGATATGGACGACTCCGTCGACCACGAAGAGCTTGGTGTGCATCTTCGTCGCCGCATATTCGAACACCTTCACCCGGCGCTTCAGGAGCCACCAGTAGAAAGCCCGCGCCGCGTCGACCGCGACATTGTGGTCGGATTTCTCGGCCGTCACTAGCCGCGCCTCGCCGTGCCTGGCGATGCGGCCGATGCGCAGCAGCATGCCGGGGCTCGGCGCGAAATAGGCGGCGATGATGTCGATGCGGCGGGCGCGGCGCATGTCGCGGCGCATCGCCCGCGCCCAGGGGCTCAAACGCCGGGTCGGGCCGCCGAACAGCCAGTGCAGCTTGCCCTCGGTGATGCTGTGCTGCTGGAGCAGGCGGCGGATATCGCGGATGCTCGCCTCGGGCGCCCGGGCCCACCCGAACAGATCATCGAAATATTTGGTGAGGCAGGCGGTGCTGTCCCCCTCGACCTCCAGGCCGAGATCTCGCCACGCACCGGATGCGATCGTTCCGAAATAATCGTCGGAGATGTTGAACCCGCCGATGATGACCTTGCGTCCGTCGGCGAGCGCCAGCTTCTGGTGGTTCCTGAGCAGGTAGCGGCGCCCGTAGCGCGGGCTGAAGCGGCAGAAGCGCACGTCGCTGTCGAGCAGGGGTTGCCAGAAGGCCTTGCTGGTCGTCGCGCCGAAGCCGTCGACGAGCAGCGACACCAGCACGCCGCGTCCCGCCGCCGCGATCAGCGCGTCGCGCACCCGCGTGCCGGCCGCGTCGTCGAGGAAGATGTAGTAGAGGACGCGCACCGTTTCCTTGGCTCCGTCGATGAGCCCGATCAGCGCGTCGAGCCGCTCCGGCCCGTCGGCGAGGAGGGTGAGGCGGTTCCCGGCCACCTCGACGGACACGGCCTGGGCGGGATTATGCTCGGCTGCGTCGGCCATCGGGAAAGGGCATGGCCGGGCCGGCGGCGGAGGGCAAGCCCCACCCCGAATCATTGACATTCGCCCCCCTCGTCCGTATCTCGCCGCCTTTCCCCCGATCCTTGTGCTCAACGGAGTTGCCGGATGGCGCGCGTTACCGTCGAAGATTGCGTCGACAAGATCCCGAACCGTTTCGACCTCGTCCTGCTTTCGGCCCAGCGCGCGCGCCAGGTGTCGGGTGGGGCCGAGCTGACGATCGACCGCGACCGCGACAAGAACCCCGTCGTGGCGCTGCGTGAGATCGCCGAGGAGACGGTGAAGCCCAGGCATCTCGAAGAGGCGCTGATCGGCAGCCTCCAGCGCGTCCAGATCGACGACGACGAGGCGCCGGATGAGATCGGCTCGCTGTCGCAGTCGGCCGAGGCGCTCCGCCTCACCGCCGCCGCCCCGCCCCGCAACAACAATGCCGGCGGCGATTACGAGTAACCGGGAGGCGCCGGGCCGCGAGGCCGGCGCCTTCTTCCTGTTCGACACCGCGCTCGGCCGCTGCGCCCTCGTCTGGCGCGGCGGGAGCATCATCGGCGCCGCCCTGCCGGAACGCGATGACGCGGCGATGCGCCGCAGCCTCTTCCGCCGCTTTCCCGGCGCGCTGGAGGCCGACCCGCCGACCTTCGTCCGGACCGCCGCGGAGCGCGTCGCCCGCCACCTTTCCGGCCACTTCTCCGACTTTTCGGACCTTCCTGTCGACGTTGCGGGAGCATCCGACTTCGAGCGTGCGGTCTATGCCGCCGCCCTCGCCATACCCTGCGGCGAGACCCGCACCTATGGCGACCTCGCCCGCGCCGTCGGCCAGCCGCAGGCGGCGCAGGCGGTCGGGGTGGCGCTGGGCCGCAATCCGGTGCCGATCCTCGTCCCCTGCCACCGCATCGTCGCCGGCGCCGGCCGCACCGGCGGCTTCTCCGCCGCCGGCGGCGTCGCGACCAAGTTCCGCATCCTCGAGATCGAGCGCGCGAAGCTTCCGGGGGAAGGGGAGGGGCTGTTCGCGGAGCTGCCGCTCAAGGTGAAGCCACGCTAGGCGCAATGGGGACACGTACCGTTCGGCACGAAAGGTACGTGTCCCCTGTTCTACGTGTCCCTCTACAACTCCGAGCGGTCCACCCACTCCAGCTCGCCGCGCGTCAGCGGGCGCATGTCGGCGTCGCGCACCGCCATCGGCGCGATCGGGCGCCGCGTCGCCTTGTCGACCAGCACGGGATTGCTCGGGCCGCTCGCCACCCAGCGCTCGCCCCATTCCCTCAGCGACAGCAGCACCGGCAGCAGGTCGAGGCCCTTGTCGGTCAGACGGTAGGCGACGCGGCGGCGGTCGGCGGGGTCGGGCTCGCGGCGGAGGATGCCGTTCTCGACGAGCCGGCCGAGGCGGTTGGAAAGGATATTGCGGGCGATGCCCAGCGTCGACTGGAATTCCTCGAAATGCTGGAGGCCGTTGAAGGCGCCGCGCAGGATCAGGAACGACCAGCGCTCGCCCACCGTCTCCAGCGCGGCGGCGATCGAGCAGGTCCGCAGCAGTTCGCGGTGACGGTCGAGATCGAGCACGAGAGCGATCCTAGCCGCTTTGTTCCGGCTTGAACATGGCGCCCATCTTATCGGTTGCAATTGGAAACTATTATGGTACTCGGTTGCATATTGCAACTGAGACAGGGAAATACCGCGATGCGCGACACTTTCGCCACCTTTGCCGGCCTCCTCCTCGCCGGCGCCGGCGCCAACCTCTACCGCGCCGAGCCCGCCGCGCCGCCGGCCAAGGCGCGGGTGATCGCCGGCGAGACCGTGTGGCGCTGCGGGCCGGACGGGTGCACCGCCGGCAGCAGCGGCGCCCGGCCGCTGGTCGACTGCCAGGGCCTCGTCCGCGCCGTCGGGCCGGTGAAGAGCTTCGCCGTCGCCGGCGCGCCGCTGCCCGCCGACCAGCTCGAAAAATGCAACGCGCGGCGGCGCTGACGCTTCAAAACTTGCATCGTCCCCGCGCCGCACCCAATGAGGGGCGGTGCTGAGGCAATATGAACTGGTCGAGAAGGTCCGGTCCTACGATCCGGACGCCGACGAGGCGATGATCAACCGCGCCTACGTCTTCTCGATGCAGAAGCACGGGTCGCAGAAGCGCGCCTCGGGCGATCCCTATTACAGCCATCCGATCGAGGTGGCCGGCATCCTGACCGATCTCCATCTCGACGACGAGACCATCGTCACCGCCATCCTCCACGACACGATCGAGGATACGGTGGCGACGCCCGAGGAGGTGGAGAAGCATTTCGGCCCCAACGTCGCCCGCCTCGTCGACGGCGTCACCAAGCTCTCCAAGATCGAGGCGCAGTCCGAGAGCCAGCGGGCGGCGGAGAACTTGCGCAAGTTCCTGCTCGCCATGTCGGGCGACATCCGCGTGCTGCTAGTCAAGCTCGCGGACCGGCTGCACAACATGCGCACGCTCCACTTCATCAAGAGCGAGGAGAAGCGCCGCCGCATCGCCCGCGAGACGATGGACATCTACGCCCCGCTCGCCGAGCGGATCGGCATGTACGAGTTCATGACCGAGATGCAGACGCTGGCCTTCCGAGAGCTGGAGCCGGACGCCTATGCCTCGATCGCCAAGCGGCTGGAGCAGCTCCACAAGGGCGAGGGCGATCTCATCGAGCGCATCGCCCGCGGCTTGAAGGCGCATCTCGAGGCGAACGGCGTCGAGGCGCAGGTGCAGGGGCGCGAGAAGCATCCTTACTCGATCTGGCGCAAGATGGCCGAGCGCCACGTCAGCTTCGAGCAATTGTCCGACGTCATGGCCTTCCGCGCCGTCGTCGGCTCCGTCGAGGAATGCTACCAGACGCTCGGCCTCATCCACCGCCGCTGGCCGGTGGTGCCGGGGCGGTTCAAGGATTTCATCTCGACGCCGAAGCGCAACGGCTACCGCTCGCTCCACACGACGATCATCCACGACGAGCAGATGCGGATCGAGATCCAGATCCGCACCGCCGAGATGCACGCCCAGGCCGAGCACGGCCTCGCCGCCCACTGGGCCTACAAGGAAGGCGTGCCCGAGGAGGCGACGGCGGACCATCCGTGGATCAGCGACCTCGTCGAGATTCTCGAACATGCCGCCTCAGCGGAGGAGCTGCTCGAGCATACCCGCATGGCGATGTACCAGGACCGGATCTTCGCCTTCACCCCGAAGGGGGAGCTGATCCAGCTGCCCAAGGGCGCGACGCCGGTCGATTTCGCCTATGCCGTCCACACCGACCTCGGCGACCAGACGGTCGGCGCGAAGATCAACGGCCGCGTCATGCCGCTGCGCACGCCGCTCGAGAACGGCGACCAGGTCGAGATCCTGGTCTCCAAGGCGCAGCATCCGCAGCCCGCCTGGCTGACCTTCGTGGTCACCGGCAAGGCACGCGCCAAGATCCGACGCTTCGTCAAGTCGAAGGAGCGGGAGGAGACCATCGCGCTCGGCCGCAAGATCTACGAGGAAATCGTCCAGCGCCTCCCCCAGCCGCTCGGCTGGGAGGCGATGGCAGAGGCGCTGAAGCGGCTCCACTTCCCCGACGACGCGACCCTGATGGAAGCGATCGCGCTGAAGCGCGTGTCCGACGTCGCCGTGATGGAAGCCCTGATCCCTGGCTCGACCGGCAAGGACGGGGTCAAGCCCCCGCCGCAGCGCACCGCCATCTCGATCAAGGGCCTCACCCCCGGCGTCGCCTTCAAGCTGGCCGAATGCTGCCATCCCATTCCGGGCGACCGCATCGTCGGCCTCCGCCGCGAGGACGAGGAGATCGAAGTCCACGCGATCGGCTGCGACAGCCTGGCCGCGGGCATCGACGCCGACTGGGTCGACCTCGCCTGGGGGGACGAATCGGACGGCGGCACGGCGCGCCTGTGCGTCGTCGTGCGCAACGAGCCCGGGGCCCTCGCCGCGGTCGCCGGCGTGCTCGGCAATTACGGCGCCAACATCGTGTCGATGGAGCAGGCGAGCCGCGACGGCAGCTTCCACACCTTCCGCTTCGACGTCGAGGTGCACGACGTCCAGCACCTGATGCGGATCATCGCCGCGCTCCGCGCGACGGAAGCCGTGTCGAGCGCCGAGCGCCTCTGACCATGGCCGGGGGGGACGCAAAGGCGATGACCTACGGCGGCTACCTCGCCCTCGACGTCCTGCTGGGCGCCCAGCACCCGCTGTCGGATCAACCGGACGAGCTGCTCTTCATCATCATCCACCAGACCAAGGAGCTGTGGCTGAAGCAGGCGATCGCCGAGCTTGCCTCGTCCGCCAGCCTGATTCGCGCCGACCGCCTCGTCGAGGTGCACAAGAGCCTGTCGCGCGTGTCGCGCATCCAGGCGGTGATGACGCTTTCCTGGGACGTCTTGGCGACGATGACCCCGTCCGATTATTCCGGCTTCCGCGAAGTGCTCGGCACCAGCTCCGGTTTCCAGTCCGCCCAGTTTCGCGAGTTCGAATACCGCCTCGGCCTCAAGGAAGGCGGGCACCTCAAATTCCAGGAGGAGGGCTCCGGCGCCTATGCCGCCCTGATGGCCGCGCTAGAGGCGCCGAGCCTGTGGGACGAAGCCAATGCCGCGCTCGCCCGGGGCGGCTTCCCGGTCCCTCGCGAGGCGTTGGAGCGCGACTGGCGGGAGCCCTACACCCCCAGCGCGGGCGTCGAGGCGGCGTGGACCGAAGTCTATCGCGATCCCCACCGCCATTGGCCCTTCTACCAGCTCGCCGAAAAGCTGGTCGACCTGGACGATGCCCTCACCGCGTGGCGCCAGAAACATGTGCTGACGGTCGAGCGGATCATCGGCGCCAAGCGCGGCACCGGCGGCACCGCCGGCGTCGCCTATCTCCAGACCACACTCCCCAAGCGCGCCTTCCCGGAGCTCTGGTCGCTGAGGACGCGGTTGTAAGCGACCGGCGTCCGATCGAGGTCGTCACCCCGGACTTGATCCGGGGTCCGCCTTTTTTCCAGCATCACGTGGCCGAGGAGGTGGATGCCGGGTCATGTCCGGCATGACGGCCTAGTCTCAGATCCCCGCCCGCCACGGTTGCCCGGCGCGGATCGCCGCGATCTCGTCGGCGGCGATGCGTTCGCGGGCGCCGAGGCTCGGATGGCTGCGGAAGATCTGTGGGAACCAATCGAACTTCCCGAGATAGCGGCGCCAGAAGGGAATCGCCGCGTCGAGGTCGTAACCCGCCGCGGCCATCAGCCGCAGCCCGAAGCGGTCCGCGTCGGCCTCGCGCTTCCAGATGTTGCTGGCATGGATGCCGAGCCCCGCCAGCACGCCCTCCTCACTCCGGGTCGCCGGGTGGCCGAGAATGTCGTGCGCCATTTCGTGGCCGAGGACGACGGCGAGCTCGTCGTCATTGCGGACGTAATCGAGCATCGACGTGGTCATCACCACATAGGTGCCGGTCGCGAAGGCGTTCGTCTGGTCGGAGCGGGCGAGGCGAATGCGGCCGAGGCAGGCGGGGAGCGAATCGAGGCGCAGGCGCAACTCGCTCCCGCCGCGCAGGACGAGGAGCTCGGCGGGCCCCTGCCGGAGCGCGTCCTCGAGCTGGCGTTCCGTCGCCTCCAGCCGGCGGCGCCAGACGGTCCGCTCGCGGATCCCGGCAATCTCGCTCGGTGACGGAAAGACGGCCCCGTTCACGGCCAGGAAGACGTCACCGGCGACGAGGCCGGCCCTGGCAGCGGGGCTGCCGGCGATCACGCTCAGCACCCCCGGCCCGCGATCGAGCCCGTAGCGGGCGACCATCAGCGGACGGTCCTTCACCTCATATTCGGCGAGGTGGTGGAACAGCATGCCGGTGAGAGGCCAGGCGCCGGGGCAGAGCGGCCGGCCGGCGAGCGCCAGGCGATAGGCTACCTTGGCGACCCGGAGGTCGGCCCGGCGAAGAGTCGATTCGCCGGCTTCGCCCGCAGCGGATGCGGCGGGCGGCGCCTTGGCCTCGATGGCGGGGAGCGGCGCCGCCGGCCACAGCAATCCGGCGATCAGCAAGGCCGCGGCGCGTCGCATCGTCGATCTTCTCTGGACGCAAAAAATCGGCCGGATGAAGGCTTCCTCACCCGGCCGGATTTCACAGACTGGCGAGTACCCGCCGCCCGATCACGGGCTGTGCGGGAGGTCGCCGTCGTTGTTGCCGCGGGTGGCGGCGATGATGCCGAGGATGATCGCGATGAGAGCGATCAGCGGAATGATGAAGCCGCCGCGGAGCTCGCTGCCCGAGACGTTCTCACCGGCCGGGGCGACTTCTGTCGCCGCCGTCTGCGCGGCCGCCATGGTCGGCGCGGCCATCAACGCAACCGAGGCGGTCGCAGCGATAATACCTTTGAAACCCACGTCAGCTTCTCCCTTCGTACTCGAGCCTGTTTTCTCGCGGTTCAGCGGTCCTCCTATCCGAGCAGCCGGCGGCTGTCTAGTCCCGAATGGCAGGGCCCGATCACCTCGAAGCGCTCCGTATCCCCGTCTAGTTTACGAAGCTTGAAGCGCACAACCCCTCTGCCGCCCCAAGGTTCACGGTCGCGGCATGATCGTGCCGCCCCTGTTGCAGCGGAGCGACAGTGGCCGGGCGGCGGGCGAGTCGCGGCGGGTGCGGCCATTGCGCGCGGTCCGATCCTGTTTCAGAAGCTGGCCCGCCTTGAGGAGGAGGAAGCGCGACTTGGCCCATCTCACCGCGCTGCGCCGCGGCGGCGCCTGGCTGCTCGCCATCCTGTTGCTGCTCGCGGCCGCGCCGGCGACGGCGGCGGTCACCATCACTTTCTACTCGCACGAGCTCGGCTCCTCCTTCCCCCACGCCTTCGTGACGATGGCGGGGGCGCCGGACCGCGGCGGCCCGGCCCTGAACGTCGATTACGGCTTCACCGCCAAGGCGATCACCCCGGCGATCCTGTGGGGCCGGGTCGGCGGCGAGGTCGTCTCCGACCACGGCGCCGCCTACATACGCGGCAGCGACCGCCACTTCTCGCTGACGCTCAGCGACGACGAATATGACCGGGTGATGGCCACGATCGCGCGCTGGCGCGCCGCGCCGCAGCCCTCGTACGACCTCGGCACCCACAATTGCGTCCACTTCGTCGCCGATCTCGCCCGCAGCCTCGGCATGGCCGCCGACACGCCCAAGAACCTGATGAAGAAGCCGCGCTCCTATCTCGAGCACCTCACCGCCGAGAACCGGCCGTGGCTGGCCGCCCACCACGCCACCTTCTGGCGCGGCCCGTCCGCCACGCAGCAGCCCAAGCAGCAGCCGAAGCCGCAGCCGAAGCCGCAGAAGGAGCCGTACCGGCAGCCGCTGCGCGTGCCTTCGTCTTGACTTTGCCGCGCCGATCCACCTTAGCGGCGGCGAGGCCCGGCCTCCCCTGATCTCCCTGCCAAGCGAGCGAAAATGAGCGTTTCCCGCAACGAAAAGGTCGTCGTGGTCGGCCTCGGCTATGTCGGCCTGCCGCTCGCCGTGGCGCTGGCGAAGCGCTTCGACGTCACCGGGCTCGACATCGACGCCGCCCGCGTCGACGAGCTGAAGGCGGGCCGCGACCGCACGCGCGAGGTGACGGGGGACCAGCTCGCCGCTTCGACGCTCGCTTTGACCCACCGGGCCGAGGATTGCCGCGGGGCCGACATCTACATCGTTACGGTGCCGACACCGGTCGACGCGGAGAACCGGCCGGACCTGGGACCGGTCGTGTCGGCGACCCGCTCCGTCGCCGCATTGCTCGACCCGGCCCGCAAACCGATCGTCGTCTACGAGAGCACGGTCTATCCCGGCGTCACCGAGGAGGTGTGCGGGCCGCTGATCGAGGAGCTTTCGGGCCTGCGCCGCGGCATCGACTTCTTCCTCGGCTACTCGCCGGAGCGGATCAATCCGGGGGATCGCGAACATACCGTCGACCGCATCGTCAAGGTCGTGGCGGGCGAGAATCCGGCCGTCCTGGAGCGCCTCGCCGCCCTTTACGGCGCCGCGACGAGCGCCGGCGTGTTCCGCGCGGCCTCGATCAAGGCCGCCGAGGCGGCGAAGGTGATCGAGAACGCCCAGCGCGACATCAACATCGCCTTCATGAACGAAATCACCCAGATTTTCGCGAAGCTCGACATCTCGATCTGGGACGTGCTCGCGGCGGCGGGGACCAAGTGGAACTTCCTCAGGTTCCAGCCCGGCCTCGTCGGCGGCCACTGCATCGGCGTCGATCCTTATTATCTCAGCTTCCGCGCCCAGCAGCTCGGGATCGAGCCGCACGTCATCCTTGCCGGCCGCGCGATCAACGACCGCATGGGGGCTTGGGTCGCCGAGCGGCTGCACGACCGCCGGGGAAAGGCCGGCACGGCGCTCGTCATGGGCCTCACGTTCAAGGAAAACGTGCCGGACCTCAGGAACAGCCGCGTCATCGACGTGATCCGCCGGCTGGAGGAGCTCGGCCACAAGGTCACGATCCACGACCCCCTCGCGGATCCGGCGGAGGCGCGTCACGAATATGGGGTGGACCTCGATCCGGCGGCGCTGGATCGACGCTACGACCTCGTCCTCGCCGCCGTCGCGCACGACGCCTATCGCGCCTTGGCCGACGACACCGTCGCGGCGCTCGTCGCCGACGGCGGCCTCCTCGCCGACCTCAAGAACCTCTACGCGGACCGGACCCTGGCCGGCGTGGAGCGCTGGTCGCTCTAATGCCTCCCCATGAGCTGCGGCTCATGGGGAGGGGGCACCATGCGAGAACCGCTCACCTCAGTGCAGGCTACCCCTCCACCAGGTTTCACCTGGTTCCCCTCCCCATCTGGCGATGGGGAGGCCTTTCAGAGGCCGTGATACTGCCGGTACCAGTCGACGAACTTCGGGATGCCTTCCGCGATCGTCGTCGTCGGTTCGAAGCCGAGGTCGCGTTGGATGGCGCTGATGTCGGCATAGGTGTCGCGCACGTCGCCCGGCTGCATCGGCAGCAGGCGGCGCTCGGCCTTGCGGCCGCAGGCCTCCTCGAGCAGGTCGATCATCCGCCCAAGCTCCTCGGAGCGATGGTTGCCGATATTGTAGAGCCGGTGCGGCGCGCGGCTGCCGCCGGCCTTCTCGGTCCCGTCGTCCGGCGCCGGATGGTCGAGGCTCGCGACGACCCCCGCGACGATGTCATCGATAAAGGTGAAGTCGCGACGCATATCGCCTTCGCCGAACACCTGGATCGGCTCGCCGGCGAAGATCGCCCTGGCGAACAGCCACATCGCCATGTCCGGACGGCCCCACGGCCCGTAGACGGTGAAGAACCTGAGGCCGGTCTGCGGCAGCCGGTAGAGGTGGGCATAGGTCTCGCTGATCAGCTCGTCGGCCTTCTTGGTGGCGGCGTAGAGCGAGAGCGGATGGTCGACCCGGTCCTCGACCCGGAAGGGCAGGCTGTCATTGCCGCCGTAGACCGAGGAGGAGGAGGCGTAGACGAAATTCTCGGTCCCGCGCGCCCGCGCCGCTTCGAGCATGTTCAAGTGTCCGACGAGGTTCGAATGGACGTACGCGTGGGGGTTCTCGATCGAATAGCGCACGCCCGCCTGCGCGCCGAGATGGACGATCCGGTCGAAATCCTGCCCTTCCAGGGCGCGCGTCAGCGCCGCATTGTCGGCGAAGTCGACCTCGAGGAAGGTGAACCCCCCCTCGCGGCCGAGCTGCGCGAGGCGGTCGCGCTTCAGCGCCACCGAATAATAGGCGTTGACGTTGTCGAGCCCGATCACCCGCTCGCCGCGTGCAAGCAGCCGGCGCGCGACATGGAAGCCGATGAAGCCGGCGGCGCCGGTGACGAGGGTGGAGCGCATCAGGAAAGGGATCCGTTTCGAAGCCTGAGGCGGCGCTTAGACGAAAGCGGGCGCGGCTTTCAACGCCGCCGGCGAGAGTGGACTTGGCCGCGCCTTTTCCTCTAACGGCATAAGGCGATACGTCCCTCGCGGGGGGATTGGGGACCCAGAGACAGGCGTGACCGTAACCTCGAAGATCACCAGCACGCGCCGCACGCTCTGGCACCGCATTCGCTTCCAGCTGGGCGTTGGGCTGCTCGCGGCGGTGCTCATCCCCTATGCGATACGCTACCAGTTCGATATCCGCGCCGGCGATCTCGCGGCGCTCAACAATTCGCTGATCGCGACGACGCTGGCGCTGGTCGCTGGCTATTACGCCTTCCGCCGCGTCTCGCATTATCCCGGCGTCCGCGCCTCCTACCACATCCTGCCGACCTTCGCGGCGACGTACGGCGTGGCGCTGGCGGTCTTCTTCTTCCTCCGCCTCAACTACAGCCGCCTCCACTTCCTCGGCAGCTTCCTGCTCTGCGTCGGCTGGTATTACATCGTCTATTTCAAGCTGCAGCGGCAGCAGCGGCTGACCATCGGCGTCGTGCCGTTCGGCGAGGTCGGACACCTGCTCGACATCGAGGAAGTGAGCTGGGTGACGCTCGGCGACCCCGAGACGCCCGAAGTCGCGTGCGACGCGATCGTCGCCGATCTGCGCTCCGACATTCCCGACGCGTGGGAGCGCTTCCTCGCCGACCGCGCCCTCGCCGGCACGCTCGTCATGCACGTCAAGCAGATGGAGGAATCGCTCACCGGCCGCGTCGCGATCGAGCACCTCTCCGAGAACAATCTCGGCTCGCTCATCCCCGGTATCGTCTACGCCAAGGTGAAACGGGTGTGGGACTTCGGCCTCAGCCTGCTGCTGCTGCCGGTGCTGATTCCTTTCCTGCTGCTCGTCGCGCTGGCGATCCGGCTCGATTCGCGCGGGCCGATCCTGTTCCGGCAGGAGCGGATGGGCTATCGGGGCGAGAAGTTCCGCATGTACAAGTTCCGCAGCATGCGCGAGGCGGGCGACGCGCACGACGCCCGCGCCGCGGCGATGACCCTGGACGACGACGCCCGCGTCACCCGCCTCGGCAAATATCTGCGCCGCTACCGGATCGACGAGCTCCCCCAGATCGTCAACATCCTGAAGGGCGAGATGAGCTGGATCGGCCCCCGGCCCGAGGCGGTGCCGCTGTCGCTGTGGTACGAGGCCGAGCTGCCCTTCTACCGCTACCGCCACATCGTCCGTCCCGGCATTACCGGCTGGGCGCAGGTGAAGCAGGGCCATGTCGCCGACGTCGGCGACGTGCTGTGGAAGCTCCAGTACGATTTCTATTATATCAAGAACTTCTCGTTCTGGCTCGACGTGCTGATCGTCGCCCGGACCATCCGCACCATCCTAAGCGGATTCGGAGCGCGGTAGCGGCGGCGCGACATTCTCCAGCTCGGCGCTGACCGGCTCGTCCGCTGGGCTCGCCGCGCGGGCGGGGCGTCCCACCAGCCAGGGCGACAGCCTGTCCCGCAAGCGATCGGTGTTGCGCTCCGTCGCCTGCGCGAAGGCCCAGCAGACAAGGTAGGCAAGCGCCGCGAGCGCCAGGATGAGGCCGTAGGCGGCGGGCCCCGGCGGGAGGCGGGTCGGGAGGTACCCGGCCTTCTGGAGGATCGCGAGGGCGAGCAGCACGATCGGCACGTGCAGCGCGTAGAGCGAGAAGGAGAAAGCGGCGAGGCTATGGCCCAGCCGCGGCGCCGGCTGCTTTTCGCGGAACCAATTGTCGGCGAGCAGCAGGGCGGTCGCCAGCGCGACGAAGGCGTCCTGAAGCCAGGGAAAGACCGGAATCCGCGCCGCGAGCAGGGCGAGGAGGAAGAGCGGCAGGGTCAGCCACGGCAGGCGCAGCCGGCGAACCGTCGAGGCGAGCGCCCCCGCCACCCAGAAGGGAAACATGGCGAGGATCATGCCGCGGGTGAAGGCGCTGAGCACGACGAGGGCGAGGGCGTAGACGATGATCGCCACGCCGAAGGCCGACCGTCCGCGCGCCGCGGCGAAC
Organism: Alphaproteobacteria bacterium; assembly: GCA_019239415.1. Classification (GTDB taxonomy): domain Bacteria; phylum Pseudomonadota; class Alphaproteobacteria; order Sphingomonadales; family Sphingomonadaceae; genus Allosphingosinicella. The sequence goes on from JAFAZW010000020.1 coordinate 34,286, forward strand.
AGGATGCCGGCGGCGATCATATAATAGGTCCACTCGAAGGCGAGCGACCAGAGCGGCTGGTCCCAGCCGACGGACGGCGTCACCATGTCGTTCACAAGCACCGCTGCGGCGGCAAAGGTCGCCGGCGTCGACCAGTAGCGCACGTCGGGCAGGCCGGAGACCCAGGCGTCGGTGCGCAGGATCGGCGCTTCGGGGGCAAGCAGCGCGATCGCGGCGATGATCGCCAGCGCCGGCCACAGCACGATGAAGATGCGCGAGAAGCGGTCGGTGAAGAAGCGCCGCGCCTGGGTATCCGTGACGCCGCCCTTGAGCAGCCGCAGCGCCTTGCCGCCGACGAGATAGCCGCTGATCACGAAGAACAGGACGACCGCCTGGTGGCTGAACCCCGTCAGCGCGTAGACGAGCTTCGCGAAAGCTCCGGCGTGGGGCGAATAGTCCTGGGTGACGAAGCCGCGGCAATGCTGGACGACGACCATCATCGCCGCCAGCCACCGCAAATGATCGAGATTGGTGGTCAGGACCGGCGCCCTGGTGCGCGCCCGCTCATGCACAGGCGCGCAGCTCCACCCCCGCCGGCGCGCCCGCCTCCCGGTGCCAGGCCTGGAACATCAGCACCGCCCACAGCGCCGGCGTCGCGTCTCGCCGGCCGGAGAGGTGCTCGCGCCACCGCCGCGCGACCAGAGCGGGGTCGAAATAGCCCTCGCCGGCCATCCGCGCCGGGTCGAGCAGGTCCTCGGCCCAGGGCCGCAGCGGCCCCTTGATCCATTCGCCGACGGGGATGGCGAAGCCGGCCTTGGGCCGCTCGAACAAGGCCCTGGGCGCCTGCCGGTAGAGCAGTTCGCGCAGGATGTGCTTCCCCTTGCCGCTCTTCACCTTCATCGCGACCGGGATGCGCGCGGCGAGTTCGGCGACGCGGTGATCGAGGAAAGGGACGCGCGTTTCCAGGCTCACCGCCATCGCGGCACGATCGACCTTGCAGAGGATGTCGTCCGGCAGATAGGAAACGGCGTCGCAATACATCATCCGCACCGCATCCGGCGCGCCCGGCGCCACGTCGAGGTCGAAGGGCTGGCTTTCGCCGCCGGCGCCGAGCACCGGCGAAGCCTCGAAGCTCCATTCGTCGAGGAAGCTGTTGTAGACGTCGTCGAAGCTGCGGGCGGCCCCGGCGACGCGCAGCGCCTTCTGCATCTTCGCCCCGAAATGCGGCTGCCGGCGGCCCGGCGCCAAGTTCCAGACGCCGGAGGGCAGCCGGCTGAGCGGCGTGCCGATCAGGCCGCGCACCGGCCGCGGCAGCATCTGCAGTCGGCGCCAGAGCCGCGGCGCGGCGAAGTGGCGGTTGTAGCCGGCGAACAATTCGTCGCCGCCGTCGCCCGACAGCGCCACCGTCACCTGCTCGCGGGCGAAGCGGCTCACGAGATGGGTCGGGATCTGCGAGGAATCGGCGAACGGCTCGTCATACATGGCGGGGAGCAGCGGGATGACGTCGCGCGTCTCCTTCACCGTCACGTAGCGCTCGTGGTGGACGGTGCCGAAATGGGCGGCGACGGCCTTGGCATATTCGGCTTCGTTGAACCCGGCTTCCTCGAACCCGATCGAGAAGGTGCGCACCGGCTGCGGCGAATATTTCTGGTAGAGGGCGACGACGGTCGAGCTGTCGATGCCGCCCGAGAGGAAGGCGCCGACCGGCACGTCCGCGACCGCCTGGCCGCCGATCGCCGCCGCGAGCGTCGCCTCGAGCCGCTCCAGCGCCTCGCCCTCGTCGGCGATCGGCTCGGCGAAGCCGCGCCGCATCACGTCCCGGTAGGACCAGTAGCGGGCGAGCGCGATGCCGCCCTCCCGCCCCTCGCGCGGCGGCGCGTCGCGCGGTGCCTTCACCGCGTCGGGAGCGACGCTGAGAATGCAGCCCGGCTCGAGCTTGAACAGGCGCTCGTAGATCGACAGCGGCGCGGGAATGTAGGTGCGGGCGGCGAGGAGCCGCAGCGCCGGCCGGCTGACAGGATTGTCGAACCGCGGGTGGGCGCGGATCGCCTTCAGCTCCGAGCCGAAGACGAAATCGCCGCCGGCCCAGCCATAATAAAGCGGCTTCTCGCCGAAACGGTCGCGCGCGAGGTGGAGCAGGCGCGCCTTTTTGTCCCACAGCGCCAGGGCGAACATGCCGACCGCCCTGGCGAGCGTCGCCTCCAGGCCCCAGGCGGCGATGCACTCGACGAGGGTCTCGGTGTCCGAATGGCCGCGCCACTTCGTAGCGGTACCCGCGGCATCGAGCTCCGCCCGGAGCGCCATATGGTTGTAGATCTCGCCATTGTAGCTCAGCACCCAGCGGCCGTTCGCGGCCGCCATGGGCTGGTGGCCGAGCGGCGAGAGGTCGATGATCGACAGCCGCCGGTGACCGAGGCCGATCCCCGCCTCGGCATCGGTCCACACGCCCTGGTCGTCGGGGCCCCGGTGCGCGATGGGGTCCGTCATCCGCCGCACCAGCGCCGGATCGGGCCGCCCCGCCGTCAGCAATCCCGCGATGCCGCACATGATCGATCGTCCGTTTCGAAAGGCCGGACCGTCACTTAGTCCCTGCCGGCCGTCGCGCCAAGCAGCCGGTCCACGACCGTTTCCAGCGAATCCCGCCACGGCGGCGCGCGATAGCCGAAGGTCTCCGCGAACAGCCCGGAGTCGAGCCGGCTGTTGAGCGGCCGCGGCGCCTTGGCGGGCCAGTCGGCGGTGGCGATGTCCGTCACCTCGGCCCAGGGGCCGCCGCGCGCACGGCTCGACTGGAAGATCGCGCGCGCAAAATCGGCCCAACTCGTCGAGCCGGTGCCGGCGAGATGGTAGGTCTTGCCGAGCCCCCGCCCCGGTTCCTGGTGCCACTGCCCGATCATGGTGAGGATCCCGTCGGCGATGTCGAGCGCCGACGTGGGGTTCCCCACCTGGTCCCCCACCACCGTCAGCGTATGGCGGGTCTCGGCCACCGCGAGCATCGTCTTCACGAAATTCCTGCCGAAGGGGCTGTACACCCAGGCCGTGCGGAGGATGGCGTGGGCGGGCAGCACCGCGCGGATCGCCTCCTCGCCTTCCAGCTTGGTACGGCCGTAGACGCTCCTCGGCCCGGTCGGGTCGTCCTCGCGCCAGGGCCTGTCGCCGCTGCCGTCGAACACATAGTCGGTCGAGACGTGGACGAGGCGCGCACCCGTCTCCCGCGCCGCCTCGGCGAGCGCGCGGGGACCTTCGGCGTTCAGCGCCCGCGCCGCCTCCGGCTCATCCTCCGCCTGGTCGACGGCGGTGTGGGCCGCGGCGTTGACGATGATCTCGGCGCCGCTCCCCCGGACGACACGGCGCAGGCTGTCGGGATCGGCGAGATCGGCTTCCGGACGGCCGGTAAACGCAAGGGCGAGCCCATGCGCCGCCGCCCGCTCGGCCAAGCTGCGCGCCAGCTGCCCCTCGCGGCCGAGGACGAGGATGCTGCTCATGCCTCGTAGCGGAAGTCGGCTGGGGCGTCGGCGAGCAGCGGCGCCTGGCGATCCTTGTCGGACAATATGGGTGCCCGGCCTTCGAGCGGCCAATCGACGCCGATCGCCGGGTCGTCCCAGCGGATACCGCGATCGTGCTCGCGCGAATAAGGGGCAGAGACCTTGTAGACGACCTCCGTGTTCGGCTCGAGCGTGACGAAGCCGTGGGCATAGCCCTCCGGCACCAAAATCTGGTTCCAGGCCTCTGCCGACAATGTCAGCCCCACCCAATGCCCGAAGGTCGGCGACCCGTGCCGGATGTCGACCGCGACATCATAGACGGAGCCGCGCACCACCCGCACCAGCTTCACCTGCGCCGCCGGCGGCGCCTGGTAGTGGAGGCCGCGCAGGACCCCGGCCTCCGCCGACAGGCTGTGATTGTCCTGGACGAAGCTGACCGCGATCCCCTTGGCCGCGAGCGCCGGCGCGTTCCAGGTCTCGGAGAAGAAGCCCCGCGCGTCGCCATGGCGGACCGGGACGATTTCATAGACTCCCGGGAGGGCGAGAGGGCGGACGCTGACCATCTGATATCCCTGCATTGGCACGCCGGAGCCGGCGCGGATTTCGGTTGCGGAGCCCGGCGGCGCCGACATAGGCGGAGGCCGATGGCCGACACCCTGCTCGAACAATATGCCTGCAACGTCATGCCGGGCGCCGATTATGACGACGGACGCGACCGCCCGACGCTGCCCGAGCGGTTGCCGGCCCGGCTCATAGCCTTCTACCTGCCGCAGTTCCACGCCATTCCTGAGAACGACGCCTGGTGGGGCGAGGGCTTCACCGAGTGGACCAACGTCACCAAGGCGTTGCCGCGTTTCGAGAATCACTACCAGCCGCGGCTGCCCGGGGCGCTCGGCTTCTACGATCTCAAGCAGGCCGGCGTGCTGCGGCGCCAGGCCGAGATGGCGCGCGCCTACGGGATCGAGGGCTTCTGCTTCCACCATTATTGGTTCGGCGGGCGGCGTCTCCTCGAGCGACCGGTCGAGAACCTTCTTGCCGACCGGTCGATCGACCTGCCCTTCTGCGTCAACTGGGCGAACGAGAACTGGTCGCGGCGGTGGGACGGCTCGGAGGATGCCGTGCTGATGGCGCAGGCCCATTCGCCGGAGGACGACGTCGCCTTCGCGCGCAGCCTCGAGCCGCTGTTCGACGACCCCCGCTACATCCGCGTCGGCGGCCGACCGCTGCTGATGCTCTACCGTCCCTCGCTGCTCCCGGACGCGGCGGCGACGGTGGAGCGGTGGCGCGAGCATTTCGCCCGCCGGGGCGACCCGCCCTATATCGTCATGCCGCAGGTGTTCCACGAGCACGACCCCAGGCCCTACGGCATGGACGCGGCCGCCGGCTTCCCGCCGCACCGTTCGCGGCTCAACGTCGCGCCGATCGCGCCGCCGGGACGGCTGTTCGACCATGAATTCCGCGGCGACGTCCGCACCTATGATGCAATTGCGCGCGAGTCGATCGGCTACCGTCCCGACGGTTTCCGCCTCTTCCCCGGCGTCTGCCCGGATTGGGACAATGACGCGCGCAGCCCCGGGCGCGGCTTCGTCCTCACCGGCTCGACCCCCGCCAAATACGGCGCCTGGGTCGAGGCCGCGGTGCGGTGGATCGCCGCCGAAGCGCCGCCGGAGGAACGGCTCGTCTTCATCAACGCCTGGAACGAGTGGGCGGAGGGGACCTATCTCGAGCCGGACCGCCATTATGGCTACGCCTACCTCGCGGCCGGCGCCCGCGCTCTCGCCCGCGTGGCCGCCGACCCCGGCGGAGAGGCGGATCTCAGCGCGCTCGCCCAGGGGGCCGGGGAGGCCGGACGCCCGCGACGCCTCGCCCGCCGCGTCGCTCGCGCCGGCGCCCGCCTCTCCGACGCCGTCGGCCGCGCCCTGCGCGCGGTCTAGCCGGTCCCCTCGCCAAGCGCGCGCGCAGCCTTTAGGGCTCGCGCGGACGTCTTCACCCATGCCAGAGGCTCCATGGACAGTCCGCACATCCTTCCCGTGATCCTGTCCGGCGGCGGCGGCACGCGCCTCTGGCCGCTGTCGTCGCCCGAGCGGCCCAAGCAGTTCCTCGCCCTCGACGGGGACGCCACCCTGCTGCAGCAGGCCGTGGCGCGGGTCACCGGGCCCGGCTTCGCGCCGCCGCTGCTGGTCGCCAACGAACGCCACGCGACCCTGATCGAGGACCAGCTTCGGGCCGTCGGGTGCGAGGGCGCCCGCCTGCTGCTCGAGCCGGAACCGCGCAACACGGCGGCGGCGATCGCCCTCGCCGCCGTGGCGGCGCCCGACGGCGCGACTCCGCTCCTCGTCATCCCGTCCGATCATGTGATCCGCGATCCGGCGGCGTTTCGGGCGGCGGTGCGAACCGCCTTGCCGCTCGCGGAAAAGGGCTGGCTCTGCACCTTCGGCATCGCCCCCGACCGGCCGGAGACCGGCTATGGCTGGATCCGGCTCGGCGAGGCGCTCGGGGACGGCGCCCGCGCGGCCGCCGCCTTCGTCGAGAAGCCGCCGCGCGACGCCGCCGAGCGGATGCTGACCGACCGCGCGCATGTCTGGAACAGCGGCATCTTCCTCTTCCGCGCCGCCCCCCTCCTCGCCGCGCTGGAGCGCGACGCGCCGGCGGTGCTCGCGGCCGCGCGCGCCGCGGTCGCGAATGCCGCCGGGACCGGTGGCCGGATCCTGCCCGAGCGCACGGCATTCGCCCGCGCCCCGTCGATCTCGTTCGACCATGCGGTGATGGAGAAGGCCGACCGGGTCGCGGTCGTGCCCGTCGACATGGGCTGGAGCGACGTCGGCAGCTGGGACGCACTCTACGACATCGGCACCCCGGACGAGGACGGCAACGTCGCGGAAGGCGCCGTGCTGGCGCTGGACACGGCCGGCTGCCTGATCCGCAGCGTCGCCGGCCGGCGCGTGACCGTCATCGGTCTGACGGACCTGATCGTCGTGGCGGGCGAGCGCGATGTCCTCGTCCTGCCGCGGGGCCAGGCGCAGCAGGTGCGCGCCATCGCGGACCGGCTCGAGCGGAGCTGAGACCCTACCAGTTCCGGTCGGCCGCCGGGGGACCTTGGCCGATCTCGGCCTGGATATGGTCGATGCGGCCGGGCCGCCGCCGATCCCGCCAGGCGAGGCAGAGGTTCAGCACCTTCGCGCCGAGCCTGATGCCCGGCGCTTCGACGAAACGGTAGGTGAAGGCGGCGAGAACCGTGACGGCGAGATAGGCGATGGCGAGGCAGACGACATAGGCGGCGGTTCCCGACGACCGGGCGAGCACCGCGCGGAACACCGGCGACAGGTGGAACAGCACCAGCGGGTGCAGCAGGTAGAGCGAATAGCTGACCTTGCCGTAGAAGCGTAGCGGCCGCCCCTCGAGCAGGCGCGGTCGCCACAAGCCGCAGCCGACGAGCAGCGCCCCGTAGGCGAGCGCGATCGGGGGGCGGAAATTCACGTTGCCGCCCGACTTCCCGATGAGCAGGATCAGGAACAAGGCGGCCGTCCCGCCCGCGGCCATCCACTTGCCGATCCGCACGGCGTCCGGCCGCCGCTCGAGCGCGACGTAGAGATCGTGGGCGAGCATGCCGAGGATGAAGAAGGAGATGAAGCCTGCCACCGAGAAATAGGTGAGCAGCGCATATTTGGGATACAGGCTGTCGAAGATGGGAGCGAAGACCGCGAAGCCGCCCGCCGTCACCGCGGCGATCGCGACCTTGTAGGAGAGGCGCATCCGGAAGATCGGCAGGAAGGCCACGTAGAAGAGCATTTCGACGCCGATCGTCCAGCTCGCCCATACGATCCCTTCCTGCTTCCATGGAAAGAAGTTGAAGATCATCAGCAGGTTGACGAGGATCTCGAACGGCCCCTTCGTCGGCTGGTGTAGCAGCGGAGCGCGCACCAGGAAGACGGCGAGCATCAGGTAGAAGAGCGGAACGATGCGGAACAAGCGGCTGACTGCGTAGCTCGCCGCGGGCCAGGTGGTGCGATCGTGGCGGGGCATTGTCAGCGACAGCGAAAAACCGCTGATCAGGAAGAAGAGGAAGACCCCGGTGCCGCCGAAGTCGGCGATCCGCGTCAGAATCCAGTTCCCCGTCGTCGGCGGCTGGGTTGGCACGTAGAGCAGGTGGAAGGCGACGACGTAGAGCGCGGCCACGCCGCGCAGGCTGTCGAGGAAGGCGAGCCTGCCCCGCTTCTTCCCGCCGTCCGGCCCCGTCGGCTCCGTCTGCCCGCGAACTTCCATCGCCAGCAGTGGTAGGTTCCGCCTGCGATTCCCGCAACGCGCCGGTGGCTAATTCAGGGGCTGTTCGAAGCGAATCGCGTAATGGCGCACCTTCGCCGGGACCGGATAGCCGAGACGCTGGTACACCGACCGGGCCGGATCCTCGGAATAGAGATTGCCGCGGCCCGAGGCGTAGCCGTCGATCACCGCGTCATTGCCCAGGGCGTACTGGACGCGGGGATTGGCGCCGGTCGGCACCTGGTCGAGGGTGAGCCGCACCGTGTCGGCGCCGATGATCGCCACCGAGACGACGCGGGCGGAACGGCTGTCGTCCCAATAGTTGAACCCTTGATTGGGCGTGGGCGGCATGAAGTCCGTGTCGAAGGCGAGGCCGTTTCCCGGGACGGCGAACCTGACGTCGATGGTGACGCCGCTACGGATCGCCGAGAGCGGCCAGAGCGGGGTGAAGGCCGATCCGCGCCGCACCCGGTCGAAGACGAGGCCCGCCACGTCGGCGAGCGCCATCTTGCCGATGTCCGCGACGTGGATGATGTCGCCCGCGCCGAACCGCGCTTGGTACATCGGCCCGATCAGCGTGATTCCGCGTCCGAAGCGACGCCGCGCCAGCGCGAGCTGGTCGAGCTCGACGCCGGTGATGCCGGGCTCGGCGTCCGTGGTGTTGATCTGCTGGATCATCAGCTCGGGTCGCACCGCCTGGCCCGTGATCGCCATGATGTCCGCGGCGAGGTCGTCGGCCAGCCTCTCCAACGTCGCGGCGTAGTCCCCCGTCCGCGACTCGCCCTGAATCCAGACCACGCCCCTGACGATGAAATCTCTCTTGTAGAGCTTCGCCGTCGCGGTCGTCCTGCGGACGTCGGCGAGCAGGCTCTGGTAATTGGCCGTGCCCTTCACGAAGGAGTCGATCGGTTGCGCACCCTGGAATTGCGTATGGACATAGAGGCCGGTTGGGGCGCGACCGGCGTCGCGGGCGACGCGTTCGGCGGCATAGCCGTCGAGCGTCGCCGGAAAATGCCCGATCAGCCCCGGCTCGTCGTAGAGGTCGGCGAACGCCGCTGGGGCGTCGGATAGGGTGGCCGGCCCCTCTCCGTAGAAGCCGAGGCTGCTGCCCACGACCGTGTGGGGGAACAGCGCCACATGCAGCGCCTTGTTGGTGTCGGTCGCGACGGAAAGGCCGGCATTAGACTGGCCGTAGACGAGGAGGCCGTCCAGAGCGGCGCTCGATTCGACCAGCCAGCCCGCCGTGCCTTTGAGCTGGCGGGCGTCGTAGGTGGTGCCGTCGTCGTCGCGGAACGTGGCGATGAACGCCGTATCGTCCGAGCGGACGCTCGTCCCGTTGCCCAGGAAGTTGGGCGCCGACGAACTGAGCGGCGGCGCGACCACGATCGGCGTCGCGGCAGAGACGCCGCCGGACGGCCCTGCATCCCCGCCGCAGGCCGCAAGGCAGAGGCACAGCCAGGCGGCGGACAGGTGCTTCATCGAACGCTCCCGGCATCCGTCGCGCGCCGTTCGCGAAGGCGCCGACCCATGGCGCGTCTGATGCGCTTCACCGCCGCGCTCGTCGATGGCTGAGATTCCTCGACTTACGAGGAGACGTCGTGCGAAATCAGCGATTTACGGGAGTTTCGGACACTTCCCGCGGTGCGGAGACGAGACGCAGCCCGCTGACCGCCTCGAAATCCTTTTCGAGCAAAGTCGTCTTGCCGGCACGCCGCCGCAGCACCCGCCGGACGACGGCGGCCAGGCGGCCGTCGCGGACCATCGTGCGGAAGACGCGGGGCGATATCGGCGCCCTGGAGAGAAGGTGGTTGTTCACGCCGTCGCTGCTGAGGTGCAACCCGAAACGCCGGGCGATCTCCTCCAGCGCCTCGCGCGTGTAGAGGGCGATATGCTGCCCCGTCTCCGGCAGGAAGTACCACCAGTTCGGCTGCACGTTCGGCGGCACGAGAAGGGTGGAGAAGAAGATGTTCGGCGCGAGCGTCAGCATCTGCTCGATCTCGGCCAGGGGATCGACGAGATGCTCGAACAGCTCGAAGGCGGTGAGCAATTCGTAGCGCTGGGACGGGTCCGCCTCGAACGGCTTCGCGAACAGGTTCTCGCAATAGCGGTCGGCCCAGTAGAAATCGTAGCCCAGGTCGCGCATCATCCGCGTGAAGACGCCGTAGCCGCCGCCCCAGTCGACGTAGCGGGCATTGGGGTCGAAGCAGGCGAGGATCAGGTTCTCGACGAGGCGGGAGCCGATCAGGGCGCGGTTGATGGGCCCGAGGTCGATCTCCGCGACCGCGCTCGAATAGGCTTCGTCGAGCCAGTGCGGCGCCTCGACCTGGATGAATCCGCAGGCGGTGCACCGCAGATAGGCGGCGTCGTATTTCCCCAGGATCCGCGTCCGGAACGCGAGCTCGGTCGGCGCGCCACAGATATTGCAGTTCAAGATGCTCTCCAGGCGCCCCCGCCCGAGCAGGCCTCTGGCGGCCGGCCCTTCCCGTGTCAAACCCTCAGCCGCCGCGGACGAGGGGCGGCAAAAAAGGACTTGAGCCCGGCGGCGGCGCCGACGAAAGGGGTGGCAGGCTCCGCCACCCCTCCCGACATCGAAGAGACACGCTTGCAATGACCAAGACGGCAGTGATCACCGGCATAACGGGCCAGGACGGCGCCTATCTGGCCGAGATTCTGCTGGCCAAGGGCTATCGCGTCTACGGCACGTTCCGCCGTTCGAGCTCGGTGAACTTCTGGCGGACGGAGGCTCTCGGGATTGCCGACCATCCGGAGCTGAAGCTGGTCGAATTCGATCTGACCGACCTCGGCTCGGCGATCCGGCTGTTGCGCGCCTCCGGCGCCAGCGAGGTCTACAACCTCGCGGCGCAAAGCTTCGTCGGCGTCTCGTTCGACCAGCCGATCACCACCGGCCTGATCAGCGGGCTCGGCGCCGCTTATCTGCTCGAGGCGATCCGCATCGTCGATCCCTCCATCCGTTTCTACCAGGCGTCGACATCGGAGATGTTCGGCAAGGCGCAGGCCGTCCCCCAGCGGGAGGATACGCCCTTCCATCCGCGCAGCCCCTACGGCGTCGCCAAGCTCTACGCGCATTGGCTTACCATCAACTATCGCGAGAGCTTCGGCATCTTCGGCGCCAGCGGCATCCTGTTCAACCACGAGTCGCCGCTCAGGGGCCTTGAATTCGTCACCCGCAAGATCACCGACGGCGTCGCCCGCATCGCGCTCGGCAAGGCGGGTCGGCTGGAACTCGGCAACCTCGATGCGCAACGGGACTGGGGCTTCGCGCGCGATTACGTCGAGGGGATGTGGCGCATGCTCCAGCACCGCGAGGCGGAGACGTACGTCCTCGCCACCGGACGCCACGAAAGCGTGCGCACCTTCGTGGAGATGGCC
>JAFAZW010000098.1 GCA_019239415.1 Alphaproteobacteria bacterium
CACCCCTAGCCCCTCCCTTGCAGGGAGGGGAATGCTACAGCCCCACGTCCTCCAGGCTCAGCAGCGTCGCGTTGCCGCCGGCGCTGGTCGTGTCGGTGCTCGTCACCCGTTCGGCGCAGAAGCGGGGGAGGTAGTGGGGGCCGCCGGCCTTGGGGCCGGTGCCGGACAGGCCCTCGCCGCCGAAGGGCTGGGAGCCGACGATGGCGCCGATCATCGAGCGATTGACGTAGAGATTGCCGACCGTCGCCGCTTCCTCGACCGTCTCGGCCGCGCGGGCGATGCGGCTGTGCAGGCCCATGGTGAGGCCGAAGCCGGAGGCGTTGACGCGCGCCACCGTCTCCGCGAGCTGGCCCGCCTTCCAGGTGGTGACGTGGAGGAGCGGGCCGAACCATTCCTTCCTCACGTCCTCGATCCGGTCGACCGAGATAAGGGTGGGAGGGACGTACAGCCCGCGTTCGTCCCGAGCGAAGTCGAGGGGCGAGTCCACCGAGTCCGTGCCAGCGCCCCTCGACTTCGCTCGGGACGAACGATCTGATGGTACTGGAATGGTGTGTATCCACCTTGCCTGCGTCTCCTCGCGGTGCGCCATCAGCCGGTCATAGGCGCCGCGGTCGATCACCGGGCCGACATCCGTCGCCGGGTCCGCGGGATCGCCGACGAGGAGGGCGTCCATCGCGCCCGCGAGCATCTCCAGCGTCCGCTCCGCGATCTCCTCCTGGAGGAGCAGGACGCGCAGCGCCGAACAGCGCTGGCCGGCGGAGCGGAAGGCGGAGGTGACGACGTCGACCACCACCTGCTCGGGCAGGGCGGTGGAATCGACGATCATCGCGTTGATGCCGCCGGTCTCGGCGATGAACGGGACGATCGGCCGCTCGTCATCGTCGAGGAGGGAGCGGGCGATGCGCTTGGCGGTGGCGGTCGAGCCGGTGAAGGCGATGCCGGCGATGCGGCTGTCCTCGACCAAGGCGGCGCCCATGTCGGGGCCGCCGGGGGCGAGGATGAGCACGTCCTCCGGGATGCCGGCGCCGTGGGCGAGGCCGACGGCATAGGCGGCGATCTCCGGGGTCTGCGGCGCGGGCTTGGCGACGACCGCATTGCCGGTGACGAGGGCGGCGGTCACCTGCCCCAGGAAGATGGCGAGCGGGAAGTTCCACGGCGCGATGCACACCCAGACGCCGCGGCCGGCCATGCGCAGCACGTTACGCTCGCCGGTCGGTCCGGGAAGCTCCAGCGGCTGGAGCCCGCTGCGTGCCTGGTTGGCGTAGTAGCGGCAGAAGTCGACGGCCTCGCGCACCTCGGCCAGCGCATCCGGGATCGTCTTCCTCGCCTCCTGGACGCAGATGCGCATCAACGCGTCGCGCTCCTGCTCGAGCAGGTCGGCAAGGCGATCGAGGCAGCGGGCGCGATGCTCGACGGGCTGCGCATCCCACGCCGGGAAGGCGGCGAGCGCGCGGCCGACCATCGCCTTCGCCTCGCCCGCGCAATCGCGCCATTGCTCGCCGGTGGAGGTGACGGCTTCCTTAAGCCCCTCCCCTTCAGGGGAGGGGTTGGGGTGGGGCCGGTTCGATCGGCCGGAGATGTGACTTCCCCCACCCCCGGCCTCTCCCCTGAAGGGGAGGGGTGACGATACCACCTTCGCCACCCGCGCCAGCTCCGGCGCATCGTTCAAATCGATGCCTTCGCTGTTCGAGCGCAGCGGCTCGTACAAGTCCTTGGGCAACGGAATGGCGGGGTGGCGGGTGCCACCGACCGCGGCGATCTTCGCCACCGGATCGGCGAGGATATCGGCGTCGGTGAGCTTCTCGTCGGCGAGCTGGTGGACGAAGCTCGAATTGGCGCCGTTCTCGAGCAGGCGGCGGACGAGATAGGCGAGGAGGTCGCGGTGCCCGCCGACCGGGGCGTAGATACGGGTATGGTAGCCTTCCTCGCGCACCAGCTTCTCGTAGAGGCCCTCGCCCATGCCGTGGAGGCGCTGGAACTCGAAGTCGCGGCTCTTGCCTGCCCATTCGAGGATGGTGGCGACGGTGAGCGCATTGTGGGTGGCGAAGGCGGGGAAGATGTTCCTCGCCTGGAGCATGTCCCTGGCGCAGGCGAGGTAGGAGACGTCGGTCGCCGCCTTGCGGGTGAAGAGCGGATACTCGGAAAGGCCCTGCTCCTGCGTGCGTTTGATCTCGCTGTCCCAATAGGCGCCCTTGACCAGCCGGACGGCGATGCGGCGTCCGGTGGCGGCGCCGACCGCGTCGGCCCAGGCGAGGGTCGGCCGGCAGCGCTTGCCATAGGCCTGCACGGCCATGCCGAGGCCGTCCCAGCCCCTGAGCGAAGGGAGGCCGGCGACCGCCTCGATGATGTCGAGGCTCATTTCGAGCCGCTCGCTCTCCTCGGCGTCGATGGTGAAGGCGATGCCGCTGTCCCTGGCGAGCAATGCCAACGCCTCGACCTGTTCGATCAGCGAGGGCACGCAGCGTTCGTACTGCGCGACTTCGTAGCGCGGGTGGAGCGCCGAGAGCTTGACCGAGATGCTATGGCCGCGCTTCGCGACCTTGCCGACGGCGCGGATCGCGCCTTCGTAGGCGGCGAAATAGCGCTGGGCATCCGGAAAGGTCCGCGCCGCCTCGCCGAGCATGTCGAAGCTGGCGGTGAAGCCGGCATTCTCCTTGCGCTCCATCCGCCGCACCGCTTCGTCGATGGTGCGGCCCATGACGAAGATCTCGCCCATCAGCTTCATCGCCGCGCCGACCGCCTGGCGGACGAACGGCTCGCCCATCCGCGCGACGAGGCGCTTCAAGGCGCTCGCCTGCTCGGTCTCGCCGAGGAGGGCGCGGCCGATGACGAGGCCCCAGGTGGCGGAGTTGACGAGCGCGGAGTTGGACTTGCCCTTGTGCGCGCGCCAGTCGGCGGTGCCGAGCTTGTCGGCGATCAGCGCGTCGGCGGTCTCCGGGTCGGGCACGCGCAGGAACGCCTCGGCGAGCGACAGGAGGGCGATGCCTTCCGAGGTGTTGAGGCGATATTCCTGGAGGAACTGGTTGACCCAGCCCGAGCCCTGCGCGGCGCGCAGCTCGGCAAGCATCGCGAGCGCCCGGTGCTCGACGCGGCGGCGCGAATCGGGGGTCAGGCGGGCATCGGCGAGCAGGGGCCTCAGCACCTCCGGCTCGGGCGCGCGGTGGAGGCGGCGGATGGCGGCGCGGGCGGATGCCGTAGCGTCGGCGTCAACGGTCTTGAGTCTCATGTCCGGGGCGCTCTAGACCCCCCTTATGCCAACCGCCAGCCTCGACGAAATCCGCGCCCGCGTCGGCGGGGAAGTCGGCGTCTCCGGCTGGATCGCGGTCGACCAGGCGCGGATCGATCTGTTCGCCGACGTGACCGAGGATCGCCAGTTCATCCACGTCGACCCTGCCGCAGCGGCGCAGACGCCGTTCGGCGGCACCATCGCGCACGGCTTCCTCACGCTCTCGCTGCTGAGCCGCATGGCCGCCGACGCCATGCTGGTGCCGGAAGGCACGCGCATGGGCGTCAATTACGGCTTCGAGAAGGTGCGCTTCCTGGCGCCGGTGAGGAGCGGCAAGCGCGTGCGCGGCCGCTTCGTCCTGACCAGCGTCGAGGAGAAGCGTCCCGGCCAGTTCCAGTTCGTCCACGCCGTCACGGTCGAGATCGAGGGCGAGGACAAGCCCGCCCTCGTCGCCGACTGGATCGGGCTGGTGTTCATATGAGATGGCGAGGAGGCCTCCCCTCCCTGCAAGGGAGGGGCAAGGGGTGGGTTCCGCCGAAGGCGGTCGAAACTCCGAGGGCCGAAAAGTCTCGCTCCGCTCGCCTACCCACCCCCATCCCCTCCCTTGCAGGGAGGGGAGCCGCCTAGGAGCAACTCCATGTCCACCCGCGAAGCCGTCATCGTCTCCACCGCCCGCACCGGCATCGGCAAGGCCTATCGGGGCGCGTTCAACGCGACGCCCTCCCCCACGCTCGCGAGCTTCGCCATCAAGGCGGCGGTCGAGCGGGCGAAGATCGATCCGGCGGAAGTCGACGATGTGATCATGGGCGCGGCCCTGCAGCAGGGCGTGCAGACGACGATCGGTCGCACGGCGGCGCTGCGCTCGGGGCTTCCGGTGACCGTCTCGGGCATGTCGATCGACCGGCAGTGCGCGTCGGGACTCATGGCGATCGCCACGGCCGCCAAGCAGATCGTCGTCGACAGAATGGACGTGATGGTCGCCGGCGGGGTCGAGTCGATCAGCCTGGTGCAGACGCCGGAGATGCGCCTCGGGCCGGATCCGGAGCTGCTGTCGATGCACAACGGCGTCTACATGCCGATGATCCAGACCGCCGAGGTGGTGGGCAAGCGCTACACCGTGAGCCGCGAGCGGCAGGACCGCTACGCGCTGCGCTCCCAGCAGCGCACCGCCCAGGCCCAGGCGGAAGGGAAGTTCGACGACGAGATCGTCCCGGCGACGGTCAAGATGAAGGTTACCGACAAGGCGACCGGCGAGACGACGATGCAGGAGGTGACGCTCACCAAGGACGAGGGGAACCGGCCGTCCACGACCTATGAGGATCTCGCCAAGCTCCAGCCGGTGATGGGGCCGGAGGCGATGATCACCGCTGGCAACGCCTCGCAACTCTCCGACGGCGCCTCGGCCTGCGTGCTGATGGAAGCGGGGCTGGCCGCGCAGCGCGGGCTGCAGCCGCTGGGCCGCTATGTCGGCATGGCGGTGGCGGGGACGGAGCCGGACGAGATGGGCATCGGGCCGGTCTTCGCCGTGCCGAAGCTGCTGAAGCGCTTCGGGCTCGGCGTCGACGATATCGGTCTGTGGGAGCTGAACGAAGCCTTCGCCGTGCAGGTCCTCTACTGCCAGGACGAGCTCGGCATCCCCGACGAGAAGATGAACGTCGACGGCGGCTCGATCTCGATCGGTCACCCCTACGGCATGTCGGGCGCGCGGATGACCGGCCATGCGCTGATCGAGGGCAAGCGGCGCGGGGCGAAATGGGTGGTGGTGACGATGTGCGTCGGTGGCGGCATGGGCGCCGCCGGGCTGTTCGAGGTGCTGTGAGCCGCCGGGGGACGGCGCTCAGCTCGCGTAGAGCGCCGCCTCCGCCGCCCGCCGCTTGACGAGGCCCGGGAGCACCTTCCCCGCCGCCTTGTTCCACTTCGCGAATTCCGCGGCCGCGCCGGCATAGTCGCCGGCCTTGTGCTTCTTGAGCAAGGTGCTGGAGCGCAGGTTCGCGAAGCCGACATTGTAGGCGAAGCTCACCATCGCATCGAACTGGTGCTGCGTCGTCGGCGCGTCGCCGATCGCGGCGGCGACACCCTGTCCGAACTCGGCGACATGCTCGGCGAAACGCGCATCGCATTGCGCCTGCGTCCACACCAGACCCTTGCGGATGTCCGGTCCCGTGCTGCCCCAGCCGATCGTCCACGGATCGCCACCGGTGCCGGGGTCCGGATAAGCCTCGAAGCTTCCGTCCGGCCGCTTCTTCGCGCAGCCTTCGAACTGCTGGATCAGTTTGGTGCAGCTTTGACCCGGCGTCATGATTACCCCTCCTCAGCCCCCTGCCGAGACGCGATCATGCCGCAAGCGGGAGGCAAAGCAAAGGCGGCTCAGCGGCCCTTTTTCTGGCGGTGCTGGTCGAGGTCGAGGACGATGTTCTCGCCTTCGGGGAGCAGGCCGAGCCGGCGCGCGACTTCCTGATAGGCCTCGGCCTCGCCGCCGAGGTCGCGGCGGAAGCGGTCCTTGTCGAGCTTCTCGTTGGTGCGCATGTCCCACAGCCGGCAGCCGTCGGGGCTGATCTCGTCGGCGAGGATGGTGCGGGCGTAGTCATTTTCCCAGAGGCGCCCGAACTCGAGCTTGAAGTCGACGAGGCGGATGCCGATCGCCGCGAACAGGCCGCAGAGGAAGTCGTTCACGCGCACCGCCATGTCGGCGATGTCGTTCATCTCCTCCTGGCTCGCCCAGCCGAAGCAGGCGATATGCTCGTCCGCGATCATCGGGTCGCCCAGCGCATCGTCCTTGTAATAATATTCGATGATCGTGCGGGGGAGCTGCGTGCCTTCCTCGATCCCGAGCCGCGTCGATAGGGTGCCGGCGGCGACGTTCCTCACCACCACCTCGATCGGGATGATCTCGACCTGGCGGATCAGCTGCTCGCGCATGTTCAGCCGGCGGATGAAATGGGTCGGCACGCCGATCTGGCCGAGCAGGGTGAAGAGATGCTCGGAGATGCGGTTGTTGAGGACGCCCTTGCCGGAGATGGTGCCGCGCTTCTGAGCGTTGAAAGCAATGGCGTCGTCCTTGAAATACTGGATCAAGGTCCCGGGCTCGGGACCCTCGTAGAGGATCTTGGCCTTGCCTTCGTAGACCTGGCGGCGGCGGGACATGGCGGCTCCGGCTTGGTGAAACGATGCGCCCCGTCCGCATCGTCACGTTGCGGACGCGCGGGCGGGGCGAAGGCGGCAGCCTATAGTGGAAGGGGGCGCCGGGCGCAACGCAAGGACCCCGGGGCCGGGGACACGTACCTCTTGGCGAAAGGTACGCGTCCTCTTCACCCCGCCCCTATTGGCCGGCCGCGCCCGCCAGGCCGTCGACATACTCGCCGCCATAGGCGACCTTGCCGCTCGACGCCTTGATCGCGCCGCCGATGGGCTCGGCCCGGCCGCCGAGGCATTTGGCCAGGAAATTCTCGGCGACCGCGTTCATCGCGATGTTGTTGGGCGGCCGCACGAAGCCGTGCCCTTCGTCCGGGAAGACGATGTAGGTGACCGGCGTTCCCTTGGCCTTCAGCGCATCGACGATCTGCTGGGACTCGGCGATGTTGACGCGCGGGTCGTTGGCGCCCTGGCCGATGAGCAGCGGCCGCGTGATGCGATCCGCCCGGAACAGGGGCGAGGCCGCCTTCAGCACGGCCTGGCCTTCCGCCGTCGTCGGATCGCCCATGCGCTTGTACATCTGCGCCCGCAGCGCCTCCCAGTAAGGCGGAATCGTCTTCAAGAGGGTATTGAGGTTCGACGGCCCGAACAGATCGACGCCGCAGCGGAAGCGGTCCGGCGTCACCGTCATCGCGGCGAGCACGGCATAGCCGCCGTAGGAGCCGCCCATGATCGCGACCTTGTCCTTCGTGGTGACGCCGTTCGCGACCGCCCAGTCGACGGCGTCGAGCAGGTCGTCGTGCATCTTGAGGCCCCATTGGAGGTTGCCGGCGGCAAGGAACTTCTTGCCGAAGCCGGTCGAGGCGCGGAAGTTCGGCATCAGCACCGCATAGCCGCGGTTGGCGAGCCACTGGGCGTAAGGATTGTAGCCGTAGCCGTCGCGCCCCCACGGCCCGCCATGCGGGAAGAGGACGAGCGGCACCGGCGCGGCCGGGCGGCCGCGCGCGTCCACCGGCGTCCCCGGCGGCAGCGTGAGGTAGGAGACCATCGTCATGCCGTCGCGGGTGCGGATCTCGACCGGCCGCATCGGGGCGAGCGGCGCGCCTTCCAGCTCCGGCCGGCTGACGAACAGCTTCGTCAGCGCCTTGGTCTTGCGGTCGTAGAGCCAGGTGCTGGCCGGCGCCGTCACGGGATCGACGGTGACGAGCCACTTGTCGTCGGCGTCGGTGCGCGAAGAGATGCCGATCTGCCCCGGCACCTTCGCCTTGAGATAATCGAGGTCGCCCTTGATGGCGCTCCCGACCGGCACCCAGTCGTTCTTCAAATAATTGACGGCGTAGGCCTGGATGCGGCCGGTCTGCGGATCGCCGATGGCGCCGGTGACGTCGGCGCGCGCATCCTCCCCGATCAGCGTCGTCTTCCCCGTGTCGAGATTCTTGGCGATGATCGCCGCCGTGTCGCGGCCCCGGCTGTCGACCCAGTAGAGCGTCTTGCCGTCGGCGGTGAAATCCGCCGGCGCCGTCGTCTGCGCGTCCTCAAGCGCGACCTGCTCGAACGGCTGCGCCTCCACCTTGCCGCCGACGATGCGGTAATAATCGTTGCCGCCGTCCGGCCGCGCCTTGGTGGCGATCCTGAGGTTCAGCTGGTCGTCGGCGAGGAAGCCGGAATAGCCGCCCTCGTTGGTGAGGACGGGGCTCAGCTTCCCGGTCGCGAAATCGAGGCTGTAGACGTCGTGCCACTTGGGATCGCGGTTGTTGATGCCGATCAGCATCCGGTCCTTGACGTGGTTCGAGATGGCGACGATCTGCGCCCGCGTCTTGGGATAGGCGGTCAGCGACCGTTCGACGCCGGTGGCGACGTCGACGCTGTAGAGCTGGAAATTCTCGTCGCCGCCATGATCGTTGATGTAGAGGATCTGGCGGCTGTCGGGCGACCAGAAGCCGGACCGGATCGGCCGCGCCTTCTCCGCGGTGAGCGGCTTGGCGGCGGCGAGGTTCGACGTCGGCGCGACCCAGATGTTGAGCACGCCGTCGCGCGGCGCGATCCATGACAGATATTTCCCGTCGGGCGACAGGCGGCCGGCGACCCGGCTCGGATTGCCGAACAGTTTCTCGCGGGGGATGAGCGGGACGTCCGCCCCCGCCGCAAAGGCCGCGCCGGCCACCGAAACCGCCGCGGCGGCCGCGAGCGCTATCATCGTCTTCTTCATGAACTCTCCCCTGGTCCGGCACCTCATGGGCCGACGCGCATCATGTGTGTTATTGAACTAAGACACAAGCGCTTTTTCGGTGCAAATCACGTGACTTTGCCGCGGACCGCGAAAGTGGGATCGCGCCAGCGGCCGCTCTCCAATATGTCCCGTATCCGCTCCACCGCCTCCCAGACGTCCTCGAAGCCGAGATAGAGCGGCGTCAGGCCGAAGCGGACCACGTCCGGCGCGCGGAAGTCGCCGATGACGCCGTCGGCGATCAGCGCCTGGCAAATCTCGAAAGCGTGCGGGTGGGAGAAAGAGATATGGCTCCCGCGTCTCTCCGGCTCGGGCGGAGAGATGCACAGGAGGTCCGGGCACCTTTCCGCGACGAGCTGCGCGAACAGGTCGAACAGCTTGATCGACTTCGCCCACAGCTGTTCGATCGGCACCCCCGCGAATGCCTCGACGCCCGCCTCCAGCGCGGCCAGGCCGAGGATCGGCGGCGTCCCGGCGAGAAAGCGCGCGATGCCGGGCGCGGGGACATAGTCGTCGGTGAAGGCGAACGGCGCGGCGTGACCCATCCAGCCGCGCAGGGGACTGATCAGCCGCTCCTGGAGGTGCTCCGCGACGTAGAGGAAGGCGGGGGCGCCGGGGCCGCCGTTCAGATATTTGTAGCCGCAGCCGACGGCGAGCTCGGCGCCGCTGCCGTTGAGGTCGAGCGGCACGGCCCCGGCACTGTGGCTGAGGTCCCAGAGGACGCGCGCACCCGCGGCCTTCGCCAAGGCGGTCACCGCGACCATGTCGAACCGGTAACCGCCCTTGAAGTGGACGTGGGTGAGGAGGGCAAGGTTCGTCTCGGGCCCGAGCCGCGCCTCGATCTCGTCGCGCGGGACGACGTCCAGCCGCAGCCGTGCGAGCGCGGCGGCGCCGCTGGCGATATGGAGGTCGGTGTGGAAGTTCCCGGCCTCCGACAGCAGCACCGTCCGCTCCGGCGAGAGAGCCGCGGCGGCGACGATCAGCTTGAACAGGTTGACCGACGTCGAGTCGGCGACGATCACCTCGTGCGGCTTCGCGCCGATCAGCGGCGCGATCTTCGCGCCGAGGCGCTGCGGCAGGTCGATCCAGCCGCGGCTGTTCCAGCTGCGGATCAGCTCCTCGCCCCATTCCGACTCGACCACCTCGCGCGATCGTCCGACCGTCGCCAGCGGCAGCGCGCCGAGCGAGTTGCCGTCCAGGTAGATGACGCCTTCGGGCAGGAAGAAACGGTCGCGGCAGGAGCGCAGCGGGTCGGCGGCATCGAGAGTGCGGGCGTCGGCGCGGCTCATGCTCATCGCTGCAGCGCCGCCTCGATGGCCGCGGCCGCCACCGCCCAGGCCGCCGATTCCGGCGCGATCAGTTCGACATGGCCGCTATGGTCGACCATCCGCACCTCCACCCGGTCCCCCTTGGCCCGCATGCGCCGGGCATAATCGACGGGGTAGTTGGTCGGGATGATGCCATCCTGCATGCCGTTCACCAGCAGCTGGCGGATGCCGAGGGGCCCCAGCCGCGGCACCGACGTCTCGGCCCAGCGGCCGCCCCCGGAGATTTTCGCGACGACCTCGGTGCCGCAGCCGCTGCCGGGCGGCCGCGCCGCCTCCTCGAGGTCGGGCAGGCCGCCGAGGCTGACGACGTGGCGGATCGGCAGGGGGTGCAGGGCGCGGAGCGGGCTGTCCTGCGGCAGGCGCGGGCGCCCGGCCAGCCACAGGGCCAGGTGCCCGCCGGCCGAATGGCCGACCGCGACGAGGCGATGAAGGTCGAGCCTGTATGCGGCGGCATGGCTGCGCAGCGCGTCGGCCGCCGCGGACGCATCGAGAAACGTGCCCGGATAGCCGCCGCCGTCGCGGTCGACGCCGCGATAGTCGATGTTCCACACCGCGATGCCGCGCGTCCTCAAGTCGTCGGCGATCCAGTTCATGATCCGCCGGTCGGCGACGTCGCTCTGCCAGCAGCCGCCGTGGACCATCAGCACGACCGGGTGCGGTCCCGATCCCTTCGGCAGCCACAGGTCGACCACCTGAAGCGCCGCCGCGCCGTAGCGCACCGTCGCGTCCGGCTCCGGCCGCGGCCGCTGGAGCAGGTCCGGCCACTTCATCAGATGATCGGCGGGCGGCGGGGCGGGGGGCGCGCTCATCGCCGGCAGGGCTAACGCCGCGGCGAGGCCGAGGGCAAGGCGGGGCACGATCACCCGCCGGGTCTAGACGGCCGGCGCCCTCCGGAAAAGGTTCGAGCGAGCGTCACCGGGACGGGGTGACGCTCGCTCGAGGCGCGGGCGGAGGGGGCTTACCGGCCGCGCGCAAGGGTGACGGCATTCGCCGCATAGACGGGGGCGCTGCCCTCGACGGCGATGCGCACCTGCGCCGCCGCGGCGGCGATCAGCGCATCGCGGCATGCGATGCCGGCCAGGCTCGCATCGAGGCCCTTGACGCCGGGCTCGACGCACAGCCGCTCGGCGGCGGCGCGGATGCGGCCATTGAGGCGCTCGACCCCGGCGGCGGTGCGCAGGTTGAGGTCGTCGTACCGCACCGTCGCGGCGACGACCGCGGGGGCCTTCACCTCCGCCGCGAAGGCGGGACCGGTGAGGGCGGCGATGCCGCCGCCGGTAGAGGCGAAGGCGGCGAGGGCGGCGAGGGCCGCGAACTTCAGCGTCTGGATCTTCATGGTCGTTCTCCCTGGTCGTGATTGTTGGCGAAAGTGCCGCGGGCGAGGGTTTCACCCGCAGTGCACATCGGGTCCCGCTTTCCACGGGGCGTCGAACTGGATCGCGTTGAGCGTCTTCAGCGCCGTCCACGCGGCGGAGAAGAGGCCAGCCACCGCGGTCGAGAAAGCGTGGCCGTGCTCGGCCCACATCCGGGCCTCCATTGCATCGCGCATTTTATCACTCCTCTTGTTCAGCGGCCGGCGCTCCGCCGGTCGACAGGAGTGAAATTAGAGGTGCAGCTGCAGCAGCGCCAACTAAACGGTCGACACAGGTAACAAGCTCAGCTTATTAGTTACGCTCATGAGACGACTGCCGCCCCTCGCCGCCGTGCGCGCCTTCGAGGCGGCCGCGCGGCATGAGAATTTCACCCTCGCGGCCGGCGAACTGGGCCTCACCCAGGCGGCGGTCAGCTATCAGATCAAGCTGCTCGAGGAGCGGCTCGGGGTGCCGCTCTTCGTCCGCTCCAAGCGGCGGGTGACGCTCTCGGAGGCCGGACGGCGACTGGCGCCAGTGGTCAGCGACGCCTTCGACCGGATCGGCGAGGGCTTTGCCGACCTCGTCGACGAGGATGAGGGCGTGCTGGTGATCAGCACCGCCCAGACCTTCGCCTCCAACTGGCTCGCCGCGCATCTCGGCGGCTTCCAGATGGCGCGGCCGGAGCTGGCGGTGCGGCTCCAGACCAGCAACGGCCTGGTCGATTTCGCCCGCGCCGAGGCGGACGTCGCGATCCGCATGGGCGCCGGCGACTGGCCGGGGCTGCGCGCCCGCTTCCTGTTTCATCACCATTTCACGCCGATGTGCGCGCCGGCGTTCCTCGAACGCCACCGCCTCGAGACGCCGGCGGACGTGCTGGCGGTGCCGCGCTTCACGCCCGACGACGAGTGGTGGCAGCTGTGGCTGAAGCGGGCGGGAGTCGCGGCGCCGGAGGAGGAGCATGCCGGCATCCGCCTCGACTCGCAGGCGACGGAGGGGCAGGCGGCGATGGCCGGCCACAGCCTCGCCATGCTGACGCCGATGTTCTGGAAGGCCGAGCTGGCGGCCGGCCGGCTGGTTCAGCCCTTCGGCCTCGTCGCCTGCGAGCGGCGCGCCCACTGGCTCGTCTATCCCGAGCACAAGCGCAACCGCGGCAAGATCCGCGCCTTCCGAGACTGGATCGTCGGCGAGCTCGACGCGGAGCGCGCGGGGGCGCCGCCCGAGGTGTTCGTCCACCAGCCCGATCTGTGAGCGCCGGCAGAGTTGCGCGGCACCGTTCGGGCTGATGAATCAGGTCGCCATGTCCCCCGGACATGGCTGCAGACGTCCGGGGGACGTCTGCACCTGATCATTGTCGAAGCCCAGCCCTGCTATTCTCCCGCATAAGGGAAGGACAGGGCTTCGACAGGCTCAGCCCGAACGGGTCTCTCAGGCGAGGACCCTCAGCCCTGCCCCGCGGCGTCCTGCCAGAGCTCGACCTTGAGGCCGTCGCAATCGAGGATCCAGGCGAAGCGGCCGTAGGATTCGTCCTGGCGGCCGAGAATTTCGACGCCCTTCGACTCAAGACCGGCGATCATGCCGTCGAGATCATCGACCCTGAGGTTCAGCATGAACGGCTTCTCGCTCGGCGCGAAATAGTCGCTCGAATCGGCGAAGGGCGAGAGGACGCTGGAGCCGCCGGGATCGTCGGCGAACTGGAACATCGCGCCCCATTCGCCGCCGACGCCGAGCATCTCCTGATACCAGCGCTTGGTCCGCTCAACGTCATCGACCTTGTAAAACAGTCCGCCGAGCCCGGTCACCTTAGCCATAGAGCGCCTCCGCCGCTTCCCTCACCGCCTTCATAGCGGCGCGGTAGGGGAACGGGCCATAGCTGATCCGTGCGACCCCGGCCGCGGCCACCGCC